>DLOZ01000010.1:48519-57432 GCA_002479765.1 Sphingomonadales bacterium UBA7471 | reverse complement strand
CCCTCGACCCCAACCTTGGCAAGTGACCGGTTGACAGCAATATATTGATATACCACAATAATTATTGACTTGTGCAAATCCGTTTATGTTTCGTTTATCAATTTTGACGTTGCAACCCTAGCAGAACCCAATTTTGCGGCGCAGGATTTTTTGCGGAATTCGGTTGGAAACTTTTCTGGGTTTCCTTGGCAGTCTTAATGAAAACAAGTCCCTGCTAAACCCCGTTTTAAGCAAGGTGAAAAGGGGACCCGTTTTTGAGGTTCTAATTGGACGCTTGCCTTAGCGAGGTTAGGCGATAGTTTCCGGAGATAATGTCGGGGAGGGACGAGAATGGGTTTCATAGCGTATGTGGCATGGTTCATGCTCGGAATGTTCCTCGGAATAATTTATTTCAGCACAGTCCTTCTGCCTTTAATTTATGGTCTGCCGAAATCTCTGTATTTGGCGCTGCGGGGCGAACTGCGCTGGCGCTCGCCGTTTAAGTATGTTTTTGCCGCATCCGCTTGGTTCATTGGTTTTGTTCTCGTTGGATTTGCTGTGATGTCTCTTGCGCCAGACCTAATTAAGTCCTTCGAGGAGAGCGAAGGTCGTGTGCTCGGGAGCATAATAGGAGTTGTGGTATGTTTCTGGCGCACGGCAACGCACCCGTCTGTACAGGAGGATATGGCAGCGGACTTCATCCAGTTCACCTCGAGCGATGTAAAGAAAGAAAGGTTCGATAAAAATAAATCAACGTCACTGCTTGCATCGCGACAATCTTATAATAATCTCGTATATTCAGCAGTCACATTCACTTTGATAATTCTTCTAAATCAATGGTTGTCATTTTCCGCGGTTAAATATATTTCAATATTTATAATTTATGCATTTACGATTGCCAATTTTATTGATTTTTTATTCAAAACATTTGCTGTTATAGCGAGTGCAGCGATGAATGCTGTTGATTTATACAAAAAAATATTTGAAAAAGATTATCCGTCTTGGCGAATACATGCTGGCGGAAACGATTATCCGGGTATTCCCGAAACAGTTGTGGGCGTATTTATCTTGGCGATGAACCTCGCGACGCTTTACATGGCATATATCGCGCTAAATACCGTAAGTCCTGATCAGTGGAACATTTACCACTCCCTCGGATTATAGATCTCGAACGAGTTAACTTAGCACGCCATAAACCGTGTTCGGACTGACCTTCACTTCGGAGCAAATCGTTCGGATCGAAGCACCGTTTTTCCGCATCCAACGGATCTTGGCGATTTGCGCTTCTGTTGTGGGTTTGCGCCCAAAGCGAACACCTCGTTCTTTCGCCTTCCTGATCCCGACAATCTGACGTTCCTTTCGGATCGTATTCTCGAACTCAGAGAATATGCCGAGAAACTGGAAGAACATCGAACCCATGGCGGTCGAGGTGTCGATTGCTTGTTTGTAGGAGAAGATGTCGATCTTCAGGTCCTTGAGTTCGTTCAGGACCAGCACGAGGTTCTTCATCGAACGACCCAGGCGATCAACCGACCAGACCAACACCTTTTCAAACTTACGCCAGCGAGCATCCCGCATCATTCGCTTCAGTTCGGATCGCTCTTCTGTCTCCTTAGTGCCGCTGACCTTCTCGCTGTAAACTTCGATCACTTCCCATCCAGACCGTTCAGCGAGCGACCTTAGTTCCTCGAGTTGACCTTCATAATTCTGATCGTTTGTGGAAACGCGAGCGTAGATGGCGACCTTCATTACCTGCACCTCGTTATTCAAACTTTAGAATTAAAATCGATAACTGGGTGCACACAGATCGAAAGGAAAAACGTCCATTTTTTGGCAGATTTCTGTCGTTTTTTGACGGACTAAAAAATAACGTTTAGTTCCGCTATCGCAGCACGAGCAGATTAAGGAGCGAAGCATGATTGCCCGAAGAATCTTGCCAATAGGATTGATGATGATCGCGTCCTCATGCTCATCGATCACATCATGCGAAAAATATGCCTCCGACTTCTCGTGCTATTACGTCACGGATTTGGCGACATACGACGTGCTCTATTGGAAGAATGTCAAAGCAGATAATCCCGACGACGAACAAGTCATCGGAACCGTGAAAGGTCTGCGGGCATGTAAGGCGATGGCACAAGGGCATTCGACGGGTATTGGAGAGGACTGGAACGAGCGATCCTACATTTGTGCTCTCGTTGACGATGGCGGTTATGCCGAGAAACACCGCTTGTTGGATTAATCCTAGCGAACCGAATTCTGCGGGAAGATGCCCTTGGCGGTGAACTCAGCGATCTTCCGAGCACGTGTAATGTCACGTGTGATCATACGACGAGCATCACGGACGTTCCCCATTTCGAAGTCCGATTGAGACAAGTCGCCTGTCTGACGCTTCTTCTCTGATCGCTTGGCGTCCAACCAACCAACATAGACCTTATAGAAATATGGCAGGTCGACGTATGGACGAGGTTTAGACCAATTCTGTGCCGCCAGCGTCGCCTTTCGCTTCTCTCCCCAGTTATAAAAATCCCGAGCAGCAGCATCCAGACGCTTCATTCGATCCTTCTCAGCGTGCTTTAACCAGAATTGGTAGAGACGAAGGTAGCGACGTGTGCGGTCGAGATTGTTCAGGAAACCCTTCTGGTATCCCTCGACTAGTTTGAACTGCCCCTGCTCCCGACCGACAACGCCACCGTCAACTATCTCGTGCTTAGCGAGGATGGTGCGAACCTGTTTCAGCAGCGCATCAGTCGATCCGGACAGGGGAATACGCAGGAGCAAACTATCAGGATCGGGTTTGGCGTCGCCATCCACTATGCTGACTTTTCGTGCTTTCACGGCAAAGATGGTGCGCCAGTTTTTGCCCCACCATTGATTGAAGGTCAGGTTCTGAACATCGCCCCAAGCAGCGTAATGTTCGAGGTCCACCTCAATGGTTTCGTCGGCATAGGCAGACTTCAGATATTCAAACCAAAGGCGATACGGTTCCACAAACCCTGCAGGCAGAACGAACTCACCGTCCCCACTCCATCGCTGCCTGCCGTCCATCCTGCCCCCTGACTATTTCCTATAGGCAATTTGCCGAGCAACAGAGCGTTGCGCAAGGTGTTCAGAAGCAAAAGTGGACAACCTGAATTCACCGTATCCTCAGACCGTTGTCGGCGCAGAAAATCGTCATTTTTCGTACAATGAGAACATCAAGAGCGAGGTGCTCTTCGATGAAACATGAAACGAAAAGGACTACATTATGAAGAATATTGAAACGACTAACTCGACCGTAACTACCGACATTTCCTACGAGCAAAATGCCGTCTCACTCGTTCAGCAATTCCAATTTGGAATTGTTGCCTCGTGGAGGAAGGTTGCCTCCAGCATCATGGAGACTGGTCGCTTGCTCCTTCAGGCACAGGAGCAACTAAAACGTGATGAGTTCAGCACAATCCGTAAGCACCTTGTTGAAAATGGGATCATGTCAGAGACCGTGATCAGCAAGTTGCTAAAGATCGCTCGCCACTCAGTTTTGTCTGCCCCTGAGAATGTGCCCCTGCTGCCTGGATCTTACGCCACCTTGTATGTCCTCGCAGGCAAAGACCCTGTTGAGGTTCAGAGTGCGCTGGCGGAAGGGAAAATCACTCCTCTGACGCAATTGAAGGATGTGACTGACCTTTTTCCGTCAACGACGAACAGGGTTCAGAAGGTTGCAGTGGCAACTGGCATCGTTGTGACCATTCAAAGTGACCTGTCGAACGTCCCTTCTGATACGATCAATGCGTTCAAGGCAGCGATTGATGCGCTGAAGGATTTTGTCTCCGTTGAAGTGAAGGGTCTTTAATCATGGTCCCGACTATCAACCTTGAGCGCAATCTTCGCCCTTTCGAGAAGGTGTGCGAGCATTTTTACATCCTCGCCCCAAACCGTTTTATGGTGATGCCCGCCAAGCGACGTGGTGTGATGAAAAGCAAAAAGCGTGTCGGTTGGAAATATGATGAAATCGGTCATTGCGTGATTGGTACGCTGAATGATCGTTTCGACACGTCGGGCAAGTTTTCGATGGATGAATTGACCATTGGACGTTTGATGCGTGCTTGCGGCGCAGAACCCAATGAATTCGAGAGTTTGCCTATAAGCAAGATCCCAGATGTGAACCTGCTGCGAAATCGGGATGCTGCCGTCCGCTTTGAACTGAAAGCGGAGAACGTTGGGTCATTAAAAAAGGTGGCACGACTTTTTCAATCAGTTCGTCGGAAGAAATCAAAGTCAAAACTCTATCTCGGCATCACGACAGGCAATCAAAGTGTCTGCCTCCAAATTTGTGACGGGCAGGATGTTGCGTCGTTCCGACAGACCCACAATGCCAATGTTATCTCGCCGTTTGCTGGGTCAATTTCTGCCGAAACACTGAAATCCCTTCGTTCGGAAGACTATGCCGTGACCATCGACGTCAAAGGTGTGGTTGAGATGATTGGTGTTGAGAGCGGATTGGTCTTCCTGATTCCGACGACTGAAATCTGACGATCTCACACAAAGTGGACAACCTAGTTTGCGCATCAGACCAACTCCGTTGGCAGCGCTGAAAAACGCCAAAAATCGTAAAATGAGAACATCAAGAGCGAATGGTCGGTCTTGAAATCAAATCAACAGTAAGGACTACAGAAATGAATTTGGTGAACCAAGAAATTGATAATAACCCCATCGTTACCGATTGGCATATCTTCCCATTCGGACGGAGCACAGAGTGGAGTGTTTTTCGAGAAGATAAGAAGGTGAGGATCCGCGAAACGCACCCATTCAAAGAGGCAAAGCGAGTACGCTATTTTTCCGAATGGTATCGCCCGATTGACGTTGAAATCGAGATTGCGGGAGAACAGTGGATGGACCTTTGGATTGCTGCTGATACTGCTGTGTGGGCAGCGCGAGACACTCACAATCGCTTCATTGAAGACTTCAAACCAGATCCCGAAGATCCGACTGTCTTGATCCTGTCGACTGGGAGTTGACTGAAACCCTCGCCTGACCAGCGAGGGTTTTTTGTTACATGAGAACAATCACCGTCGCCTTCTTCGCGTCCAACAGATAGCGAGGTGGAATATCCTTGAGCGTCGATCCTTCGAAAACCTCAATCTTCGTTCTGTTGGGCAACCCTTTGAGGGCAGTGATTAGATCAAGCAGGGTCTTGGGTAACGACTTAAGCATATGCCGCTCCTCCATCATCATCGATGCTGTCGATATGCCTTCTGATCCACTGCGATGGTGTCGTATCGCGCAGTTTACACCAATTTATCAGCATGCTTTTTTGGCGCTTTGACACCTGTGCGCCCACATAGGCATCCTTAATTTCTCGATATTGATCCATGCTCGTCCTCCTATTGGATTTTAATTATTTAGGTTCCTTCCAGATCTGAGATTTGGTATTTTTTGGAGGACGCGAAAGGTGGAAGGATCTGGGGAGAAGGACCGATGAAACTAAAGATCACGAAGACGACAGTCATCTACGCAGCAATTTTCGTTTTTTTTGTCCTGTTATATTTTATCGGTCACACTGCGCAGATCCTTGCGATTTGGTTTATCGGAGGATGGGCGGCACATTTTTTAAAAGAAGATGACAATCCAAACTTAGTATTCCCCGCGATCCTTCTTTTCATCATCACGAATGGGTTGTGGTTCAGCAGAGAAAGGCAGGATCAATTCCTACAAGGCAAACTAGACGAGATTGGGGAGATTTGCTCGAAAAGCGAATTGGATCTGTGCGAGCAGATTTCAGAAGTCGTCTCTCGTGATCCGCCAGAAGACGTTTATGAGGACGACGAACCAATCGGACCGAGATAGGAGCGCAGTTCAACCTCACTTCGTTCGGTTGGTCTCCCTTGCTACGCTGCGGTCGACGGCAGCAGCATTAGATCAGCGAAGTGTAAGGAAGTGAGTTGGTCTTCTAAGTGTGTGGGTCGGAAAGGGCATCTGGAAGCGATGACACCGTTTCGTTTTAACATCTGCTTCGGCGATCTGAGCGGAACCCTATGAGGGGTTACTTCACTCCACCGACCTCAGATTATTAGCACGGCATGACGCTGCTAAATCCTTCCTTCATCGTGTAGGATATTGCCTTTGCCTGACAACGGATAGGTTCAACGTGAATGGAGTGGTGCCCGAATGGTATCCAAGGGTTTTCCCTTGCGGTGTCCCAAACGTTTTTTTCAAAATCGACGTCAACAACCCCTTCTGGCGCCAGAATGTTGAGGTGTAAGTGCCATGCCGTTTTGCCACCTATACCGTGCAGGCAACAGATATTCGGCAGTATGGGTCTAAAGCGTTTCCAGACATTTTTATTAGAGCAAAATCGACGAGAAAGACTGCGAACAAACCTATCACACACCTGTCGATAAAAAATCTCGTCGCCACCGTGCCAACCAGTCCCGCTAACTCGTCCCAACGAACGACTTTTCAGCAGCGATAGGCGAATGTGATAGTTGGGTTGAACGTCTGCGAACCACTGATCCGCAGTCTCAAAAAATCTCTTGCCCGAAACATACATTTTTCCAAATCCATCCAAAATTCTCGACGGATTATTTATAAAAGTTTTAGGTCTCACCCCTTTCAAATGCGCAGAAAACTCAACTTTTTTAGTTCTAAATCGGTTGGAATTGGCGTTGAAAACAGGGGATTGGCGGAGGTTTTAGACCGACATTGCTCCTTGCTTAAATCACCAATTACCAGCATCTAATTCATGTACGGGATTTTCGTGGAGCGAGGGGGGCATACGTGATGATCAGAGCAGCGATAATTCTAAGTTTATCTGGGATCCTTCTCGCTGGGTGCGAAAAAACCAACGATGGCGATCTGTCACAAGAGCAACTCAAACGAATGTCTCGTTATGCCTCTGCCCCAGAGGCATCCTCAAAGTTTCTGGATGGTTTCTCTCGGGTCGAATGTCGAGCAACGATCAAAAACACCTGCTCTCCCGAGGGGTGCGATAAGGGTAATGACATCAAAATCACTCAGATTTACGATGTCAAAGAGTCGATCTATCGACGGGCAGATAGTATGGGCAGCGATGAGTATCCCGCGACCATCGTTCCGTCCGGAATTTGGTATAATGTCGGTATCCCGCAAGGTAGCGTGCTGTTCCGTTTTAACACTCTCGGCGATTTCACCGAGGTTGTGACGTTAAATGACACCACCATCCTTTATTCTGGATCGTGCCAATTCAAATGACCGAAATCGTCACAGCGGTTCAGCGAGGCAGTCAGGTCTACGTCTATGGACCGAACCAGCGACAATTATGTGCTGTGTTCGCGGGCAACGGACCTGTTGACGGATTGAAGGGATACACATCGAGCACGGTCAGCGTTCGGCGAGGGAATAACATCTACGTTTATGACGCTCAGGGACGGCAGGTTTCGAGCAATTTTGGGGGTTAGAACCCGTCTCGAGAACGCCAACCCATCCTTTCCTATAGGCAACCCGCCACAACCCGATCTCGACGCTGTGTGTCGCTGGAACGGACCGAGAGGATGATTAGACCGACAACCAACCTAAAGCGTCTGGTGCTTTCTGACGTTTATCGTTTTCTTTTGTCGATTTTCGGTAAGACGTTTTCATCAGTTCGTCGGCAGAAATGATGTTGGAGGTGTGACCATAAAATTGCTCCAACATCGCGACCGACGTGCCCATATTTCGGGCAAGCGCATACTGGTTAACCCCTTCATGCAGTCGGAACGTAGCGTAGGTGTGACGGAGAGAATAGAGGGTACGCTTGTTGCCGAACGTGTCGAACTCGACGCCAGCATCGTTCAGCAGAGTGGCAAAGGATTTCTTAAACGATCCAATCGGAACCCCGTCACGACCGCAAAAGACGAAGGTGTCAGGAGGAACTGCTCTCGCATTCCGCAAATCCGAACCTTCGTCACCCAGATCGATCTTCCGTTCTGTCAGAATGTTGTTGAACCATTTTTTGACGTCCGATGTGCGGGCAACAACCTCTCGCATCCCTGTCTTGCCCTTCACAACCATAGCGACGGTCTCGGTCCCGTCTGCCGTGGTGATTGGTCGAATATTACGCCACTTCAGATTTCGTGCCTCACCGACACGTATTCCAGTGTTGGCGAGAATAAGGACATAATTCACCAGCAGCACTCGGTCTCGGCGAACGGAACCGTGCGCTTTGCGAACAAAAGTGCCCATATATCGGGTTAGCGTTGACCAATCGGCATCGTCAAAGTGCGGACGACGATTTTGATCATCTCGGATTTTGGGAAACTTCGGCAACGTGTCAGCGTAACCTTGCTCAATCGCCCAATTCAGAAAATGGCGCAGATCAGCGAGCAGACGCTTTATCGTATTTGGTGAAAGCGACTTGCGCTTCGAATTCTGACCCAGTTTATCCAGAACCTCACTCACCAGCGCAGTGTCCAGTTCGTCGAAGGTTCGCGATTTGAAAATCGGGATGAGACGTTTGGCGAACAGGATCTTATAGTGGATCGACAGTCGCTCTTGTTCTCGCTCGTGGAACGTTATGTAACCATTCAGCGCATCAGCGATCCGTTTTGAGTTGAGTTTCGCTCCACTTAGGACCTTAACGAGCGATTGGTTGTAGAGGTCTTCGGCGACCTTGTAGGCAGCGAACTCATCCGTGGTCCTGCTGGATTTCCAGACGTACCCCTTCGCACCTGGGATCTTGAGACGGATAAACCACGTCGGTTTTTTGTATTCCGCTCGCCGATAGAGATAGATCGCACCATCCTTAAACGTCTTGCTTTCAAGCACCGTGGGTGGCGCTCGACGCTTCGATTTTGAGGATGAATCAGCAGCGTCCATTAACGACCTCACAAACGACTAAATCCGTTTATGATCCGTTTATAGGTTTTTCTGGGGAATCTCGAAAAGGACTTTTTGCTAAGTCCTTGATTTTCTTAAGAAAACTGGAGCGGGCGAAGGGAT
>DLOZ01000010.1:0-48423 GCA_002479765.1 Sphingomonadales bacterium UBA7471 | reverse complement strand
CTGAGCTACGCCCGCTCTGGCGGTCAGGTTCTTGAAATCCTGACGGGTGAGGCGCGCCGTTAGCATGGGGCATATTCCCCCGCAAGCCCCAAATATCGGCTTTTTGCGAAAACTGGGGTAATGCCTCTATTGTGAAACCCTGCTCTTTGCCCACATAGGGGCGAATCAAACCCTGTGGAATGGAGAATGAAGTGGCGACGATGGGCCTTACCACCGACGAGCAAAGAGCCGTTGAGCAATTCCGGAACGACGTAGTCACGCCGTCCATGGATAAATTGGTGATTCTGGATTTCTGGGCCGAATGGTGCGGCCCATGCAAGCAGTTAACGCCGATATTGGAAAAGGTTGCCGCAGAATATGCCGATCGCGGCGTCGTTTTGGCCAAGGTCAATGTCGACGAAAATAAGTTCATCGCGTCGCAGTTTCAGGTGCGTTCGATTCCCACCGTCTATGCCATTTTTCAGGGACAGCCCGTTGCGGACCTGTCACCAGCCCGCACCGAACCGCAGTTAAAGCAAATGCTGGACCAGCTGCTTGAAAAATTGCCCATATCAGCAGGCCAGGTTGCGGATGACCCCACAGCCGCCCTGTTGCCGCTGATGGAAGCTGCAGAAGATCGTTTGGCGCATGGTGATGCCGAGCAGGCTTATGGGTTATTTGCAGAGGCGCTGACGATATCGCCGGAGCATCCTGCTGCACTGTCGGGCCTTATCCGAACTCTGGCCGCTATTGGCCGTGTGGAAGAGGCGCAGGCGGTTTATGACAGCCTGAGTGAAGAGCTGCGCGCCGATCCTGCGCTGGAAAAGGCAAGATCGATATTGAGCATTGCCGCCGCTACCGTCCCGCCCGAAGAATTGGCAGGTTTGAAAGCCGCCGTCGATGCAGCGCCCGAAGACCATCAAGCACGGCTTAATCTGGCAAATGCGTTAATGGCGGCCGGTGATCGCGATGGTGCAGCCGACGCGCTGCTGCATATCATTGCAGCAGACCGCGAATGGAATGACGGCGCGGCAAAGGCACGGCTTCTGGAAATTTTTGCCGTCATTGGCCTTGAGGACCCATGGGTGTCGGCAACACGCCGTAAATTGTCTGCGATCTTGTTCGGATGACCGCGCGCCGTATCTCGATTTTCCCACTCACCGGGGCCATTATTTTTCCGGGTATGCAATTGCCCCTGCATATTTTTGAGCCACGCTACCGTGACCTTGTCGGCGATTCGCTAGCGCGTGACCGCAAAATCGGCATGATCCAGCCAAAAGGCCAAGGCGCCAACCCGCCGCTGTTCACCGTCGGCTGTCTTGCACGCATCCACGATGTCGAGGCGCTCGACGATGGCAGGTACAATATCATTCTGGAAGGGGTGCAGCGCTTTTCAATCGTGCATGAGCTGAATGTCACCACCAGCTTTCGGCAGGTCGAAGCCGAGCTTTGGGAAGAAGACGAAATTGGCGACGCCCTATCGTTGGCGGAACGGGCCTCGCTCGAAATCGAATCGCGCCGCTTTGCCGAAGCGCAGGGTTATAGTGTCGACTGGAGCGCGGTGTCGCAGCTGGATGATTATTCGCTGGTCAATGCCATCGCCCAAATCGCCCCATTTGACTATGCCGCAAAACAGGCCTTGTTGGAGGCACGGGGATTGTCAGACCGCGCAGATACGATCGTCCAACTGATGCAATTTTTCGGACGGCATGACGGATCGGACGACCGGGTAACGCTGCAATAATCAGCCGGCGAAGCTTGCGCGCAATCCATCAATAACAAACTGCGCCGCAAGCGCGCCGAGGAGCACGCCAAGAAGCCGCGTGATAACCGCCTCTGCATTGGCTCCAAGTACCCGCATGATCGGGCCAGCAGCGAGAAGCGCGAGCAAGGTGAGCACCAACACAGTGGCAAGCGCGCCAAGAATTACGCTGGCGCGATCAACGCCGCTATTTTGCGACATCAACAGCATGACCGATGCGATGGAGCCTGGTCCCGCAATCATCGGCATGGCCATGGGAAAGACCGACACGTCTTCGATTTCGGGGGTCTCGAGGATTTTCTGCGCGCGTTCTTCGCGGCGTTCGGTGCGCTTTTCAAAAACCATATCGATGGCGATGAGGAACAGCATGATGCCCCCAGCGATTCGGAAGCTGTTCAGTTCAATATGCAATGCCGACAGCAACTGTTCGCCGAACAACGCAAACACCAGCAATATGCCCGACGCGACGATGACCGCGCGAAACGCCATATTGCGGCGCTGCGCGGCATTTGCGCCTTTGGTCAGGCTCGCATAAATTGGCGCGCATCCCGGAGGATCGATAACCACGAAAAATGTGATGAAGGCCGAGAGGAACAGGTCCATCATAATTCAGCAGCAACCTGATCGGTAACCACGGTCTCCGTCGCTTCACCGTTCCACAATTTGATTTCAATGGTCCGCGCGCCATTTGGGTGCACGATCCAACTATAGCTTAATGACTGATCCCGCGCATAACCGATCTTCATCTTCGCGCCCTCGGGTGGCGCCACCAGCGTCGCGGGCGCACGGCCCTTGCAGCTCGCGACCTTGGTCTCAATCATTTCCTTCGCCATGCGCGGCGCGGTCAGGGCGTCGCCATGATCCAGCACCCATTTCCATTCGCCATCGCCGCGATTGTTCGTTTCGACAAATTCCCACACGGTGGTGAAATAGCCAACCGAGCCATCGGGCCGCTGCCATGCACCCGTCGTGACGCCGGTTTTGCCGTCGCAGGACATATATGCCTTATGCGGTTGCCACTTCACCGATGCCACAGGATCGGCCTTGCCTTTCAACCATTCGGACGCGGCCACAGGTTGCGGCACAAACATCACCGCATCCTTTGCAGCCGTTGCGCGAAATGCTGTCCATTGGCCCTTTTCTTGGGCAAGCTGGTTAAACCCAATTTCCGCCGCGATGATCGCACTTGGATTGGCAATCTTGGGTTGGAAACCGCGAAACTCTGGAGCCGGGACAGAGGCGCAACCCGTCAACGCCGCAGCAAGTGTGAGGGCGAAAACGGGTTTCATGACGTCATATGCCTTCCGGCACCATGATCCCTGCACGACGATGCGCAGCGACCAAACTGTTGCGCAACAAGCAGGCAATCGTCATGGGGCCAACGCCGCCCGGGACAGGGGTAATCGCGCCAGCATGACGGAGGGCATCGTCAAAGGCAACGTCGCCGACCAGCCGGCCCTTGCTTTGCCCATCGGCGGGCGCAAGGCGGTTGATACCGACATCGATGACCACTGCGCCCGGTTTCAACCAGTCGCCCCTCACCATTTCAGCGCGGCCGACGGCTGCGACAACAATATCCGCGCGCCGCACCACATCGGGCAAATCCTGCGTGCGGCTGTGCGCAATGGTAACGGTGCAATTTTCAGCGAGCAACAATTGCGCCATTGGTTTGCCAACAATGTTGGAACGTCCAATCACGACGGCATTCTTACCGGACAAATCGCCCATATGGTCTTTTAAGAGCATGAGGCAGCCCAAAGGCGTGCAGGGCACAAAAGCATCCTCACCCACCGCAAGCCGCCCTGCATTGACCACATGGAACCCGTCGACATCCTTGGCAGGGTCAATCGCGGCAATGACCGCCTTGTCGTCCATATGCGCTGGCAAGGGCAGCTGAACCAGAATGCCATCAACAGCCGGATCTGCATTGAGTGTTTCGACCAATGCGATCAGTTCATCCTGCGAAACCGAAGCGGACAGCTTATGTTCAAAGCTGTTCATTCCCGCTTCGACCGTCGCCTTTTTCTTGGACCCGACATAGACTTGGCTTGCGGGGTCTTCACCCACCAGCACAACCGCGAGACCGGGGCTTCTGCCTGTTTTCGCTACAAAAGCAGGGACTAAAGCTGCGATCCGTTGGCGCAAATCAGCGGCAAAGGCTTTGCCATCAATGATCATAGCTGTGCTCACATGCCCGCCATTGAGATATCACTGGCAAGGCCCATTAGAAGCATCTGCAGAATGCGCAGCCCGATCAGCAACACCATTGGAGAAAAATCAATCATGCCGGTGTCGGGCAGGATTTTGCGGATGGGCCTTAAAAACGGGTCAAGAATGACATTCAGCGCTTGCCAGATTGACGAGACGATATTGTTCGCAAGGCTAACAACGTTAAACGCGATGAGCAGGCTCAAAATGAACTGAACGATCACAACCGTCGACAGGATCGTCATCAGATAGCCAATAATGGAAATGAGCGCGAGAAGCATGATATTCTCCGGATAGGTCTGGCGTTGGTAATTAGCCGAGCCAAGGCGCTGTATCAACACCCTAAAACAGCAATAGCCTATATCACTTATGAATAAGCGTGCCCGCACCCTTCACAGTGAACATTTCGATCAACATTGCATGGCTCGTGCGTCCGTCGAGGATGACCGCGGCGTCCACGCCCGATTTCACCGCATCGACGCAGGTCTGGATCTTCGGAATCATACCGCCGCTAATCGTGCCGTCGCTTTGCAGCTTGGCAATCGCCGCAGGATCCAGATCGGTCAGCAGCTCGCCCGATTTGTCGAGCACGCCGGCAACATCGGTCAAAAGGAACAACCGTGATGCACCAAGTGCACTCGCCACCGCGCCCGCCATCGTGTCGGCGTTGATATTGTAGGTATGCCCATCTGCGCCAACGCCAACGGGCGCAATGACCGGAATCATGCCGGCGGCGCTGATCGTATCAATGACGCTGCGGTCGACTGTCGTCGGTTCGCCGACAAACCCCAAATCGATATTGCGTTCGATATGGCTGTCCGGGTCTTTCTGCGTCCGCTGAACCTTCGTTGCAGTAACAAAGCCGCCGTCTTTGCCGGATATGCCAAGCGCTTTACCACCCGCAGCGTTGATCCAGCCGACCAGTTCTTTGTTGATCGCGCCCGACAGCACCATTTCGGCAATCTTGGCCGTTTCAGCATCGGTGACGCGCAAACCATCGACAAATTGGCTCTCCACACCCAATTTTTTGAGCATAGCGCCGATTTGCGGGCCGCCACCATGGACGACGACGGGGTTAATGCCGACGGCTTTTAATAGCACGACATCGTCCGCAAAATCGCGCGCCAGACCGGCATCGCCCATCGCATGGCCACCATATTTTACGACAAATGTCTTGCCCGCGTAACGCTGCAAATAGGGCAGAGCCTCGGTAAGCGTTTCGGCTTTGGCTAGGTTGGCGGGATTAATCGTCATGCTGCGCCTTCTGCGTCAAGTTTGCGGCCGATACGGACGACCAGAGCAATGACCAGCGGGACCATGACCGCCGACAGGACAATTTTGGCAATCATCTGCCCGACCATCAGATCGGCGATAGGGCGCACGCCATAGAAGGACACGGTGATGAAGATCAGCGTGTCGACAATCTGCGACAAGGCCGCGGCGACAAAACCACGAGCCGCAAGGAACTTGCCCGACGTGCCTTTCAGCCGCGCAAATAACCAGACGTTCAAAGAAACCGATACGCCATAAGCGAGGATGCCCGCTGCCATCATCCGCCCGCTTTGGCCGACGATGACCGGAAAGGCTTCTTTGGCAGGTTCATACATGCCGGGATCGGTCGGGAGTTGCAGGACAAAATAGGAAAGCCCAATCGCAATGAACAAAGGCACAAAACCATAACGCACCAAACGGTCAGCGATGGCGCGCCCATGCATTTCGGCAATGGCGCTTGAAACCGCGATCAGCGTCAGAAACGGAAAAATCCCCGCTTCAACAGCCAGCGGCCCGATCGCAACCTGCTTGGCACCTAAAAATCCACCCAAGGGGACCATGCCCCCATAGAAGATGGCAAAAACAAACAAGGAGCGCGGAATGGCGCTTAATGATACGCCGGATGTGGTCTGGTCAGTCATGCGAAACTGACTAGCGTCTAATTTTATTGGCGCAAGGCCAACGATGGCGCTAGGTATCGCGGCAATATATCGGGGTTGGGGACTTTATGCATATTTTATTGAGCCTTGCAGGGATGATCGTCATTCTCGCGATCGCCATTTTGCTCTCGTCAAACCGGCGCGCCATCAAGTTCCGCGTGGTGGGCGCAGCCTTTGCCTTGCAGGCCAGCGTCGCTGCCCTCGTCCTCTACACTTCATGGGGTAAAGTCGCGCTCAATACCGCATCTACCGGCGTGTCGAACCTGCTCGGCTATTCAGCGAAGGGCACGCAGTTTATTTTTGGCCCGCTCGCCTCTCCAGAAATCGGCGGCAACAGCTTTGCGATTGCTGCACTTCCCGTCATTATCTTTTTCGCTTCGCTGATCTCGATCCTCTATTATCTGGGCATCATGCAATATGTCATCCGCTGGATCGGTGGCGGTTTGCAAAAAATTACCGGCATTTCAAAAGTCGAAAGCCTTTGCGCTGCCGCCAATATTTTCGTGGGCCAGTCAGAATCGCCACTGGTCATCCGCCCCTATCTTGCCAATTTGAAACCGGAACAGCTTTTCTGCGTCATGACCGTGGGTATGGCGGGCGTTGCCGGAACCATATTGGCCGCTTACGCATCCATGGGCATCCGCATCGATTATCTGCTCGCAGCAGCGTTCATGTCCGCACCGGGCGGCATTTTGATGTCCAAACTGATGATGCCTGACGCGCCGCCTGTCGCGCTTGCCGAAGGTGACCCTGCGTTGGCGAACCCGCACCCCGATGATGAGCCGGTCATGGTCCACGATGATGGCGAAGAAAAACCCGCCAATATCATCATGGCCGCGGCGCAAGGCGCACAAACCGGCGTTAAGCTGGCGGTAGCGGTCGGCGCGATGGTCCTGGCTTTCGTTGCCTTGGTTGCGCTTGCCAATGGCATATTGGGCGGCATCGGCGGCTGGTTTGGTCAGCCTGACCTGAGTTTCCAGCAAATTGTTGGCTATGCCTTTGCGCCCGTAATGTTCCTTTTGGGTGTGCCATGGCATGAAGCGATTCAGGCTGGCGGCCTGTTCGGTACCAAAATCGTTCTGAACGAATTCGTCGCCTTCATTGATTTGGGCGCGCTGAAAGAACTTTCCGCACCAACGGTCGGTATCGTTACCTTCGCCTTGTGCGGATTTGCCAATTTCAGCTCGATTGCCATTCAAATGGCCGTGACGGGAAGCCTTGCGCCAAACCAGCGGCCTATGATTGCCAAGCTGGGTGTGAAAGCACTGGCTGCCGGATCGCTATCGAACCTGATGAGCGCGGCGCTGGCGGGTTTGTTCCTGTCTTTGGGCTAATTAATTTTCGCCAGCTGCCCGCTTTAATTCATAGAGCAGGTCAAGCGCAGCGCGCGGACTAAGCGCGTCGATATCAAGGCCAGTCAGCTTTTCCCGCAAGGCATCGACCTTGGCTTCGGCGGCGTCGAGCGCGGCGCTAAACAATGGCAGGTCACCCAGACCCGCGGCCAGGCCACCAGTTTCCGCGCGCCCTTTTTCAAGTTTCTCCAGCACGGTCTTTGCCCGCGACACGACTTGCGGCGGAAGCCCGGCAAGCTTTGCCACTGCGATACCGTAACTGCGGTCAGCGGGGCCATCGCCAAGCTCGTGGAGCAAGACAAGGTCGCCCTTATACTCCTTGGCGCGGACATGGTGTAGCGACAGCGCGTCAAGGCTGTCCGACAACCGGGTCAGTTCGTGATAATGCGTTGCGAACAGGCAGCGGCAGCGATTGGTTTCGTGAATACCTTCGACAACCGCCCATGCAATGGCAAGGCCATCATAGGTCGATGTACCGCGGCCAACCTCATCCAAAATCACAAAGCTGCGTTCGGTTGCCTGCGCAAGAATGGCCGCCGTTTCGACCATTTCGACCATGAAGGTCGACCGCCCGCGCGCCAGATTATCCGATGCGCCGACGCGGCTGAAAAGGCGGTCAACAAGGCCAAGCTTGGCCGATGTCGCAGGGACATAGCTTCCCGCCTGTGCCAGCAAAACGATCAACGCATTCTGCCGCAGGAAGGTGGATTTACCGCCCATATTGGGACCGCTGACCAGCCACAGCCGCTTATCGGGCGACAGCTTGCAATCATTGGCAATGAACCGGTCGCCCGATTTCGCGAGCGCGCTTTCAACCACCGGATGTCGGCCGCCTTCGATTTCAAGGCATGGGTGGCTTACAAAAGATGGACGGCACCAATTGCCCTCTGCAGCGCGTTCCGCCAGCGCCGCCGAAACATCAATCCGCGCCAAGGCGTCGGCGCTCGCAGCGATTGCATCACGCCGCGTGAGCACAATCGCGGTCAGCTCTTCCAAATGCGCGGCTTCAGCAGCCAAGGCGTGTCCACTGGCCTGCGTGATGCGCATGGCCTCTTCATGAAGCTCCGGCGAGTTGAAACGGACTGCGCCAGCCATCGTTTGCCGGTGCGCAAAGCCTGACCCGGCCGCCATGAGTGCATCGCCATGCTTGGCCGGTACTTCAACAAAATATCCCAGAACGGCATTGTGCCGGATCTTGAGCGCAGCCACGCCGGTCGAATCGCGATAGCGCGCCTCCAATTGGGCAATCGCCTGCCGCCCGTCACGGCCAGCCGAACGCAACACGTCCAACGCCGCATCATAGCCTTCTGCGATATAGCCGCCCTGCGCGGTATCGGTGGGCGGAGAGGTAACAAGCGCACGGCTGAGGACGTCCACCATATGGCCGTGGCCATCCAACATCGGCAGCAATTGGTCGAGCAATTCGGGGCGGTCGGCCATGGCGCCCAATCGTTCCCGCAGATGGCGCGCCGCATCCAATCCATCGCGAATTTGCCCCAAGTCACGTGGACTGCCGCGTCCGGCAACAACACGGCCCAATGCACGGGCGATATCGGGGAATTGTCGCAAAGCGGACCGGACGGCATCGCGGGTCAAGGGCGCGTCATGGAACCACTGCACCAGCGACAAGCGCGCTTCGATAATATTCTGGTCCATCAAAGGCGCAGACAGGTCCGACGCCAGCTGGCGTGCGCCGGCACCCGTTATCGTGCGGTCAACCTCGGCCAGTAATGATCCAGCGCGTGCGCCTTTATGCGCTGCGCTGATTTCCAGGCTATCGCGCGTTGCTTGGTCAATCAACAAATGGGCATGCACTTCACGCCGGACCGGCAGCTTAAGAAAGGGCATGTTACCCTGCCCGACATGCGCCAGATAGGCGATGAGCCCGCCAGCGGCAGCCTGCTCAGCGCGCGTGACCGCACCGATGGCATCCAAGGTCGAAAGCGCAAAATGCTGCTTCAGCAAATCGCCGCCGACGATGCTTTCAAAGTCAGCGCGCGGACGAATGATTGCGCCCGTAAGTTGTTGCGCCAAACCATCCGGAACGACAAGTTCACTGGCGGACAGCCGTGCAAGCTCCGCTTCAAGTGCGCTCGCCGCAATGGTGACGAGTTCGAAATAGCCGGTCGAAATATCCGCTGCCGCCAGACCATATTCGTCACCCACCGGTGCGACCGCGACGAGCATGTTTGAAGTCCAGCTGTCGAGCAAGCTGTCCTCCGTCAGCGTGCCTGCCGTCACGAACCGGACGATGTCGCGCGCCACCAAAGTCTTGGAACCGCCCCGCGCCTTGGCATCTTCGGGGCTTTCGGTTTGCTCCGCAATCGCGACGCGGTACCCGGCCTTAATGAGCCGCGCCAGATAGCCTTCGGCTGCATGCACCGGCACGCCGCACATCGGAATGGGCCTGCCATCATGTTCGCCGCGCGATGTCAGCGCGATATCCAACGTTGCAGCAGCAGCGCGCGCATCATCAAAGAAGAGCTCAAAAAAGTCGCCCATGCGGTAGAACAACAGGCAATCTTCGGCCTTCGCCTTCAGCGCGAGATACTGCACCATCATTGGTGTCGGCCCCGATGTTGCTTTCATTGTCCCTGTCATGGGCAACGCGATAGCGGAGCCGTTCCTGCGGGGCAATGCTTGCCCTAGCGGCACCACCGCGTTAGGGCAGTTTATATTATAAAATAGGGTCAAAGCCAAAAATGAACGACAGCGACGTCCAGATTACAGCTCAGGAAGCTTTGGATTTCCATTCCCAAGGCCGCCCGGGGAAAATCGAAATCGTGGCGACCAAGCCAATGGCCACACAACGCGATTTGTCGCTCGCATATTCACCGGGTGTCGCCGTGCCGGTGCAGGCCATTTATGACGACCCGGCAACCGCCTATGATTATACTGCGAAGGGTAATCTCGTCGCGGTTATCTCAAATGGTACAGCGATCCTTGGCATGGGCAATTTGGGTGCATTGGCATCCAAGCCCGTGATGGAAGGCAAAGCGGTGCTGTTCAAACGCTTCGCCGATGTCGACTCGATCGATATCGAAGTGAAGACCGAAGATGCGCAGCGTTTCATTGACGCGGTCGAACTTCTTGAGCCGACCTTTGGCGGCATCAATCTGGAAGATATCGCCGCGCCTGATTGCTTCATCATTGAACAGACGTTGAAGGAACGGATGAATATTCCGGTCTTTCATGATGACCAGCACGGCACCGCGATCATCGCGGCGGCAGGATTGATCAATGCGTGTGAGCTTACAGGCCGTTCGCTGAAAGACATCAAGATTGTCTGCAATGGCGCAGGCGCCGCGGCGATTGCCTGCACCGAGCTGATCAAGGCCATGGGCGTACCGCACGACAATGTGATTATGTGCGACCGTTCCGGCGTGATTTATCAGGGCCGTACCGAAGGCATGGACCAGTGGAAATCGGCGCATGCGGCAAAAACAACCGCGCGCACCTTGGCAGAAGCGATCGTCGGCGCAGATGTTTTCCTTGGCCTTTCCGCCGCCAACGCGTTGAGCGCCGACATGGTAAAGACGATGGCCCCTGAACCAATCATTTTTGCCATGGCAAACCCCGATCCCGAAATCTCACCACCTGTGGCGCGCGCGGCGCGGCCCGATGCGATCATTGCGACGGGGCGGTCTGATTTTCCAAATCAGGTCAACAATGTCCTGTGCTTCCCCTTCCTGTTCCGCGGGGCGCTCGACGTACGCGCCACGACAATCAACGAACCCATGAAGATTGCGGCATCGCATGCATTGGCACAATTGGCGCGTGAAACCGTGCCCGAAGAAGTGGCGGCTGCCTATGGCGGCATCATGCACAAATTCGGCCGGGATTATATCATCCCGTCGCCATTCGACCCGCGTCTCATGGAAATCGTCGCCTCGGCCGTGGCAAAAGCAGCGATGGATTCGGGCGTCGCGCAAAAGCCGATTGCCGATATGAACGCCTATCGCGCGAGCCTGCGCGCGCGTCAAAACCCGACGACATCGGTTCTGACCCAAGTTTATGCAGCCGCAAGAGCAAAGCCAAAGCGCGTCATTTTTGCCGAAGCTGAAGAAGACGTCGTGTTGCGCGCCGCTGTTCAGTTCAAACAAGATGGCTATGGCGTTCCCGTGCTGGTCGGACGCGATGCGCGCGTTACCGAAAAGCTGATCGGACTCGGCGCCAATCCGGACGAATATGAAATCCATAACAGCGCCCAAAGTCCGCTGGTCGAGAAAATGGTCGACCGGCTGTACGGCCGCCTGCAGCGTCGCGGCTATCTGCGCCGCGATATTCAGCGGATGGTTAACCGCGACCGCAACATCTTTGGCGCACTGCTGCTTCAGATGGATCAAGCCGATGCGATGATCACGGGCGTGACGCGTACCTTTGGACAAACCCTGCGCGAGTTGCGCCGTGTGCTCGATGCCAAGAAGGATGCGACACCGTTCGGCATTCACGTGATGGTCGGAAAAACACATACGGTGTTTATCGCCGACACCACGGTCAATGAGCGCCCAACAGCTGAAGAACTTGCGCATATTGCCGAGAAAACCGCCGGCGTTGCCCGCCGCATGGGCCATGTCCCGCGCGTGGCGTTCCTGTCATTCTCAACCTTCGGCAACCCGGCTGGAAACTGGCTCAATAATATCCGCGATGCCGTTGCCATATTGGATGCCCGCCGCCCCGACTTCGAATATGAAGGCGACATGCCGCCGGATGTTGCGCTCAACCCAGCGTTGATGAAAAACTATCCGTTCTGCCGTTTGTCCGGACCAGCCAATGTGCTGGTCATGCCCGGACTGCAATCAGCAAACCTTTCGGCAAAGCTATTGCGCGAATTGGGTGGTGACCAAGTCATCGGACCGATGCTGCTGGGTATCGAACGTCAGGTGCAGGTGGCTACCATGGCATCAAGCGCCGGCGACCTGGTGACTTTGGCTGTCCTTGCGGCGGCAGGCGTCACCGAATAAGCGGCTGGAAAGCGGGGGCGATTGACCCCGCCTTTTCCAATATCGCAACGTTACGTCCGTATCAGTTCGGGCTGTTCGGTGTGGCGCCTTGACCGCTGCCTGCGCCGACAGCACCGATATTGCCGAAGATTTCTTCAAAGAAGCTGGTGTTGCGGCCAAGCGTCGGTGTCTTGTCGCCTTCAGGGCTTATTTTCGCAATAAGTTCTTTGCCCGTTTGCGTAACCGAGGTGACATTTCCGGCTGCGTCAAACCGAACCTTCAGCACATATTGCGAATCTGCCTTTGGCTGCGAGAACGCCAGCTGTTTTGCGTCGCGTGAATAATAATACCAGTCGTTTTGATCGAACTGACCCACAAATGTCGGGCGGCCAAGCGATGCCTGAACCGATTCCCTGTTGTCTACGCCGGGTTGGATAGAGTTCAGCAAAGTCTGATCGCCAATATAACCCTGATGCGAGCGAAGGCGGGTGCAGCCAGACGCCAATGTCATAGCGGCCAATAATGCTGCAAAACCTGCAATTTGCGTCGCGCGCATAAACTTCTCCGCTAATCCACTAAAGTTGGGCCTTTGCCATTGCATCCTTAAGGCGCAATATCAATATGCAATCCCAGATGAATGCCCGATGAGTAAGGATGAAAACGCGTCAAAATGACATTATTGAAAAGACTTTTCGGGAAAGGGGAACCCGACCCCAAGCTTAAGCTGATCCCATTGTATAACCAGATCGTGGCCAAAGCGCGTGAGCCGCATTGGTATATCGACGGTCAGGTTCCGGACAGCATTGACGGACGCTTCGATATGGTTGCCTCTATATTGTCGCTGGTTCTTCTGCGGCTTGAGGACAGCGGTGATTGCGCACTCGACATGGCGCGCCTTACCGAAGTGTTTGTCGACGATATGGATGGGCAACTGCGTGAAGTTGGCATTGGCGATATGATTGTTGGCAAACATATTGGCCAGATTATGAGCGCGGTCGGCGGCCGCCTCGGCGCGCTGCGCTCGGCTTTGTCCGATACGGCGGAGCTTGATGAAGCCATTGTGCGGAATATTTACCGGGGCGTAGCCCCTGAAGCTGGCGCGCTTGCCCACACGCGCCAAGCTTTGTTGGATGTCGAACGTGCATTGGGGGCGCAATTGCCCGATATGATCGTTGAGGGTGAAGCAAAGTGGTGATCGCCAACGAGTTCAGCCATGTTATCAAGATATCCGAAGTGGGAAACCACAGCCGCAACCTTCGGCTTTCGGCGGATGAGGCAGCGCGCAATGGCCTGATGGCGCGGTTTGATCTGGCGGCGCTGGACAATCTTGAGGCTGAAATTTCGTTGCAGCATGACGGCGACGCCGTGATTGCAACCGGACGCTTTACGGCCAGTCTCGCACAATTTTGTATTGCAACGCATGATCCCGTTCCTGCGAAATTGGATGAGGCCATCCATATCCAATTTATTGCTGAGCCCACAGCAAATGGCGAAGTGGAACTCGAACTCGCCCCCGAAGATTGCGACACGATGTTCCACGATGGCCAGACCATTGATTTGGGGGAGGCGGTTGCCCAGTCAATGGGTCTTGCGCTCAATCCCTATCCGCGCAGCCCTGAGGCAGAGAAAATTTTGAAGGCTGCGGGTGTCAAAAGCGAAGAAGACGTCGCTCCAGTGGGTGCGCTTGCTGGGCTGAAGGACTTATTGGCAAAAAAATGATGGGGCCACGCCATGTTTGATGTGGCACTGCGCCGACTGGTCGACCCGGCGCTGTTCCGACTTGCGCGCGTGTTGGCAGCCGCGCGGTTTTCGGCCAATACGCTGACCATCACCGGTGCTGCCATCGGACTGGGCGCCGCGTTTTTCATCACGCAGGCGCATTATACGGCTGCATTATTGTGCATCGTCCTGAATCGCCTTTTTGACGGCCTTGATGGCGCGATTGCCCGAATCAACGGACCGACGGACTTTGGCGGATATTTGGATTCGCTATGCGACTTTCTGTTCTACGTGTCTGTCCCCGTCGCGTTCGGCATGATAAGCGCGGACAATCAAATGCCTGCGCTTTTGCTGGTGGCGAGCTTCACCATGACAGCAGTCAGCTTTCTCGGATATGCGGCAATCGCCGCGCGCCGCAACGATGATGACGGTGCGCATGGCCCCAAAGCATTTATCTATTCCACCGGGTTGATGGAGGGCGGGGAGACCATAGCGTTCTTTTTGCTATTCTGCCTGTTCCCGGCATTTTTCCCGACATTGGCGCTGATATTTGCCGCTTTGTGTATACTGACCGTTGCCCAGCGCGTTGCGCTCGCGGCAAAAAGCTTCAGCTAACCACGCTGCCACCGGAACCAGCGTTCCGCCCATTTCAGCAGTGCTTCGGGTTTGCGCGCCAACCCGAACTGACCTGCCGCATATTTGTTGGCCTCAGCCCATGTTGGGTAGGGATGAATGGTCTGCAGGATTTTGCGCAGCCCCATTTTATGCTTCATCGCGAAGGTGACTTCGGCAAGAATTTCGCCTGCATTCTGTCCAATGATCGTTGCGCCTAAAATGCGGTCACTGCCTTTGGCGGTCAGAATTTTGACAAAGCCATGGGCTTCGCTTTCGGCAATCGCCCGGTCGAGATCATCAAGATCGTAGCGCGTGACATCGAACGACAGGCCTTGCGCGCGCGCCTCCGCTTCGCTCAAGCCGACCGTCGCCAATTCGGGTTCGGTATAGGTGACACGCGGCAGAACGCGGTAATCGGTGCGGTATTTTTTGAACGGCCGCGCCAGCGCATTCACGCTGGCATACCATGCCTCATGACTGCCGCCGTGCGTCAGCTGCTGGCGTCCGGCAACGTCGCCCGCACAAAATATGTGCGGCATATTCGTGCGCAGAAAATCATCATTCTCAAGCTGGCCATCGACAACCAACCCCAATTCTTCGAGACCAAAGCCGGACACCCGCGGCTTGCGACCGACGGCAATGATGATGTCATCATAGGCTATCGATTTTTCACTCTGGGGTCCTTCAACGACCAGAGTTTTTCCAGACGCGAACCGCAGTGCGCGGTGGGCGGTGTGAACGATCACGCCTTCTGCCTGCAATCGCGCGGTCACCAATGCAGCGGCATCGGCATCCTCTTTCAGCAGCAACCGATCCGCCATTTCGACGATCGTCACTTTTGACCCCAAACGCTGAAATGCCTGTGCGAGTTCGCAGCCAATGGGACCGCCACCCAAAATCACCAGACGGTTGGGCGCATTTGGCCGGTCCGCCATGACATCCCACAAAGTCTCGCTGGTCAGATAGCCGCTATCCTCCACGCCCGGCAACGGCGGGATGAACGGCGCTGCGCCCGTGGCGATGATGAAGGATTTTGCGGTTAACTGGCGTGCGCCATCAATGTCTATGGTCCACGGATCAACGAAGCGCGCATAGCCCTTCACGCAATCGACGCCCAGACCCGTAAAGCGTTCAACACTATCATGTGGTTCAATCGCGGTAATGACATCGCGGACGCGGCGCATGACCGCAGGGAAGTCAATTACCGGTGCGCCGCTCTGAATGCCAAAGCGGGCCGAGTCCGCAACCTGATGCGCAACCTTTGCGCTTTTGATAAGGGCCTTGGACGGGACACATCCGGTGTTCAGGCAATCGCCCCCCATGTCATGCGCTTCGACCAAGGTCACTTTCGCTTGGACCATTGCCGCGATGTAGGCCGAGACCAAGCCCGCCGATCCGGCACCAATGACAATGAGGTTGCGGTCAAACCGCTTCGGCTTTTGCCAGCGTTTAGCCACGGCTGCGCTTTACCACCGCTACAATGCCCTTTGCCGCCCAGGGGAAGAATGCCAGCGCCACAAATGAGGCAATAAGTGTGGGCGACAACAAACCGGCGGTGCTTTCTATGCGGCTGATCTGGGTGCCTGCATTCACGAACACGATCGTCGCGGGCAACATGCCGATCTGGCTGACCCCGAAAAATGTGCCGGTTTTAATCCGCGTCAAACCCATCAGCAGATTGATGACGAAGAACGGAAATACCGGAATCAAACGCAGCGTGAACAAATAAAATGCGCCGTCTTTTTCAAGTCCGTCATCAACCGCGCGCAACCGTTCGCCGAATTTGCCCTGCACCCAATCACGCAGCAAATAACGTGAACTGAGAAACGCCAATGTTGCGCCCATCGTTGATGCAAAGGATACAATCAGCGTGCCAATGACAACGCCAAACAAGGCACCGGCGACCAAGCTCATGATTGCAGCGCCCGGGATCGATAATCCCGTCACCGCGACATAAAGGAGGAAAAAGCCGGCGATATACAAAGCCGGGTGTGCATCCTTTGCCGCGACAATATCTGCCTGACTGGCTTTGAAATTCTCGAGGCTTAGATATTGGCCCAAATCAAAAGCAAAATAGGCCGCAAGCGCGCCAATCAGGACAAGAGCCAAAACTGCTTTTTTCATATTGGCCCCTGTTCAATCTGTTATTGCTATTGGCCGCCGGCTAGTGATCAAAACGGTACGTCGTCGTCGAGGTCATTGTCGAAATCGCCGCCGCCAAAGCCAGAAGCACTTCCGCCACCGGCGCCCCAATTGTTGCCGCCGGACGATCCGCCCGAGGAACCACCGCCAGATGCGCCGCCGCTCCAGCCATCGCCGCCGCCTGATCCGCCCTTTGGACCATCTAGCATGACCAGCTTGCCATCAAAGCCTGCAACCGACACTTCGGTTGTGTAACGGTCGTTACCCGAAGCATCCTGCCATTTGCGGGTGCGCAATTGGCCTTCAATGTAAACCTTGCTGCCTTTTTTCAGGAAACGTTCGGCCACGCCAACAAGACCGTCGGAGTTCAAAACGACGCTATGCCATTCGGTGCGTTCTTTTTTCTCGCCCGTCGTGCGGTCTTTCCAGTCTTCCGACGTCGCGATTCGCAAGTTGCAAATGCGCCCACCGTTCTGGAAGGATTTGACTTCGGGATCAGCACCCAAATTGCCCACGATGATAACTTTATTGACGCTTCCCGCCATGATCCTGCCCTCTAATCAAATGATCTTGTGAACTTGCTATAAGCCGAAGGAACGCGCTGTCCAATATGTTATGCCAGCGGCGGCATATGCCAGCGCAAAAAGATAGGTGACCATGAAGATCGGCCATTTCCAGCCGTTGGTTTCGCGGCGCGTTACCGCAATGGTGGAAATGCACTGCGGCGCAAAGACGAACCATGCAAGAAACGCCAAGGCTGTCGCTAGTGACCAGTCGGCTGCCAGCTTGGGACCAAGGCTAGACGCAGCCGCGTCTTCATCCGCCGCATCAATGGCATAAACTGTCGCCAAGGCAGAGACGGCGACTTCGCGCGCAGCCATCGCCGGAATGAGCGCCAGCGCAATATCATGATTGAAGCCAATCGGCCTCACAATCGGTTCAAGCCCGTCGGCAATGCGGCCAGCGACCGAATATTCCACTTGCGAAATGCCGCTGCCCACGGGTGTTTTGGGAAAGCTTAACAGCGCCCACAATATGATAGTCGCCGCAAAAATAATCGTGCCCGCGCGGCGCAAAAATACCCACGCCCGCTGCCACAGGTTCAGCGCAATATCCCGCAAGCGCGGCCATTGATAACGCGGCATTTCGATGAGGAAGCTGCTCGTCCGGCTTTGCGTAACAAAACGTTGGATGACGGACGCGGCCAGCATCGCACCCAATATGCCTGCGATATACAGGCCAAAGAGAACAAGGCCCTGCAGCCCGATGCCCGGTCCAACAGTGACCGAGGGAATGAATGCCCCAATGATGACGGTATATACCGGCAGCCGCGCCGAGCAGGTCATCAACGGCGCAATCAATATAGTCGCCAGCCGTTCCTTCTGATCCATGATCGTGCGGGTCGCCATGATGCCGGGAATTGCGCAGGCGAAGGACGATAAAAGCGGAATGAAGCTGTGCCCCGAAAGACCAACCGCCGCCATCACCCTGTCCATAACGAACGCAGCGCGTGTCATATAACCCGATGCCTCAAGCAGCAAAATGAACAGGAACAGGATCAAAATCTGCGGAAGGAAGACGACCACCGATCCAACGCCCGCAATGACGCCGTCGGTCAAGAATGACCGGAATAATCCATCCGGCAATGCGCCCGTAATTGCATCGCTTAACAGGGCAAAGCCGCTTTCGATCCAACCAATTGGTGCCTCAGACCAGCCGTACACCGCCTGAAACATGAGGAACAACAAAGCGAGCAAAATGATTACGCCGGCGACCGGGTGCAGCAATACGGAGTCGAGCCTGCGCGTCCACTGGCGGCCAGCGGTCTCGCTGACAATCACCGAGCGTGCAATGTCGCGTGCCTGCTGATTGGTCGCGCCGAACGATACAGCAACTGGCTCGACCGAAGCCCGCGGCGTTTTGAGTGTGCGTTCAAGCTCCGCCATCAATGGCGCCAGACCACGACGACGTACCGCCACCGTTTCAACAACGGGCACACCCAATGCGCGGGCGAGCTTTTCTGCATCCAGTTGCAAGCCATCGCGCTCGGCAAGATCGACCATGTTCAGCGCGACCACCGTCGGCAGGCCCTGCGCAATCAGTTCAAGCGCGAAGCGCAGATGGTTATCAAGATTGCCGGCATCCAGCACGATCACAAGCGCGTCCGGACGGCGATGGCCCTCCAGATTGCCCCACACCACATCGCGGGTGACGGCTTCATCAAGGCTATCGGGATCAAGGCTATACGCACCCGGCAAGTCGATCATTTCAACAGGTTGGCCGTCGTCAAACGTCGCCCGCCCTGATTTGCGCTCAACCGTGACGCCGGGATAATTTGCAATCTTCTGCCGCGCGCCGGTCAGCGCATTGAACAACGCACTTTTCCCAGCATTGGGGTTCCCGACAAGGGCAACGAGCGGCGGCATTTGCGTCATGGCTTAAGCTCGCAATCAATGGCCGCTGCAACATTGGTGCGCAAGGCCACGGTCATTCGGCCGACACGCACGGCGATCGGGTCACGCCATATCAAAATGCCCTTGTGCAGTGCCTCTATGGTGACTCCCGGTTCAAAGCCAAGGGAACGCAGACGATGTCCTTCCTGATCGGGCAAAACATCCCAATCGATGGCCCGAATAACCGCGGCGCGGTTCAATGGAAGATGGTCAAGCTGCACGGGCGCTTATTTGCAACCGATTCGCAATAACATCAATAGCGATCTGCGTTAACGCGCCGGATAGCGCAGGCGGCCGATGAATCGGGAAAGGCTTGGCACATATTCCTGACGCTGTTTCGCCTGAAACTTCACCTTCTCAAACTGCATCACATTATTGATGCGACGATCAAGGAAAGCCCGCGCATCGGCGAAGTTGTCACTGTCATCGTTGACGAACACCGTCAGCGTGCTCGCATACACCGCCGACAATGTCATGCGCTTCGTATAATGGTTGAAATCACTCGCGGTGTCTCCGGCTAGACGCCACATCCGGTCGGCAGATCGCCAGCCGATCTTTGCACTGCGCACCAGATTTTGCGGCATGGCCATGATCGCCATCGCGCGCCGCAGGGATTCGCGGTCCGGCGCCATGATTTCCAGCCGCGTTGCCAGCAAAGCTGTAATCCGGTCACGGATTTTCATCGCCGCAAGATTTTCAGCAGGCAAACGATGCGCAAGCTCCATATCGATGCTGTCGATCCAGGCATCAATCATGTCGATGGCGTTATCCTTGAACGCAAGTTTCGCGACATCATGGTCCAAGCCCGCTTCATCAGCGGCCGCATGGACAGCGGCGTCAGACCAGCCATCAAATCCCGCATTGCGCGCGATGATTGGGGCAAGGGCGGCACGAATTTCGTCGAGCGTCGGGTCAGCAGGAAGCGGTGATATGGACATAAACAATATGTAGGCGTTCGGCGCCCTCAAGAAAAGGTCTATTGCTTGCGCACCAGCACGAGCGCAATCATCACCAGCGCACTGCCCGTAAAATCCATTGCGGTCAGCGTCTCACCAAAGGCAAGCCACCCAGCAGCAGCCGACAGCGCAGGCTGAAACAACAAGGCCAAACCAATCACCAGCGGACTGAAATGCGGCAAGGCATAAGTCAGGCATCCTTGCCCGAAAAACTGTGACGTGAACGCAAGCAACAGAACTGGCCACCACACAGTCGGGATAACCTGTTCCCCCGCGACAATCGACCCGGTAAGCAAGATGACCGCCGCAACAGCGCTTGCCATGCCCAGCGCGCCCCAGCTTTCCGTATTTTGCCGCACGCGCATCATGAGCACCAAATATACCGTGTATGTAAGGCCCGCACCCAGCGATAAAATATCCCCCTGAAAATGCAGCGGGGACAGATCAAGGCTTTGCCCCATTAAAAGTGCAGCGCCCACAAATGCAAAAAGCACCGCTGCGCTTTCCCATTTGCTAGGCATTTTACGTGCGGCAATAATCCCGTAAACCACCAGAATCAGGCTGGCGCAGTTCGCAAATAACGTCGCATTGGCCATTTTCGTTTGGAAAATGCCAATATGCCACAAGATGATATCAATGCCGAAAAACAGGCCCGCAATTATCACCAGCCAGATTGTTGATTTGCCAAGCGCCGAGAAACGAAAACCAAATCGATATCCGACAAAAAACAAAAATGGCGTCGCCAGCGCCAGTCGCCAGAACCCCGTCGCAATTGGTCCGCTGTCCGCAAAACGCACCAGCAATGGCCCAAAAGCGATCGCAATATTTCCCGCCAGCAGTGCCGCAAAGGCAAGCAAGCTGGGCGGTTGCTGATGTAATATCTTCTGCGACATAAACCCCCGTTGCATTTTGCAACTTTCATCCGCATCTTGGCTGCAAAGAAACGCTTAATGACAGGATATTACATGACTGCAACTTTGTTTGATCCGATTCAACTCGGCGCCATCACCGCGCCCAACCGAGTCCTCATGGCGCCGCTGACTCGCGGCCGCAGTGTGGAAGGTCATGTTCCCATGTCGGATTTGAAAGCGGAATATTACAGCCAGCGCAGCACGGCTGGTCTGATTATCGCCGAAGCAACGGGCATTAGCCAAGAAGGTCTTGGATGGCCGTCAGCGCCCGGTATCTGGTCAGATGCACAGGTGGAGGCGTGGAAGCCAGTGACCGAAGCGGTGCACAAAGCCGACGGCCGGATCATATTGCAGCTGTGGCATATGGGACGGCTTGTCCACCCGGACTTCTTGGGCGGTGCACAACCTGTGTCCGCATCTGCAACGACTGCGCCGGGTTATGCCCACACCGCAGAGGGCAAAAAAGAATATACGCAAGCGCGCGCGCTTGAGGCTTCGGAAATTCCGCGCATTATATCGGATTATGTCAATGCTGCGAAAAACGCGATGGCCGCCGGCTTTGACGGTGTTCAGATTCATGCGGCCAATGGCTATTTGATTGACCAGTTCCTGCGCGACAACACCAATTTGCGCACTGATGAATATGGCGGCCCAATTGAAAACCGTATCCGCCTGTTACGCGAAGTCACACAAGCCGTTGTCGACGCCATTGGGTCGGAACGCACCTCCGTACGCCTATCGCCCAATGGCGAATCACAGGGTACGAATGACAGCAATCCCGTGCCGTTGTTCACGGCTGCGGCTGCTGCATTGCAAGATATCGGCATCGCGTTCTTGGAACTGCGTGAATTGAAGACATATGGCAATTTCGGGAAATCCGATGTGCCGCGCCTTTCCCCTGAAATCCGAAAAGTGTTCAAAGGCCCGTTGGTGCTGAACCAGGAATATACGCGCGAAATGGCCGATGAAGATCTGGCATCTGGACTGGCCGACGCAATCAGCTTTGGCCGTCCCTATATCAGCAACCCTGATCTGGTTGAACGTCTGCGGTTCGGGGCTGAACTGACCCCTGATAATTTCAAGACATGGTACGCACCCGGTGCCGAAGGATATACCGACTATCCGTTCCTGAACGCGGCGAGCGCATAGGACATGATAGAAGCGGGGTTTGGCATATATGCGATAGCCATCCCCGCTTTGCTGCTTTTTGTGTTGGCCGGTGCAGAATATATCTGGCCACGCCGACCCTTGGTCTTGGGCCGCTATCCGCGATGGCGGACGCATGCTTTATTCTTTGTAACCAACGCAGCGGTCGGCAGGATCCTGTCGTTTTTCGTTGTTGTGGGGGTCGCGGCGACATGGGCGGGCACACACCAGTTCGGGGCGTTAACCATCTTAAACTGGCCCTTGTGGGCTGAAGCCTTGATGGCGTTTGTTGTTCTCGATTTCGCCATCTGGCTGCAGCATTTTGCGATGCACCGGTTCGCATTTTTCTGGCCTATGCATGCGGTACATCACAGCGACCGCGACCTTGATGTCACCACCGCGCTGCGCTTTCATCCGTTCGAATTGATCGTGTCGACATTCTATAAATCCGCAATGGTCGCTTTGTTGGGCGTGCCGCTTGTCGTGGCGCTGGCATTTGAATTGTGGCTCAACGCAAATGCGCTGTTCAATCACAGCAACATCCGCCTACCAAAGTATCTCGACCGGATGTTGCGCATATTTTTTGTGACGCCCGACATGCATCTGGTGCACCACAGCATCACCGTGGCCGAACAAAAAAGTAATTTCGGTTTTGCTTTGTCGATCTGGGACCGATTGTTCGGGACCTATTGTGCAGAATCCCATGTCGGTGCCGAAAATCAGAAAATCGGCCTATCCCAATTCGACGATCAACGACCATCTGCATTTGTCTGGAGCATGAAGCAGCGCATGACGTAACGTCATTCTGTGGCCGCTTCGCGGCACTTGACCTACCCGATTTTCCAACGCATTTTCGGGCTTGGGGGAGATTATATCATGGCAAAATTGCGCAACATCATTTTGGGCACCGTGGCTGTTGTCGCGGTCGGCGCCGGACTGACCTACGGTTGGCAGCAATATCGCGAAAAAAGCATCATGGATGACTCGCGTACCGCACAAGCAGCATCCGATAGCGAAGTGACCTCGGGTCCCGCTGATAAGCTTTTATGGGGCGACACCCATTTGCATACGGCAAATTCCATCGACGCATTTGGTTTTGGCGTAAAATTGGGACCTGAAGATGCGCTGCGTTTTGCGCGCGGTGAAGAAGTCACCTCGACCGGCGGGCTGAAGGCAAAGCTGGAACGTCCACTCGACTTTCTGGTGATTGCCGATCACTCCGGCGGCTTGGGCGCGACCAAAGCATTATATGACGCACCCGGATTTCTTGTCCGCGACCCTACCCTGAAACGCTGGCATGACGAAATGCACAAGGGCCCGGAAGGCATGCAACGCGTTACAGCAGAACTGATCGATCGCGTTGGCCGCAATGCATTGCCAGCGGCGCTGACAGACCCCGTAAAGCAGAAAAAAACGTCGACAAGCATCTGGACAGGCCACAGCTCCCTCGTCGAGCGGTATAATGAACCGGGCAAGTTCACCGCCTTCATGGGCTTTGAATATACGTTGATGCCCAGCGGCAACAATTTGCACCGCGTCGTCATGTTCCGCGATGGCAAAAGCCGGACCGACAAGGTTCTCCCCTATGATCCCGGGCAAGGCGACACACCTGTCAGCCAGCTGTGGGACTATATGGACAATTATGAAAAGGTCACGGGCGGCAAGGTTTTGGCCATTCCGCACAACAGCAACCTTTCCAATGGCCTGATGTTTGAATTGGTTGGTCCCAATGGCGGACCAATGACCGCCGCATATGCCCGGCGGCGCGCAGCACGCGAACCGGTAACTGAAATCACCCAGATTAAGGGTGATAGCGAGTCGCATCCATTCCTGTCGCCAAATGACGAATTTGCCGGCTTTGGTACGGCAGGCTGGGACACCGGCAATCTGACGATGCAGATAAAAAAGAAAAATCAGGATTATGCCGGCGAATATATTCGTGAAGCCTTGAAACGCGGGCTTGCGATTGAGGCGCGCACGGGCGTGAATCCTTATAAATTCGGTGTAATCGGTTCAACCGACAGCCATACCGCGCTTGCCACGGGCGATGAGAATAATTTCTTCGGCAAACATGCGGGCGTTGAACCAAGCGGCAAACGTGCCAGCGAGCCCCAAAATCTGGGCACCCGCGAAGGCCGTATGGGTTGGCATTATCTCGCCGGAGGATATGCCGCAGTGTGGGCCACGGCCAACACGCGCGCGGCTATTTTCGATGCGATGACGCGGCGTGAGGTTTATGCCACCACGGGACCACGCATTACATTGCGTTTCTTTGGTGGTTGGGACTTCACCGAAAACGAGTTCACGCGTGACTGGGTTAAAGCAGGCTATGCGCGCGGTGTGCCGATGGGGGCCGATTTGAAACCCGGCCGGGGCGCGCCGAAATTCATGATTTCTGCACTCAAAGATCCGATGGGTGCCAATCTTGATCGGGTACAGGTCGTCAAAGGCTGGGTAAACGCATCGGGCGCACTTCAAGAGAAAGTCTTCGATGTTGTCTGGTCGGACGCCGACAAGCGCACCAAAGGTGCCAATGGCAAGCTTACGCCCGTCGGCGACACCGTCAATATTGCCAAAGCCAGTTACACCAACAGCATTGGTGACCCGGAACTGCGGACGATATGGACGGATCCCGAGTTTAACCCTTCCATCCGCGCCTTTTATTATGTGCGCGTCATTGAAATTCCGACGCCACGATGGGTGCTGTTCGACGCCTTGCGCTACGGGGCAAAGCTGCTGCCCGGTACAGAGTTGAAAGCACAAGAGCGGGCTTATTCTTCGCCGATCTGGTTTAATCCGAAGAAGAGCTAAGCCTTCTTTACTCGGCTTCGATCTCCGCAAGGATCGGGTCAGGATCGGCAATCCCCATCAGGCGGCGCATGGCGAGCCGCGCCAGCCGTTGTGTTTCGGTCTTGCGCCGCGCGGTGGCCAATGGGACGAGCGCCGCAGGGCGAGCTATTTCGGCGTCATAGGCATCGGCGATGATCAGCCCGGCCCGTTCGGGCATAAACGCTTCGCCGTGCAATGGTCCGATATCAAACCCGGCCGGCACCGCCCAAAAAAAGCGGTCGCAATATTCGAGATATTCCGGCCATTTCTGATCACCCAAAAGATCAGCGCGTGAGCATTTGATTTCGACGATGATGATTTCGCCTTTGGTCGTCAGACCCATAAGGTCTGCGCGCCGCCCATTACGAAGGCTTACCTCCGATTGAACCATAATCTGGTTGCGCAGAAACAGCCGGGATGTTCCACGGGCAACCGATGGAGCCCCGATCGGCAATATTGAAGTGTGTGCGTCCATCGCACACAAATAGAACGAAAGAAGAACAAAATAAAGTCCCCATTTCGGGGCCCTTATTGTCAGATTTCATCGGCATTTAGCGATAGAAAATATGATTATCGACGCTGCCGAGGCGCGTTAAGCGCCAGCCGGGCGACACATGCCGCGCATGAAAGTATAAAGCGCCTTCAACGGGGCTTTCCCAACGGTCGTCCAACGCAATTTTGCTGATCGCGACAGCATTCCGCCAATGTGCACTGCCAATGGCTATGGGTGGCATGCCGCCGCCACGTACGAAGGAAAATTGGCGTTTCTGGAACACCACACCGCACAATGTGGTGGGGAAACGACCGGACTTGGCACGCGCCATCACGACGCGCGCAACGGCAAGCTGTCCGGTGAGTGATTCACCCTTTGATTCGAAATAGACCGCGCTCGCGAGGCAGCGTTGTTCAGCGCTCAGCGATCCGTTGGTGTCTTGTTGGCGCACCAGATCGGATAGCGACAAAGCCGCAATGGCTTCATTGTCATCGATATTCGAAGATTCGCCGATGCCTGGAGTGAAAATGATGTCGCCATTGTCGGCGAGGGTCGCAGTAACCTTACCGCTTTTTACCAAGTCTGCTTGGGCTTGGTCAGCGGAGATTTGCGCAGCGTCCACTGATATGGTGGTCGCGTTTAAGGCAGTGCTTTGGCTATTCCCAAAAGCGAAACCGGCATCTGCGGCAATGACCGCTGAAGCCAGGGTAAACGTCACGGCCGCAACAGAAGCAGCCCGGAAAAATTTCAACATTAAACGTACAATAAAGCGGCAACAACAGCGGACGAAATGCTATATATATGTTTTTATTCGTCGTTTGTTGCGTCCGACTCGCGTGTTTGTCTGGTCACCCCATTTGCGTTCCCAGTCGACAACCTTCGCTACTCGATGTCCGCGCATTTATGATGCATCGCAGCAAAGTCAATTAAACGCAGACAATAGTCCGTCCAACCGTGCAGCGGATGCGACATCCAGTTCAAAAACCCACAAATCTGGATCGCGGGCGCAGCGCTTTTGCCAATAATTTTGGATGGCAGCATCACCTGTTTCCGCCAAATCAACGCCCAAATCAACGATATGCCAGACGGTTTGGCCGTCCAATGACGGATATCGGTCGTACAAGCGCGGCTGTGCACCGCGGATCTGCCCAATGAGCAGGATGGCACCTGATGTGGCATCGCCCTTTTTTAGAATGGTCGCAAAACCGCCGTCAGCCTCTGCCAATCGCTTCATGGCAGATATCTGCACGCCAGTTGCAAGCCGCGGTTCAATCAAGCAGCGTCGCGCTCTTCAGAAAGGGTCAGCACGGCGAACATGGCCGCCGAGTCCGCTGCGCCGCGCAACTGGGCACGGAATTTCTCGTCACGAAACAGGCGGGAGACCTCGGCCAACGCGCGCAAATGCGACGCACCGTCTTGCGCAGGTGATATCAGCGCGCAGACAAGGTCTACGGGTTCATCATCCACGGCATCATAAGGCACGGGCTTTGAAAGCCGGGCAAATACGGCAACAGGCATATCAATGCCCGACACCTTGCAATGGGGAATCGCGGTACCGCCACCAAAACCCGTCGGGCCAAGTCGCTCACGCTCCACCATGCCTTCAAGCACGGCATGGGAATCGAGAAAATAATTTTCGGCTGCAATCACCGATAGACGCGCAAGCAGGTCGGATTTGCCCGAACATACCATGTTAGCAGCAACGGCCCCTTCAACGAGCCTTGTAGAAAGTCTTATCATATTTCTTTCAAATGCGCCTGCTTCACCGAGCAGCACAATCCCTAAATATTTGAATTGGTAAAGAAAACTAAACGAATGTGACCGATATTTATGGCGCGGATTTTGGTTCAACCCAACCGATCGTGCCGTCTTCGCGGCGGTAAACCATATTATGCCGTCCAGTTCCAGTGTTTTTGAATAACAACGCAGGCGTATTGCGCAAATCCATCAACATAACGGCATCTGACACGGTAGATTCAGGGATATCGGTCCGCATCTCGGCGACAATTACTGGTGCGTCGGGCGCTGGTGTCTCCAGTTCGTCGTCACTGCCGTCAAATACCGTATAGGCTGCTTCTTCCTGCGCCACCGCATAAGCCGTCTGGACATGGCGATCTTGCAGACGGCGCATATAGCGGCGCAATTGCTTTTCAATGCGTTCGGCAGCACGGTCAAAAGCGACATGCGCGTCATGCGCCTCGCCCCGTCCCTTTAGGACAAGGCCCTGCATCACGTGCATCACAATATCGCTGGTGAAGCCATCATGCGGCGCGCGTCCAAATGTCGCATGTGCAGATAAGGCTTTGGAAAAATGTTTTTCAGCAATGGATCCAAGCCGTGTTTCCACATGGGTCTGGAGTGCTTCACCGGTGTCGACCTGATGTCCTGAAACCCTGATATCCAATGCCTGTCTCCTTTGTTAAAGCGATGACCCCGTCTGGAGCCAAAGCGCGTCCTTAATCTTCGCTACAAAATCCGCATGTCGCGCCAATTCTTCTGTCGAAGCACTATGCGCGCGCGCAGGCCGGAAAACTTTGGTTGTCTGAACGCTGCTATTGTCGGTTTGAGCCAAAGCGGTATCAGACATGTCATTATCGGCGAGGCCAAGACCAATCTGACGGCCGCCGGTGAGTTCAATATATAATTGCGCGAGCAGTTCCGCGTCCAACAATGCACCATGTTTGACGCGGTGACTGCGGTCGATGCCGTAACGTGTACACAAGGCATCGAGAGATAGCTTGGCACCGGGATTTTTAACGCGTGCCAGCGCGACAGTATCCACCATGCGGTCCATCGAAATGGGGGTGCGGCCGCAATATTGCAATTCATGGTTTAAAAAGCCGAAGTCGAAACTGGCATTATGCGCGACCAATGGACTGTCACCCAGAAACGCGAGTAGCTCGTCCGCTCTGTCCGCAAAAACGGGCTTATCCGACAAAAAGCGATCGGAAAGCCCGTGCACTTGCTCAGCAGCAGCCGGCATTGGGCGAAGCGGATTGAAATATGCGTGATAATGATTGCCGGTCATGACCCGGCCGATCATTTCAATGCAGCCGATTTCGACCATGCGATCCCCGGTTGCGGGGTCAAATCCAGTCGTTTCGGTATCGAATATAATTTCACGCATTCTATGATGAGATGTGAGCCTCTTTGCAGCTTTATGCAAGACCCTCGCGCAGCTTTTTGACAAGTGCGCGTACGTCTTCACGCGTCGCTGCAATATCCTGGCCGGTATCAATGACATAATCGGCACGGGCGCGCTTATCGGCATCCGGCATTTGGAGTGTTAATATCTGTTCGAATTGTTCGGGAACCATGCCGGGCCGCGCCAGCACACGCGCGCGTTGATCGGCCGCGGGCGCGGATACCACCACCGTTACGTCCACGCCGGCTTGTCCGCCCTTTTCAAACAACAAGGGTATGTCGAACACGACCATATCGGCGTCTTTATGGCCTGCGAGAAACGCTTTGCGGCGTTCAGCCACCGCAGGGTGAATAAGTGATTCAAGTTTCGCGAGCTGGTCGCGATTGCCGAACACCGCAGCGCCCAACGCCTTGCGGTCGACACCATCCACGCTGGTTGTTCCGGGAAAAGCCGCCTCAATCTCAGCGACAAGTTCGCCGCCTGCCTTTTGCATATCGTGCACAGCAGCATCGGCATCAAAAACAGGAACGCCTTCATCCGCGAACATCGCCGCTACCGCCGATTTGCCCATGCCGATGGATCCTGTGAGACCGATGATGAGCGGCTTTTTCATTTCAACAGCAACGCGCGCAGTTCATCTTCACCCTCTTCGGGTGGGGCAACACCGAAGAACAATTCAAAGGCGATGGCGGCCTGACCCACAAGCATTTCAAGCCCGTCGACTGTTTCCAAATCACGGGCGCGCGCAGCCTTTAACAATGGTGTTTCGATGGGCGCATATACCAGATCATAGACCAGCGCATGTTCGGGCAAAGGCGATAAGTCGATATCAAGTGCCTCTTGCCCGACCATACCCAGCGGACTTGCGTTCACGAGCAGGGCAGCATCGGGCAGCCGCGCGTCAAATCCAATCACTTTGCCCTTCAGGCCAAAATGGGCCAGCAAACCCGCAGCCTTCAACGCATTGCGCGCCACGAGAACAACTTCGCCAACATCTGCCTGAGCCAAAGCAAAAAGGACCGCTCGTGCAGCCCCACCAGCACCAATGACGATGGCGGTTTCACCCACAATAGGCACATCTGCGATTGGACCATAAAAGCCACCTGCGTCGGTGTTGGTTGCAACCAGATCGCCCGATCCATTGCGAAACACGGTGTTTATGGCACCGATAGACATGCGGACATCGCCCGGATCGCGCACAAAATCCAGCGCCGCAATCTTGTGGGGAATGGTGATGTTGCATCCGCGCCAATTGGCATCGGCTGCACGGGTCGCAAAATATTGCTCCAGATTTTCAGGCAGCACCTCCTGCGCCCGATATTCCCCCGATATGCCCAAAAGCCGCAGCCAATGGCCGTGGATCAGTGGTGATTTGGAATGTGAAATCGGGTGCCCGATAACTTCGGCATATATAGTCATGTCGGCAAAAGACCTCTCACCCGCAGATAGTCAAGAATGGGAAGCAAGGGCATGCCAATTATTGTAAATTGGCTACCGCTTACGCTGGCAAACAGCTGTGCGCCTTCGGCTTCAATACGATAGCAACCCACACAATGCCGTATTTCATCCCAATATGTATCGACATATTGGTCGATGAATGCGGCGCTGAGCGCACGCATCGTCATCTGCGCGCTGTCGACAATTCGCCAGACAGGCTTGCCTTGTTCACATATAACCGCTGCACTTATCAGTCTGTGCGACGCGCCCGACAATGCCGCGAGATGTGCGCGCGCCTCGTCTTTGTTTTCGGGCTTATCAAAGATTTTTCCGTCGGCACTCAATAATATTTGGTCACAGCCAAGCACCATACAGGTGGGTTGTTTGCGTGATATTTTGAGCGCCTTGGCTTCGGCTAGTGCATCGGCAATATCGCGCGGTTTAGCGCCCGATTGGGTAAGCGCCATTTTGATGCTGTCTTCATCAACCAGCGCAGGGCAAGGCTCAACATCAACACCCGCAGCGCGCAACATCGCGATCCGCCCGGCACTTTGTGACGCGAGGATGAGGGTCATGTTTTTGCCGCCTCGGCCAGTTCGCGTTCATTGAAGAGATTGATGATCGCAGCGGCACTTTCCTCAATCGAACGCCGCGTCACATCCAGCACAGGCCAGCCATTATCGGCAAACATACGCCGCGCATGCGCGACTTCCGCCTTTACCTTTTCCTCATCAACATAATCGGTGTCGGGCGACTGGTTTAATGAAAGCAGCCGATTACGCCGCACCTGAACCAAGCGTTCGGCGCTGGTGACAAGGCCAATCACCATGGGGTGTTTCAACTGAAACAATATTGGTGGCGGCGGTGCTTCGGGGACGATAGGGATATTCGCGGTCTTATATCCGCGGTTGGCCAGATATATGCTTGTGGGCGTTTTGGATGTCCGCGACACGCCTGCAAGGACGATATCCGCCTCTTCCCAATTTTGCGCATTGATACCGTCGTCATGGGCAATGGTAAATTGAATAGCATCGACGCGGGCAAAATAGGCAGCGTCCATCGCGTGCTGTCGGCCCGGGCGCGCCTTGGCCTCTTGCCCAAGCATATTCGACATGGCGTCACTCACGGCATCAAGCGCGGCAACCGCTGGCAAGCCCATAGCACGGCATCGTGTTTCCAGCTTGCGCCGCGTATCACGATTGACCAATGTGAACAGGACAAGGCCGGGGTTCGTCGCGACGTCGCGTAAAATGCGATCGAGATGGCTTTCCGAACGGACCATCGGCCAAAAATGCTTTACGACATTTTCGGTGCCATCAAACTGCGCCAATGCGGCCTTCGCAATGTTTTCAAGCGTCTCGCCCGTGGAATCCGAAAGCAGATGAAGATGAAAACGTTGGCTCATGACTCACAGTCTTGTTGGTAGGCTGGGGATAAATCAAGGGACAAGTTTTCACCCACCCTATCTTCCCCACTATCGCCGAATAACCTCTCGATTCGGGCACAGCCTGTCCACAGGGGCAATTGCCTATCCACAGCCTGTGAATAATGGGGATGGAATGTGCGACTCCATTGGTTTGCGTTTGCCCGTGGACGTCAAGATGTTGGCAATATCCGCAAAAGCTTTTAAGGCCTGCGATATCAACAGCACATCATCTTTCATCATCCTTTATATAAATATATATTTTGATTGGATCTCTGCCGCTTATGTCAGCGCAAGCCTCGAAAAAACTGCTTAACGCCCTTAAGGGCAATCAAGAAGCGGTTCCGCCTATTTGGCTCATGCGACAGGCAGGTCGCTATCTTCCGGAATATCGGGCCCTTCGTGCTGAAAAGGGCGGTTTTCTGGCGCTGGCTTATGACAGCGATGCCGCAACGGAAATAACGCTGCAACCCATCAAGCGTTTTGGTTTTGATGGCGCCATATTATTCTCCGACATTCTGGTCATTCCGCACGCCATGGGTCAGGATCTGTGGTTCGAAACAGGTGAAGGTCCAAGGCTTGCGCCGCGCTTGGCGGAATCACGGCTTGAAGAATTTGTGCCAGCGCCTGAACGGCTCAATCCTGTTATCGACACGGTGCGTAAAGTATCGGCGGCACTGCCAGCGGAAACAACCTTCCTGGGCTTCGCTGGAAGCCCGTGGACGGTCGCTACATACATGGTGCATGGTCAGGGCAGCAAAGACCAAGCAGAGGCTCGCAGAATGGCCCACGCAGAGCCGGAGCGTTTTGCTGGTCTTATCGAAGCGATCATTTCGGCAACGGTTGATTATCTCGCCAATCAAATTGATGCCGGCGTTGATGCAGTTCAGTTGTTTGACAGCTGGGCAGGGTCTTTGTCGCCAGCACAGTTCCAAAAATGGGTCATCGCGCCAAATGCCGAAATCGTGCGTCGTCTAAAGGCCCGCAACCCGAATGCGGTCATTATTGGTTTCCCTAAAGGCGCGGGCGGTAAGCTTGCCGCTTATGCCGAAGGCACGGGCGTTGATGCATTGGGATTGGATGAAACGGTTGATCCGCATTGGGCAAACCGAGAGCTGCCAAAAGGTTTGCCGGTGCAGGGCAATCTTGATCCACTCGCGCTGATTGCTGGAGGTCAGGTCCTGAAAGAGGCTGCCGACAATATTCTATCGGCGTTTGCCGACCGCCCCCATATTTTCAATCTTGGCCATGGTATTTTGCCCGATACGCCGATTGAAAATGTCGAAATGCTTCTTAAACTGGTCCGCAAGGGTTAACCCATAAAGGCCGTTTTCATGACGGAAACGCTATCTGTGCTCTATATCTGGTTAAAGTCTGCCCATATCATTTTTGTGATTTTTTGGATGGCGGGGCTGTTTATGCTCCCGCGCTTTTTCGTCTACCATCAGGAAAGTGCGGTAGGGTCTGAAGAGGCTGCCAAATGGGTGGACCGTGAGTCCAAGCTTATCAAAATCATCCTCAATCCATCGGTCATCATTGTCTGGGTTGTCGGACTATTTTTGGCTTGGAATATCGGTGCGATGGCTGAAGGCTGGTTCCATGCCAAATTGCTCTTCGTCTTGGGCCTGTCCGGATATCATGGCTGGATTGTTGGCTATGCGAAAAAACTCGCGCGCGGTGAACGCAAGCTAACGGGCAAGCAATTACGCCTTTTAAACGAAGTGCCGGGCATAGCGGCCGCCATTATCGTTATATTGGTCGTGGCCAAACCATTCTGACGATTACCCCACGCGTTTTTGCAGAACAGTTGACGGCGGAAGCATCGCAGCCTATTTGACAGTTCAAGCCCGTCCTGGGCGTGAGGCGCGAACGCAACAACAACCGCGCCACCAACTTTCAACATCTTGTCGGTTGTCTTTCTAAACCGGCTCTCAATCGGACATATGTCCACCTGCAATCGGGGCCAATGGTCCATTCAACGGAATTACCTATGCATTTGAAAGAGCTGAAAAGCAAAAACCCCGCTGACCTCGTATCGATGGCTGAAGAGCTTGGTGTCGAGGGCGCGTCGACCTTGCGCAAACAGGATCTGATGTTTGCTATTCTGAAAGAGCTGGCCGAAGATGGCGAGCAGATCATGGGTCTTGGTACGATTGAGGTTCTGCCCGACAGCTTTGGTTTCTTGCGCTCGCCAGAAGCGAACTATCTTGCGGGTCCAGACGATATTTACGTGTCGCCAAATATGGTCCGCCAATTTGGTCTGCGCACCGGTGATACCGTCGAAGGCGAAATCCGTGCGCCGAAAGATGGCGAGCGTTATTTTGCCCTGACCAAGGTGATGAAGATCAACTTTGATGATCCGGACGCCGTCCGTCATCGCGTTAACTTCGATAACCTGACGCCGCTATATCCAGATTCAAAGCTGACGTTGGACTCGCTTGATCCAACGGTGAAGGACAAGTCCGCACGCGTTATCGATATTGTCAGCCCGCAAGGTAAGGGCCAGCGCGCGCTCATCGTTGCGCCGCCGCGTACCGGTAAGACTGTGTTGCTGCAAAACATCGCCCGCGCGATTACCGAAAACCATCCTGATGTGTTCTTGATCGTATTGTTGATCGACGAACGTCCAGAAGAAGTCACCGATATGCAGCGTTCAGTGAAGGGTGAGGTTGTTTCCTCCACCTTCGATGAACCTGCAACGCGTCACGTGCAAGTTGCTGAAATGGTTATCGAAAAGGCAAAGCGTCTGGTGGAGCATAAGCATGATGTTGTCATCCTGCTCGACTCGATCACGCGTCTTGGCCGTGCCTATAACACGGTCGTTCCATCGTCGGGCAAGGTGTTGACCGGCGGTGTCGATGCGAATGCGTTGCAACGTCCAAAGCGCTTCTTTGGTGCGGCACGAAATATCGAGGAAGGCGGTTCCTTGTCCATCATCGCAACCGCGCTGATTGATACCGGAAGCCGCATGGATGAAGTCATCTTTGAAGAGTTCAAAGGAACCGGTAACTCCGAAATCGTGCTCGATCGTAAGGTTGCGGATAAGCGTATCTTCCCAGCGCTTGATGTCGGCAAGTCCGGCACGCGTAAGGAAGAATTGTTGGTTGAGGAGGGCAAGCTCAAGAAAATGTGGGTCCTGCGCCGTATCCTTATGCAAATGGGCACCATCGACGCGATGGAATTCCTGCTCGACAAGATGAAGGATTCGAAGACCAACGAAGATTTCTTCGATTCGATGAATCAGTAAGCGATAGGCGATATCATGATGTTAGAATTTTTGATTGCGACCGCGTCATCGGCGATGTCACTTGGTGGACCTGCCGACATTTGGGGGCATATCGTCAATGATTTCTCCAATCTAAACACCGCGAGTGCGTGGACCGCTTTGGGTTCGGTCATCTTGCTCGACCTTGTGCTTGCAGGCGACAATGCGATTGTTGTTGGCGCTTTGGCTGCGGGTCTGCCTGCGGAACAGCGTAAAAAGGTCATTTTCATCGGGGTTATCGCTGCGCTGGTTTTGCGTGTGGTGTTTGCGTTGATGGTCAATTTGTTGATGGGTGTCATTGGCCTCATCTTCGTTGGCGGATTGTTGCTGATCTGGGTTGCGTGGAAAATGTACCGCGACCTTCAACGCAGCGAAGCAACGGAATCGCCCGGCTCTCCTGAAGTTTTAGGTGACGAAAATAGCGGTATTCCGGCGGCCAAAAGCTTTGCGGCTGCAGCATGGGCGGTTGCGGTTGCTGATGTATCGATGAGTCTCGACAATGTTCTGGCCGTGGCAGGCGCTGCCAAGGATCATCCAGGCATCATGATTGTCGGTCTGGTCTTTGCCGTGGCCCTTATGGGCGTCGCAGCGAATATCATCGCCCAATATATCGAACGCTATAAATGGATTGCATGGCTGGGCATGGCGGTGATCGTCTATGTCGCTGGCAAGATGATCTATGAAGGCTGGACCGACCCCGATTTGGGCGTTGGCAGTTACGTTATCGCGCTGATCAGCCGCTAATTTTTGAGGGCATCTGACGATCGTCAGATAGCCCTCAACTTAGATGCTCTGCAAAAAACGCTGCCGTGCGGGAATCGGCCAATGCCGCGCCAGCTTCGTTCCGGCGGTTGCCCATCTCGGCGGCAAAGCCATGGTCGAGCCCTTCATAATCGTGCAAAGTCACCTTCGGGTGGTTGCCAAGTCCTGCATGGATCGCCGCCTGCGCCTCAGGTCCGACAAAATGGTCTGCGGTCGGGATGTGCAGCATGAGCGGGTGGGCAATCGCATGACTTTCGCCAAGCATCTGATCAATCATGACGCCATAATAGCCAACGGATGCACTGATATCGGTGCGTGTCGCCGCCATATAGGCCAGTCGTCCACCCAGGCAGTAGCCGACACAGCCCACATTTTGAACGGGGGCGTGGCCTGAAATACCGCCCCGTATCGCGTGAATAGCAGCCTCAATGTCTTTGACGCCGTCATCGGCATCATATTGGCCAAAATAACCGAACGCTTCTTGAAGCTGTGCTTCCACATCGGGATTAAGTTCGACGCCGGGCGCAAAACGCCAGAAAATATCGGGTGCAATCGCCAGATATCCATCATTAGCCAAGCGATCGCATTTTTGGCGAATGCCCGCATTTACGCCGAAAATTTCAGGTATGACGATGATAGCGGCTTTCGCAGCGCCCACCGGAGCGGCGAGATACGCCGGAAACAAGGCATCTTCGTTCAGTGCCGGAATCTTTATCATGTCGCCCATATCTTGCTCCTGTGCGGACATTCTCCGCAATTGCGTGATTCGATGTTGTCTTTATAGTATGTCATACCATCAAGAGGAGAGTCCCGGCCATGAAGATGAACATAGAGATCGATTGTTCGCCAGAAGAGGCCCGTGCGCTTTTGGGTCTGCCCGATGTGACCAAGGCGAATGAGGCCTATGTTGAAAAGGTCACGAACCTGATGAACGGCGCCGGCGGCATCGACCAGCTGCAGGAACTTGGCAAGCAAATCGCGCCAATGGGGCAAATGGGATTGCAGCTGTTTCAACAACTGATCGAAACAGGTGCAAAAGCCGCCATGTCGGGCATGAGCAGCAAAGACAAAAAATAGAGCTTTGATGTCCGCCACCGATACTATTTTTGCACTGTCCAGCGGTGCGCCGCCGGCTGCCATAGCGATTATCCGCATCAGCGGCCCTGCGGCGTTTGATGTGGTGCACGGGCTTGCGGGCCGGACACCAAAGCCGCGGCATGCGTCGCTTGCTATATTACGCGCGCCAGACAGCAGGGAGACACTCGACCAAGCGCTTGTCCTGCTCTTTCCGGGTCCTAATAGTGCCACGGGCGAGAATCTCGCTGAGCTTCATATCCATGGTGGACGTGCCGTCGTTCGCGCTGTCGAAAAAGCCATGTCGCAGTTTCCCGATGTACGCGCGGCAGAGGCTGGCGAGTTTACGCGCAGAGCTTTTGCCAATGGCCGGTTGGATCTGAACGAGGCTGAGGGTCTTGTCGATTTGTTATCGGCAGAGACCGAGTGGCAGCGCAAATCCGCAACATTGATGTTTGGCGGTAGTTTTAGCGCAGCAATCGAAGCATGGCGGCAAGAGGTTCTCCAACTGTCCGCGCTGACCGAGGCTGAACTTGATTTTTCGGATGAATCCGATGTAGATGCGCAAAATAATCGTTCAATATCAAAGTCTTGCGTAGAAATTCAACGCGAAATCGAACGCATATTATCCAACCCCGCTGCTGAAAAGTTAAAGGATGGGTTGCGTGTTGTGTTGGGTGGTCCACCCAATTGCGGCAAGTCGACATTGTTGAATGCCTTGGTGGAGCGCGACGCGGCTATCGTGTCGGACATTGCCGGTACCACGCGTGATATGATCGAAGTTCCCATTGGGATTGATGGCATCGCGTTCGTCTTTACCGACACCGCAGGGTTACGGGATCACACCGACGACGTCATTGAGCGCATGGGCATCGACCGCAGTCAGGCCGCGATGCAGGGCGCGGATATCATATTATGGCTTGGACCCGAAGGTACTGGGCCCGACCATCCGCACATCATTGAAGTGGCGGCCAAGTCGGATAGTCCTGATGGCTTGAAAAAATCGGGTGCGGCCATTCAGGTGTCGGCCGTCTCAGGATGTGGCATGGCCGATCTAAAAACGGCCATCGCGGATATCGCGAAAAAGCTTTTGCCGCCCCCCGACCATTTTTCGGTGAACCAGCGTCAACGGGCGCTGCTCGCAGACTGCGCAGATGCGCTGGGTACATGTCAGGCGACCGATGACTGGCTCGTCGTCGCAGAATGCTTGCGGCAAGCGCGCTTAGCTTTGGACGCACTCACGGGCCGCGCGCACACCGAAGAATTGCTCGATAATGTATTTGGTAAATTCTGCGTCGGCAAATGATGTGCTGTTTCACGTGAAACAATCCCACGCAGAGTTTTGACCGATACGACTTGTTCGTCTATGCGCGACCTATGACAACCGATTTCGACATCATTGTAGTGGGCGGAGGGCATGCGGGAACCGAAGCCGCAGCCGTCGCCGCGCGTATGGGTGTTCGTGTCGCGCTGGTGAGTTTCGACAAAAGCATGATCGGCGCAATGTCATGCAATCCAGCAATTGGCGGCCTTGGAAAAGGGCATCTGGTGCGCGAAGTCGACGCATTTGACGGCCTTATTGCCCGTGCGGCAGATGATGCTGCGATTCACTACAGAATGCTGAACGCGTCCAAAGGCGCGGCTGTGCAGGGGCCGCGGGTTCAGGCAGACCGGTCTTTGTTTAAGGCATCGATCCAGCGCCAACTGGGACAAATTGCGCATTTAACGATAGTGCAGGCGGAGGCCGCGGCGCTCCATCTTGTTCCTGGATCATCAAACAGAGTCGGCGGCTTGGTCCTTGGCGATGGCTCCGTCATCACATCCTCGGCGGTCATATTGGCGACGGGTACTTTCCTCGGAGGAAAGCTATTTCGCGGCGAAGAACGGTTTGAGGGCGGGCGCGTAGGCGAGGCGTCCGCAATGCTCCTTTCCAAGCAGCTGCGCGATGCGGCACTGCCGATAGCGCGGCTAAAGACGGGCACCCCGCCACGCATTGATGGCCGGACCATTAACTGGGCAATGCTGGAAGAGCAGCCATCAGATGATGATGACTGGACAATGTCCTTTTCAAATCAGCGGCGCACGGTGCCCCAGATATTCTGCGCAATGACACGCACCAACGCTGTAACACATGACATCATCCGCAGTGGTTTGGATCGTTCGCCGTTATTTGGCGGCGATATTGAGGGCAGGGGTCCACGATATTGTCCGTCGATTGAAGACAAAATATTCCGTTTCGGTGATCGTGATGGCCACCAAATATTCTTGGAACCCGAAGGGCTTGATAGCTATTTGGTTTACCCCAATGGCATATCAACGTCTCTGCCCACTGATATTCAGGAATTTATGGTCAAGTCGATGGCGGGACTGGAGCAGTGCGAAATTATCGTTCCGGGTTACGCCGTTGAATATGATTATGTCGACCCGCGGTGTCTCGATTCGACCCTCGCTGTTCGCGGGTTTGAGGGACTATATTGTGCGGGTCAGATCAATGGCACGACCGGATATGAAGAGGCTGCGGCGCAGGGCTTGGTCGCCGGGCTGGGTGCGGCGTGCAAATTGCTCGGTCGGCCAATGCCGGCCATGGACCGCACCAACAGCTATATTGCGGTGATGATTGATGATCTCACGCTGCAGGGCGTAACGGAGCCGTACAGGATGCTCACGGCTCGAGCCGAGTATCGCTTACGGCTTCGGTCCGACAATGCCCATACGCGGCTCACGCCAATGGCGATTGAAGCGGGTGCCGTTGGCGAGGGCCGTATGGATGCATTCAATCATAGAGCGCAGTTGAAGGCGACGGCGCTTGATATGATGTCGTCTCACATAAGTGCCGATGTGTTGATGAAGCAGGGTGTGCCAGTCAAGCCCGATGCAGGCAAAATGTCCAAGCTCGAATGGCTGCGTTTTCCGCATGTCTCGATCATGGACTTGTTGGACGCCGATGGGCACGCGTGGCCACGCGAGCTTTTGTTGGAGATTGAGCAGGACGGTCGCTACGCACCATATCTCGCGCGGCAAGAGGCGGAAATTCAAGACATCGCCGCAAACGAAAAAATAACGCTGGCCAGCCATGTCGACTATGCGGCCATCGCGGGACTTTCCAATGAGATGGTTGAGAAATTGCAGAGCGCTAAACCCGAAAATCTGGCGGCGGCATCGCGCATTCGTGGCATCACGCCAGCGGCATTGGCTGCGATCTTGGTCCACGCAAAACGCGCGCGCAGCGCGGTGACGGAAGCCGCATGACCGAAGCCGAAGCGAAAGCGTGGCTGACAACATCCTTGGGTGTTTCACGTGAAACAATGGAATCGCTCGAGGCATTCGTTGCGTTCCTGAAACGGGAATCAGTCAGCCAGAACCTCATTGCAGCATCGACCATAGAAGATATTTGGTCGCGCCATATCGTTGACAGCGCGCAGTTGCTCACCTTCATGGATCGAGGCCGACCCGAAACAAAATGGTTGGACCTTGGGTCAGGCGCGGGCTTTCCCGGGTTGATTATTGCGTTGCTCACCGAATTTGACGTGACGCTGGTGGAATCGCGTGCACGGCGCATTGAATATTTGCAGCGGGCGGTGGAAATGCTCGATATCGGTGGCCGTGTCACGGTCATGGGTATGCCGCTGGAGCGCATGAAAACCGCCCCATTTTCGGTCATCAGTGCGCGGGCCTTTGCGCCCTTGCCCAAATTGTTTGAACTCGCGGCCCGTTTCTCTCATAATAATACTTTGTGGCTGCTGCCAAAGGGGCGTAACGCAGCAACAGAGTGGGATGACGTCAAAACAGTCTGGGACGGCGCGTTTAGTGTAAAGCAAAGCATAACCGATGCAGATGCCGGTATTCTGGTCGGCACATTGGCCGGTAAGCGTACAGGTGGCGGCAACGCCGGGGCAAAGGGACAAAAACCATGATCCGAATTGCAGTGGCGAATCAGAAGGGCGGCGTTGGCAAGACCACCACGGCTATCAACATGGCTACTGCATTGGCGGCAAGCGGCTGGCGGTGCGTGCTGGTGGATCTCGATCCCCAAGGGAATGCGTCCACCGGTCTAGGTCTGAAACAAGCGCAGCGCGTCCACAGCAGCTATGATCTTTTGCTGGGCGACGCGTCGTTGAAGGATGCGGCCATTCCGACCCTGATTCCCAATCTCGATATGGTCCCTGCGACAGTTGATCTGTCGGGCGCGGAAATTGAACTGGTCGAATATGAGGACCGCACCGGGCGGTTAAAGGCGGCTTTCGACAAATCGGATGCCAATTGGGACATCTGCATCATTGATTGCCCGCCCTCGCTGGGGCTCATCACGATCAATGCGCTCGTGGCCGTCGACTCACTGCTTGTCCCGCTACAGTGCGAATTTTTCGCGTTGGAAGGTTTAAGTCAGCTATTACAGACAGTTGAGCGTATTCAGGGCCGGTTTAACCCGGCGCTGACGATCATGGGTGTTGCGTTGACCATGTACGACAAACGCAACAAACTGACCGAACAAGTGGCGGATGACGTGCGCAGTTGCTTGGGTGATCTGGTGTTCCAAACAGTCATCCCGCGCAACGTCCGTTTGTCGGAGGCACCAAGCCATGGACTGCCCGCGTTGGTGTACGACCATCGCTGTTCGGGTTCAGAGGCGTATATGAAATTGGCAAGAGAATTGATTGGCCGTCTACCGGCCCGGGAGCTCGCAGCGTGACGAATGATAATCCATCTGAAAAATCCCCGTTGAAGAAAAAAATGGGTTTGGGCCGTGGTCTGGACGCCTTGCTTGGTGAAGCATTGCGCGGCGACCCCGCTTCTGCGCGCGCGTCTGGAAATGTCGATTCGCGCAGCGTAGGCGTCACGACAATTGCGGTTGCCGAGATACGCCCAAATCCTGATCAGCCGCGCCGCCATTTTTCCGACGATAAGCTGAATGAGCTGGCGGCCAGCATTGCAAAACATGGCGTGATTCAACCTATCGTCGTGCGTCCGTTCAACGATGGCTATCAAATCGTCGCTGGCGAACGCCGTTGGCGCGCGGCACAGCGGGTTCAGCTACATGACTTGCCTGCCATTGTGCGCAGTTTTGACGATGCTGAAACGCTTGAAATTGCATTGTTGGAAAATATTCAGCGTCAGGATCTGAATCCGATAGAAGAGGCCGAAGCGTATAAAAAGCTGACCGATGTGTTCGGGCATAGCGCGGCGGAGTTGGCGGAGCTGGTGCACAAGTCGCGCAGCCATGTTGCGAATATGATGCGCCTGCTCGATTTGCCAATGCCGTTGCGCGATCTGGTCGTCGAAGAGAAGTTGAGCATGGGGCACGCACGCGCTTTGTTGGGCAGCGAGAATGCGGTGGCATTGGCGATGCTGGTCATCAAGAACGGCCTGTCGGTCCGCGCTACGGAAGCGCTTGTACAAAAAGAGCGCGCCCCAACCGCCAAAAAAGGCAAAAGCACGGGCTCAAGTGACAATGCGGATATCCGGGCAGTCGAAACCCATTTGGGCGATCTGTTGGGCTTGACCGTCCGGATTGTTCAAAAAAATGCCACGGGCGCAGGAGCGGTGACATTTGAATATGGCAGCCTGGACCAACTCGACATGTTGTGTCAGCGCCTGACGGGCGAAAAATTCTAATATATTTCAGTGGTCTGTCTGACCCTTAGGGTCAGGACCTATGAAATGCACCTTCGCGGTTTATGGCCATATTGTTGTTGGAAAGCTGATGGTTTCTAGTCGGTTAACGATGATATTTAAGTGACATCTGAAAGCTTTCATTAACCACGATGCAAAGCAAAAATTTATGATTCGATGTGCATAGGGGGACGTTGAATGCAGTGTGGCATTCCGAATCTGCTAAGTCACAAAGGACCAGAATATGTTGAAAACGACGAAATTCGCGCTTTTGGGTGTTGTCGCCGCCGCTGCAATGGCTTCGACTGGCGCACAGGCTGCTACGCAAACGGCGACGGCCCAAGTTAATATTGTCTCAGCCGTAACATTGGCGCAAAATAACGCTCTCGATCTTGGCATTGTTGCAACAAGTGGAACAGCCGGAACGGTTACACTGCCAACGGGTTCCGATACCCGCGTCTGCTCGCCCGGCGTTTCCTGCCTCGGCACGGCGCTTCGTGGCCGTTTCACGGTTGGTGGTGCAACCTCAGGCTATGTTGTCGCGATCAACGTTCCAGCGTCAACAACACTGACCTCCGCTGGCAATAACATGGTGCTGACACTCACACCGTCGATGACATCGTTCAATTCAACTGGCGCACCGCAAGTATTCTTTGTCGGCGGTTCACTTGCAGTTGGTGCCAACCAAGCTGCTGGAACGTACACGGGTTCTTATAACGTTTCTGCTGATTATCAGTAAACGTCTACGTCATTGGACGTCATCATCGCGCATCTTACCCCCGATGGCCAAGCTTTCGGGGGTTTTTTGTGTCTACGACACACCGTCGTTAGCGGGATGGTAACCATATCAAACGACAAGGGCATGTGGACCAGCACGGCGGATTGAACCCCGCGTGCATCAATGTGGATGTAATTTTATGTTTGAATTGCTTGGAAAAGCATGGCGGTTAACCGCGCTTAAGCGCATTATATTGGCACTCCTCTTCCCAATTTCTCTTGCTATCCCTTTAACCCCGGCGAACGCGGCGGGTGACTTGCTCATTGCACCGACGCGCGTCATTCTCGACGGTCGTCGTGGCACAGAAGTCATATTGAACAATATCGGCGATGAAGAGGCGAACTATCGCATCACACTCGAACTGCGGCGTATGAACGCCCAGGGGCGGCTTGAAGATGTCGACTTAGAAAAAGCGACAGATCAAGAAAAATATGCGTTGGATGCTATTCGATATGCACCGCGACGGGTAACGCTTCCACCGAACCAACCGCAATCTATCCGGATCGGGCTTCAGCCGAATGACGGGCTGCCAGACGGCGAATATCGCGCGCATATGCTGTTTCGCGCTATTCCAAAAGCCGCGCCCGTAGATAGCGCGGGCGCCCCGACCGAAGGTTTGAAGATCCAGATTATTCCTATTTACGGAATCAGCATTCCCGTCATTGTCCGCAAGGGCAATGTCACGGCGACGGCCGCATTGGCCAATGTCCGAATCGGAAAGGACAATGAAGGGCCAACGCTGGAATTTGACATGAACCGGTCGGGCAACCGGTCATTGTTCGGTGAAATTCACGTGACGAAGCCGGGTGTCTCCGAACCGTTGCATGTAAGCAAGGGTATCGCCATCTATCCAGAGATTAACCAACGTGTCGTGTCTATTCCGCTTTCACCCGAGCTGGCTGCACAGGTGCACGGCGAAATCGTGATATCCTATTATGAAGCGCCGGAAGCTGGCGGGGGCCTTATCAGCCAGGTGCGTACCGTCCTTCCCTGACCGCCGGGTCAACGATAAATCAATGCGCCGCATGTTTCATCAGGCCGTAAAGGCACTAACGGCAATCGCCGTTGCGACCGGAGTCCTTTTGGCTCCGGTTGCGCCTGCATTAGCCGCTGGCTGGCAAGCAAATGAAGATGATGCGTTGCTGTTTGATGTCCGCGTTGGCCAATGGCGCATGGGTGATGGCGTGCGTGGATATCAGACCGATACCGGTGTCTGCATTGATCTGGCTGACATCATCATGGCCTTCGACCTGCCCGTGCGATTGGACAAAAAGTCGCGTCGCGCAACTGGATGGCTGTTTGAAGAAAGCCGCACCTTCACGCTCGATCGCGAAGCCAACATCGTGCAAATCGTGAACAAGGTGCAAAACCTGAAGCCCACCGATGTCCGCGATGTTCCGGAAGGCTGGTGTGTCGACGTTGATGTCATGGCAAAATGGCTTGATGTGAATATCAAGGCTGACCGGTCCAATGCGCTCATTCTTGTCAGCGCTGACCGCAAATTACCATTTGAGCTTGCCGAAGAACGCAAGGCGCGGGCCGGCAAAGTCAAACCATCGAAAGATTTTGACTTCAGTGGCCTACCGCAAGCGCATGATCCGTATAAATTCTTTCGCATACCATCCATTGACGTCGTGGCGTCTATCGCTGCTGCCCGTGACAAGAGATCCGAGAATCGCATGGACGCGCGATATGAAATCTACGCGAGTGGCGAAATGGCCGGCGCATCAGTCGATGCCCGCTTGTCCTCAAACGGCCGCGGTATCGCCGAAAACTTACGCCTGCGCGCCTATCGGACGGACCCGGACGGTGCATTATTGGGGCCATTGGCCGCCACACATTTTGGCCTTGGTGATGTCGCGACAAATGCAACGGCACTTGGCATCCAAACCACAACGGGGCGCGGTGCCTTTGTCACCAACCGGCCGCTTAACCGTCCCACCAGCTTTGACCGAACGGTATTCCGTGGGGAATTGCCCGATGGTTGGGAAGCCGAACTATACCGTAATGATCAGCTGATTGCTTATGTCCAAAGCCGGGGCGACGGGCGCTTTGAATTTCTCGATGTACAATTGTCCTACGGTCAAAACCGGTTCGAAGTGGTCCTGTATGGTCCGCAGGGTCAGGTACGCCGCGAAACAAAAATGATCCCGGTGGGGCTCGATTCCATCCCGCCGCGTGAAACCTATTATTGGGCCGCGGTACAGGACGCAGGACGCGATCTCATCGATCTCGGTTATATTGAGTTAAGCGACTTTGTGGGCTGGCGCGGCGGCTTCGGACTTGAGCGCGGAATTGACCCCAAGACGTCAGTCGGGGCTTCGCTGTTTACATCCGAACTGCGCGGGCAGCGCCAACATTATTTCGAAGCATCGGTCCGCCGCGCAGTTGGGCCAACGCTGATTGAATTGGCTGGCGCGGCCAATCTTGTTGGCGGCTATGCCCTTCGCGGGCAAGCATTGGCGCAGGTCGGACAGGCGCTCATCGCCGGAGAGAGCGCCTGGCTTTTTGGCAGCTATCAAAGCGAGCGATATGATCGTGACGTTCGGCGTTTCAACAGCATATCGCTGGATCATGCGGTCAAGTTTGGGCGGCAATATATCCCGCTGCGCGGCGAAGTCCGTTATATTGAGCGCGCGAATGGCGGCGACCGAATGGAAGTTGCATCAAGAATGTCATTTAATATCAATAGATTAAGTGCAAGCACCGAACTGGAATGGACGCGGGAACATAGCGGGCGTGGTGGCATGCCCACATCGCGGTTGGACTCGGCGCTTCGGCTATCTGGTCGGGTCGGCGGTTTGCGCTTGCGTGGGGAAGCGACATTCGCGCTTTCAGATGGCGCTGGCTTCAGACAATCCAAATTCATTGGCGAGTGGCGCGCCGGGGAATATTCCGACTGGAAAGTGGAAGCCGACTATTCGGTCGATGACTCCCGCGCGCGCCTGTCACTGGGCCATAGTCGGCGCTTCAAATATTTCGCCGTTACGGGACAGATAGAGGCGGGCAGCGATGGATCCGTCGCCGCTGGATTAAACCTTGCATTCAGCCTTGGGCCAAATCCGCATAATAACAGTATTCGCGTTGCGGCTGAAAAGCTTGCATCATCGGGTCAGGCATTTGCTGTGGTTTTTCAGGATGATAATGCTGATGGTATCCGCCAGCAGGGCGAAAATTTGCAAAAAGGCGTTGAACTTACTGCTGGTTCAACGGGGCGAGGGCTGCCAACCGATCGCTATGGCCGCACGATCATCGATGGCCTTCAGCCCTATGAGCAGATCCTGATCGGCATTGATGCATCCAGCTTACCCGATCCCTTCGTTCAGCCCGCAAATAGCGGCATAGTGGTAACGCTACGGCCAGGTATTCCATCGATGATTGAATTGCCGCTCGTATCAGCAGGCGAAATATCGGGTACTTTGCAGCGCGAGGGCGGCAAGCCGCTGAGTGGCGTTGATCTTGAGCTTGTCGATAAAAATGGCCGCGTCGTGAAGTCCACGCGCAGCGAGTTTGACGGCTTTTTCCTTTTCGAGTTCATCCCATATGGGAATTATAAGCTCAGAGTTGCGCCGCTGTCCGCAAACATCATTGGCGTGGTTCCAGAATTGTCGGGTGTTGCTGCATTGAACAAATCCAACGGCGCCGTCGATATGGGCATTATAATCGCTCGTCCCGTTCCGCGCATTGCAGCTATGCCGAACGATGGGACTGGAAACGCACAGGCACCTTAGAACGACCACGTGCATCCAATGGCCTGATGCTTGGGTATCAGTTGTGGTCAGTATCACATTGGCATAATGTCCCGCGTGATCAATCATAGGGCAAACGGTCAATGGCGGAAAATCTGGTACAGCGGCACAAAGCCACCACGCGGATTTGGCACTGGCTGAACGCCATTGTGCTTATGGTTTTGCTGATGAGCGGCCTGATGATTTTCAATGCGCACCCGCGTCTGTATTGGGGCGAATATGGATCGCGCGAAGACCGCGCATGGTTGGAAATTGACGACACCAGAACAACCGGATTTGTAAAAATCGGTTCAACGACGCTTGAGACTACGGGCGTTCTAGGACTGTCATTAGGCGCCGATGATAAAGTCCGCCGCGTGGCCTTCCCCGGATGGGCGACGATTCCCACAAGGTACAATCTCGGCGCAGCACGGCGGTGGCATTTTGCCTTTGCATGGCTGTTCGCACTTGGGTTGGCGGGCTTCATGGCGGCATCGTTGTTGAACGGACATATCTGCCAGCATTTGCATATCCGCAAGGCAGAATGGGCCCCAAAGCAGATATGGCGCGATGTTAAAAACCATGCCCGATTGCGTTTTGATGCGCACAATGCGGGGACATATAATATCCTGCAAAAGCTCACTTATGTCGGCGTGATTTTCATATTGTTGCCGCTGATGATTTTCACTGGCCTTGCCATGTCACCGGCTATGAATGCAGCACTGCCATGGCTGCATGATATATTTGCCGGTCGCCAATCGGCGCGTTCGATCCACTTTATTGGCGCGGCGCTTTTGTCCATTTTTGTGCTGCTGCATCTGGTGATGGTGTTTCTGTCCGGGCCAATTAACGGAATTCGCTCCATGGTTACCGGCAACGTTCGGCAAGCACCCCAAGGTGATAGCACGGGAGTAGAATCATGAAGGATGGCCGCGATATCATCGGGCGGCGTGCACTGTTGCGCGGCGCGACTTTGGGCGGTAGCGCGCTGATCTTAAGCGGTTGCGATGCGTTGAATGAAAGCGATATGTTTCGGTCGGCATTGCGCACAGCTGAAACGCTGAATCAAGTGGCGCACAGAAGCCTGATGGACAGGGCGGCGCTTGCACCGGAATTCCCAGCATCCGATATTTCGCCAGTGTTCAAAACCAACGGATCACTGATAGGCACCTCGGCCGAATATCTGGCGCATGTTGGCAATAAGTTTGCCGACTGGACGCTGCGCATTGATGGCATGGTGGCCAAGCCGATGGATGTCAGTCTGGAAACGCTGCGCGCGATGCCGTCGCGCACCCAAATAACACGGCATGACTGTGTTGAGGGTTGGAGCGCGATTGCAAAATGGCAGGGCACGCCGCTGCGGCTGTTGTTACAGCAAGCCGGTTTGTCGGCGCGCGCCAATTATATCGTGTTTCATTGTGCGGACAGTTACGGCGCGCGTCCTTATTATGAGTCGATTGATTTGATCGATGCATTTCACCCGCAAACAATATTGGCGTGGGGCATGAATGGCGACATGCTGCCGGTGAAATATGGCGCACCTGTGCGCCTGCGTGTCGAAAGGCAGCTGGGGTATAAGCAGGCCAAATATGTCATGCGTATCGAGGCGACCGATGATCTTACAAAATTCTATGGTGGAAAAGGTGGATATTGGGAAGATGTGGGCGACTATGAGTGGTATGCTGGAATCTAGGCTTGCGTGTCCGCGCGGTTAATGGAAAAGCCGTTTCCAGTCATAGGGAGACCCGATTAATATGAAGAC
>DLOZ01000019.1 GCA_002479765.1 Sphingomonadales bacterium UBA7471 | reverse complement strand
CCCCTTTTTGCACGCAGCACGTGCGCGTTCATTTTCTGTAGGAAATAATCTTACCGGTGTAGGAAAGATTATCCCTTTATCAGGTGAAGCGGTCGCCCGCTGACCGTTAAAAGCTGATACGCGCGGACAGACGGAAATCGCGACCGGACAGCGGGACAAAATCTTTCGTGAAAGATGCCGACCGGCGGGCGACAACGTCGAAAATATTGTTTGCCGATGCAATCAGCGATATGTTGCGATCGCTGCCAAATGGACGCCATGTCGCGGTCGCATTGACCAAAGTGAAACCATCGGTTGCGGTTTCAAATGGCGCTGTTTTTGTCTGGGCATCGCTCCATTCGACTTCACCGCGCAGGTCAAGGCGTGCGCCGTTCAGTTCCACGCCGCCCAACACACGCAAGGGTGGAATGCGCGGGATATTGCCCGCACCGCCGGAGATTTTGGCCCGCGTATAATCGGCTACGGCATCGACTTTCAGATCAACATCGCCAAAGCGCGCGACATTTTGCGATCCCTGAAACTCGACGCCCCAAACCTTGGCATCGTCCTGAAAATATTGGAACACGGGCAGGGCGTCCTCAACGGCGCCTGTTTCCGCTTCATAAATGAAATTGTCGAACCGGTTGGTGTACAGGGTCAGGTTGAATGCGGTGTCCGCCGTATCATAACGCGCGTACAGCTCGCCATTCCACGCCCGCTCGCTCTTCAGCAACGGGTCGCCGACTTCAAATGCCTGCGTCGCGATATGCGGACCGTTGGAGAATAACTCCTCGGCCGCTGGCGCGCGGCCCGTGCGTGACAGGTTCGCGCCGATCTTCAAATCGCTGATATGGTACCCAACGCCAAACGCGCTGGAGACATTGTTGAACGACCGGCTGATGCCCAATATATCTGCGCGCAGTTCGGCGGTGTCAAAGCGCAAAGCAACTTCGGCGTCGAGATTTCCAGCGGTGAATTCCTGCAAGGTGAACAATCCAAATTGCCGGCTCTTGTTTGGCGGGACGAACGCTTCCGCACCAATCGCGTCCAGTTTGCGGGATTGATACTGCACGCCGCTCGCGCCGCGCCAGCCGCCACGGTCATTCTGGATAAATTCAGCGCGGGCCTCAATCCCCTTGCTGTTGAAAATGGTGCCGATCTCGGGGCCTTCAAATTCGGTGTGGCTGTAATTGGCATAGCCCGCCCGCAGGCGCAGCTTGTCAAACATGCCATCGCCCAAATCCAATTCGCCGCGGAAATCGAAACGATATTGCCGCATGCCAATGGTTACAGGCACTTCCTCTTCGTCGCCATCGCCATGTGCATGTGCATGCCCACTGCCGGGGCGGGCAGGGATGCCGTAATTGGTGTCATAAATGCTGTAGGACAGGCCGATATTGCCGCCTTCGTCGATAAAGGCGATGCCGCCTGCTGCGGTCCAGCTTTTCACCGCGCTGTTGGGAATGCGGCCGCGTTGGTCGGCCAGTTCGCGTGCTTCGGCGGCCTCTTCGAGATGGCCTTCACTGGCCTCTTCCGCCGCGAGATCCAGCACCTCGGCGCGCAATGATGGCGAAAGGATATAGCCGCCGGTGCGCAGATCATCGCTGTTGCGATAGCTGCCATCCAGATGGACGACAACACGGTCGGTCAGCGGCACATCAACCGATGCCCCGCCGGACCAATCGCGCGCCGCGCTGCCATAACCCGCAAGTGCATCGACATGCACGGCTTCATCGGGAACCGAACGCGGAATGCGCTTGTCGAGCGCGTTGACGGCGCCGCCAACGGCTTGGCCACCAAATAAAAGGACCGCCGGACCCCGAAGCACTTCGATGCGCTCAACGGTCAGCGTATCGATGGTGACCGCATGGTCGGCAGAGGTGTTGGACGCGTCAATATTGCCAATGCCGTCGGTGAGAACGGCGACACGGTTGCCCTGATATCCGCGCAGCACCGGCCGCGATGCGCCGGGGGAAAAGCTGGTGGCCGACACGCCGGGCAGGCTGGAAAGAATGTCACCCAATTGCGCGCGGGTTTTCTCGGCCAATATGTCCCCTGTCACCGCGGAGGTTCCGGACAGAATATCGAGCCGCTCGACATAAGGTGCAGTGACAACGATTTCTTCAGTGCTGTGAAAATCATCTGTCTGCGGCGCGGCTGCTGAAGCGCCGGTGCCGCCCGTTTGCTGGGCATAAGCGGGTACAGACAGCGCAACCGACAATGCTGTCATGCTGGCGGCGAAAACGTGAAAGCGGGGGAATTTCATGGGATTGGTTTGATCCTGTCATGCATTTGGCGACTATAGAGCGATCAATATAGAATATGATATAATATATCAATACCTAATTCCCATATGGCGGCGCGCCGAAGACTGCCCTTTGCGCGACACTGGGTTGCGGACGGCCAACAAGGCGACTAACTATCTCGGCTATGAACATGCTCCGCTCGACATTAGATTTGATTGGCAACACACCGCTCGTTCGCCTGAAAGGCCCAAGCGATGCGGCGGGTTGCGACATTTTTGGCAAGTGCGAATTTGCCAATCCCGGTGCATCGGTCAAAGATCGCGCGGCATTATACATTGTGCGCGATGCCGAACGGCAGGGGCTGTTGCAGCCCGGCGGCACGATTGTGGAAGGGACGGCGGGTAATACCGGTATCGGCCTTGCGCTGGTGGCCAATGCGCTGGGGTATAAGACGATCATCGTCATGCCCGAAACGCAAAGCCAGGAGAAGAAAGACACGTTGCGCGCGCTTGGCGCGGAGCTCGTGCTTGTCCCTGCTGCGCCTTATTCCAACCCCGGGCATTTTGTGCACACATCGCGCCGTTTGGCGGAAGAAACCGACAATGCGGTGTGGGCGAACCAGTTTGATAATATCGCCAACCGCCGCGCGCATATCGAAACCACGGCCGAAGAAATCTGGGCGCAAATGGAGGGCCGGGTTGATGGCTTTACCTGCGCCGCAGGGACCGGCGGCACCATCGCTGGCGTAGGGCTCGGCCTGAAGGCGAAGGATGAAAATGTCACCATCGCCTTAACCGACCCGCATGGTGCATCGCTGTATAATTATTATGCCAATGGCGAATTAAGCGCGGAAGGCACGTCGGTTGCCGAAGGCATTGGGCAGGGACGCATCACCGCCAATCTCGATGGTGCGCCGATTGATACGCAGTTCCGCATATCGGACGAAGAGGGCATGCTATGGGTCCGGCGTTTGTTGGCGGAGGAGGGGCTTTGCCTTGGCCTGTCGTCCGGCATTAACGTCGCCGGTGCGGTCGCCTTGGGCAAACAGCTTGGGCCACATGCGCGTATCGCAACGATATTGTGCGACACGGGTTTCCGGTATCTGTCGACGATTTATAATCCGGCATGGATGCGCAGCAAAAATCTAGACCCCATGCCTTGGCAAATGGACGGTGCGGCGCGATAACGCGTTCGACGGTTTACAGGAGATCGCAGTTGGTTGAGCAAAAGCAATCCGCAATTCAGCGTATTCAGGTCGGCGTCGTTGGCTTGGTCGTCGTGCTCCTGTTCGTGACCTTGGCGACGATGGTCTTGGATCGCGTCAGCGACAGTGCGCAGGTGCCGGGTGCCATGGAGGCGACCCCAATAACCGAATTGAAGAAACAAACGCCGGATGAGCCACTGGCTGAACTGGGCGTGACTCCGGTGGCCAAGGATGAAAGCGCGACGCCGCCGAAGAGCGCCACACCACCGCGCGGCCGGCCGCAGTAACCATTATGACGAACGTGAGAGTGCGTTTCGGCGGCAAAAGGCGCCCGCTTTTGCTGCTGCTCGCCCTTGTGCTGCTGCTCATGTCGTCGTTGCTGGCTTATGCCTTTACCCGGCCTGCGCCCGATGGCCCAAAACCAAGCTTGGGGTTGATGACCACGTTGCCGCTGCAATGGAGCGAGGGCGGCGTTGAGGCGGATCTTGCCGAAGATGCGCAGCCGCACCCCGCGTTCGCGCGGCTCAGTCAAAGCTATGATGTGCAGCCGCTCGATGATGTGCGCGACCTTGCGAAACGCCGTATCCTGTTGTTGGCGCAGCCGCGGGCATTTAGCCCGGCCGAGCTTGTCCAACTCGATAGCTGGGTGCGCAAGGGCGGGCGGATATTGATCCTCGCCGATCCTGCGCTGCAGTGGGGAAGCCTTTATCCATTGGGTGATAAGCGCAGGCCGTTGTTCACATCAATGCTATCGCCCTTATTTGCGCATTGGGGCCTTGAGCTTGTGCTGCCCATTGCCGATGCGGAGCCGATGGCTATCCGCAAGATTGGCCAGCTGAGCGTCCGTACGCAGACGCCCGGCGAGTGGCTGAAGATCGGGCGCGGCGGTTCAGCGCGATGTGCGATAGAGGAGGGCGGTCTTTTGGCGGATTGCACGATTGGCAAAGGTCGCGCTTTGCTCATCGCCGACGCCGATTTACTCGATACGGTCTATTGGGAAGGACGGGGCATGCGCGTGCTGACCGGCGGCGATGAATTCGGCAATTTGGCGTGGGTGGAATCATTGCTGGCGCGCTTGCACAAAAGCGATTCCCTATCCGGGGATTTTGTGGGACATTCGGGATAGAAATGGGCCTAGCACCGGAAATCTGCGGAAAATCGTTGCTGCACATCCATGTCGGCCCAAGGATTCATGCTCATTTCGCACATTATTTATATATGAGGAAAAAAATTATATAATATTTTCAGTATATTAATATTTAACGCCCCAATTTTCCCATAAAATCCCTCTTTTCATCCATGAAATCCCTTGCTATGCAAAGTCAACCAAGGGGTGGATAACGGATAATGTCGGTCGTTACGGCGTCCGCATGGCAAAGGGCTTTGCCATGATTGTCGTTCTGCATCCTTTTTCATGGGGGTGTTTCGGACGGTGTCAGCGTTAGTGGTCTATGCAGGTTCGGGGGTGTCGGGTGTCGACGCCAAGGGCCGCACGACCATACCCGCCGAGATCCGCGACAGCGTATTGCAATCCAGCGGCAGCAACAGCGTGTGCATTTCGCGCCACAGCAGCCTTCCTTGCCTTATCGGTTTTGGCAGCGCTGAACGCCTCAAACTGCGCGCAGATATCGAGGCGCAATGGCAAAGCGCCGTTAACCGCGGCACAGACTTTGACCGCGAACTGGCTGGCGTATCTGCATCTTCCATCTTTGAAACTGCTTTTGAAGCCAGCGGCCGTTTCGTGCTGTCGCCGATGCTCAAGCATTTTGGCCGCATTGACGACCGCGCATTTTTCTTTGGTGCAACCACGCACTTCATGCTTTGGAACCCTGACGTGTTCCTGAAGGAAGCGCCAGCCGCGTTCAACCCAGTCAAGGACGAGCTCAATTATTGGCTGTCCCAAGGCAAGCGCGACAAATGAGCGCTTTAGCCCCCCATATTCCAGTCTTGCTGGATGAAGTAATTCACTCTCTGGCCATCACCCCTGGCGCTGAGATTGTGGATGGTACCTTTGGTGCAGGCGGATACAGCCAAGCGATACTGGCTGGCGGCGCACGCGTTTACGCGTTTGACCGCGATCCTGATGCACTATCAGAAGGTGCGGACCTTGCAGGCCGCAGTGGAGGCGCCTTGCGCCTGTACCCGGCCTGCTTTTCTATCATGGACGATGTTTTGATGGCCGACGACATACAGTCGGTCGATGGCGTTGTTCTCGACATCGGCGTGTCGTCGATGCAGCTCGACCGCGCGGAGCGTGGCTTTTCGTTTCAAAAAGACGGCCCGCTCGATATGCGCATGGCGCAGGACGGCATGTCTGCCGCTGACTTTGTCAACGAAGCCGACGAAGCTGATATTGCCGACATCATCTATCGTTATGGCGAAGAGCACCGCTCGCGGCGCATCGCCCGCGCAATCGTTGCTGCACGGCCCATCACAACCACCGCGCAACTCGCGGCCATCGTTCGTAAAGCCGTCGGTCACAAGCCCGGCGCGCCAAAAGACCCTGCCACCCGGGCGTTTCAGGCGATCCGCATTCATGTGAACCGCGAGCTCGACGAATTGACCGACGGATTGGAAGCTGCCGAACGCATGCTCAAACCAGGCGGCCGCCTTGCTGTTGTGACGTTTCACAGCCTTGAAGACCGCATCGTGAAGCAATTCCTGCGTCGCCGCAGTGGCGCGGAAAGCGCTGGTTCACGTCATGTCCCAATGGTGGGCGACGCCGGACCGCAACCTACCTTTGAAAAGGCGGATAAAGCTATTCGCCCTTCAGAAGCCGAACTTACCCGCAATCCAAGGTCGCGTTCCGCCACCTTGCGATCGGCAACCCGCACGCACGCACCCGCATGGACAACAGGAGGACTGGCAGCATGAGTCTCGCTATGAAAAGACTTAGAAACCTGGGCTGGCTTGCGCTGGTGTTTATGGTTGCGATCCTGCTCTACCCGTTGTCGCTGAACGTCGCGGCTACGCACAGCGACCTTGTCGCGGTTGACCGTGAAATTATGGACACAAAGCGTGAGATCAGCTTCCTTCAGGCGGAAATCCGCACGCGCGCCAGCCTGCAGCAATTGGAAGAGTGGAACGAGCTTTTGTACGGATATCAGCCCCCTGCGGCGGACCAATTTGTCAATGGCGAAGCTGCGCTTGCCAGCCTGACTGGTGATCTTCCTGAGACCAAGCCTGTGATGATGGCCGCTGCAAGCGTTCCGGCACCACAAGTTGTTGCAGAGCCTGCGGTTGTAAAGGAAACAGTTGTCGAAACGCCAAAGCCAGCCGCGCCAAAGGCCGCTGCCGCTACGGCCGTTGCCACTAAGGCCGTTGCCAGTAAGGCCGCCCCCGCGAAACTTGCGGCCAATGACGTTAAAATCTTCGCCACCCCGGTAAAGCGTGCTGCGGCGAAAGCAGAGGCTCCGAAAGTAGAGCAGAGCCGCACCGAGCGTTTGGCGCGGATGGATGAAAAGCTTTTGTCGGACGACCTGTTGCGCGATATTTCGGCAAAAGCAGCTAAAGAACGCCGCCGTTAATGACGCCGCAAACGGCCCGCACAACGACCCGGAAAAGCGGCGTCGGTACGCCTCCATTTGCAGCGCACGGTTTCTGGCGGCTGCTGGTTTTACTCGCCGCTTTTGGCATGTTCGTCGTCTTGCTCATCGGGCGCTTGGCGACGCTCGCCTTATTTGAAAATTCGCGGGCTTATGGGGCAACCAGCACGGAATATGTGCCCGAACGCGGCGATATTGTGGATCGCAACGGCGTTCCGTTGGCACGCAGCATCTATGGCTATGCCATTTGGGTGAAGCCCGCTGAACTGTTGGGCGACCGCAAGCAATTGGCCAACCAGCTGGCGGCCATTTTTCCCGACACACCGGCTTCAGAATTTTATGCCAAGTTGACCGCTGACAAGCCCGGCTATCTGCGCAAGCGCGCGCTGCCCGAACAAGTCAAGCAGGTGCATGACCTTGGCGAGATTGCCATTGAATTCCCGCGTGAGGCGACGCGTCTGTACCCCCAGCATGACATGGCCGCGCACGTTCTCGGCTTCGTAAACCGCGATGGCCGCGGTGCGATGGGGATGGAGCGGGTCATGAACGATTATCTGCGCGACCCGTCGAAGCGCTCGACTCCGCTGAATTTGGCTTTGGATGTCCGCGTGCAGGCCGCGCTGGAAAGCGAGCTTGCGTCGGGCATGACCGCAACGAACGCAAAAGGTGCCGCTGGCGTCATATTGGATGTCACGACGGGTGAAGTCATCGCCATGGCAACATTGCCGTCGTTCAACCCCAACCGGCCGTCGTTCGCAAATATTCCCGACCTTGGACAACCGATTGTCGATGGCCGCTATCCCATTTCGCGGCAAACGAACAACGTCACGAACCGTGTTTATGAACTGGGCTCCACCTTTAAGCCGCTGACCGTGGCTGCTGCATTGGACGCAGGCACCGTACGCGACCTTTCGGTTCGGTATGATGCCACCAAGCCGCTGCAATATGGCAGGTTTAAAATCCGGGATTCGCATCCGTCGAACCGCTGGATGAATACGCCAGATGCGTTGATTCACAGTTCGAATATTGTGACCGCGCAAATTGCCGACACATTGGGCGCTGCCCGTATGGATGCCATGTTGCGCACGATGCATTTTAATGCGCGTCCCGACATCGAATTGGCAGAAAAGGCCATGCCGCTCTATCCCAAATCATGGGATCGCCTGACCAATATGACGGTTGGATACGGACATGGTATCGCGGTAACGCCCATGCATTTGGCCAGCGCATATGCTGCGATGGTCAATGGCGGCATTTATCGCCCGGCGACGATGTTCAAGACGAAATCGGATGCCAAAATTCCCGGCAAGCGCGTCTTTACCGCGGCGACCAGCGCACGGATGCGGCAATTGATGCGCATGATCGTCGTCGACGGCACGGGCAACAAAGCCGACGCCTTGGGCTATCGCGTGGGCGGCAAGACAGGTTCGGCCGAAAAGCCCGGCGTTGGCGGTTATAGCCGCAATCTGGTTGTTTCGACCTTTGCAGCAGCTTTCCCGATGGACAATCCGCGTTATGTTGTGCTGGCCATGCTGGATGAGCCACAGGGCACGGAAGCATCAAGCTTTCAACGGACGGCAGGCTATACCGCAGCGCCCGTGGTGCGCAAGACGATTACGCGCATCGGTCCGTTGCTGGGAATTATCCCTGACGTGAAACGCGATGTTGATGTATCGGAACTCATGCCTTTACTGTGGAAGGCGAAGGGAGAACAATAGTGAAGCTCGGGCAATTGGTAAGCGATGCCGATCCGGCATTTGCCGACAGAACAGTGACCGGCTTTGCCATCGACCATCGGAAGATTGCGCCCGGAACGGTTTTTGGTGCCTTTCAGGGCGCCAGTTTCAACGGCGAAGATTTCATCGATGCCGCGATTGCCGCCGGTGCGGTAGCTATCGTCGCGCGTCCCGAGGCACAGGTCACAGGCGCATTGCATATCGCCGATGCGGAGCCACGCCGCGCCTTTGCGCAATTGGCGGCCAACTATTTCCGTCCCTTTCCCGGGCAGATTGCCGCCGTCACGGGCACAAATGGCAAGACATCAACCGCTGAACTCACACGCCAGCTGTGGCGCATGGCGGGGCACAATGCCGCGTCGATCGGCACATTGGGTATCACAACGGCGTCGGACCAAACAATAACGGGCCTGACAACGCCCGACATCGTTACCTTTCTTGCGAACATGTCGGGTCTGGCCCGCGAAGGCATAAGCCACGCGATATTTGAAGCATCCAGCCACGGCCTGTCGCAATATCGCAGCGAAGGCGTTCGGGTTTCGGTCGCCGCATTCACGAACTTAAGCCGCGATCACCTGGATTATCATGGCACGATGGAACGCTATTTCGACGCAAAGATGCGTTTGTTTGACGAGGTCGTCGATGAAAATGGCTGCGCCGTCATCTGGGCAGATGATGTCTGGTCGGACCAAGTCATTGCACGGGCGCGCAAACGTGACCTGCGGATGATTACCGTCGGCGAAAAGGGCAAGGGTGTGCAACTGCTCTCGCGCGAAGCCACGCAGCTTGGCCAGACGCTTGAGCTGCGGATTCAGGGCGACGTATACAAAGTGAAGCTGCCGTTGATTGGTGCGTATCAAGCCGCAAACGCGCTGGTCGCCGCAGGCATTGTGATGGCAAGTGGCGGCGACGTGGAAAGCCTGCTGTCGCATCTCGCGCGGTTGCAGCCCGTCCGTGGCCGACTGGAGCGCGCCGTCATTACCAAGAGCGGTGCACCCGTCTATGTCGATTATGCGCACACGCCCGACGGCCTGCGCGCGGCCATCGCGGCATTGCGCCCGCATACAAAGGGCAAGCTGATTACCGTCTTTGGTGCCGGTGGTGACCGCGACACGGGCAAGCGTCCGGAAATGGGCGCGGTTGCGGTTGCCGATTCCGACGTTGTGATCGTGACCGACGATAATCCACGCAGCGAAGATCCATCGCTTATCCGTGCGGATATCATGGCGGGCGCGCCCGGGGCACATGAAATTGGCGACCGGCGCTATGCTATTGCCTTTGCCATCGAACATGCCGAACCTGATGATATCGTCCTGATCGCGGGCAAGGGGCACGAACAAGGGCAAATCATCATGGGCCGTGTTTTGCCGTTTGACGATGTCGAAGTTGCGCGGGAATGTGCAGTATGACGCCTTTATGGACTTTTGAAGAATTGCTGGCCGCGACCGGGGGAACGGCTGCGGGACATTTTGATGTCCATGGCGTTGCGTTCGATTCCCGCGAAATCGGCGCGGGGGATTTGTTCTTTGCGCTCAAGGGGGCGGCAACGGACGGGCATTTGTTCATCGAAACAGCATTTGCCAATGGTGCCGCCGGCGCGATTGTGTCGCAGCCCGTGCCGTTTCCGCATATTCTGGTCAGCGACACGATGCAGGCGCTTGAGGCGCTCGGCCATGCGTCACGTGCACGGACCAAGGCCAAGATTATCGGTGTAACGGGTTCTGCGGGCAAAACGGGGACGAAAGAGGCGCTCTATGCCGCGCTGGACCGCTATTCACGCGGGCGCGCGCACCGGTCGGTCAAAAGCTATAACAATCATGTCGGTGTCCCGCTCAGCCTCGCGCGCATGCCCGCAGACTGCGACTTCGGTATTTTCGAAATGGGCATGAACCATGCCGGTGAAATGCGGGCGCTCAGCAAGATTGTGCGACCCGAGGTTGCGATTATCACCACCATTGCCCCGGCGCATATCGAATTTTTCAAGGATGAGAGCGGCATTGCAGATGCCAAGGCGGAGATATTTGAAGGCTTGGTCGAAGGTGGCACGGCCATCTTACCCGCCGATAATCGCCATTATCCGCGGCTTCGTGCGGCGGCCGAAAAATATGCCGGCAACCTCATCTCCTTTGGCTTTAGCGCGGATGCCGATGTCCGCGTGGTCGACCATATGCCAGCAGAAGGCGGCACGCTGATCACGGCGAAAGTGTGCGAGAATATGCTGTCCTTCACGCTGTCGCAGCCCGGCGCGCATTGGATTGCCAACAGCATGGCGGTTTTGGCGGCGGTTTTTGCGGCAGGCGGCGATCTGGCTTCGGCAGGTCTTGCCATGGCGGAAATGGGTGGCCTTGCCGGGCGCGGCGCGCGCCATAGCATCCGCATTGGCGACAGCACGGGCGTTCTCATTGATGAAAGCTACAACGCCAACCCTGCATCGATGCTGGCGACGATTGGCCAGTTGGGGCAAGCATCCGGTGGCCGCCGGATTGCCGTTTTGGGTTCGATGAAGGAACTCGGCGCAAAAAGTGCGCAATATCACATCGCACTCGCCGCACCCTTGGCCGCGGCAAAGGTCGATTTTGCACTGCTCGTCGGTCAAGAGATGGAAATTCTCGCCAAAGAGTTGAAAGCAGGGGTTGAGGGACCAGCCAATTTCGCGCATTGCGCGACCGCGCAGGAGGCATTGGCCCTTCTGCATAATTATCTTTGCGCATCAGACACGATATTGGTCAAAGGTTCCAATAGTATGGGACTTTCCTCCATCGTCAGCGCGCTGACGGGTGGGAAAAACTAATGCTGTATATATTGGCCGAATATCTTGGTTTCCCGGGTATTTTGAACCTTATCCGTTATCTGAGTTTCCGTTCGGGGGCAGCCGTTGCCACCGCGCTTGTTATCGGTCTGCTCATCGGTCCGCGCTTCATCAGCATGCTGCGTGTCCGTCAGGGCAAGGGCCAGCCCATTCGCAGCGACGGCCCGCAATCCCACCTCGCCAAGGTCGGCACGCCGACCATGGGCGGCCTGATGATATTGGTGTCGGTCGGTATCTCGATGCTGCTGTGGATGGACCTGACCAATGTCTATGTTTGGGCGTGTCTGCTGGTGACCGCAGGTTTTGGCACCGTCGGGTTCCTCGACGATTATGACAAGGTCAAAAAGCGCAGTCACAAGGGCGTTTCGGGCAGGGTCCGGCTGCTGATGGAGTTTGCGATTGCGGGCGTTGCGGTATCGCTGATCGTCTCGCAATCGGGCGGCATGTTATATCTGCCCTTCGTCAATGGCCCGGTTGTTGATCTGGGTTGGTGGTATGTGCCCTTTGGCGCGTTTGTCATCGTGTCCTTTGGCAATGCGGTGAACCTGACCGATGGTCTTGACGGATTGGCCACGATGCCCGTGATTATCGCCTCCATTGCGTTCATGATCATCGTCTACATGGTCGGTAACGCCAAATATGCGGCTTATTTGGGCATCCCCTTTTACTTGGGCGCTGGTGATCTTGCGATGTTGTGCGGCGCCATCGTTGGCGCTGGTTTGGCGTTCTTGTGGTTCAACGCGCCGCCTGCTGCTGTGTTCATGGGCGATACCGGCAGCCTTGCCTTGGGCGGCACATTGGGCGCGATCGCGGTTGTCGCACATCATGAATTCGTGCTCGCCATCATCGGCGGCCTTTTCGTGATTGAGGCGCTGTCGGTCATCATTCAGGTATTCTGGTTCAAACGCACCGGAAAGCGTATCTTCCGCATGGCACCCATCCACCACCATTTTGAACAGCTTGGCTGGTCGGAACCAACTGTTGTTATCCGTTTCTGGATTGTCGCTTTCGTGCTCGCGCTTGCAGGGCTATCAACGCTCAAGCTCAGATGATTACGACTCTCGCCTTCAAAGACCGTAAGTTTGCGATACTGGGGCTTGCGCGCTCCGGCCTTGCGGCTGCGCGGTCGCTTGTTGCGGGCGGGGCGGAAATCCTTGCATGGGATAATGACGAAGGCGCGCGCGCCAGAATTGCCGATATTGCGAATATTGGCGATCCGTTGCTGGCGGACCTGTCGGGCTATGATGCGATTGTTGTGTCGCCCGGCGTGCCCATCAACCGCCATCCGATAGCGGACAAGGCAAAGGCCGAAGGGATGCCGTTAATCGGCGACATTGAATTATTCGCAATGGCGCGGGCAAGCCTGCCGCCGCACCATGTTGTTGGCATTACCGGTACCAATGGGAAATCGACGACGACCGCCTTGGTCCACCATATTTTGGAAAGCGCTGGTTTGCCCGTTCGCATGGGCGGCAACATTGGCTTGCCGATTTTGTCACAGACGCCGTTGCCAGCAGGCGGCGTATATGTGTTGGAACTTTCCAGCTACCAGATCGACATTACGCATTCTCTGTCGTGCGATGCGGCGGCGCTGATCAACCTGTCGCCCGATCATTTGGACCGCTATGATGGCTATGCAGGCTATGTCGCCTCCAAGGCGCGCCTGTTCGGCATGCAGACCGGAAATACACATTCCGTGTTTGGTAAAGGTGACGCGGATACCGAGCAGGTATATCGCGATGTGCTGGCGCGGCGTGGCGCGGATTTGGTCCATTTGGCAGATCCGGCGTTGGTTGCGGGGCAGGCGGATTGGCCTGCGTTGCAAGGGCCGCATAATCTGCAGAATATTGCTGTCGCCATTGCGATAGTTGAATCGCTTGGTGTGACGGAGGCGCAATGGCGCCCGGCAATGGCGACATTTCAGGGGCTTGCGCACCGGATGGAGGTTGTTGCCGAACGCAATGGCGTCTTGTTCGTCAATGACAGTAAAGCCACCAATGCCGCATCAACCGCACCCGCACTCGCGGCCTATCCGCGCATTCACTGGATTGTCGGCGGTCTGCCGAAATCAGATCATCTGGATGAGTGCATTCCCAATTTCGGCCATGTCGTGAAAGCCTATACCATTGGTGAGGCCGGACCATTGTTTCACGAACTGCTGTCACCTTATGTGCCGGTCGAGCGTAGCGAAATGATGGGCACTGCGGTCTGTTCTGCTGCGGCCCAAGCAGAGCCAGGCGATGTTATCATGCTGTCGCCCGCTTGCGCGTCGTTCGACCAGTTCAAAGATTTTGAGGCGCGCGGTGATGCGTTCCGGGCGATTGTTGAGGCGCTATGAACGGCGAACCTAAAGAAGTTCCGTGGGTACTGGCCGCAAAGACCGGAAAAATAGGTTTTGCGAACCGGCTTGGCCGCGGCGACCGATCGCCGCTTGGCGTGTGGTTCTGGGAACTTGACCGTGTGCTGCTGTCCTTGATGATGGTGTTGATAGCGATAGGGTTGTTGGCGGTTGCTGCCGCCTCGCCTGCGGGTGCGCAGCGCCTGTCGTCGTCCACAACGAAATTATCGTCTTTATATTTCTTTTACCGGCAACTGATGTGGGTGATGGTCGGGGTACCATTGATGCTTCTGATATCGATGTATCCACGCGAACAGGCACGCCGCTTTGGGGTCTTTTTCTTTTGCGTTTTCTTTGTGCTGCTGGCGCTGGTTCCGATCATTGGCCGCGAAGTGAACGGGTCGCAGCGCTGGATTGGTGCGGGTTTTGCGGGGCTTCAGCCTTCCGAATTTCTGAAGCCCTTTTACGCCGTCGCAATGGCATGGATTATCAGCTGGCGTTTGAAAGACCCTAGCTTGCCGGTACTTTTCTTAAGCAGCATTGTGTCGGGTTTTGTCTGCGTCCTCTTGTTGTTGCAGCCTGACCTTGGCCAGACCATCTTGTTCATGGGCACATGGTTTGCGTTTATGATGGTCTCCGGCGTCCCGGCATCACGGCTGTGGGCGTTAATCATCAGCGGCGTGGTGTTTATCGTGCTGGCCTATAATTACTATCCGGTCGCAACGCAGCGTATCGATGCATGGATTTTCGGAACCGAAGGGCTGACCCATGACAAAATGGCGATGGCAACATTGACCAACGGTGGCTTCTTTGGTCTTGGCCCCGGTCTTGGTATCAAGAAATATTCGCTGCCTGAAGGGCATACCGATTATATCTTCTCCGTCATTGGTGAAGAATTCGGTCTGTTGGCGTGCATGCTGATCGCCATTTTATATTTCGCCATATTGGTCCGCATCATCATTCGCTTGCTGGATGAAAAGGACCAGTTTGTGGTTCTGGCCGTGACCGGGCTTGGCGCGCAATTCATTGGTCAGGCGATGATCAACATGGCCGTGAACCTTGGCGTGTTTCCGTCAAAGGGCATGACCTTGCCATTTATCAGTTACGGTGGATCGTCCATTTTGGCGCTGTCGGTGACCTGTGGTCTCATCCTCGCACTAACGAAGCGAAACCCTTATCTTGACCGGTCGCTATATATGGTGAAGGGATAGCGTCCATGACGATTTCTCGGCATTATGTGTTGGCCGCTGGCGGCACAGGGGGGCATCTTATCCCTGCGTTCGCGCTGGGGCAGGAACTTCTGAATAGAGGCCACCATGTTGCCTTGATAACCGACGCGCGCGGTGCGAAAATTCCGGGCTGTCCCGAAAAGATCGCGACGCACATTTTGCCGGCGGGCCGTATCACGAAAAACCCGCGCAGCTGGCTGCCCGGCATGCGGGCTATCGCGCAAGGTCGCACGATGGCGCGGCGCTTTTACGCCAGCTTTGAACCAACGGCCGTTGTCGGCTTTGGTGGATATGCGGCATTCCCTGCTTTATTGGGTGCAATTGCCGAAAAAATTCCGACGATCATTCACGAACAAAATGCCGTGCTCGGCCGTGTGAACCGATTCACCGCGCGGCAAGTGAACGCTATTGCAACGGCCTATCCCGACGTTCTCCGTCTGTCGCCGCGTTACGCCAGCAAGGTGCATCTGGTTGGAAATCCGGTCCGCGCAGACGTTTTGGCGCTGCGTGATGAGCCCTATCCGCCGCTTTTGGCCGACGGCATCTTTCGGGTGCTTGTGACCGGGGGGAGCCAGGGCGCGACCATATTGTCCGACATTGTCCCCGATGGCCTTGCGCGTCTGCCGCTGGATTTGCGCCGCCGTCTTCAGGTTACGCAGCAGTGCCGCAAAGAAGATATCGAAACGGTCCGTCAGGCATATACCGCACATGACATTCCGGCAGAGCTTGCAACCTATCTGCCGGACCTGCCCGAGCGTTTGGGCTGGGCACATATGGTCATCGCGCGTGCGGGGGCATCAACGGTGGCCGAACTGACCTGCGCCGGACGTCCAGCGATTTTGGTGCCCTTGCCAAGCGCGACCGATAATCACCAAAGCTATAACGTCACAGAAATGGTTGCCGTCGGCGGCGCGCGCGCGATTGCGCAGCCTGCCTTCACCGCGGTGGAGCTTGCCAAGCAAATAGAGAAAATTGCACTTGAACCCGGCGCGCTCGAAAATGCGGCAAAGGCGGCCAAAAGCTGCGGCCGTCCCAACGCGGTTTCCGATTTGGCCGACCTTGTGGAATCCTTTGGCCGCGCGCCCATCGTGCATGGCCTGATGGCAAAGCCCGACACATCGGCATCATTCGGTGCCGCACCCGCACTCGCACGAAAGAGCATATCATGAAGGGTGTCCCAACGGATATTGGCATCGTCCACTTTGTCGGCATTGGCGGCATTGGCATGTCCGGCATTGCCGAGGTCATGCACAATCTTGGCTATCGGGTGCAGGGCAGCGACATCGCCGACAGCTATGTTGTCGATGGCCTGCGCAAGCGCGGGATCAAGGTGATGATCGGGCATAGCGCCGATAATCTTGGCGATGCGGCTGTTGTGGTGACGTCCACTGCGGTCAAAAAAGGCAATCCAGAACGCGATGCTGCGCTGGAACGCCGCATTCCACTGGTGCGCCGCGCAGAAATGCTGGCCGAGCTGATGCGGTTGAAGAACACCGTTGCCGTGGCAGGGACGCATGGCAAAACAACGACGACGTCCATGATTGCCGCGATGCTCGACCATGGCGGCATTGACCCAACCGTGATTAATGGCGGTATCATCAACAGCTATGGTTCAAACGCGCGTCTGGGTGCGAGTGACTGGATGGTTGTTGAGGCCGACGAAAGCGACGGCAGCTTCCTGCGCCTTGATGGCACGCTGGCGGTTGTCACCAACATCGATCCAGAGCATCTTGACCATTATGGCGATTTTGATGCCATTAAGCGGGCCTTTGTCGAATTTGTCGAAAACGTGCCATTTTATGGCGCGGCAATCATGTGCCTCGACCATCCAGAGGTGCAGGCAATCTTGCCCAAGATCCGCGATCGCCGGATTATCACTTATGGTTTTTCGGCGCAGGCCGATATTCGCGGCGAAAATGTAACACCGTTCCCAGGTGGCAACCGCTTCGATGTCGTTGTCCGCGCGCGCGACGGATCGCAACGCACGATAGAGGGCGTCGTTTTGCCAATGCCCGGGCGGCATAATGTGCAAAATGCTTTGTCTGCCATCGCGGTGGGCCTTGAAATGGGCATGAGCGATGAAGCGGTCGCGCATGGCTTTGACAAATTTGGCGGTGTCAAACGGCGCTTTACCAAGGTTGGCGAAGTCGATGGCGTGACCATCATCGACGATTATGGCCATCACCCCGTTGAAATCCGCGCGGTTCTGTCTGCAGCCCGCGAAGGCGCGCAGGGCCGCGTGATTGCCGTGGCGCAACCGCATCGCTTCACCCGCCTGCGCGACCATATGGATGATTTCCAACAGGCGTTTAACGATGCGGATATGGTTTTCATCTCACCTGTCTACGCCGCCGGCGAAGCGCCGATTGAGGGTATTGATTCAGAAGCGCTCGTGAACGGCATCAAGGCGCGCGGGCATCGTTCGGCGGCGACCATCGACGATGCGCAGGCGCTTGCAGTGAAGCTTGCGGAAACGGTGCAGGAAAATGACATGGTTGTCTGCCTTGGCGCGGGCGACATCACCAAATGGGCAGCGGGACTTGCGGACGCCATTAAGGCAGCCCGTGCATGAGCGTGAACATTCTTCCAAAGGTTGAAGGCAAGTTGACGGCCGATGCGCCGCTTGCGCCATTGGTCTGGTTTAAATCCGGCGGCAGCGCACAATATCTTTTCGAACCCAAAGACATCAACGACCTGCAAGAATTTCTGCGTCAGCTTGATCCAAATGTCCCCGTCATGGCGCTTGGCCTTGGCTCCAACCTGATCGTGCGTGATGGCGGCGTTAGGGGCGTTGTCGTGCGCCTTGGCAAAGCCTTTGCCAAAGTGACATCCGTTGACGCCGTCACGCTAAATTGCGGGGCAGGGGCATCGGGCATATTGGTCTCGTCAACCGCGCGCGACAATGGCATTTCGGGGCTTGAATTTCTGCGCTCCATTCCCGGCACGGTCGGCGGCTTTGTCCGTATGAACGGCGGCGCTTATGGGGGCGAGGTGAAGGATATATTGGTCGATTGCGATGTCGTGATGCGCGATGGCGCGCTTGCAACCTTGTCGGTTGATGAGCTGCATTATAGCTATCGCCATTCCGATCTTCCCGATGGCGCCATTGTCGTCGGTGCGCGCTTTCGCGGTGTGCCGGGCGCAGCGGACGCCATTCAGGCCGAGATGGACCGGATCAGCGCCGCGCGCGAAGCATCGCAGCCGCTGCGTTCAAAAACGGGTGGATCGACATTCAAAAATCCGGATGGACATAAAGCATGGCAGTTGGTTGACGAAGCCGGATGCCGCGGATTGCAAATCGGCGGCGCGCAGGTTTCGGAAAAGCACACCAACTTTTTGATTAACACAGGCGATGCGACAAGCGCCGATATTGAGGCGTTGGGCGATGAAGTGCGCCAGCGTGTAAAGGCAAAGTCAGGCATTGACCTGCATTGGGAAATACAACGCGTGGGTGAAACAAAATGAGTGAGCAAATCCACGTAGCGGTGTTGATGGGTGGCTGGTCAAATGAACGGCCTGTGTCGTTGATGAGCGGCAATGGCGTCGCCGATGCGCTTGAGAAAGTGGGCTATAAGGTCAGCCGTGTCGACATGGACCGCAATGTTGCGCAGGTTTTGGCCGCGCTGCGCCCCGATGTGGTGTTTAACGCGCTGCATGGCGTTCCGGGCGAAGATGGGTCGGTGCAGGGCATGCTCGATCTGATGGGCATTAAATATACCCATAGCGGCATGGTGACGTCGGTGATTGCCATCGACAAGGAATTGACGAAGCAGCGGCTGGTGCCCGCTGGCATTCCGATGCCAAAGGGTACGATGGTGGATAGCGAAAGCCTGTTCTCCGCCGACCCATTGCCGCGGCCTTATGTGCTGAAACCCGTCAATGAAGGCAGCTCGGTTGGCGTGGCGATTGTCACCGAAAACAGCAATTACGGAAACCCGATTTCGCGCGATGCCAAGGGGCCTTGGCAGGAATTTGAAACATTGCTGGCCGAACCCTTTATCAAGGGCCGCGAACTGACGGTGGCGGTGCTGGGTAATAAGGCGCTGTGCGTTACCGAGTTAAAGCCAAAGAGTGGCTTTTATGATTTTGATGCCAAATATACGGACGGCCTGACCGAGCATATTTGTCCGGCTGAAATCCCCGATGATATTGCGCAATATATGTTGGATGTCGCATTGGATGCGCACCGATTGCTTGGCTGCAAAGGCGCATCGCGCACCGATTTTCGTTGGGACGATGAATTGGGCAAAAACGGCGTGTTCGTGCTGGAAACCAACACGCAGCCCGGAATGACGCCGCTGAGCCTCGTGCCCGAACAGGCGCGGCATGTTGGCATCAGCTATGAACAATTGGTCGACATGATCGTGAAAGAGGCGTTGGCATAATGGCGGCCGCTGCACGAAAACCCGCTGCAAAGCGCAAGGCATCTTCGCCGAACCCGCGCAAGAAAGTGCTGCAAATATCATGGGTTGACCGGATCATGCGCATCCTGCCGATTTCGGAAGAAGATGTGCAGCGCGCACTCACATGGATTTTTGTAACCGCGCTGGCGGTGCTGCTATTTGCCATTGCCCAATATGCGGGCGTTACGGCCGCGGCGTATCAGCAATATGCAGCGCTCGCCGCAAAGGCAGGCTTTCAGGTGCAGCGCGTTGAAGTCACCGGTATGGAGCGTGTGGACCAAGTTCGGGTCTATCAACTTGTCCTTGCCGAAAAAGACCGTGCGATGCCATTGGTCGACATCGACAAGGTCCGCGCAGACTTACTGAAATATGGATGGATCAAAGACGCCCGCGTGGCGCGCCGTTTGCCCGATACGCTTGCGGTCGAAATCGTCGAACGCACGCCAGCGGCGATTTGGCAACGCAACGGCAAATATTCGCTGATCGATGCCAACGGCATTGTCCTGCAAAATATTGCGGCGGGCGAAGGTGGTGATTTGCCGACATTGAACGGCGTTGATGCGAACCGCCATGCTGTCGCGCTCAACACCCTGCTCGACAATGCATCGGCGTTGAAGGCGCAGGTCGTTGGCGCGACATGGGTGGGCAATCGCCGTTGGGATTTGCAGTTCCAAACCGGTGAAACATTGGCCTTGCCAGAAGGAGAAAAGGCAGCGGCCGAGGCGTTGCTGAATTTTGCGCGGATGGATGGTGTCCACCGGCTGCTTGGCCGCGACCTGATCCATTTCGACCTGCGCGACCCCGAACGTGCATATTTCCGCAAGGCACCCAAAGTCGAACCTGTTAAAGTAGAGAGCGACGACACAACGTCGACCACCAGCGGAAGAGAAGTATGAAAGCTGCACGCGTTGAAAAACTGATTTCGGCCATTGATATTGGCTCTTCAAAAGTTTCGGCACTCATTGCCGGGGTGACCGACAGCGGCGAACTGCTGGTGCTGGGAACCGGCCAACGCGAGAGCAGGGGCGTGACACGCGGCTGTATTGCGGACGTCGAACAAGCTGAATTGTCTGTGCGCCATGCCGTTGAACAGGCCGAGCGTATCGCCGGGCTGAACATTGACCGCGTGTGGGTGGGCATGTCGGCCGGCGGGCTTGATAGCTTGCTTGCGCCGGTTGAAATTGAACTGGGTGGTGATCGCATCACGCAGGAAGATATCGACGAATTGCTGCAGGCTGGACGTGCGAACATTCAGACCGGCGGCAAAATAGCGCTTCATATTCAGCCAACATTATATTCGCTGGACGGCGTAGGCGGTGTTGCAAACCCTCTTGGATTGCATGCTGACCGCCTTGGCGTCGATGTCCATGTCGTTCTGGCGGACCAGTCGCCTGTTCGGAACATGGATATGACGGTGCGCGCGGCGCATCTTGATGTTGAGTCGCTCGTCGTTGGTCCAGTGGCCACTGGCCTTGCGTGCCTTACAGCGGAAGAACGGGAGCTTGGTGTCGCCCTTGTCGAATTTGGCGCGGCGGTGACCAATGTGTCGGTCTTTATCGGTGGTATGCTCGTCGGTCTGGAAACCATACAAAAGGGCGCATCTGATATTACCGACGACATCGCATCGGCCTTCGGTATTCGCCGGGCGCAAGCCGAGCGGCTGAAATGCTTCCACGGATCTGCCTTAACCAGCCCGCGCGATCATCAAGAAGTGCTCGACATTGGCCCCGATGAAAATGGTGTTGAAGCAGGCGCAAACGCACCACGCATCACGAAGGCGCAGTTGAACGCCGTGGTCTGTCAGCGCGTGGACTCCATCGTCACCGAAATCGCACAAGCGCTGAAAACCTTGGGCTTCTCCGGTCCATCCGGGCATCAAGTGGTGTTGACGGGCGGCGGCGCTGAACTGAAGGGTGCAGCGGAACATATGCAAGGCGCGTTGGGCCGCACGGTTCGCATTGGCCGTCCATCTGGCCTCGCCAGCATTCCCGAGGCACATTCGGGACCGGCATTTTCAACGCTCGTCGGATTAATTCATTATGCCGCATCGGAACGTGTTGACCTGAAATCAGGTTATGATTTGCGGGTTGAGCAGATGGCCGGGACGATGCCAGGGTTAATCGAACGTATAAAACGCGCTATACGAGAGAATTTCTGACAGAAACCTGTGCAAAAGCGGTAATTTTTGAGTGTGCACTTTGTCCTTTTGTGTCAAAAGCGTGAAAATTTCGAACAAGCCACAGAGGCTAAGGGGATAAACTTATGAGCATCAATATCGGTCCACCCATGGTTGACGAGTTGAAGCCAAAAATTGCCGTTATTGGTGTTGGTGGCGCAGGCGGTAACGCCGTGGCCAACATGATCAGCGCACGGGTAGAAGGCGTCGACTTCGTTGTTGCCAACACCGACGCACAGGCGCTGAACGCGTCGCCTGCTGAATATCGCATTCAGCTTGGACCTGAAATCACGCAGGGTCTTGGCGCTGGTTCACGCCCCGAAGTTGGCCGCGCTGCGGCTGAAGAAACGCTGGAGCAAGTGAAAGCTGCGCTTGTCGGTTGCCACATGTGCTTCATCGCGGCGGGCATGGGCGGCGGCACCGGAACGGGCGCCGCGCCTGTTATCGCCAAGGTTGCGCGCGAAATGAACGTTTTGACGGTCGGTGTCGTGACCAAGCCGTTCATGTTCGAAGGTTCGCGCCGCATGCGGTCCGCAGAATCGGGTATCATCGAATTGCAGCAGCATGTTGATACGCTGATCGTTATTCCAAACCAGAATCTGTTCCTGGTCGCCAACCCGAACACAACATTTAAGGAAGCATTCCAGCTTGCTGACGAAGTGTTGCAGCAGGGCGTTCGCGGCATCACCGACCTGATGGTTATGCCGGGCCTCATCAACCTCGATTTTGCCGACGTCCGTTCTGTCATGCACGAAATGGGCAAGGCCATGATGGGCACTGGCGAAGCCGAAGGCGACGGCCGCGCGCTCGAAGCTGCGGAAAAAGCTATTGCCAACCCGTTGCTCGACGGCGTGTCGATGCAGGGCGCAAAGGGTGTTATCGTATCGATTACCGGTGGCGAAGATATGCGCCTGATGGAAGTCGACGAAGCTGCAAACCACATTCGTGAACTGGTTGATCCTGACGCGAACATCATCTGGGGTTCGGCATTCAATGAAAATCTGAACGGCAAGATCCGCGTTTCGGTTGTCGCAACAGGCATCGATAGCGAAGGCTTGACCGCGACACCGGCAGCACAAAGAACGCCATTCTCATTCAGCCGTCCTGCACCTGCACCTGAACCTGCGCCTGAGCCTGTCGTTGAAGTTGCGCCTGCTGCGACTTCTTTGTTTGAAAACACAGCCGATGCAGCAGCAGTCGAGGAAACGGCCGCCGCTGCATTCGAAAATGAAGCAGCAGACGATGACAGCTTGGAACTGGGTAGCGACTTTGTTGCAACCGATGCAGATGAAGCGGAAGACGCTGCACCATCGGAATATGCAGGCAATAATGACAGCCCAAGGGATTCCTGGGCAAATGCCGACGCACTTGACCTCGATACGCCTGCGACCGAAGGCTATCCGTCTGCGCAGCCAGTCGACGTGACTGAGCCGCCCGTTCGCGCTGCACCACGCATTCCCACAGGCGGCACATTGTTTGAACGCATGTCCAACCTGTCGCGTGGTCTCACCCGTTCGGAAGACGATGAAGAAAAGCGCAATGAAGGTGGCAATGGTACCGGCTTCCCAAGCTTTCTTGACCGTCAGAACAACTCATAAGACGCGCGGCAAGCGCACCGTCATCTTGTCGTTTCTATGCAACCGTTTGTCGGACCAAAGCGTGAATGCGCTTTGTGTTCGGCAGTCGGTAGCTACATAGAAAGTCATGGATGTGACAATATTACGTAGAATTGGCTTCTGCAGCGCGCTGGCATTTTTGGCCGGTGGCGTTTCACCTGGCGTGCATGCACAGGCTGTCGATGAAAGCGCGCTCGAGGCGCTTGACCAGCAAACGCCTGCGGTCGTGCCAAATATGGTCGAACCCGCTGGCGCAGTCGAACTGCGTGACGCGATGCGGCGCATTTCTTTTAACCCAAGCGATGCAGATGCCTTGGCCGATGCCGGCAATGCCTCTTTGCTGTTGGGTGATGCCAATGCTGCGCTCAACTTCTTCACGCGCGCCAATGCGATACGCCCCAATAACAGCCGCATCGTGTCCGGCCTGGCCATAGCAACGGTGCGCACAGAAAACCCGTTTGAGGCTTTGCGGCTTTTTGATGATGCCGTCCGGCTGGGCGCGAGCGAAGGTTCGATTGCCGCCGACCGCGCGCTGGCGTTTGATTTGCTGGGCAATTTCGGACGCGCACAGCAGGATTATCAACTGGCGCGGACTGTGGCATCAACGGATGACATCATCATCCGTCAGGCCGTCTCTCTTTCGCTTGCGGGGCAAAAGGAACAGGCCGACGCTATGCTCGTGCCGCTTTTGCAGCGCAACAGTCCGACGGCATGGCGCGCCCGGGCGTTTATGTTGGCCGCGCGTGGTGACTTGCGCGAATCCAGCAAGGTTGCACTGGGCTTCATGGATGCACCATCGGCGCAAAAGATGGAGCGGTTCTTCCGCTTGATGCCAAATTTAACCGGCGCGCAGCAGGCCGCCGCCATTCATCTGGGACATTTTCCAACCAGCCAATCGGTCGGGCGTGACAGCGAACAGGTCCGCCGTATCGCCGCAACCGTGCAGCAGCCTGCTGTCGCTCCCGGCCAAAACCGGCTCATTCCATCAGGCGCGCCGCTTGGAACAAAGCCGACAGCAGCGCGCGACGCAAAAAGCGAAGCAAAGCCACAGGGCAAGCCGGACCGAAAAACGCAGGAACGCGTGGCAGTTCAGGCCGCAGTTCCTCCAACGCCCCGGCCTGATCCTGTTGTTGCAAAGGTTGATCTGGCCGTAACGGTCGCGGGGACGACGCCAAGCGTGCAAGAACCGGTATCGCTTGCGGCCGCAACGCCCCCGCAACCCGCTCCCGCTATAATCATGGCGGCACCAACAGCTGTGCCGGCTTCCACGGCCGCGGCGCCTGCCTCTGCGGGCTTCAGTCTGGATGCCATTGTCGGCGCCATCGAAATTCCGGAAAGTGAGCAACGGCCTTCGGAAATTCCGGTCGATTTGAAAAAGCTTAAGCCCGTGACCCCCAAGGCAGCGGCAGACGCCAGCAAAGCCGCCAAAATTGACCCGAAAGCCGCCGCAAAAGCGAAGTTAGAGGCCGCAAATCCAGCACGCATCTGGGTGCAAATCGCAACGGGTGAAGCCAGTGGGCTTGGTTTCGACTATCGCAAATTGACGAAGAATAACCCTGTATTGTTTAAGGCGCAGAAGCCGTGGACATCACCCTGGGGCAGGACCGCGCGACTGCTGGTTGGCCCGTTCCCGGATGTTAAGGCCGCCAAAAAGTGGGAAGGCGACTTTAAGAAAGCGGGCGGCGATGCATTTATGTGGAGAAGCGAGATTGGCGTCCCAGTGAATGCCTTAAAGGTAAAATAGGCTTCCTGTCGCGGCGGCTTGGTTGCATAAGCGCTGCATGTCGCAACTGGCTTCCTACGCATCACTTCCCGGCAACAGCCGCGGCCGATTTCATCCAGAGCCCGACCGCGATATTCGCGGCCCGCGTGATATATTCCAGCGCGACCGTGATCGCATCATTCATTCGATTGCGTTCCGGCGGCTGCGCCACAAAACGCAGGTGTTCATCTCACCCGACGGCGACCATTATCGTGTGCGCCTGACGCACAGCCTTGAAGTCGCGCAAATTGGCCGCACGATTGCCCGCGCGCTTGGGCTGAATGAAGATCTGACCGAGGCATTATGTCTCGCGCACGATATCGGGCACCCGCCCTTTGGCCATGCCGGCGAAGATGCGCTGGAGGCGACGATGAAGCCATTTGGCGGGTTTGACCATAATGCGCAGACGTTGCGCACGCTGACGCAGCTGGAATCGCCTTATCCGTCATGGCCGGGCCTGAACCTCAGCTGGGAATTGCTGGAAGGGCTGGCAAAGCATAATGGCCCCGTTGCCCGTCCGGGCTGGGCCTTGTCCGAAGTCAACACGCAATTCGACCTGAGCCTGACCGACTGGCCATCGCTTGAGGCGCAGATTGCAGCGATCAGCGACGATATTGCGTACGATAATCATGACATTGATGATGGCATCAGGGCAGGGTTGCTGGACATCGAACAACTGCTGGATCTGCCTTTTGTGGCAGAGCGTTGGGAAGCGATTTTGGGCCGCTATCCGGGCGTGCCGCAGCGCCGCTTGATCGGTGAGCTGACGCGCCAGCAGATTGGCGTCATGGTCAATGATGTGATTGAATCCACGCGTGCCAGAATCGCGCAGGCGGGCATCAAAACCGCTAATGACGTCCGTAAAGCCGGTTTCATGATTGGTGGGTTTTCGGCAGAAATGGCGGCGCGCGAACGGCAACTTAAAGCGTTCATGTATGAAAAGCTGTACCACCATCCGACGCAATTGGCGGCGGCAGAAGAGGCAACCAAAATTGTGCGTGAGCTATTTGCCGCCTATCGCGACGATCCTGCATTATTGCCCGATGAATGGCGCGACAGCCTTCCCAGCGAAGAACCGCAGCGCAGCCGCCATATCGGCGATTTTCTGGCGGGCATGACCGACCGTTATGCCACCGACCGGCACCGCGAAATCTGTGGAACCATCGCATGAGCCGGAAGATCGTCATCGCGGGCGGCTCAGGCCTTGTGGGCAAACAGGCGGCGGAGATGCTGGCGCGCGCGGGATTTGCGGTCCACCTCGTGTCGCGCCGACCATCGCACGCATTGGCGCCGGGCATAGAGGAGCATGTCGTGCCAACCGCCGACTGGCCAGCGATTGTGGCAAGCATAAAGCCGGACGTCGCCATTTCGGGTTTGGGGACGACGATACGCACAGCCGGGTCGCGCGACGCCTTCCGGGCGGTTGACCATGATCTGGTGTTGGCCTTTGCACAGGCATGCCATGACGCCGGCGCACGGCATTTCATTACGATATCGTCGGTCGGGGCGATGCAAGCGAGCAGCAATTTCTATTTGCGAACAAAAGCGGACATGGAGCAGGGGCTGCGCAACATCGGCTTCCAACGCCTTGATATCATGCGGCCCAGTCTGTTGACCGGTGGGCAGCGTGACGACCGCCGTCCGGGCGAGGCATTGGGGATATGGCTGTCGCCATTTGTGGACATTTTGATGTTTGGACCGATGCGGAAATTTGCGTCCACGCCGTCCGGCAAAGTCGCAAAGGCCATTACCAACTTGGCAAAATCGGGCGACGATGGCGTGTTTATCCACGAAAATGAATCGATAAACACGCTCGCTGGTTGACTCTCCAAGGCGGTAAGGCCAATGCGGATTTGTCGCTGACGCAGCGGGAGAGCGTCCCTTAAAGGGGCCGCCGAAGGAGCAACCGCCCCGGAATCTCTCAGGCAAAAGGACCGCTTCGGCTTTTGCGACACTCTGGAAAGCGCATGTTTTTGCCATTTGCAACGACATGCCACCGAAGGTGTAACCTGCCTTTGCCAATGTTGTTGGCAAATAAGGCGGATAAAGCTCTCAGGTACCCGTGACAGAGGGGGCAGCAGACTATGCGCCAACCGGCGTCGGTCGCTGCGACTCTTGATCGGACTGATATGAGCGAAGAAGACGAAATCGAACTAGAACCCATCGAAATATTGGAGCTGCCGCTTGACGCATGGCACCGCGACAAAGGCGCGCGCATGGTCGAGTTTGCCGGCTATCACATGCCGATCCAATATGAAGGCATCATGGCCGAACATATCTGGACCCGCGAGAACGCAGGGCTATTCGACGTCAGCCATATGGGGCAGCTGATGCTGACCGGCGACGGCGCGGCCGAAGCGCTTGAGGCGATGGTTCCCGGCGACATATCCGCGCTTAAAGAGGGCAAGATGCGTTACTCGCTGCTTCTGGGTGAAGATGGCGGCGTTCTGGACGACATGATGATTACGGCCGTGCCGATGGGGCTGTATGTGGTCGTTAATGGCGCGGTCAAATGGGACGATATGGGCTATTTGCGGGAGCATTTGCCCGATGAGATCACCATCAACCATATGGATGACCGCGCGCTATTGGCGTTGCAAGGCCCAAAGGCCGTGGACGCCCTGAAACGCGTGGTGCCCGGTGTCGACGCGCTCTATTTTATGGAGGCCGGTTCATTCTTCTGGGGACCCAAGACCGATCCCGAGCCGTTGTGGATCAGCCGCTCGGGGTATACCGGCGAAGATGGGTTCGAAATTTCGGTTCCTGCGGCCCATGCAAAGGCACTTGCGGACCAAATCTGCGCGCAACCTGAAGTAAAGCCCATTGGCCTTGGTGCGCGCGATTCCTTGCGGCTTGAGGCGGGCTTGCCGCTGTACGGCCATGACATGAACCCCGAATTTGACCCTGTCGAAGCCAGCGCAGCATTCGCAGTGTCGAAGCGCCGCCGTGCCGAAGGCGGGTTTTTCGGGTCTGACCGCATCCTGAATGCCTTGGCCAATGGCCCCGCGCGCAAGCTCGTCGGGCTTTCGGTCGACGGCAAAATGCCCGTGCGCGAAGGCGCACCCGTTTTTGCAGGCGATACCCAAGTTGGAGTCATTACGTCGGGCGGATTTGGCCCAAGCGTCGGGGCACCGATTGCCATGGGCTATATTGACGCGGGCCATAACGCCACCGGCAGCACGCTTGAGGCGGAGGTGCGCGGCAAGCGTGTGTCTGTCACGGTTTCATCCTTACCCTTCACCCCACATCATTATCATCGCAAAGGAGCGCACACATGACCCGTTATTTCACCGAAGATCATGAGTGGATCGAAGTCGATGGCGACAGCGCCACTGTTGGTATTACGGACTATGCGCAAAGCCAGTTGGGCGACATCGTGTTTGCTGAAGTCCCCGCGACTGGCGCGATGCTGAAAAAAGGTGGCGATGCTGCGGTTGTGGAATCGGTCAAGGCTGCGTCAGATGTCTACGCGCCGGTCAGCGGCACCGTGATTGAGGGCAATGGCGCATTGGAAGGCGACCCCGCGTTGGTGAACAGCGATCCCGAAGGCGAGGGCTGGTTCTTCAAGATCACCCTCAGCGACACAAGCGAGCTCGACAGCCTGATGGATGCCGCCGCGTATAAGGCATTTGTCGACGGACTTTAAGCTAATCCGTCCGCACTCTGCGGGCCATGGAGATTGAAATGCGTTATTTACCGCTCACCCCATCCGACCGTCAGGCCATGCTTGGTGTCATTGGGGCCAAATCGATTGATGATTTGTTCGCCGATGTGCCTGCGGAGGCGCGGCTGGACGGGCCGATCCATGGCTTACCCAAATATGCCAGCGAAATGGCGGTTGAGCGGCATTTTTCCAACCTCGCCCGGCAAAATATGACCGCGTCGCACACGCCGTTCTTTTTGGGGGCAGGCGCGTATAAGCACCATGTCCCCGCCAGTGTTGACCATATCATCCAGCGCGGCGAATTCCTGACGGCCTATACGCCCTATCAGCCCGAAATCGCACAGGGCACGCTGCAGATGCTCTTCGAATTCCAGACGCAGGTTGCGCGGCTGTTCGGTTGCGATGTGGCCAACGCATCGATGTACGATGGTTCGACCGCATGTTGGGAAGCCATTGGCATGGCTGGCCGCATCACGAAGCGCAGCAAAGCGGTGCTCTCTTCGGGGTTGCACCCGCATTATGTCAGCGTGGCCAAAACGATGGCGCAATATACCGGCGACACGCTGGACACGGCCTTGCCGGAGCTTTCACCTGCCACCGATAGCGCGCGGTTACTGAATGCTATCGACGGCGAGACAAGCTGCGTTGTTGTGCAATATCCCGATATTCTTGGCCGTATTGAAGATCTGTCGGCGATTGCGGCCAAGGCGCATGAGCATGGCGCGCTGTTGATTGCTGTTGTTACGGAACCTGTCGCATTGGGTGCCATCAAGGCACCCGGGGACATGGGCGCGGACATTGTTGTGGGTGAGGGGCAGTCGCTTGGCGTCGGTCTTCAGTTCGGCGGACCTTATGTCGGGCTGTTTGCGTGCAAGGAAAAGTTCGTTCGCCAAATGCCCGGTCGTTTATGCGGTGAGACTGTGGATGCCGCGGGCAAGCGCGGTTTCGTGCTGACGCTGTCCACGCGCGA
>DLOZ01000015.1 GCA_002479765.1 Sphingomonadales bacterium UBA7471 | reverse complement strand
ATTTAATAGGTCCTGACCCTAATCCTTTTTCTTGCGGAACAGCACCCGGTCTTCCGGGCCAAAGCCCCAGCGCCATATAATCCAGCCGTAAACGCCAAGGATTACAGGCACGCCAATCGCCAGTTCCACCCATTCCAAACGGGCAGGGACGCTGACGATCGCCCTACCGAGCAATGCGGCTGCAGCGACAGCAGTCAGCAATGCCCAACGCCACACGCGGATTGGCTGTCCCAATAACCGCGACAGCAATCGCGATTTGATGATGGAGCCGATACCCAGCGATATCATCAGCCCGCAGGCGACGGCTGCTGCCTGATACAGGCCGACATATTCTGGTTTAACGGCAATATCATCGACCAGCATGATAAGGCCGACGCTCACCAAAGTTTGCACGGCCAACATCCCTATTGAAATCAGCAGGTTCCGGTGACGGGCCATATAGACCAAAGCCGATTCGCTGACGACCGCCGTTGCCGCCGCAACTTCCGCCGCCAGCAAAAAGGCAAGCGCCGCTGCTCCGCCGACAAATTCGGGCCCCATCAATCCCATCACCGCTTCGCCGGGGATACCAAGCGCCAGTGCAATTCCCGCCTGCGCCGCGATAATCCAGAAACCAACCTGGCCAACCTGTTTGGCGATTTCGGCATAGTTGCGGGTCTGTAAATTGCGCGTGATGACGGGGCCTAATATCGGGTCAAAGCTGGTTTTAAGCTTCTGCGGAAGGCTCGCCACCTGTTGGGCGACATAATAGATACCGACCACTGCGGGCGATGCAAACAGGCCCAATATGGCAAGGTCAAGCCGCCTGCTGCCCCATTCTGCGGCGTCTGCTGCGGCCAATGGCAGGTTGCGCTGGGCAATCGTCAAAGAACGCTTCACACTTGGCCGCCATCCCCGCGCAAAGCCATAGCTGCGCCACAAAGGCCACAGCGCAAACAACAATGCAGCTACCAGCGACGCGACGTAGGACAGGATCAGCCCATCACGCGCGGAATAGAAATAAAGCGCGCCTGCCGCGATGCTGATTGTCCACGGTTCAACGATGGCGCGTGCCCGCACGGTCGAGGCAATATCGAATTTATAGGCCAAGGCGGACAAGGCAATGTCCGTTGCGACGATGGCAAAAATGGCGAGCGGCAGAAAACGGTCGAGCCCATTAATGCCGCTGTTGGGAAACATCAGTTCGGGCAACATGATCAAAAATGCAGCGCCGACCGCTGATGCCGCCATCGCCGCGAAAAAGGCATCCGCAATCATGTGGGCCTGCGGCCGGTCATCCTTCGCAAGCAATTCCGCCAGCCCGCGGCGCAGGCCAAGTGAAGCAAGCTGCGCGACAAATTCGATAATCAATATGGCATAGGCAAAGCGGCCAAGCGCTTCGGGACCATAAAGTCTACCCGCGATAAACAAAAATGGGATACGCGCGGCCAACCGCAAAAGAAAACCAAATACATTCGTCCGCCCACCCTTTGCGAGTGCCTGAATGTCTTCTTCGTCAGTTCTGGCTGCAGTCAATGGATCGCCTCTTTCGGTACGCTAGCGGATTAGGTCCGCCGTTACCAGCTTTCGGACTTGAGCGGGCGTGCCAGCAATTCGGTGACGACGGCATCGACGGTCGCTGATCCTGACAGCAATGCGCATACGGCGCTTACGATGGGCATTTCGACATCAAGCGCGGTTGCTGATTGCAACAGGACCGGCGCGGTATATGCGCCTTCGGCCACCGTCTTGCGGTCTGCCAGCAGGCTTTCGGATGATTGGCCTTGTCCAAGGCCACGGCCCAAGGAAAAATTCCGCGAATTTTCAGAGCTGCACGTCAGGACCAGATCGCCCAATCCGGACAAACCGGCAAGGGTCTCCGCTTTTGCGCCGCGCGCAAGGCCGTATCGCTGCATCTCGGCAAAGCCGCGCGCAATCAACGCCGCACGCGCGTTGAGACCAAGGTCTGCACCATCGACGACACCGCATGCGATTGCGAGCACATTTTTAACAGCGCCGCCAATTTCCGCGCCGACAACATCATCAGACCAATAGGGACGGAAAGACGGTGTGGCGATGCGGCGCATCAATTCGGAACCCATCGCCTGATCGGCGGTCGCGAGCGTGACCGCTGTGGGCTTTCCGGCAGCAACCTCATGCGCAAATGTGGGGCCTGACAAAACGGCAATCGGATTGCCCGGGCGCGTTGTCGCGGCGACATCGGACACCAGCATTTGGGTATCGGCCTCAATGCCTTTTGCGCACAGGATCAGCGGCGCCTGCGTATCCGGCAGCGCCGACAGCGTGGCGCGCACATGCTGGGCAGGGGTGACGATGAGCAAATTTTCACAGGCGATCATGCGCGCGAGGTCAGCTGTCGCCTCAATTTTTGGCGACAATGATGTACCCGGCAAAAACAGGCTGTTTTCGTGCAGGTTGTTTATGCTGTGCACGGCCTCTTCTTCGCGGGCCCAGATGAGCACGTTGTCGTGGATTTGCGCCATGACGGCGGCCAGCGCGGTGCCCCATGCGCCGCCACCAATGATTCCAACCGGATAGGGCATACGGCTCATGCCTTCACGCCCGCACCGCGTGCGGGCGCGGCATTGGGATCCAGCGGCCAGCGCGGCCGCGCCACAAAATCAAGGCCATCGATCAGGCCCATCGCAAATCTCTCCGCGCCAGCCCATGCGATCATCACGCCATTGTCGGTGCACAACCACAATGGCGGCGCGACAAAACGCATGCCGCGGCTTGCGGCAAGCTGCTCGAGCATATTGCGGATGGGCACATTTGCCGCGACGCCGCCCGCAACAACCAACGCCGCCGGTGCATCAATCCGATCCAGCGTATAGCGTATCCGGTCGTACAGGCAGTCGATAACGGCTTGCTGAAAGGATGCGGCAATATCTTCGACTTTATACTGGCCTGTCTCATGCGCGCGCAGCACAGCGCTTTTCAGGCCAGCAAAGGAAAAATGCGGTTCATCAGCGCCTTTTAACGGGCGGGGTAGCGGCACATTTTTCGCGTTGCCTAACGCGGCTGCGCGTTCGACGGCTGGCCCACCGGGAAAGCCAAGGCCCAAAATCTTCGCCGTTTTGTCGAACGCTTCGCCCACCGCATCGTCGATGGTGGTCGCCAGCCGGTTATAGTCGCCGACGTTATTGACCCGCAGCAACTGACAATGGCCGCCAGAAACCAGCAGAAGCAGATAGGGAAATGCGAGATCGGCATCGACCAGCCGCGGCGAAAGCGCATGGCCTTCAAGATGATTGACGGCGATCAGCGGCTTTCCCGACGCCATGGCAAGCGCCTTGGCTGTCACAAGTCCAACCATGACACCGCCAATGAGGCCGGGGCCAGCGGTTGCGGCAATGGCATCAACATCATCTAACGTCATGCCTGCATCCGCGAGCGCGGTTTCCACCAAGGGGGTCATCAGCTCGGCATGCGCGCGCGCGGCGATTTCGGGAACAACGCCGCCGAATGCGCGGTGATGATCTTCCTGACCAGCCAAGGCATGGCTCAAAATCGTCCGGTCGGAACGCACAATTGCCGCTGCGGTTTCGTCGCAGCTGGATTCAAGGCCAAGGATGATTGCCATTGCGCTTTCCCATAGGTGGACGTGGCGCTATGAACAAGTCGCATGACAATGATATCGTTTTCCTCCGACCGTCCGTTACGTATCGGTACACGCCGGTCTCCGCTCGCTTTGGCGCAGGCGGAGATGACGATGGCTGCCATTAAAGCGGCGCATAATCTGCCCGATGATGCCATTGTTCTGGTCCCGATGCTCGCCACAGGTGACAAGATTCAGGACCGGCCGCTCGCCGAAATCGGCGGCAAGGCGCTGTGGACCAAGGAATTGGAACGTGCGCTGATCGACGACCAGATTGATATCGCGGTGCATTCGATGAAAGACGTCGAGACCGTGCGCGCGGACATTTTTGACATCGCCGCCATGCTGCCGCGTGCGGATGTCCGCGACCGATTGATTGGCGCCGCGTCACTGGACGATCTGAAGCATGGTGCGCGGGTCGGGACATCGAGCCCACGACGCGCGGCGCAACTGCAACGTGCCCGTGCCGATTTGCGGATCGTCCCGTTGCGCGGCAATGTCGCAACCCGTTTGGCGCATATTGAAAATGGAGAAGCGGACGCGACACTTTTGGCCGCGGCCGGACTGGACCGGTTGGACATGCCCAATGTCGGCGCGCCATTACCGCTAAGCCAATTTTTGCCGGCGGCATCGCAGGGTGCTGTGGGCATTGACCGGTTGACCAGCCGCAATGAGCTCGTCCCGTTTTTGGCGGCCATCAATGATGTGGACACCTTCGTTGCCGTGCATGCGGAGCGCGCCTTGCTTGAGGCATTGGGCGGCAATTGCCATTCACCCATTGCCGCATTGGCGCAGGTCGAAGGTGCCCAGATCCGCTTAAAAGGTGAAGTTTTCACTGCGGATGGCCGGGAAATGCACGCGGGCGAAATCGTCTATGACGCGTCAATCGATGGTCCAGCACAATTGGCAGATCAATTGCTGGCAAATGCCAGCGATGAACTGCGGAGCATGTTCGCTTCGTGAAGGTGCTGATTATCCGGCCGCAACCAGGGGCAGATGCCACCGCCCGCCGCTTTGCAGCCGCAGGATATGCGCCAGTGCTAATGCCCCTGTTCGCCATTGAACATCTGCCGCCGCCATCGGTACCGGTTGGCGGATATGATGCCATTTTGTTGACCAGCGGCAATGCGGCGCGCGCCGCATGCGGATTTTTGGAAAGCGCGCGCGACATCACGATCTATGCTGTCGGTAGTGCGACCGCCAGCGCGTTGGCCAATTTGTCTTTGCCGGTTGCTGCGACCGGATCCAACGGCGTGGAAGCGCTTGTTGGCGTTGCTGCGGCCGACGGCCACAAAAAGCTCTTATGGCTTGCAGGTGAAGACCACAGCGTTGTTCCGCAGATTGCTGGCGTCCACATTGATATCGCTATCGTGTACCGCAGCGCGGTGCTGGAAACACCGGCGGACTTCGCCGCGCAGGTTGCAGTATGCGATGCGGTTATCCTGCACTCGTCACGCGCGGCGGCGCACTTTGCCGGTCTGTGCGATGCGGGCGGCCTATCACGCGGCAAAATTACGCTCGCGACCTTTTCGAACACAATTGCAGAAAGCGCCGGCGAGGGCTGGGCACAGATAATCGTCGCGCCTTCACCAAATGACGCTGCGTTAATGGACGCAATCAGACAGCATTTTACAAGGATAGATTGCGCCGAGATGCCGAATGCCGCTATTGAAGGAGCATCATGACCGATTTTCAAACAGCGACCGCGACATCACGCCGTGGATTCACATTCAAGCACATCATGCTGCTTATTTTGTGTGCCTTCGTCGGCGGCGCGATTGTCGCTTATGTGATCGCCGACACATATGGTTTTCTAACACCATCTGATGCCCCTGTGGCGGCTGAGTCATCGACTGGGCCAGTAGGCAATGTCGTCGCCACCGATGCTAATGCTATCGCACAGCCGGTTGCCGACCAAATGGTTCCAAATTTTCCATCGCCCAATATGCTCTCGCCCGAAGTCGCGCGGGCGGATGGGCTGTTGCTCATTTATGCGGTGCGCCGCACGATTGATAAGGGTGCGCCGCTGGGCGCTCTTGCCGAACAGTTGCGCCTGCGTTTTGGCGCGACCCAGCCGCAATCCGTTGCCGCGGTGCTATCGGTTGGGCAAGCGCCGGTCACGATCGATGCTCTGAAAGCCGAATTGCGCGGACTTGCGCCGGTGCTTTTGACGGGCAATCGCGACGACAGCAATTGGGCAACCGTAAAGCGCGAATTGTCGGAGCTGTTCGTGTTGCGCAAAGAAAACGGACCATCACTCGCGCCAAATGAGCGGCTGATCCGCGCCGAAGCGCTGGTCGATGCAGGGAAGCTTGATCTTGCTGTGACGGAAGTTGCGGCTTTGCCCGGCGCATCCATCGCGCAATCATGGATGGTTCGGGCCAAACGGTTCAGTGATGCGCGTAAAGCGCTCGACCGGCTGGAGCAGGTCGCCATCCTGCAACCCGTAGCGGTTCCCGTAATCGTCGCGCCTCCGGTTCAGGCCGGATCGTCGAACGTTCCCGTTCCAACCCCCTGAGTTGCGGGTCGGCAGTTTTAAGAAAAGCCATTTTTAACGGATGGCGGATGACGCGGTCTAGTTGGCCTTTCGCCGGATCGGGACCGGAATGTTGCAAATATCTGCGCCGCCAGCAGGGATGTTGAAAAAGGCATCCCGCCGATTGGCGCGCGCGTCGGCATAGGCTGCAAAGCTGTCGCTATCGGTCGACAGATATTCGAACGCAGGCACGTCCTTTGCTTCGTTCCCAAGCCGCACCGACAGGATCGGCACGCGATCTTCTTCTCTCTCGTAAAAGCCAAGTGCACCCGTGCCGCGTGGCAGGCTGGACATATGTTCTATGCCCTCAATCACCCGTCCGACCAGCGCGATGTTACGGTCCAAATGCCGTGGCGCGTGACCGATAACGGTATAGAGTTCCGCGCCCGTGCCGGTGTCTGGTGACAGGTTCCGGCCAACGCCGACCATGCCGTAGCAATGGACTGGCCAAAGCCCCTCACGGCCTTGTGCCAGCGGCCAGCCTAGATAGAAGCCATGGGCGCCTGCGTAGGCGTCTGGCCTTCCGTCTGCGCGGGCCAAAATCCAATCCTTGGTCGGCCAGTCAGGGGTGACATAATTCTTCGCGTCCACGACCGACAACCCTTGCGGCAAAGCCTTCTTCTCGGTCGCATCACCCCATTGCACGACATAATTGTCCTGCACGCGGTTGATGCTGGTGCCGTCCCACCAATGCGCCGCTGCCAACTGACGGATATTGCCCACCCAGCCTTGGCTAAATGGCGCAGGCATCAATTGAATGATCACGCGGCGTTGCATGCCTTTCGAATCGGGGGCGAGCTCCATCACCAATATATCCGACGGCGCAATGGCGACCCAGTCGTCCGCCCTGGCTGCCGCCACAATCTCCGACGGTGCGGGATAGCTTTTGGCGTCTTGCGCAGAGAGGGGGAGAGCGGCGCAGATCGCGGCGCTGGCGAACAGGGGCAGATATCTTTTCATCAATAAGGTTATGGCAAATCACTGTGCCTTGCGAAAGCGGAAAGGAGCGGCTAGGGGCGTGCGTCCCTTAGGGGAATGCGGAGACGTGGCCGAGTGGTCGAAGGCGCACGCCTGGAAAGTGTGTATAGGGGTGACTCTATCGTGGGTTCGAATCCCACCGTCTCCGCCAACAGCCCACCGTGGCTATCTTTATTTGGATTTGGTCTAGACTCAGCCGCCTCAACTTAGCTTTATGCAGCGTTCGTTAATTCCACACAGCTTATGGCACGTTGGCCGCTGTGGCGGTCCAGTTGGATGACAATGTCGATCATCGACCGGGCGTACGCCATCGTTTCGAGGCGACCAAGGCCAAGTCCGGCCTGCATACACATGAAGGCAATTTGTTCGAACGCGCCTTGGGGTGAATTGGCGTGCACCGTACTGATGGAACCGGGATGACCGGTATTGATGGCCCGCAAAAACGTGACCGTTTCGCCGCCACGCAATTCGCCCACGATCAATCGGTCCGGCCGCATACGCAGCGACGCGCGCATAAGATCGTCCATTGTCACGCGTGCCTCACCTTGATCGCCGGCCACAGCGACCAAGCCAAGCGCATTGTCGCTGCTCAGCCGGATTTCAGGAGTGTCCTCAATGGCAATGACCCGCTCATGTTGCGGAATTTCCTTTAACAACGCGTTGAGCAATGTCGTCTTACCGGATGACGTTCCGCCAGAAATGAGGATCGTTTTGCGCGCCGCGACGGCCGCACGGAAAAAGCCAAGATAATCTTGTTTCTGCAAAAGCGCCGCAAGATCAGAGCTATCATCCGCGACATTGCGCACCGATGGCGGCGCGCTTTGTTCAAAGTAGCTTTCCAGCGTCATGTCTTGCAACCGGTGTTTGCGGATCGCGAGCGCAACCTCGCCGCGTGTTGCAGGCGGCAACACCATCTGCACGCGGGCACCGCCCGGCAATATGGCGGCGAGCAACGGACTTTCGCGGCTAACCCCTTGATGGTTGATGCGCGCGATCTGGTGCGCAAGGCGTTCCAGCAACTGGCTGTCAATTTGTGGTGCGTCGTGACGTTCCATCTGCGCCAATCCAAGCCGCTCAACCCATATTTCATGCGGCCGGTTCACCAATATTTCGGTTATATCATCGCACGCCAGCCATTCGCGAAATGGCGTTAGATAGCTGTTGAGATACACATTCTCGGCATCGCCAGCCACCGGCGCTGTATGGTTCATTGCGAATCGCCGTCGGTGCCCGAAAAATCGAGGTCGCGGGCGATGAAGATACGAATGGCTGTTCCTTGCGCAACTTTTACCGTCGGCGGAATGTTGATGTCCCGCTGCAAGGCAATACCGGCAACGCTTTTGGCATCATCGGCGGTGCGGACGATGACATCATTGCCACCCTGCTGCAAAAGCCCAAGGCCGGATTGCACAACGGACAATAATATCGCCGAACCAAAGCGTTTCAGGAAGTGGCTATCCACCTTACCCCCTAAGCCCGCGCGGCCAAGCGGGTCGGTGACGGGCGAGCCCAGCGACACGGTTACGCCATCGGGGCGGGTCAGCCGTGTCCAGACGATGAACGCGCGTGATTGCCCCGCGGCGAGACCCGAGCGATATTGCCCGATCAGGCGGCTTCCACTGGGGATGAGCACCCGTCGGCCGTCAAAGCCCATGACGTCGCGGCTAACCACGGCACGCACATATCCGGGCAGATCGGAATTTATAGCCGTTTCAAGGACGCCCGCGATAATGGCACCCTGCGGTACCGTGTAGCTGCTGTTGGCGATACGCACCGCGCGGGCAGGCGCATTTTCGCCCGCCGCAACGCGGTCGGAAAACCTGTCTTCCGCGCTCAAGTCGTCATTTTTTGCGCCTGCCAGACCCGGCGTGGGCGGCACCATCGCGACGCCGCCTTTTGTGGTATCCACGACGATGCCCGGCGCTTGAAAGCGGTTCGGACCAACCGCTACGGGTCCAACGATGCCCATTGCTGCCCCATTTGGGTTATTCACGGGCGGCGGGACAAGGACTGGCGGCGGCAATTCCGGTGGCCCCGGACGCAACGTTGGTTGCGGCACAAGACCGCCGGGCGGAACAACCGCAGGCGTAGAGACGGCGGCAGGCTTTGCCGTAATTTGTGCTTCATTCCGGCTGTTGGCCAGGCTGTTAAAGGTTAAAATCGCAAGCAAGCCAATGCCCACTATGCCCAATTTCATGCCCGGGGATAGGCCATTTGGCATAGCCACCGGCGACAAAATCCGTTGGTTCGCTTCTTCAAGCGTATCAGAATCAATGGCGGTCCGCGGGTCCATATTGCCCGATTTAAATATGCTCACGGCTTGGCCTCCATCGATTTGCACCCAAAAAGCCCGCATTTCTTCTTTGGCGCGCGTGGCTTGGGGGCATCTGCGCCTGGTGTCGGCACGGCATAGGCATCGTTAAAGATGATCGTGACTTCTTTGCCATGACGCAGCACAAATTGCGGCGCGATTTGTTCCACAACAGTGTACGGCCCGCGCACAGCAAAGTTCACGATGCTTTCACCGGCATCGGGCGTAATGCTGAAAATGGCAGGCGCCGCTGATCCAGCGGCAAAGCGGAAATAGGTCGCTTTGCCATCGTCAAACACTTGCTCAGGCACATTGGCCGTTGCGCCGTCATAGCTATAGGCGCGGTTCCACAATTCAGGCGGGGTCGAAATCAACGGCGGCGGCGTTGCCATATTGTCGTCTGCCGTGACTTTCGGTGGGTAACGGAAGCGCACGGCATAAATAATCTGGCTTTGCGGCACACGCAGGCCGGATTTGGCCCGCAGTTCCAAATTGTACCGCCGCATATTTGTGATGATCGACAGATTGGTCGCAGGCGGCAATCCCACGGGTTTCAGGAACATGACGGTTCCTGCGCCATTGGGGGTCACCTGCCACCCAGAGGCGTCACCAATGCCAACGGTTTCAATCTGTTCACCGGCCTCAAATTCCAGCATCATTTGATAGCCGGTATGGCCGGTCAAACGAATGATGGCATCGGGGTTATAGTCCACATAACGGATATTTGGCGCAACCTGCGCTGATGCTGCCATCGGCTGCATAATGGCGACGCCAATCGCCATGGTGATAAGGGTGAGCCAATGATAATGTCGGGTCATGCAACGTTCCTAATGGCTTTAATCGGCGCGCGGACCGCATTGACGGGGCCCCGCGAAATGCGCCGGTCGAAATAATTATTCTTTTGTCCTGCTTGACTGGCAGCCGCATATGCCGGCTGCGGCAACAATATCCTGCGCGGGTTGCCCGGGCCCATATTTGCGGTTGCGGCGGCGGAACGCTCAATAGCGCCGACCAGTGACTGCATGCGTTCATTATACACGACATTATTCGACGGCATCGGAACATCCGCGGCTGGCGCTGAAACCGAATTATCAGCTGCGCGGTGTTGCCCAAAGGGCAAGGTCCAGCCGCTGACAATCGTGCGGCCAATGCGGAACAACTGCACCGCCACCGCGACCATGATGAGCACGACGACCAATATCGTCAAAGCCGCGCGCAATGAAAAATCACCTTGGCCCGCGGACACATACATTTGCGTCAATATGGGCTCAAGCGCCGCCATGGCCCCTGCTGATGTGATCATCGTCATGATAGGCACCAACGCCATCATGATCGCCGCACGGCCCCAGCCAAGCGCCAAGCCGCGTGTAGAGGCGAATAAGCCCAGCACGGCAAAGACGGGGCCAAGGAGTAACAAAAGGCCCAGGATGATTTTCGCCACGACCAAAACACCGGCTGATGCGAGCACCAGCAACAACGCGCTCAACAACAGCATATTGGGGCCAAGCGAATCCTTTGGCGCGACAACAGCGGTGATATTATTTGCAGTGACCGGAAGCGCCCCGGGTGCAGGCGCCGTTGGGCTTGCCGGCAGCATCTGTTCTGGCCGCGCGTCAAATTCGGTCCACGCATCCGCAAGGTCGACCATGCGGCCCGACAGCATATCGACACGTTCGGTCATACCGCGCACATTGCCATCATTAGGGTTAATGGCGCGCACGATTTCCTGCGGCCCGTCGGTCAGCACGTCGTACACCAAAACCTGATATGTCGCCCAGTTACTCGTCAGCGCCAGCACGGCGCCAATCATGATCATGCGCGGCATCATCTCGCCAACGCTGAGGGACGAGCGTCCAAATATCAGCCGGTAGCCGATGATCGCGACGTAAATGGTCAGCGCAATGGTTAAGGCAACACTAAACACGCTGCCTTGGCCCAGCAAATTGGCATAGCCCGCCTGTACGGTCGACGCGATGTAACAATCGACAGCGTTCACCATCGTTTCCGCCGAACCGGCCGCAGGGTTAAGGGCAACGCAATTTGCCATCAGCTTTGCATACCCCTCCCGCTTGCCACTGGCCACGGGGTCAACGCCCCTTCTTGCGCTGCTTGCAATAATATCGGCAACCATTCGGACGGCGCATCACCATGAACGCTGCGAAGCTCGTCCAGTTTGCGCACGCTGGCTTCACGGCCGGACAGCACCGTGATCGCATCGGGCATATTGCCCATGTCCAGACGCGCAACGACGCTGTTCCCGCCTTGCTTAATTAAAACGCAGCGCAAATGTTCGGGCAAGGAGCGCACGAGATCAAGCTCATGCGCGGTCAACCCAAAGCCACCGCAATAATCGGATGCTTGCGCCTTGGGATTGCTCATGAACAATTGCGTGGCGGATTGTTCAATGATGGTCGCGGCGATTTTGCTTTCAATCGCGTCGCTTGCGCTTTGTGTGGCAAAACCAACCACACCATTGCGTTTGCGGATCGTCTTCATCCAATCCTTCAACCGGTGCACAAAGACTTCGTCATCCAGCGCCTTCCACCCTTCGTCGATGACAATCATCGAAGGGCTGCCGTCCAAACGTTCATCGACGCGGTGGAACAAATACATCATCGCGGGCGTGCGCAACGCTGGGTTATCGAGCAACGCGGTCATGTCAAAGCCAGCGGTTCTGGTATCCAGGTTCAACTGGTCCGTCGGGTTATCGAACAACCATGCATGTTCCCCTGCGCCATACCAAGGGGCAAGGCGCGATGCGAGATCGCCACGGACGGGGCGTGCGCCGCCAGCCAATAGCTCCACCAAATAGCGCAATTGGCGATATTCGGCCGGTTGGCCGAAATTGGCATCAACCGCGCTTGAGATAATGGCGTTTTCATCGGCAGTAAGCTGCCCGCCCGCTGGCGTTAAAATCTGCGAGAGCCATTGCCGCAAAAATGCCTGATTTGTTGCATTTTCGGGCAGTTGAAGCGGGTTGAATCCGGTTGGCGTGCCGGGCCGCAAGACATCATAATGCCCGCCAATGGCGCGAATGAAAATCTCTGCACCGCGATCTTTGTCAAAGAAAAACGTGCGGGGGTGGAATTTCTGCGCCTGCGCAATCAGGAAATTGAGCACCACTGTTTTACCGGAACCCGATGGACCAATAAGCGTGAAATTGCCCAAATCGCCGCTGTGCAAGTTAAAGAAATAGGGTGTGCTGGATGTGGTTTCGAGGACCGTGATAGGCTCGCCCCATGGACCGCCAGCAGGCACGCCGATTGGAAAGCCATGGAGCGAAATGAGACCGGACAAATTGGCGGTCGACACCAAAGCCTTGCGCGCAATAAAATCTGCATTGCCCGGAAACTGACCCCAAAAGGCACTTTCCAAATTGAGATCCTCTCGCACGGCAACCGCGCCAATATCGGCAAGCGATGCCTGCACATCGGCAACAGCAGCATCGAGCGCGGCCAAGGTCATCGCGCGGACATGCACCGTCAGATGGTGCTCACCATAAGCTGCAGCGCCACCGGTAAGGTCATCCTTTGCACCCAAAAGGCCTTGGCGCAGGGTGGTGGTTTCGTCCGACGCCGCGCGCAACCGGCGCAGCGCAAGCCCGATGCGTTCATCCGCAATCTGTCGGTCGATAAAAGCAAAGCTCTCCGTCATCGTCAGCTCATGCGGCAGGCGCAGCAGATTATCGAGCATGCCCGGCGCCGTATATGCAGGATAATCCTTGATGGAAACGATAGCGCCAAAACGCGACGTGTTGGCGCTTGCGCCTTTCAATTCGAGGGCATCAAGGCCAAAGCTGATCCGCTTATAGGGCAGATATTGGCCAGCATCGCCAGTGGGTTCAAGCACAGGCTGCATTTCGCCATTATACAGCGCCGACAATATCTCCAGCGGTTCGGAACAAGTGCCATGTGCGTCGCGATATCGGCCAAGCAGGCGCGGGCCATAGCGGCTGAGGGCAGAGAGCAGATTGGTGCGCGCCGCATCTAATTCGCGCAGTTCCGGCGTTTGGTCAGCCAGCCGTTCGGCGCTGTTGCGTGTTCCATTGCCCCATTTGGTCAGGCGGTCAAAAAAACCAATCTTTCCTTGGGCTGGGCGACGGACCAGCATCAGCACCATGTCATTGATATAGAGCTTTTTGCCACGCAGTTGCTGCTGCCACGCATCGTCAAGGTCGCGGACAAAACCGTCGGGTTGCGCGCCCGATAATTCGGCGGTCACCTGACGACGAATGACGTGGCAGTATAACATCAGGTTGGAATTCGCGATGCCGCGCATCACAACATCACGCACCGCAGCCATATGGTTCAGCGTTTCGCTATCGGCAGTTTCAAAGGCAATGCCATCGACCTGAATCATCTGGATCAGGTCGCCGCCGCGGGTCATAACCGTATGGTCATCCAAATGCCCGGCATAAGGCAGACGGTCCCCAGCGCATGGGTCCAAAGCTGCTGCTTTTTGGGCGGCCGTTTTCACGGATTAAGGCCGGTAACTGTTGCAGCGCCAAAGATCATGCGTGCGCGTGCGACCGCAACGGCTTATCTTCGTAATCCAGAGATCGAAAATCCGGGGCTCCCGCAAACATGCCATATAGCCAATCGCATGAATGACGGCGGCAGCCGGAATTGCCCAGAATGACCGTGTGATCAGGAAAATCTCGGTCGTGACGACCAGATTTATGACAAAATAGCTATATGTGACGCCCGCAAACATCTGCGGCTGTGTTAATGCGCGGAATATCGGCGTGCGGTTCAGCGGTGTCATAGCCCTAACCGCCAACTGCAGCGATACGAATACCCGAGACAATCGCTGTGGCGCCAAAGAGAATGAAGCAGCCAATGATAACGGTCGCACCAAAGCGCCAGTTCATGCGTCCGGTCAGCATCATCAGCCCCACAACCGCAACAGCGATAACGGCAGCAGTCGTCGCGACATTGCCAAGCAATGTGCCCTGTATCCAGCTAAGCGCGTTGACGATTGGCCCCGAACCTTGCGGATCGACATTCGCCGCCTGCGCCATCGCGTTTTTGGGAATAGCCAAAGCGAGCGCAGCACATGCAAAAAAGCGTTTGAATCTATATGTCATCATAAACCTCAATATCCTGCGCGATAGGCCGACGTTGCCGACAAGCGTTGCATTATTTGGCGGACGTAATCTTGTGTTTCGCGATACGGCGGTATGCCACCATATTTGATCACCGCCCCTGGTCCAGCATTATATGCCGCCAAAGCCAACGGCACGTTATTACCAAAGCGTTCAAGCTGCTCGCGCAAATATGCGGTCCCGCCAGCCACATTTTGTTCCACATCCTGCGGATTACGCACACCCAATTGCCGGGCAGTCCCGGGCATCAGTTGCATCACGCCCATCGCTCCCGCTGTGGAAAGGGCGCGGGGATTATATCGTGACTCTTGCCAAGCAACCGCATCGACCAGATTGCGGTCAACACCGAAGCGTGTTGCTGCAACCTGAATATGCTGCCGCACGGCATTTTGTGATTGGGCAGAATTGGATGTGGAATTTGTTGTCGGACCATGTCGACGTTCAACAGACCGCGACGCTTCTGCCCGCCATGCCGGCTGGGATATTTCGACGAGATTGCCATTTTGTTTGCGTTCAAAAACATTTGCGTGCGCCGCCGAACAGAATCCCGCGAGAGGAAGAACTGCAAAAATAGGGAGAGCGAAGCGCCTGTTGACCATGTACCGAGCCTAAATCACGCTTGTTACCATGCCGCTGACTAATCTCCTACCCCACCCATCGCAACAAAAAAATTCATTGCTGGGGCTGGGAAAAAGTATAGACTAGTCAAACCATTTGTCAGCGTAACATCATTACACATGTGCGGCAACGGCGGTGGGAACCAGGGCCTTTCCTTACCTTGGAATTGGCCATATGGTTGGGGGGATAGTGTGATGACGCAAGCTGAATGCGCGGCTCTGGAAGAGGCAACAAAAGCGGATAGGTTCCCAGATACATTCGCTGCACCGCAGGGAATGGCCGAAGAAAAATCGTCCGCTGTTTTCGCAATTCCCGCCGCCTCATTGGCGCTGGCCGCATGTGGCGGTGGAGGAACGGACGGCAATCCAATCAGCTCTGTTTTGGCACCTGTAGTGCAAGTTGCAAAGCCGGCAACAGATGGCGAAGCCGCCCGTTTCATTTTGAAGGCCAGCCTCGCAGCGACGGAACCGGAAATCGCGGACATCCGATCTGTGGGTTATGTGGCCTGGCTCGACAAACAGATGGATATTCCGATTAGCCAGACAGGTGTCGCCTGGCTGGCATCGCGCGGTTACGACCAAGTGACCGTCGACGAGTTTTATTTCCGAGACAATTTAGCGGATTATATGGTCTGGAACCAGTTGATTGCCAGTCCCGACCCCGTTCGTAAAAGATTGGCGTTCGCGCTTTCCCAATTTTTTGTTGTGTCGACCAACAACGTCGAAATCACATGGCGGTCCAATGCAATGGCCGCTTATTGGGATGTTCTCAACCGCAATGCTCTGGGTAATTTCCGCCAGCTACTGGAAGATGTCACGCTAAACCCCGCCATGGGCGTTTTTCTGAGCATGCTTGATAACAAGAAAGAAGATACGCGGACCGGTCGCGTGCCCGACGAAAATTATGCGCGTGAAGTCATGCAGCTTTTCACCATTGGTTTGAATGAGCTGAATAATGACGGCACCAAAAAAACCGGCACCACTGGCCAGCCTATCGAAACATATACCAATTCCGATGTGTCCAACCTCGCGCGGGTATTTACCGGCTATAGTTATGACTATGCAAATTTGGTCAGAACGCCGTCCGTCCGTTTTCCATCACAAACCGTCGCACCGTTAGAATCTGTCATAAGACCGATGACCAGCGATCCGACCAGATGGTCAAGGCCACAAACCACCAGCGAACATTCCATGCTGGAAAAAACATTTTTGGGTACAACTATTCCCGCCAACACCGATGCTCCGACATCGATGAAAATCGCGCTGGACACACTTTTCAACCATCCCAATGTGGGCCCATTTTTTTCAAAGCAAATGATCCAGCGTTTGGTGACGAGTAACCCTAGCGCTGGCTATGTTGACCGCGTTGCCAAGATATTTAACAATAATGGCTCGGGCGTTCGTGGTGATCTGCGGGCGGTATTCAAGGCGATTTTACTTGATGATGAAGCGATCAATGCTGCCGGACTAACGTCCCCGACCTTTGGCAAAGTTCGCGAGCCCGTATTGCGCTTTACGCAATGGGCCAGAAATTTCGGTGCGACATCGCGATCCGGAAATTGGACCATCGCAAATTTGTCCAATCCCGGCACCAGCCTCGGTCAAAGCCCCTTGCGGGCGCCGTCTGTATTCAATTTTTACCGCCCGGGTTATGTCCCTGCCAATACCGCCATCGCAACCAATGCGCTTGTCGCACCTGAATTCCAAATCGTCACCGAAGTCAGTGTTGCCGGCTATATCAACTTCATGGCTTCAGCCATTGGGTCCGTCAACGGCGTGAACAACGACGTCAAAGCGACGTATACCAGTGAGTTAGCGATCGTTTCCGACACGACGGCCTTACTGAACCGGCTGTCTTTGTTATTGTCCGCAAACCAGCTTACCGACGCCACCAAAGCGACCATTAAGGCTGCACTTGACGCGACGACGGTGACTGACAACAGTTCATTGGCAGACAAGGAACGACGCGTGTATCTGGCGACACTTCTGGTGTTTGCCTCCCCTGATTATCTCGTCCAAAAATAGGGAGCGTATCGTGCACATTAGCAAGATGGAAGACATATCACGACGCGCTTTCCTTCGCCGCTCTAAACAACTGGCCGTGGCTGGGACGGCGGGGTCGTGGGCCATGGGTCTTGCGGGCATGGGGGAGGCAGCGGCTTTCAGTGCAGGCAATGATTATCGCGCATTGGTCTGCGTATTTCTAAACGGTGGCAACGACCATAACAGCACGTTGATTCCCTATGACTCAGCAAATTACGACCTGTACAGCGCCATTCGTGGCGGTGGCCCCGGACAAACCGCGGGTGGGATTACGTTGGCGCGTTCGTCCCTTGCGGCAACCGCCCTAACACCCGCCAATGGCCAAGTGCTGACCAATAATGTGCAATATGCGCTCGCACCGCAAATGACGCGCATGAAAGCTTTGTTTGATGCCGGTAAATTGGCGCCATTGCTGAATGTTGGCCCGCTGATTGCGCCATTAACTTTGGCCCAATATCAAAGCAGCAATTGGGTCGCAAACCCCCGGCCCGCGAAACTGTTTTCGCATAATGACCAACAATCGACATGGCAGTCATCCAAGCCCGAAGGTGCCACCGACGGTTGGGGTGGCCGGATGGGTGACCTGGCCTTGTCCAGCAACACCAATTCACTGTTCACCTGTATTTCTGCGGCCGGCAATGCCGTTTTTTTAGCCGGGAAGGACGCGATTACCTATCAAATCTCGACAGCCGGGGCGACGTCCATCAGTGGTCTAAAGGGGCCGTTATTTGGTTCTACAGCCGGCAGCAACGCACTTCGGACGTTGATGACGCAGTCGAGCAACAATATCTTTGAAGCGGAGTATAACAGGGTAGCGCGCCGCTCCATTGATGCGGAAGCCGTCGTTAATGCTGCGCTCCAGCCGACATCGCTTGCGACCTCATTCCGGCCAGTTTCCGGCACGAACACTTTGGCTGACCAGCTTCAAATTGTTGCGCGAATGATCGCGGCGCGCCAAGCGCTGGGCGTAAAGCGGCAGGTGTTTATGGTCAGCCTGGGTGGCTTTGACCTTCATGACAATTTGATTGTGAACCATGCAACGCTGATGGACCGGGTCGACTTCGCAATGGACGCTTTCTATCGCGCGACCGTAGAAATGGGCGTAGCGGACAAAGTAACGACATTCACGGCATCCGATTTTGGCCGGACGCTGCAGTCCAATGGTGATGGATCCGACCATGGCTGGGGCGCGCACCACTTCATCATGGGCGGCGCGGTGAACGGCGGCCGCTATTACGGTGTCGCACCACAAATATCCGTGAGAAGTCCCGACCAAGTCGGCGTTGGGCGTTTGCTTCCAACAATCTCGGTCGATCAATATGCTGCAACACTCGCTACGTGGTTCGGCGTAGCGCCTAGCGAACTCCCCAGCATCGCGCCCAACATTGGTCGGTTCAACGGTGCTAATTTGGGTTTCATGCAATAACTGCCCCAGTCGCACGGGACATGATGCAACCTTCGCTGCTATCGGGCTGAAAATTTCAGGCCGATCCAGAATATCCGGGGCGTTCCAATGTCTATCGACGTTCCCACTTTGCGGGTCACAACTTCTTCATTGAGGATATTCTCGACCCGGCCGGTCAATGCGATTTGCCGGGTGAGGGGGACTTGTGCAAAGCCGTCAAAGGTTAGCGCCGATGGCAAAATATTCGCCTCAAGATCATCTTCGAATTGTGCGCCGACATAACGGGCTGTTGCCGACAATATGGCGTCGGCGCGTGGCGTCCAACGCACGGTCGCATTTGCGGCATGTCGGGGGCTTTGCGCAGGTGTGAGGCCGTTGAGGCCGCTGGCGATGCCGGAGGCGCGCACTTGGCTGTGGCTGAACGCGTACGATGCGGCAATGCTGACCGCACCAAATTGTGCTTCGCCGCTGAGCTCGACGCCCTTGGCAATGACAGCATCGACATTGCCGCGCTGGCGCAGATTAGTGCCAATCGTGACGTTGGCGATGGCGTCGTCGAGCCTGTTGTAGAATAATGTGGCACCAAGGGTCACGCCAGTGGCGGGCCGGACATCAAACCCAGCCTCGACACCGCGCAGCTTTTCCACGTTCAACGCTTCATTGGCGCGCGTTGCTACGGGGAAGACGGTGAATGGGCGGTAGAGTTCATTCAGCGTGGGCAAGCGAAAACCGGTATAAGCCGCGGCACGGAGCGCAAGGGCATCGGTCGCCGTATATAATGCGCCAACCCGTGCGCTGGACTGCCAACTTGCGCGATCGGCAAAGGCATCATCGCGCACGACGGTTCCGTTGGTGGCGCGCTCTGCAAAAAAGCCATTGGTGATCGTCCAACGGTCTGCGCGGATGCCGCCCGTCAGCGTCAGATCGCCAAGCGTCCAATCATTCTCGGCGAAAACACCGAATGTCGCGCTGTTGCCACCGGCGTTGCGCCGTGCAGTGATGAGGCCGGTGACGCCGCTGTAGACATCTTCAAACAGCTCGCCTTCGGATAGCCGCCCATCGACGCCGATGCGCAATTGATGATCGCCGCCAACGGGTGGCCTGACCTCAATTTTGCCGCCGACGCCCGTGGATGGCGTGTTTCTTTGGTCGAGCGTTTTGCGGAAGGACGTGGCGCTGATGACGATGTTGGTAAAGTTGCGCGCCTGAACATAGGCCAGCGCATCGACTTGCCAGCGGCCCTGTGACACGATGCGAACGCTCGCATCCTGTCCTTCGGAGCTGTTGTCTGCGCCTGCAAATCTTAACGTCCGATGGTCCTGAAACAGCAGCCCGCGGAACTGCAGTTCAACCCCGTCCGCCAACGGCGCAACAGCGCGTAATCCGGTTGACCAACTGTCGTAGGCGGCGCGGATATCAGTGGGCTGGCGGGTGGCGCTTGGCGCTGTGTAAAACCCGTCGCCGCGATCCCACCGACCCGACACGCTGACAAATCCGGCACCCAGATCAGTCGCGAGGCCAGCGGACAATTCGCTGGCGTTGCTGCTGCCGTAAAAGGCGGACAATGCCGTATCGGGCAGGTCGGTTCGCCCTGCGCTGTTCAGCTCGATGGTCCCTGCGACGGCCCCTGCACCAAAGGCACCATTGCCGCCGCCGCGCGTGACGCGAATGGATGATAACCGTTCGGGGGTGATCGCGCTAAAGGGGATATAGCCGAAAAACGGGTCAGCCTGAGGCACCCCATCAAGCAGCACCAACGTGCGGCTTGACGCATTGCCGCCAAGCGCGCGCAAAGTGGCACCTTGCGCCGATGGATTGGCTGACCGGCTGTCCGAACGCCGGAACTGTTGAAATCCCGCAACATCGGCGAGGATATTTTCAATCCGGCCAGATGCTTCGCTGCTTAGGCGCGCGCGGTCGATTTCCACAGAGCCATACGCCGGATCACCCTTCGTCTGGTCGAGCCCTTTTCCGGTGACAATGATAATCGGTTCAGCACTCTCTTGCGCATAAGCCGCAGGCGTGCCGATGGCGATCGCCAGTAGCGAGGTGCGAGCCAATTGCGTGATCATGCAGGTTCCCGAAAAAATGAAGGATACGAATATTGCGGCGTTGAGAAGCCCATATATGCACCGTCAGCAATTTTTGAACCATAATATACCGAGGTTGCATTAATGGTCCGACACGGGCATTGGCGGCGCACGGAATTAGGAGAAAAGCTATGCGTCAAATCGATCATTTCATTAGCGGTGGCACGGGTGCCAGCGCATCGCGTTTTGGCGATATCATGGATCCCAATAATGGCGGCGTTCAGGCCCGCGTTGCATTGGGTGATGCCGCTGTGTTGGAACGCGCGGTGCAGGCCGCATTGGCCGCGCAACCTGCGTGGGCGACGACCAATCCGCAGCGCCGTGCGCGCGTGATGTTTGAATTCAAGCGTCTGGTTGAAGCCAATATGGACGATCTGGCGCATATGCTGTCATCCGAACATGGCAAGGTCATTGCCGACAGCAAGGGCGACATTCAGCGCGGGTTGGAAGTCATCGAATTTTGTTGCGGCATCCCGCATGTCATGAAGGGCGAATATAGCCAAGGCGCTGGCCCCGGCATTGATGTATATTCGATGCGTCAGCCTATCGGCGTTGGTGCAGGCATCACGCCGTTTAACTTTCCCGGCATGATCCCCTTGTGGATGTGTGGCCCCGCGATTGCGACGGGCAATGCCTTCATCATCAAACCAAGCGAGCGTGACCCCAGTGTTCCTGTGCGGTTGGCGGAACTGTTTATCGAAGCTGGCTTGCCCGAAGGCATTTGCCAGGTCGTGCATGGCGACAAGGAAATGGTCGACGCCATTTTGGACCACCCCGCCATCGGCGCGGTCAGCTTTGTCGGTTCGTCCGACATTGCGCATTATGTTTACAATCGCGGCGTTGCCAACGGCAAGCGTGTGCAGGCGATGGGCGGCGCGAAGAACCATGGCATCGTCATGCCCGACGCAGACCTCGACCAAGTCGTCAATGATTTGGCTGGCGCTGCCTTTGGTTCAGCCGGTGAACGCTGCATGGCGCTTCCTGTCGTCGTGCCTGTTGGCGACGACACGGCCGAGCGCCTGAAGGCGAAGCTTATTCCAGCGATACAAGCACTACGCGTCGGCGTCTCGACCGATGCCGAAGCGCATTATGGTCCTGTTGTAACCGCGCAGCATAAGGCAAAGGTTGAAGGCTGGATCCAGACCTGCGTTGACGAAGGCGGCGAGCTGATTGTCGATGGACGCGGGTTCAAGCTTCAGGGACATGAAGAAGGCTACTTCATTGGACCAACCTTGTTCGACCATGTCACCACCGACATGGAAAGCTATAAGGAAGAAATCTTCGGCCCAGTGTTGCAGATCGTCCGCGCGGCCAACTTTGAAGAAGCCTTGGCGCTTCCGTCGAAGCACCAATATGGCAATGGCGTCGCGATCTTTACGCGCAATGGCCACGCCGCCCGTGAATTTGCCGCGCGCGTCAATGTCGGCATGGTGGGCATTAACGTGCCGATCCCCGTTCCCGTTGCCTATCACAGCTTTGGCGGCTGGAAACGCTCTGCCTTTGGCGACACCAACCAGCACGGCATGGAAGGCGTGAAGTTCTGGACCAAGGTCAAGACGATCACCCAGCGTTGGCCAGATGGCTCGCCCGACGGTGGCAACGCGTTCGTCATTCCCACCATGGGGTAAAGCATATGAAAATCGCATTTATCGGTCTGGGCAATATGGGCGGCGGCATGGCCGCAAACCTCGTTAAAGCAGGGCACAGGGTAAATGCGTTTGACCTGTCGGCCGACGCATTGGCGCGGGCGCAGGAAAATGGCTGTGCCATGTTTACGTCCGTGCGTGAGGCTGTCGATGGCGTTGATGCCGTCGTATCGATGCTGCCCAATGGCACAATCGTCGATAGCGTATTTGAAAATGATGTATTGGGCCACGCCCCCAAGGGCGCGATATTGCTCGATTGTTCGACGATAGATGTTGATACCGCGCGCAAGGTGACGGCGGATGCTGTCGCCGCTGGCTATGACATGGTTGATGCCCCGGTCTCCGGTGGCATTGCGGCTGCCAATGGGGGCACATTGACCTTCATGGTGGGTGGCACCGATACCGCCTTTGCGCGGGCAGAGCCGATCCTGTCGGCGATGGGCAAGGCGGTCATTCATGCTGGTGGATCAGGGACCGGTCAGGCGGCAAAGATATGCAACAACATGTTGCTGGGTGCATCGATGATTGCGACGTGCGAAACTTTTGCCATGGCGGAAAAGCTCGGGCTCGACCTTCAAACCTTTTACGACATTTCGTCGAAAGCCTCTGGCCAAAACTGGTCGATGACAAGCTATTGCCCGGTTCCCGGTGTCGGGCCGACATCGCCTGCGGATAATGATTATCAGGGCGGATTTGCGACCGCACTGATGCTGAAGGACCTTAAGCTGGCGATGGAAGCCGCGCAGTCCGTCAACGCCGATGTGCCCATGGGCGCGCGGGCGGCCGAACTATACGCGCAATTTGATGCAGATGGAAAAGGCGGCATGGATTTTTCGGCGATCATTCAAAGCCTGAAAAACTAACGCCAGACATCTGCGTGCTGCGCTTTGGTGATGCAGCGGGATTGCCAGCGCGACCCAAAACATTCTAGAACCATCGAGACGTTCAATCTTACCCAGCGCGCAGCCCAAACATGGCCTGCGCTGATATTGAGGAGTTTACCGTGCAGTCAGTCACCACGCAGAAAATCGATGATGTCCTTGTTGTTCTTGTCGATAACCCGCCCGTTAATGCGCTGTCATGGCATGTCCGGCAGGGGCTGAAGGACGGTTTTGAACAGGCACTTGCCGACGACTCGGTCAAAGCGATTGTGCTGCGTTGCGCGGGATCAACCTTCATTGCAGGCGCCGACATCACCGAATTTGGAAAGGCTCCGCAAGGGCCTGATTTCAATGCGGTGCTCAACATGATTGAAGCGGCGCATAAGCCTGTCGTCGCGGCCATCCATGGGACGGCACTTGGCGGGGGATTGGAAACCGCGCTTGTCTGCCATTACCGTATCGCGGTTCCATCGGCGCGACTTGGCGTTCCCGAGGTCAAGCTTGGCCTGCTGCCGGGTGCGGGTGGCACGCAAAGGCTTCCTCGTGTCGTGGGTATTGAGGCTGCCGCAACGATGTGCGCACTTGGGGAGCATTTGCCCGCCGCTAAGGCCGCCGCAATTGGCTTAGTCGACAGGCTTGCCGGTGAAGACAGCTTGGCGGAAGATGCCATCGCTTATGCACGTGAATTGATTTCGGTTGGTCCTCGGCCCACCCGCGATCGGCCTCTTACAGGCGACGTCGGGGTCATTGAACAGTTGAAGGCTGCCAATGCGAAAAAATGGCGGGGCTTTGACGCGCCTTACGCCAATTTGGCGTGCGTTGAGGCCGCGACACGCCTGCCATTTGATGAAGGCATGAAATTCGAGCGCACTGAATTTCTTAAGCTGATGGGCGGTTCCCAATCGGCTGCGCAGCGCCACATGTTCTTTGCCGAACGACAGGCGGCGAAGATTGATGGACTGCCCAAGGATTTGGCACTGCGCAACATTAAGAAAGTCGGCGTTATTGGCGCAGGCACGATGGGCGGCGGCATATCGATGAATTTCCTATCCAAGGGGATTCCCGTGACCATCGTTGAGATGGTTCAGGAAAATCTTGATCGCGGTGTCGGCGTTATCCGCAAAAATTACGAAAATAGTGCCGCCAAGGGCCGCTTCACGACTGAACAGGTCGAGAGCATGATGGGTCTGTTGACGCCATCACTCGTGCTTGAGGACCTCGCAGATTGCGACCTCGTAATTGAAGCTGTGTATGAGAGCATGGACGTCAAGAAAGAGGTGTTTGGCAAGTTGGATGCCATTTGTAAGCCCGGTGCAATTTTGGCGTCGAACACATCCTATCTCGATGTCGATGAAATCGCAGATAGCACCTCGCGGCCCCAGGATGTGGTTGGCATGCACTTCTTCTCGCCCGCCAATGTGATGAAATTGTTGGAGGTCGTGCGCGGTGCAAAGACGGCGGATGACGTGCTCGCAACCGCGATGGCCATTGGCAAGAAAATTGGCAAAGTGGCGGTGGTCGCTGGCGTCTGTCACGGCTTTATTGGCAACCGGATGCTGTCAACGCGCCAACAGCCAGCGATGCAATTATTATTGGAAGGCGCAACACCTGCGCAGATCGACAAGGTCCATACGGATTTTGGCATGCCCATGGGGCCTTTCCAGATGAGCGATCTCGCTGGCCTTGATATTGGCTGGCACCGCGACCCAAGCCGTATTGAAACGATCCGTGACGCGTTGTGCGCGGCGGGCCGCTTCGGCCAGAAAAACGGCAAGGGCTTTTACGATTATGATGAAAAGCGCGTCGGCACGCCAAGTGCTGAGGCGCTCGCGATCATCGAAGAGTTCCGGTCGACCTCTAATTTGCCGAAACGCGAGATCAGCGATCAGGAGATTGTCGAGCGGACACTCTACCCGATGGTCAATGAAGGCTACAAAATACTTCAGGAAGGCAAGGCCCAGCGGCCATCGGATATCGATGTGGTCTGGATCTATGGCTATGGCTGGCCCATTTATCGCGGCGGCCCAATGTTCTGGGGCGATCTTGAAGGTGCTGCAAAAATTGTCGAAGCACTTGAGCGGCACGGCGTTGCGGTGGCGGAAAGTTTGAAGGCCAAAGCTTAAGTTCTAAGAGCCGATCAACAGTAATGCGTGCGGACGGTTGTCGCGAGCGGCGGCCGTTTGCACCTTATCGCACAGCTAATAATCGGTAGCCCACGTACCGTGAACGATCTTGTGCGGCTATGCGTGTTCTATGGACGTGATTGTTGGGTACTTGATGAAAAGAACAGATCCCTCGATATAACGGATTATACGTCAGGCATTTTGATGAGTGACTTCACCCAATGCGCCGATGAACTGGTCGGTGCATCGTTCCCAATCGAAACTCTTTGCATATGCAGCAGCGTCGGCTTTGCGCACACTAAGCGCGCTCTGAATGGCACAGGACAAGTCGTCGCTTAAAGATCCGATCGGTCGCGGCAATTCGGACCAGGGGCCGCGACCATCCGGACCAATAATATCCAAAGGACCAGGGACAGGAAATGCCGCGACCGGAAGCCCAGATGCCAACGCTTCGATCATCACCAACCCAAATGTATCGGTTCGGCTTGGAAATACAAAAACGTCTGCGCTGGCATAGGCGCTTGCCAGTTCAGTTCCCTTGAGCGTTCCCAGGAAAATGGCATTGGGATATTTTATTCTTAATTCAGACAAGGCAGGTCCGTCGCCTATAACGACCTTACTGCCTACGACTTCCGCAGATAGAAAGGCTTCCAGATTTTTCTCGACGGAAACACGGCCCACGGAAATCATGATGGGTTTGGGTAGGTTTGCCAACCGGGGATGGTCGGGCTGATCTCCATGAAAAAGGCCATGGTCGATGCCGCGCGACCATAAGCGGGTATTGGGGATACCCCGCACTGAAAGCTCATCCATCAGACCCCTTGTCGCGGTCAGGACGGCACGCGATGGCTTATGGAACATCCGCATGATTGGCCAGAACCACTCAGCGGATAGCCCCGTTCGTACAGCAAGATAATCCGGAAAGCGGGTATGAAATGCCGAGGTAAAGGGCACATCATGCGCAAGGCACCATGCCCGTGCGCTCCAGCCAATTGGGCCTTCGGTCGCGATATGGACAATGTCCGGAGCCATGGCGTGTAAAGCCTTACGCACGCCAAAGCGGGGTGCCACCGCAAGGCGGATTTCCGCATAGCCGGGGCAGGGAATGGTCGTGAACCGGTCCGGTGCGATCACTTCGACGGTATGTCCGCGCGATTTCAGCCGGTTGACCGTTTCGGTCATCGTCCGGACAACGCCGTTGACTTGCGGCAGCCAAGCGTCCGTTGCGATGGCGATCCTCACGCCGCGATCGAAGCCCGCTTTTCGGCCGCTTTACGGACATGCGCAGCCCAATCGATAATCGCCATGGTTCCGTCCTTCGCCTCGGTCAACGCGGTGCAGCTTTCGACCCAGTCGCCGTCATTATAATATGTAATCGATCCGAACTGCCGGATTTCGGCAGAATGGATGTGACCGCAGACAACGCCCTGAACACCGCGAAGCGCGGCCTCGCGCGCTACCACCTCTTCATATTGCCCGATAAACTGTACCGCGTTTTTGACGCGCATTTTCAGATAGGATGAAAGCGACCAATACGGCATGTTCAACCTGCGGCGCACCGCATTGAGAACGACGTTGGCTTTCAAGAGCAACGTATACGCTTGGTCACCCAAGAAGGCGAGCCAGCGGGCATATAGCACGATGCCGTCAAAGGCATCGCCGTGCGTTACAAGCAAGGCACGTCCGTCGGCTGTCTCGTGGATCGCCTCCAACTGCACCTCAACGCCGCCAAAGCTCAGGCCTGCATAATCACGGAACATTTCGTCATGGTTGCCGGGAATATAGACGACGCGGGTCCCGCGATGCGCCATTTTCAACACCCGTCTGATGACTTCATTATGTTGGTCGGGCCAATACCAACCCTTGCGCAAACGCCAGCCATCAACAATGTCGCCCACCAGATAAAGCGTCTCACATTCGATGGAATGCAGAAAATCGCTCAGCAGACCCGCCTGGCACCCTGCTGTCCCCAAATGCACATCAGAAATCCACACCGTGCGAAACCGCATCTTTGGTTGGTAGCTTTTGGGTTCGGGCTTATCGAACCATGCCGGCAGTTTTGGACCTTTCCCATCGCTTTTAAAAAGCAGGCTGTCGCTTAATTCAGTGGATGTCATATTGCCCGTCCCCGTTGTCTTAAAGAAACCCTAAACGACGGATGAGTCATGTGCGTGGCAGATCAATGACAGTTTTTTTGCCATTGAAAATTGGCACATGTCATTATTTGACAGCTGCTAACTCTGCGTCAGGCAGAAGCGCACCCATGGCTTTGGCAAGCGTTGGTGCGATGGAGCGCATGTCGATTTCGCCCAGGCTGCGTCCCTTGGCAACGCCTTTCCCCATCATCATGAAGCTTGATCGCATCAATGGGCTATGGGGAAAATATCCGTGCATGCCCTTGCTGCCAGACGCGCTCACCAATGGCGCATCCGGTCCCTTGAAACCGCCTGCATACGCATTGGGGGCATAGCTGATGTAAAAGCTTGCTTGCGGATTTCCGCCAAGGCGCTCTATTTCTGCGGGCTCTGCAATTTCTGCGATGCAATTTTTCGGATCGGCCTTGAGCTTAGCTAACAACGCAGCCACACGGGATTTCAGCGCGGCATCATCTGGACGCGACAAAATGATCGCTGACGATCCGCCCGAGTTCCAGGGGCTAGCTTCCCAGCTTTTGATTTTGCCGTTACCGTCGAGCACAATCAAGCCAGCGTCGATGAATGCGCGGTAGAGGTTGATTTCGGTGTCGACCTTGGAAAAGCCATGGTCCGATACAACAGCAATGACGCTATCGGGATGCGCTGCCATTTGTGCGGCAATGATCTGGCCAACGACCGTATCGATCCGTGTTAAAACAGCATAAGCTGCGGCCGTGTCTGGACCTTTTTCATGCTGCTCATGGTCGAGCGCGGTCAGATACACAGTTGTGAAATCGGGTTTTTCGCGGCTGATAAGCGCGGCGGCAAAACGGCCGCGGGTTTCGTCACCCTCTATGCTCTCGTCAATGCCTGGCGCGTAGCTGCCAAGGTCTGTTTCAAGCGTTTCGATAAGGCCAGGCGTCGCAAGCGCCTTCAGCAGCTTTGCATCATCATTATGCCCCGTCCGCCATATCTGCGGGATGTTCCATGTAACGGCTTTTGCCTGAACGCTGACCGGCCAGTGAATATTTGCCGTGCGCAGTCCGGCCTTGGCAGCCGCATCCCACAAGGTGGGGACTTTGAAATCTGTGGCGTACCAATACCATCCGCCTTGGTTGATCTGCATGGGATCAAAGCTGTTATTGCCTACAATGCCGTGCTTTGCGGGGCTAACACCCGTCAGCAAAGTTGCATGGCTGGGATAAGTGACGGTCGGAAGAACGCCCTTCACCTTATCCGCGTAGGTTCCGTTCGTAATAAATTGTTTCAGGTTGGGAACCTGTATGCCGCGCTCTTCGGACTTCAGAATGTCTGCGGGCTGCAAACCATCAATTGAGATTAGCAGCACCGGCTCGGCCGAGGCCGCCGACGGCAGCGCGCTCACAAGG
>DLOZ01000008.1 GCA_002479765.1 Sphingomonadales bacterium UBA7471 | reverse complement strand
AATATTTTTATATAAAAATATTTAGATCTTTATTGTCTGATTCAGAGTTAGCACTGATCGCTTTGAATTGCGCATTTCATGAAGAAGGTCGAAAAAAGCTTAAACCACTAGTAGAGAAATACGGAATTTTAAACAACTTATCGAAAGATATAGTCGAAATTTTTAAACTAGAAAAAAAATTTCAGGCATCGGCATTTAAATCCCCAAGCGCCGAAATCACATAGATTCTATGATCACGCAGAATACAATGCAATTCTGGTCGTCAGCTAGACCGGATTCATTATTGCCTTGCCTTTCGCATCTACATACAAGTGGACACCGGTTTCTATTCCATCGGATTTCAATTGTGCAAACTTCTAATCGGCATCAGCCTTATCAATAATTGCTATCGTTTCCTCCGCCTGCTGCGCGTGGACGGTCCTTCTCAAACACCCCCATCCCTCACGACTCTCCCTACCCTCCTCACCCTCCCCAATGCCCTTGGCCTGTTTGCGCTGGTCAATCTGTGGACGTTCATGCTGTTCGGTTTTGACAAGATCCGTGCGGAAGCGGGATCGTGGCGGGTGTCCGAAGGGGCGTTGCTGGCTTGGGCGTTTTTGGGGGGGACCATCGGCGCGTATGCCGGCCGTGCGCTGTTCCAGCATAAGACGCGCAAGCAACCCTTTTCCAGCCACCTGCACCAGACCGCGATTTTGCAGGGCTTTGCCGTCGCGCTGGTCGGGGGATGGATGCTGGTGGGGTAGTTGGGGTTTTTTCCACCTCCTTCGCCGTGCTGTCCCCATCCCCGTCACCCTGAACTTGTTTCAGGGTCTTACTTATCGACGTTGAAAAGTAAGATGCTGAAACAAGTTCAGCATGACGATGGGGGAGGAAAGAAGTCAGCCCTCCGTCCCCTTCGCCTTGCGTTTGCAATTCGACTTGCGCTTGCGTTTTGGCACCTCGTCCGTGGGCGCTTCCAGCTTCTTTAGTGCGTCTGGCTGCGCCCAATAAGGAAGCTCGGCCCCGGTATTGGTCCAGTGCGATTCCCCTTCTTGAAACGGCACAAATTCGGTCACCATGTCGGGCAAAACCAATTCGCCGTGATAGGGGGAGGTGTTTTTGCCCGTCGGGACATAGATTTGGTCGGGATCATCGACCATCATCGCGATTGCATCATCGCCGCCTTCGTCAATAATCTCCCCCGCGGCGCGGTAGCGGGCGGCGCATGCCTCCAACGCGGCGGTGATCGCGGCCTGTGCCTCTGCATCCAGTGCGATGCCTTCGAAATTTTCCAGCGCGCGGGCCGCGTCGTCGATGTTCGCGGCGGTGCCAGTACCGTTGATCACGGTGCGCACGGTGGTGGTGCTGGCCTCTGCCGCCGATATGCTGCCGCCTGCGCCTCCGCTTGCCTCTCCGCTGGCTGACCCCGCCTGTGCCCGGCTGCTGAAATATTTGATCGTGGTGCGTTTGCCGTTCGCATCCTGCCCATAATGGCGCAGGCAGAACATCAGCAGCCGGTCGTTGCGTTTGCGCCGGTACCCCATCAACTTGCCCTTTTCAAAGACGGGGATCATCTCCCCCTCAATCGCGCGTTCAAAGGCGATGTCCTTTAACTTTTGCACCCCGAAATCGAGCGCGGCATTCCACGCGGCGCGAAACTCCTCCGCGCCCTTTTGCCGGCGCAGATAATAGGCGCCCTCCAACGACATGTTGACGATGGCCGTCGCGCGCGAAACGCAGCCGGTGTCGGCCAACGCCTCAATAAAGCCGCGCTGCCGCTCCGGCGTCCAACCATCATGGCGGTATCGCAGCGGCACGGGGGTGAAATCAGGCAAAGGCGGGCGGTTTTCGCGGGGGACGGGGACTTTGTTACGCATGATAGGCTCCATTTGAAAAAACGGAGGCGATTATGAACCATATAGGTTCGTGTAGGAAAATGGTTTTTTTGGGGGGGGTGGTGCGGGCGGGGGTGCGTTCCCGTCTCCTTCCCCATCACCCTGCTGTCCCCTTTCCCCGTCGCCTTCCCCATCCCCGTCATGCTGAACTTGTTTCACCTGCGGTGACTGCGTGCCAGCATTTTACTTTTTCAACGTCGATAATTAAGACCCTGGAGCCGGAGGCGTGCAAAGCACAAACAAGTTCAGGGTGACGGTAGGGGAGCATGACGAAGTGGGGTAGAGACGACGTCGGGGGCGGCCCCATGCGCGGCTTGCGTCGCTCCCTGCTTTTCGGCATGGGCGGCCTATGTCCGAACATAGCCATCCCGAAACCGCCTTCAAAATATTCACCGCCGCGCAATGGGCGCAGTTTGAAGCCGACGGCGTCTTTCACGGCGCGCCGGTCGATCTGGCCGATGGCTATATTCATTTGTCGGCCAAGGATCAGCTGCAGGGCACGCTCGACAAGCATTTTGCGGGGCAAGACGGCCTCGTCATTGCCGAAGTAAACTTGGCCTATCTGGGTGAGACCATCGTCTGGGAGGAATCCCGCGGCGGGGCGCTGTTCCCGCATATTTACGGGCCGTTGCCGATGGGCGCGATTGTCGGCCATTTGATCCAGATCAAAGCATGACCTGATTGCGCGGTGCATAATGGGCTCCTCAATATAGGAGCCTGATATGGACGTTTTGCAAATTCCCCCCGTCGCCTTGTTCGTCGGCATGATCGCAGCCTTTACCGTGGCGATGATCTACGCCTCTATCGGCGAAGCCATCACGCGTTAGGCTGGCCAATCAGTTGGGAAACGGCGGGCGGGCGCGTGGCCTTCGCGGTCAAAGCGGCTTTTCGTAAATGCGGTACACCTTGTTGATTTTGCCGTTAATCGCCTCACCCACCGAACGCATCGGGCCATTATCGTCAAGGACCCAGCCAAATTCACCGCGGCTTGCGCCAAATCGGCTGGTGGACGCGTCACGAATGAGCGAGACCATCATGAACGCCAATTGACTTGCCATGCGGGTCGACTGCAGTTTTTTCATCACGCCCATCAACGGCACGCGCATCGTGCGAACCTTTGGCGCGCGCAGCCACCACAACAGCTTCGCCCAGTTGAACGGGAACAGACTGCCCCCAAATTGCGCGAGCTTTTCGTTGATGTCGGGCCATGTCATCATGAACGCAACGGGTTCGCCATCAACCTCCGCAATCCGGATCAGGTCGTTAAAAACGATCGGTTTTAACTGCTTTCCGGTATGCGCGACTTCGGCATCGGTGATGGGCACGAAACCCCAATTCCCGCTCCACGCGTCGTTCAATATGGACAGGATTAACGCGGCTTCTGCGTCAAAATTATCCTTGTTCACTTTACGAATGACGATGCGTTCATTGCGTTCGCCCGACGCGACAATGCGTTCCACCAATGGCGGGAACGGCACATCAATCGGGATTTGATAGGTATACAGATCTTTGATGCCGGCGTAGCCCGCGGCCTCAATCCACCCGCCATAGGCTGCGTTATGATAGCCCATGAGCACGGTCGACGGATGGTCATGGCCATCAATCAACACGCCCGGTTCTTCCCAGATGGACAGGCTAAGCGGACCGAGTGAGCGCACCATGTTTTTGCTGCGCAGCCAATCTTCAGCCGTCGATATCAGCAGCTTTCCGGTGGCTTCGTCTTCCGCCTCAAAAAATCCCCAATTGCCAACGCCCGGGCCCATGCCTTGCTCTGGCGGCTGTTTCAGCGCGAGAAAATCCAAATGTGCGGAGATCCGGCCAACGACTTTTCCGTCCTTTTCGGCAAGGAAAAGCTGCGCCTCACCATGTTCGAACCACGGGTTCTTGCCGGGCGTAATCGTCGCCATCACATCGCTTTTCAATGGCGGAACCCAGTTGGGATCATGGGCATAAAGCCGGAACGGCAGGTCAATAAAGGCGCGTTTGTCTGCCTTGGTTACAACCGGCCGAATGATGGTGTCTGTCATAGTGAATTCCCGAAACGCATTTTTATGTGCCCAACGCCGCCTTATCCGGAAGGCTTATTCTTCGGTGCGGATGAGCACGGTTTCGCCGATCAGTAAAAAGAGCAAAAACGGTCCCCATGCCGCAATCCAGGGTGGATAAGCGCCCAGATTGCCCATCGCCAAGGCAAAGTTATCCGCCACGAAATAGGTAAAACCAAGCGCCATGCCCAGCACCGCGCGCACGAACAAAGCGCCCGAGCGGGCAAGGCCAAAGGCGGCAACCGCAGCCAGCAAGGGCATTAACAAGGTCGACAAAGGCCCTGCCAGCTTGTGCCACAATATGCCTTCAAGATTATCGGTGCGGCGACCGGCGGCATGTAGATCGTCAATGGCGCGCATCAACGGCAAGAAAGCCAGGCTCTCGCCATCGACCTTAAGGACGTTGAACCTATCGGGCGTGATGCCTTTGCCGATTGTAAGATTGCTCACCTTCTTCTGTTCGGTGGTCGCGACGTCAAATGTTTCGGCATTTTCAAGCAGCCATGCATTGCCCACATAACGGGCATTTGGCGCGGTAATGACCTGACGCAAACCGCCATTGGCGCGCAAATAGACGCGGACATTATCGAGGACGATATTGTCGCCCGATCCCAGCACCCTGGCTGCATTTATAAGGTCGCCGCCCTCGCGGACCCACACATTGCTGCGCGCGTCTGTATCGGGCGCTATTGCGCCATATTCGGCATCCTTCCAAACTTTAAGCTTTTGGGTATTGGGCGCGACGACAACGTCGTTAAACACGAACGAAATCAGCGCGACGCCCAAGCTGGCGACAAACATGGGCGCTAGAATTTGGTGTGCGGACAATCCCGCCGCCTTCATCGCCACGACTTCGCTGTTCTGGCTGAGGGTCGCGAAGGTGATTAATGTCCCCAGCAAGACCGAGAAGGGCAGAAATCTGGCAATGATTTGCGGTGCGCGCATCGTCACATAGCGCAACACATCGCCCTGATCATTTCCGGGGACCGCCAATATCTTGCCACTTTCACCCAGCAGATCGAGCGTCATCAACACCAGCACAAGCATCATCAACACAGCAAAGCTGCGCACGACAAACAGCCGGGCCATGTAGATTGTAATGTTGCGCGAGGGGAAGAAATGCATGGGTTATGACCCCTCTTGCGGCACGGGCATGCCAATGGTGGCCAGCCGCGATTTTCGGCCCCAGCGGAACAATCTCTTGAACCATTTGCCGACCTTCGTCGCGAAGACTTCCAGTGCGCCGATGGGCTGACCGCCGGGCACATGCGCGATCACATGATACATCCAGATGATGAGCGCGGCGAACAGCACAAATGGCACCCACAATGCGATAAACGGGTCGACAATTCCCAATGCGCCGACGCTTTCGGCATATTCATTTATCTTATGATAGGTCACGACCATCACGATCGATAAAAAGACGCCAAGCGCGGATGTCGACCGTTTCGGCGGTATCGCCAGCGCCAATGCAAGCAATGGCAGCAGAAGCATCATCGCCACCTCCACCAAACGGAAATGGAAATTAGCCCACGCACTGGCCCGTTCCGACGCAGACTTTTGCGGATCATTCCCGATTTGCACCAATTCTGTAATCAGATATTCACGGTCTTTGCCGCCACGCGACCGGAAACTTTCAATCTGCGGCAGCGGGATAGGGACGTCATGGCTGGTAAAACTAAGTACGCGGGGTGATTTATAATTGGGCGCGTCGTGCACCAGCGTGCCCTTTTCCAATCGCAGCAATATCGTGTCCGGATCATCGGTGCGCAGAAACTGCCCCTTTTCCGCCGTAACGGCGATGGACTGTCCATTGTTGCTTTGCGCGTACACAAACATGCCCGACAGCGCGTTACCATTATTCCGGCTTTCATCGATGCGCATGGTCAAATTTTTGCCAACATTGTTGAATTCGCCCACCCGGACCTTTGCGCCAAAGGCACCTGATCGCAGTTCGAAGCGGAGTTCTTCGTACAGATAGCGCGCGCTGGGCTGCACGAATCCGACAATGGCAAAGTTGACCGTAGCCAGCGCGAATGCCAGCAGGAATGGCACGCGCAGCAGCCGGAAATAGCTCATCCCCACCGCCCGGAAAATGTCGAGTTCGGACGATGTGGCGAGCTTGCGGAACGCCAGCAATATGCCCAGCAATAGCCCGATAGGGATGCCGAGCGATAGATATTCAGGTATCAGATTGGCGAGCATGCGCCAGACCACGCTGACCGGCCCGCCCTCTGCGGCGACGAAGTCAAACAGGGTCAACATCTTGTCCAGCAGCAATAATGATGCCGCGATTGCGAGCGTCGCGAGCAGCGGCAACATTACAAGCCGGAAGATATATCGGTCGGTGGCAGTAAGAAATTTCAACTTATGGTCGCCCTGTCACCCTAATTTGGCCGCAAACTGACCCGATAGACGCTTACAGGTTCAGGGGCAATATATCGATGGTATCGTTGTGAAGTGATACCGGATTTGCTGTTCCAGGAGTTTTGAGATGCATATATATTTTGTTCTTACATCTGCCGCCGCGTTGGCGCTCGTATCGGGCGCCGCGGCCGCAAGCGAGGAAATAAGCAATGATTTGTCGCGCTGCGCCGCGGGCAAAGGCCCCGCTGTGCTGGTGAATGTGCAGGGCGTGAAGGAAGCGAGGGGCAATGTTCGCGTGCAATCTTATGCCGCAACGCCCGGCACTTGGTTGGCCAAAGGCCGCTGGCTGCACCGCATCGAAAGCCGCGCGAGCGCAGGAAATATGATCTTTTGCGTGCCCGTCCCTTCCGAAGGGAAATATGGCATTGCTGTGCGCCATGACCGGAACGGAAATGGCAAAACAGACTTCACGCAGGATGGTGGCGGTTTTTCCAACAACCCCAGCGTGAGCATATTGAATTTGGGCAAGCCGTCGGTCAGCAAAGTCGCATTCGATGCGGGCCCCGGCGTCACGCGGATCACCATCAACCTGAAATATATGTGAAGGTAATGATTTGGCTTTAGTCGCGCTCCTTTCGAACCCCAATTCAACTGGCAACAGGTCGTTGTTGCCGGCGGTGCGAAACTATTGCGCGAAAAATCCCGATATATTCCATTACGAAGTCGAAGAAATTGGCCAGATCGCCAAAGCGCTCGAAATGATTGCCCGCGTGAAGCCAAAGGTGCTCGTCATCAATGGCGGCGATGGCACCGTGCAGTCCGCTTTGACCGAACTGTACCATGGTGGACATTTTGAAGGGTCCCCGCCGCCCGTCGCGGTGCTGCCCAATGGCAAGACCAACCTGATTGCGCTTGATTTGGGTGCAGAAGGTGATCCGTTGGAGGCGCTGGCCCGTATCATCGACGTCGCAAAGGGCGATCTTTCCGAACATATTGTTGTCCGCGAACTGATTGCGTTAAGCGATGGCAGCGAAGGCGCGCGTCCGGTTCTTGGCATGTTCTTGGGCGGTGCAGGCCTTGCCGAAACGATTCTTTATTGCCGCCACAAAATCTATCCATTGGGATTGCCCAATGGCTTAAGCCATTTCCTGACGTTCATTGCCGTTATGTTTTCGGCCTTTGTCCGGGTGAAGGCAAGTTTCCTGCCGGAACGTTCTAAGCCCGTCAGCATATCGTTTATCCGCAATGGCGAATTGCAGGGCACATTTTCGATTCTGATCGTCACCACGCTGGAAAAGCTGTTGCTGGGCGGACAGGCCGGCAAAACCAAACAGCGTGGTTTGATGAAATTTATGGCCGTTGACCAAACGCCATGGGCGATGCTGAAAATGATCGCAGCATCATTGCGCGGCAAATTGGGCCACACGCCCACAAGCGGTGTCCATTTCCAGCAAGGCGATGTCATCCGCATCGATAGCGAACGCAGCAGCGTCGTCTTGGATGGCGAAGTGTTCGAGGCGTATCGCGGTAGTCCGATCGTGCTGCGGTCAACGCCGCCTGTCCCTTTTCTGAAACTCGCTGCTTAACAAGCGGCAACGGAAACGGTTAAGGCGCATATATGCTTTCGCTGACCCAGCTTGTGGCCGAGGAATTGGCCGTACCCGCGCAACAGGGCGCAAGCGACTTCGCGGCGCATATCGCCGCACAATATGGCACGGCAGCGCGCGCCGTTCTGTTCTACGGATCGTGCCTGCGCTCGGAACAGTTGGAGGGCGAGATGCTCGACTTCTACCTCATCGTGTCCGATTACCAATCCGCTTATGGACGCGGTTGGCTTGCCACATGGAACCGCCGCCTGCCGCCCAATGTATTTCCGTTTCAACATGGCGATCTGGTCGCCAAGGTGGCTATTTTAAGCGAAGAGGATTTTCACCGCCTCAACCGCCCGGCGGCATCCGCAGTGTCGGTCTGGGCCCGCTTTGCCCAGCCGTCGCGCCTCGTCTGGTGCGCTGATGAAGATGCACGGCAGTCTGCCATTCTCGCGATATCCGGTGCCGCCCCGACCTTGCTGAATGCGGCACTGGCATTTGCCGAGCGCGAAGCCGATGTGCTCGACCTTTGGCAGTCGGGATTCCAGATGACCTATGGCGCGGAGCTGCGCGCGGAACGCAAGGACCGACCATCTTCGGTGATTGCATTCGACCCCGATCGCTACGTCCGATTTGGCCGGGCGGCATTGCAGCACATAACGATCGCACATGACATGCGCGACGACAAAATAGTGATCCTGCCCGACCCCGATGGCCACATCGTTCAAGAAAAACGCCGTTGGCCTGCCTTACGTCGCCGTGGAAAGTTGCTGACCGTTGCACGGCTGGCAAAGGCGGCGTTCACTTATGCGGGCGGCATTGATTATCTGGCGTGGAAAATAAACCGCCACGCCGGCACGCACATCATCGTGCGCCCTTGGCAGCGCAAATGGCCCTTAATCGCGGCATTGTTTCTGGTGCCCAAGCTTTTGGCCAAAGGCGCCGTGCGTTAGAACGTATTTTTGCGCGGAACGAAAAGCGCCAGCGCGGTCAAATAATCCCGACGGCCTTGCCCGCGCGTTCGAAGCGGCTGAGGATGTCCGCAACCTGTTCGCTGCTATGTTCGGCGCATAAGGAACAGCGCAGCAATGTCATGCCGGCGGGTGTCGCGGGCGGACGGGCGAGGTTTACATATAGGCCATTCTCAAGAAGCGCAGCCCACATCATCGCGCCCTTTTCCAAATCGGGCATGATCACCGCGATGATGGCGCTTTGCGCATCAGGCGTGCCGAGTTTGAAACCGAGATCGCGCAAGCCCTGGTGCAGATTTCTGGAGTTTTCCCACAAATGCGCACGCTTGTTGCCATTGTGCATCAACTTGCGAATGCTCGCCGCCGAACATGCGACGACCGCTGGCGGCAATGACGCCGTGAACACATAAGGACGGCAGACAAGCCGCATGATTTCAAATTTGGGATGGTTGGACACGCAGAAGCCGCCGACAGTACCGACCGATTTGGAGAAGGTGCCGATGACGAAGTCAACATCGTCCAGCACGCCCTGCTCTTCAGCCACGCCGCGGCCATTTTCGCCGATAAAGCCCATCGAATGCGCTTCGTCGACAAGGATCATCGCGCCTGCTTCTTTCGAAACGCGGATCATTTCCTTCAGCGGCGCAACATCGCCCAGCATCGAATAGACACCTTCAAGCACAACAAGCTTGCCCGCATCGGCGGGTAGGCGCTTCAGCCGTTTTTCGAGCGCGTCGACGTCATTATGGCGGAAGGCCACAATTTCAGCATCGCCCATTTTGCAGCCGTCATAAATCGACGCATGGCTATCGATATCCAGAATGATATAATCGCCCTTGCCCGCAATCGTGCTGATGATGCCAAGGTTCGCCTGATAACCCGTGGAAAAGACCATCGCATGGTCCATTCCGTAAAATTCTTTCAACGCGTCTTCGCATTCCTTGTGGCCCTGAAATGTGCCGTTCAAAACGCGGCTGCCGGTCGTGCCTGCGCCAAATTCGTCCAAAGCCTGCTTGCCCGCGGCGATGACATCATCGTCAAAGGTCATGCCCATATAATTATAGGTGCCAAGCAAGATGGTTTCCTTGCCATTCACGACCGCAACGGTCGGCGATTTCACCTCTTCCATCACCAGGCTGAACGGGTCTTTTACGCCCGTGGCGAGCAAGCCTGCACGTTGCGCAATCAGGGCATCAAATTTGGAGAATAAGTCAGTCATGCACGTCTTCCGTTAAAATCAGGCGTCCGTTTGAATTAGGCTGCGGTCAGCTTGGTAACCGCATCGACCAGATGGCCGACATTTTCGATTTCCGCCTGTAAATTCATGCTGATGACGATGTCGAAGCTGTCTTCGACTTCAGCGACAAAATCCATGACGGTCAGGCTGTCCCATTCCAAATCACCGGCAAAAGTGGTGGTCTCGGTAACCTCGACACCTTTTTTGTTAAAAGGCTCAATCAGGTCCTTTAGGCGATCAAACATTTCACTGCGGTCAGTCATACGTACATCCTCAAATTATGCGACGGGCAATGCGTCATATCGGCGTGCTATGGCAAGCGAATAAGGCAGTATCAGGGCAAAGCCATGCGCCTACATCCACCCTTGTGCGCGATACCAGCTTACGGTGTCTTTCAACCCCTTGGGCGTTGCGATTTCCGGCGTCCAAAGCTGGGGCGCGGGCACAGCATCGCGATTGATGGTCCAGTCGGGATGCGCCAGATAATTGGCGCGGTCGGGCGTCAGTTTCGCCTTTGCACCGCGCACCGCACGGTCGGCCCATCCGGCCATTTTCAACAGAAATGCAGGCGCGTGCACCGTTATGACATCGCGCCCGACCGCAGCACCGATAGCCTTGGCAAAACCGGCGTGGCTCCACCCGCCCTGTGTTCCGTCATCTGCCTCAAACACGCATTTCGACACATTATCCGCCGACAGCAACGTCACCAGCAAGCGGGCGAGATCATCGACATGAATGACCGACACCCTTCCGCGCGGCGGCAGCAAGGCCCACCCCTTGGCGGCGATGCGGAACATATCGAACATTTCGGTGTCGCCGGGGCCGTACACTCCGGGCGGACGGATGACGGTCCAGTCGAGCGATGATGTGCGCACGAGCGCTTCCGCTGTGGCCTTACTCGCGCCGTACATCGAAAGCTCCGGATGGCGCGCAGCCAGCGAGGAGACGCAGACAAAACGGCTGATGCCGGCCGTTTGGGCAGCGGCGAGGATATGGGCTGTGCCGGTAACATTACCGCTTTCGAAACCCGCAGCATTAGGCGCGTTGACCACGCCTGCGACATGCAAGACGGCATCTGCGCCGGCGCACAATTCGTTGAGGCTTGCGGTATCATTTAAGCTGCCACGAACCCAACTGACGCCGGCTTTTTTATGCTGGTCCCGCCGCGTCAGCGCGCGCACATGCCAGCCAGCAGCAATCAACCGATCCAGCGTGATCCGTCCGACAAAACCCGTCGCTCCGGTTAGCGCGACTGTTTTCACAAAAGGACCAACTGATCGCGGTGCACCAGGACGGAGCGGGGCACAGTGCCTAAGATATCCGCCAATTCGCTCGAGCGATGGCCGCAAATGCGGGCGGCATCGACGGCATCATATTCGGACAGGCCGCGCGCGACTGCAATGCCATCGTCATCACTGATGTCGATAACGTCGCCCCGCTTAAACTCACCCTCCACCGACAAGGCACCCGCAGGCAACAAGCTGCTGCCCGAGCTGAGCGCTTTTATGGCGCCAGCATCGACGCGGATGCGGCCCTTGACGGTCAGCCGACCGCCCAACCAGCTCTTGCGTGCAGAACCCCCGTCGCGCGGTGAAAAAAAGGTCGAAGGCCCGCCCGCTTCAAGTGCGGCAAGCGGGTGATCGCGAAGTCCGGAGGCGATGACCAAACCGATGCCGGCGCGTGTCGCAATATCGGCCGCATCCAGCTTGGACGCCATGCCGCCCGACCCCATGCCAGAGGATGAACCCTCCGCCACCATGATGCGCACATGGCCGTCAATTTTTGCGATTGTCGGCAACAACATCGCACCCGGCAAATGGGGCGCGCGGTCGAACAGGCCATCGACATCCGATAGCAAAATCACCCCACTGGCGCCAGCCGCCTGCGCCACGCGTGCGGCAAGCCGGTCATTGTCGCCAAAGCGGATTTCTTCGGTGGCGACGCTGTCATTTTCATTGATGACGGGAACGGCCCCTGCACCCAAAAGGCGGTCGAGCGTCGCCGCAATGTTCAAATAACGGCGGCGATCCTCCAGATCATCCAGCGTCACAAGCATTTGCGCCGCAGCAAGCGACTGGGCGCCCAACAGATCGGCCCAGATGCCCGACAGCACAATTTGCCCAACCGATGCCGCGGCCTGTGCATCGGCGAGGCTGCTGCGGCCACCTTTTTCAAAACCCAGACGGCGCGCACCCAATGCAATCGCGCCGGAGGTGACGATAACGATCCGCTGCCCGGCCTTATGCCGCGCGCTGATATCCGCAACGAGTGTTTCCAACCATTGCCGCCGCACATTCCCGTCGGGCTGGACCAGCAGCGACGATCCGACCTTGACCACCAACAGCGGGCAAGATGTCGGCAGGAAGGCAGCGTTTAGATCGGCGACCATGTCCCGTCCTCGGTAATGCCATCGGCCTTTGCGCCTTCGATCCCGCTTTTGGCAGGCAGCGCTTCCAAAATCCGGTCGAGCACAAGATCAACGCCCTGCCCCGTCGCGCCGGAAATGGATATCACGTCCAACGCGCCCGCTGCCTGCAATTGCTCGGCAATGTCGGCCATCAATTCGGGATCAAGCAAATCGCCCTTGTTAAGCGCCACAATCTGCGGCTTTTCATCCAATGCCGCACCATATTCGCTCAGTTCGTCACACACAATATGCCAAGCGGCGACGGGATCATCCTGTGTCGCGTCGATCAAATGGATGAGGATTCGGCAACGTTCGATATGCCCCAGAAAGCGGTCGCCAATGCCTACGCCGTCGGCTGCACCAGCGATCAGGCCGGGAATATCCGCCAGAACGAACTCGCGCGATTTATGTTCAACCACACCCAATTGCGGGCGCGTCGTCGTGAACGGATAATCGCCCACCTTGGCCTTGGTATTGGACACCTGATTGATGAAGGTCGATTTGCCTGCGTTCGGCATGCCGACAAGTCCGGCGTCCGCCAGCAGCTTCAAGCGCAGCCAGACATACATTTCTTCGCCCGGCCAACCGGGGCCATGCTGCCGCGGGGCGCGGTTGGTTGAGCTTTTATACGATGCGTTACCGCGACCACCATCGCCGCCGCGCAAGAACACAACGCGTTGGCCCACCTCGGTCAAATCGAGCAAAAGCGAGCGTTCTTCGTCATCGGCCAGCACCTGTGTGCCCACAGGCACCTGAATGACCAAGTCATCGCCATAGGCACCGTGGCGATCACGGCCCATGCCCTGAATACCGCGCATCGCTTTGAAATGCTGCGCATAGCGAAAATCGATAAGCGTGTTCAGTCCAGCGACCGCTTCAAAGATGACATCGCCACCCTTGCCGCCATTGCCGCCGTCTGGGCCGCCATATTGCACATATTTTTCACGACGAAAGCTGACCGCGCCCGGGCCACCGGCGCCGGAACGGATAAAGATTTTTGCTTGGTCGAGAAAATGCATGTGTTGGCCTTAGACTATCAAAACGATTTCGTCATCCTGAACTCGAAGCACCGATGGTGACTGCGATCCGGGATAACTGGCTAACGCCGCGTGTTATGCTGAAACAGGTTCAGCATGACGAAACTACGTTACGAAAAATCAGCGCACGTGCCGCGCTGGCCTGCCAGCCGAAGCTTAGCGAAGGTTGGTGGAGCCTAGGGGAGTCGAACCCCTGACCTCTACACTGCCAGTGTAGCGCTCTACCAGCTGAGCTAAGGCCCCATCTGGCCGCCCGTTGGGCAGCCTTGGTGAGGAGCGCCACTAGCGGGCGCTCCTATATATTTCAAGTCCGAAGATTAGATGTCGTCTGGTTCGTCTTCTGTGCCAGCAACGCCGAGATCTTCGTCACCGCCAAGATCGACATCATTGTCTGGCGATACGTCACCGTCAACGGCATCGACGTCAATGTCGAGATCGTCATCGGCCAGATCCGAATCGTCTTTCTTCTTTTCGGCTTCTTCAAACGGCAATGGCTGCTTCGACTTCAGAACTGGCTCGGGCGTCCACTGGTTGCCGCATTCAATGCATTCAACCGGCTCGTCCTTGGTCAGGTCGTAAAAACGAACACCACATTTCGGGCAAGTGCGCTTGGTTCCCCATTCAGCCTTGATCATGGCGGGCTCAAATCCTTTTTAAACTGGCTTGGAAGGGCGACGCACATCTGTGAATCACCGTCAATTGGCGCGGCCTTTGCCACAGCGACGCGCCGCTGTCAAAAATTACTGTGGTCGTTGACTTGGCCACGCATCATCCGCAAAGCGCAAAACATCATGCATAATGTTCAACCCCGCCCCGCCAGTTTCCGATCGCAAGGGCCGCTTCGCGGTACAGTGAAGGTACCCGGAGACAAATCCATCTCACACCGGTCGCTGATGCTCAGCGCGCTGGCCGTTGGCGAAAGCCGGATTTCCGGTCTGCTTGAGGGCGAAGACGTGCTGGCGACCGCCGCCGCGATGCGCGCCATGGGTGCACAGATCGAACGCACGGGCGAAGGATGCTGGACCGTCCACGGCGTTGGCGTTGGCGGCCTAATGCAACCCGCAAGCGCGCTCGACATGGGCAATAGCGGCACGTCGACGCGATTGTTGATGGGTCTGGTGGCCAGCCACGCGCTCACCGCAACATTCATTGGCGATGCGTCCTTATCGAAACGCCCGATGGGCCGCGTGATCGATCCGCTCAGCCAAATGGGCGCCGAATTCACCGCAAGCCCTGGTGGCACCTTGCCGCTGATGGTGCGCGGCTTGGTACCTGCCGTACCTATCTGCTACCATCTGCCGGTCGCCTCCGCCCAAGTAAAAAGCGCCGTGTTGCTTGCTGGCCTTAATACACCCGGCATCACCGAAGTGATTGAACCCGTCCCCACGCGTGACCATAGCGAACGGATGCTGCGCGGCTTTGGCGCGGATTTAACCGTTGAAATCGACGCCGATGGCGTGCGCCATATCCGGCTTGTCGGCGAAGCAGAGCTGAAGCCGCAAACGATTGACGTACCCGGCGACCCGTCATCGGCGGCTTTCCCGATTGTCGCGGCGCTCATTACCCCCGGCAGCGAAGTGACCGTGACCCATGTCGGCATGAACCCGACGCGCACCGGCATTTTCAAGATGCTGGAAGCGATGGGCGCTGACCTGACTTACGCCAACGAGCGCGAAGTCGGCGGCGAGCCTGTCGCGGATATCACCGCGCGCCATTCGCTTTTGCGCGGGATCGAAGTGCCACCCGACATCGCACCAAGCATGATCGACGAATTTCCGGTATTCTTCGTCGCCGCCTCCACGGCGCAAGGACAGACGATCACCAGCGGCCTTGACGAGCTGCGCGTGAAAGAGTCCGACCGGTTGGCATTAATGGCAACGGGCCTGAAAGCCATTGGCGCGCAGGTCGAAGAACGCGGAGATGGTCTTGTCATTCAAGGCACAGGCGGGGAACCGCTTGAGGGCGGCGCAACCATCAACAGTGCGCTCGATCACCGCATTGCCATGAGCTTCGCCGTGGCGGGGCAGCATTGCTACCACCCCGTGACGGTCGATGATGTATCCCCCATCGCCACGAGTTTTCCAACATTCGAGGCGATGATGCACAATCTTCAGGTTGCGCAATGATAATCGCCGTCGACGGGCCGACTGCCTCGGGCAAGGGCACGTTGGCAAAGGCATTGGCGGCGCATTTTGGCCTGCCGTTTCTGGACACGGGCTTATTGTACCGCGCGGTGGGTCGGCAGGTGCAAATCAACAATGGCAATCCTGATGATCCGGCCGACGCCTTGGCTGGGTGTGATTTTCCCGACAGCATTCTCGATGACGCCGCTCTGCGGACCGAAGCGGTCGGCGGTTTGGCCAGCCGCGTGTCGCTCCACCCCGTCGTGCGCGCGGCGCTCAACAAGCGCCAGGTGGATTTTGCTAACCAACCGGGCGGTGCGTTGTTGGACGGGCGGGACATCGGTACGGTGATTGCGCCGCATGCCGATGTGAAGCTGTTTGTAACCGCCCCTGCCGAGGTGCGGGCGCAGCGGCGTTATGACGAAATGCAGCGGCATGGAATTGACGTGCGCTTTGCCGATATTCTTGCCGATATTCATGCCCGCGACGCACGCGACATGGGGCGTGCCGATGCCCCGTTAAAAGCCGCGCAAGACGCGCTATTGCTTGATACCGGCGATTTGACTATAGGCGACGCCGTTCAAGCTGCGATCGCGCTGGTGGAGTCTCGACTTCGCAAGAGCTAAGTAGCCGGAGTGTATCGATAGAACACACCGTCACCCTGAACTTGGTTCAGGGTCCATTTCGCCGCGCTGACCCTTGGTCTAAGTTGATGGATGGATGCTGAAACAAGTTCAGCATGACGTGGTAATTTGGTTTGATATGCACCGTATTTGAACGCTTTATTGCTATTCGGGCAATAGGGCATTTCTGGTCAAAGACCGTCGGAACCAACCGGCTGGCCGGACAAAAAGTACGTAAGGAAACTCTAACCTATGGCAACTTCGCCAAACCCGACCCGCGACGATTTCGCGGCACTTCTCGACGAATCACTTGGTGGCGCAGACGGTGGCTTTGAAGGCCGCGTCGTAAAGGGCACCGTAACCGCAATCGACAATGACCATGCTGTCATCGATGTGGGTCTCAAATCCGAAGGCCGTGTGGCGCTGCGTGAATTCGCTATGCCCGGCCAAAAAGCCGACCTGAAGGTTGGCGACGAAGTTGAAGTCTTCGTTGACCGCGTAGAAAATATGAACGGCGAAGCCATGCTCAGCCGTGACCGTGCCCGCCGCGAAGCTGCGTGGGACGTTCTTGAAGGCGAATTCGAAGCGGGCAACCGCGTCGATGGCGTTATCTTCGGCCGCGTAAAGGGTGGTTTCACCGTTGACCTCGGCGGCGCAGTGGCATTCTTGCCCGGCAGCCAAGTCGACGTTCGCCCTGTGCGCGACGTAGGTCCATTAATGGACATTGCGCAGCCATTCGTCATCCTGAAAATGGACCGCAAGCGTGGCAACATCGTTGTTTCGCGCCGCGCCATTTTGGAAGAGACACGCGCAGAACAGCGCACTGGCCTTATCCAGAACCTCGCTGAAGGTCAGATTATCGACGGCGTTGTCAAGAACATCACCGATTATGGTGCGTTCGTTGACTTGGGCGGCATCGATGGCCTGCTGCACGTCACCGACATCAGCTACAAGCGGATCAACCACCCAAGCGAAATCATCAACATTGGTGACACCGTTAAGGTTCAGATCGTTCGTATCAACAAGGACACACAGCGCATCAGCCTTGGCATGAAGCAGCTGGAAAGCGATCCTTGGGATGCAGCGGTGGCCAAATATCCAGTGGGCACAAAGCTCAAGGGTGCAGTTACGAACATCACCGAGTACGGCGCGTTCATCGAACTCGAAGCCGGTATCGAAGGCTTGGTCCACGTTTCGGAAATGTCATGGACAAAGAAGAACGTTCACCCTGGCAAGATCGTTTCGACAAGCCAGGAAGTCGACGTTGTCGTTCTCGACATCGACATGGAAAAGCGCCGCATTTCGCTTGGTCTCAAGCAAGCGCACGACAATCCATGGGCATCGTTCGCTGACAAGTTCCCAGTGGGTTCGACCGTTGAAGGCGAAGTCAAGAATGCGACTGAATTCGGTCTGTTCATCGGCCTCGACGGCGACGTTGACGGCATGGTGCACATGTCCGACATCGCATGGGGTATCACCGGCGAAGAAGCATTGCATCTTCACCGCAAGGGCGAAACCGTCAAGGCAATCGTCCTCGACATCGACGCCGAGAAAGAGCGCATTTCGCTTGGCATCAAGCAGCTTGAAAAGGGTGCCCCATCGGCAGCCGGCGCTGCTTCGGCAAGCGGCCTGAAGAAGGGTGCGACCACCACGGTTACTGTTCTTGAAGTACGCGATGGCGGACTTGAAGTGCAGGCCGGTGAAGATGGTGCAACTGGCTTCATCAAGCGTGCCGACCTTGGCCGTGACCGTGACGAGCAACGTCCAGACCGTTTCCAAGTTGGTCAAAAGTTCGATGCAATGATCACTGGCTTCGACCGTTCGAAGAAGCCAAACTTCTCCGTCAAGGCGCTTCAACTCGCTGAAGAGAAGCAAGCTGTTGAGCAATATGGTTCGTCGGACTCCGGCGCATCGCTTGGCGACATCTTGGGTGAAGCGCTTAAGGGCGTGAAGAAATAAGCTTCGGCTAATCCACATCTCCGATTTATCGGAACAAAAACCCGCCCTTTTCACGAAGGGCGGGTTTTTTATGCTCTGTGCAATCAACATCGGTAACGCCGTTGTAATATCGCCAAAATTCTGGCAGAATGAAAATGTTACAAATGTGAAATGCTTGAAACGCTGCCTTGCAACGACAGCTGGCCCAATGTGAAGGACATAAAATGATCCGTTCAGAATTGATCAAAAAGCTGGAAGCTGAAAACCCCGAGTTGAAAACAGAAGAAGTCGAAAAGATTTTGGATCTGTTTTTCGACCAGATCATCCAACGTCTTGCAGACGGTGGACGTGTCGAACTGCGTGGCTTTGGCGCATTTTCAACGCGCGACCGCAGCCCGCGTAAGGGCCGCAACCCGCGCACCGGCGCCGCGGTTGATGTTCCTTCGAAGCGCGTACCTTATTTCAAACCCGGCAAGGAAGTGCGGGAACGGCTTAACAAATAAGCTTGGGCTGCAAAGCCTCTTGACCATGCGGACGTAATGCTGTCTGCGCAAAGTCATGCGGATGTGGCGGAATGGTAGACGCTACAGACTTAAAAGCCCTTCATTTTCAATATAAAACGCCAAATATCCTTGAAAATCAGCCATATTTTGCTATACTGACCTCATATGGCCACTTACACAGGCCTTACACAAATTGCACAGTTTCACAGGTCGAGGCAGCAATGGCGGCACATCATGAACTCATGGGAGGAAAGCTCCACGTCTACAAGCGTGAGAACAGCACCTACTGGCAATGCTCGACCTTCCTCGGTGGCAAGAACCACCGCGTCAGCACGAAGGAGGATAGCCTCGCTCTGGCCAAGGACTTTGCCGAGGACTGGTATCTTGAGCTGAAGGGCAAATTCAAACGCGGCGAGGTGAAGGCAGGTAAAACCTTCAAATTCGCCGCCGCCAAATTCATCGACGAGTTCGAGGTCATCACCCAAGGGCAGCGCAGCCCCATCTACGTGGCGCATCACCGCCGCCGACTCGACAACTACCTTGTCCCCTTTTTCGGGAACAAGGCGCTGGCCGAGATCACCGCTGGCCTCGCCCAAGACTACCGAATGCACCGTATGAAGAACGGCTGGCGCGGCAAGCCGCCAGCGCGCAGCACGCTTCATCAAGAAATCGTGTGCTTGCGTCAGGTGCTGAAATACGGCCAACGGCACGGCTGGATTGAGTCGGTGCCGAATCTGACGCCGCCATACAAAACCTCTGGCAAAATCACCCATCGGGCTTGGTTCTCGCCCGAGGAATACAAACGCTTCTATCAGGCGACGCGGGAGCGCGCCAAGAATCCGCTCAAGGAGCGGTGGCGCGCCGCGTCGGAGAACCTTCACGACTACGTTCTGTTCATGGTGAACACCGGCCTTCGCCCAGACGAAGCCCTGCGCCTTGAATACCGCGATGTCGCTGTAGTCGCCGACGATGCCACGGGTGAAACCATCCTCGAGATCGAAGTGCGCGGCAAGCGCGGTATCGGCTACTGCAAGAGTATGCCGGGTGCGGTTCACCCATTCCAACGCCTTCAAGAACGCAACAACGGAAAGCCGACTGATCGGCTGTTCCCAAAATTTCAGAAGCAGCTTTTCAACGCCATCCTCAACGAACTTGAGATGAAGAAAGATCGCGATGGAAACCAGCGCACCGCTTACAGCTTACGTCACACTTACATCTGCTTTCGCTTGATGGAGGGCGCGGACATTTATCAGATCGCCAAAAACTGCCGCACAAGTGTTGAGATGATCGAGAAGTATTATGCCTCGCATATCAAGAACACGCTCGATGCGGCAGCGATCAATGTCCGTAAGGAGAAGCCGAAGGCTCGCCCGCCCGCTAAAATAAATAAGCGGAAACCATCCCACGACGCGGGCCAAAGGCCCACATTTTCATCGGGGCGCAGCCCCGCAACCCCCAAAGGACGGGGATCGCGCTAGCGGGTACCCCCTTAATCTTGTTTTCCTTGGCATATTCAAACGAACCGCCTAAACTGGAATCGGGCTATGCGGACGTGGCGAAATCGGTAGACGCAACGGACTTAGACCAATCTTGAGTGCTCGCGGGGAAACCCGCGATGCAGAACTGCTCAAATTCGGGGAAACCTTTCAACTGGCAATCCCGAGCCAAGCCGCAGCGCGAAAGCGCTACGGAAGGTGTAGAGACTAGACGGGCAGCACCTAACCCACGGCTTGCCGTGGCACGGTGAAGGGATAGTCCAGACTCCAAACGCCCTTTCGGGCGGCGGCGAAAGCCGTAGCGGGTAAGAAAATCCGTCGGGCATTGCCCTTGGGGGTTCAAGTCCCCCCGTCCGCACCAGCCCTCTTCGGCATGATCCATTTACGCCGCCGAACGGTGGCAGGGTCATGCCCGAGCGGGGTATAGCGGCTCGGTCGGGCCGCACCCCGCTTCCGCGAAATGACAATCCTTGGGTATTGTCATGGTGGCCGTGGGAATCTCGGACAGGATTCGGCCATCGCCGTAAACAGCGCCGCGCAGCGCCCTTTGGGATTCAACGCAACTTTTTGCAACTTAGATAACAAGCGCAGCAACTTTTGGGATTTAAGGTGTGCGACGCGCGACAATCGCCTTATCGATCATCAATCCGCCGTCTTGTGATCGATAGAAAGCCTTTCTATCGATCACGCGCTCAAACGGCGACTCCGTGATGGCTGGCAAACGTGGCAGCCATGCTACCAATTTTGAGGGCTGAGACGGAACCGGAAAGCCCCACGCAAAGGTCAGCTCGAACGAAGCTGACCGGTGGCGACTAGCGCACCGAACGGTGCGCCGCCATTGCCATATCCAACCAAAAAGGCTTACATATAAGCCCTAGTCCTGATTATGACTTACATATAAGCCTTTATCTTGACATTCTCTCGATACTGCGGCATGGTCGCAAGGATAACGAAAGGCATCCTTGTGGCTATCGAGCGCAGCAAATCCGTTCCCCGTTCCTATTCCCGCTACGGCAGGGAAGCCGTCGCCGTGCTTGGCCAGCTCATTCGCATCCATCGGATCGAGCGGAAACTTGGCATTGAGGAGTTGGCAACGCGCGCGGGCGTGTCGCGCGACATGATGCGCCGCATCGAGCAAGGCGATCCGCGCTGCGGCATCGGCTTGGTCTTCGAGGCCGCCGCCATCGTTGGCGTCCCGCTGTTTGAAAGCGACCGCAGCCGCCTCACCACGCTTCTCGTCGAACAGGAAGACAAACTCCGCCTGCTTCCGAAAGCCATCCATAAGCCGCGCGTCGAGGTGAAAGATGATTTCTGAAAATCATGCAGACGAGGCCTTCGTCTGGATCTGGCTACCAGACGCAACCCAGCCCGTTGTCGCCGGACGCTTGGCGCGCGCGCGCGACGGGCGGCTGAGCTTCAATTACGGCCAAAGCTATCTGTCGCGCGCCAACGCTATCGCCATCTACGACCCCGAATTGCCGCTGCGCGCCGGTGCCATTGAAACCAACAATAAGATGCTGCTCCCCAGCAGCATCCGCGACGGCTCGCCCGACGCATGGGGGCGGCGCGTCATCATCAACCGCGTGACCGGCCTCAAAGGCAATGCAGCTGCACAAACCGATCTTGACGAGCTGACCTATTTGCTGGAGTCCGGCTCCGACCGCATCGGTATGCTCGACTTCCAGCGCTCACCTACAGACTATGTGCCGCGCCAGCGCAAGAACGCCACCCTTGCCGAACTTATGGAGTCCGCCGAGCGCGTCGAGAAAGGCGTGCAGCTCACGCCCGAACTCGACCAGGCCTTGCAGCATGGTTCGTCGCTTGGCGGCGCACGGCCCAAGGCGTTGATCGACGACGGCGACAAGAAATACATCGCCAAATTCTCGGCGACGAACGACCTCTACAATGTCGTGAAAGCCGAATTTGTAGCCATGCGCCTTGCGGAGCGCGTCGGACTTGACGTCGCGCCGGTCAAGCTGACCCACGCGCTTGGAAAAGATGTATTGCTGATCGAACGCTTTGACCGCACCGCCAATGGCATAAACTGGGCGCGTCGGGGTATCGTTTCGGCCTTGACGCTGCTTGACCTTGATGAAACCGAAGCGCGCTATGCAAGCTATGAGGAGCTGGCGACCATCATCCGCCACCGCTTCGATGATCCTGCGGACACGCTTGCCGAGTTATTTGCGCGCATTGTGTTCAATATCCTGTGCGGCAATACCGACGACCATGCGCGCAACCATGCAGCATATTGGGATGGAAAATCGCTCCGCCTCACCCCCGCCTATGATCTATGCCCACAGGGCCGGACCGGCGGGGAAGCGACGCAAGCCATGCTCATCCTTGGCAACCGGCGGATGAGCCAATTGTCGCTGTGCCTGAACGCTGCACCGGTCTTTCTACTTGATGATGCGCGCGCGCGCACCATCATCGCGGGGCAGGTCGCGCGCATCAAAGCCAATTGGGCAGAGGTTTGCGACGAAGCAGGGCTTGGCGAGGCCGAGCGCGCTTTCTTATGGCGTCGGCAATTTCTCAACCCCTTCGCATTTGAGGGTCTGCCCGCAGAATTTAATGAAACATTTTCATAGAAATTCCCTTTTTCTGGTTGGTGTAGCGCGCGTTTACGCAGGTGTGGTGACGTCTGCGCGCGGCGTTCGGACGCGAGGCTCCACAGCTTCGTCGAGTAGGTTTGGCGGACCGAAAAGGACCGATAAGCGGCGGTCCCAAGATCGTGCTGAAGCGAGCGCCATTAGCATGATCGCCCATTGGTTCAGGGCAATGCGGAACGGGTTGCTCGACTTGAGCGGCTTGACCAGACCATAGGTCAGCCCGCCGCGTTCGGGTTCCGCCGCGAAGGTGCCGAACAGTCGGTCAAAGATGATCAGCACACCTCCATAATTGGTGTCGAGCCACCCAACGTCCGACGCATGATGCGCGCGGTGATGCGAGGGTGTGTTGAAGATCAACTCGATCGGCCACCACAGCCGCCCGACTGCCTCGGTATGAAGGCCATATTGATAGATCAGGTTCGCGCCCAGCAAGCCCGCGACCACAATCGGCGGAAAACCAATCAGGATGAGTGGCAGGAAGAACAGCCACACCCCCGTCACCTGCCCCGTCCAACCGAGCCGGATTGCTGCGGGCAAAGTCATTTCATTGGCGCTGTGATGCACCGAATGCGTTGCCCAGAACCAGTTGATCCGGTGGCTCGCGCGGTGGAACCAGTAATAGGCGAACTCAACCGCAAAGAATCCCGCCACCCAGACGCGCCAATCGCCTGCCGACAACTTCATCGGCGCGAGTGCATGAACATGAAAGAAGACGTAAGCGACGATGCCGCCAGTGAGCGGCTTGATCGCAAACTGCCCTACGGCAACGCCAATCGAGCCAAGGCTGGCCCGCCAGTCATAACCGCGCGAGGTCCTAAACCGTCGCCAGCCAAATTCGACCAAAGCGAGCGCCAGAAAGACCAGCAGGATTCCGGGATTGCGACTAATAATCTCGGGCACGACTTATCGCTTCGCCTGCGCCTTGGCCGCGTCGATTTCGTCGCGGGTCAGGCGGTTGTCCTTGTTGGTATCAGCGGCGTCGAACACGGGCGTCGGGCCGTTAACGAATTCGTCGCGCGAGACCTTGCCGTCGCGGTTCGCATCAAACTGGGTCCGCATAGCGGTGAATTGTTGGCCAAGGGCGGTCCGCTTCAAAAGGACGGGGATGTCGTTGTCGGTCAGCACGCCGTCACTATTGCGGTCGAACCGCGTGAAGTTGGCGGCGCGCGCATTGAGCAATTCGCCGCGCGTGACGATACCATCCTTGTTGGCGTCCGCCGCGATCATCTGGTCGATCATGCCGCCTGATCCGCGCTGCGCCAGCGTCGGCGTCGCAACAAGGACCAAAGCGAGAAAAAGAACCTGTTTCATATCATTGCCTTTAGGAAAAAAGATGCGGTCCCGCGTCTCGGTTTGCGTCACCGCAGGACCGCATCAAGTGCGCCATACCAATTAACGGGGGCAGGCGATGCTGTTGCCCATGGCGTCGGTGCACGTCGCGGTGCGATTCACGCCATTGGTCGAGTCATAGGTTGTCGAGCCGTTGTAAGTGGTACCCGTCGTCTTGTTCGTGGCGGTCGTCGAGCGGCCGCCCGAATACGTGCCGTCGGCATTGCGGGTGGAAGATCCCGAACTGGCGACGCTGCCCTTGGCACCGCTCGCCGAGAAGCGACCGTTGCGCGTCGCGGAGCCATCCGGGTTGACTGTCGCGGTCGATGCGCGAGCGCCGGTTGCGCCATTCGCGCCCTTGAAACCGCCGCCGCGCTTGACGGTCGTCGTGCCAGTCTCATTGGTCTTTACCGAACGACCACGCGCCCAGCTTTTGCCGTTCGCCGAACCCGCTGCAACCACACCACCCTTGCCATCGCGGGCAACACCGCGACCGGCTGCTTCGGCTGGGGCAATGCTGGCAAGCATCAGTCCGGCAGCACCAGCAATTACCGAAAATTTCATCACGCTGTTCATCATCATTCTCCTGAAACATCATCAGCGAAGGCACAGCGCCTTGCCTGACACGGCTTAGACCAACCCTATGTTTCCGGATTGTGAGCGCAAACCGCATAGATGTTACCGGCTGTTACAGAAGCCGCTCACCGTAGCATTTGGTGATGACGTGGGGCAGATGGCGTGTCATCAACGCCGCATGGCTGACACCCTGCCCCGCATCATTGTTGTCGATGATGACCCCGAGTTGCGCGCGCTGCTCCAACGGTATTTGTCCGAACATGGCTTTGCGGTGCGCACTGTCGCCGATGGGGCGGCGTTGCGACAGCAATTGGCGCGGACGCCTGCTGACGCCATTGTTCTCGACCTGATGATGCCGGGCGAGGATGGGCTTTTGGTCTGCCGCCGCCTCCGCGCTGATGGCGATATGACGCCGATCCTCATGCTGACGGCAAAGGGCGATCCAATGGACCGTATCCTCGGCCTCGAAATGGGCGCGGATGATTATCTCGGCAAACCCTTCACCCCGCGCGAACTGGTCGCGCGAATTTCCGCCATCCTGCGGCGGACGGCAGCTCCGGCGCGTGCGATTGCCGATGCGTGCATTACAATTGGTCCCTTCATCCTCGACCCAACGCGGATGACCTTGACTCGCGATGACGCGCAGGTGCCATTGTCATCGCGCGAGTTCGCGGTCCTCGCCGCGCTTGCCGCCAGCCCCGGTCGCCCACTAAGCCGCGCACAGATCATCGAACGCGCGCATGGCCGCGATGCCGAAGTCACTGACCGTGCCATTGATGTCCAGATCGTCCGCTTGCGCAAAGCCCTGGGCGATGATCCTGCCGATCCCCGGTGGATCAAGACGATGTGGGGCGTCGGCTATGTGCTTGCCGAAGCGCGCCCATGCTAAGGTCGCTCCGCGCGCGCAATGTTGCGTTGATGGCGGGGATGTTGCTCCTTGGCCAATTGCTAACCATGGTGATGGTTGCAGCATTTGTGATTGCGCCGCAAGCTGATCGTATTGCATCGATTTTGGGTCGCCACGTCCGGACGGTTGGCGCCACGCTTAACGCCCTTCCCACGACCGAGCGTGCCGCCTTCATTGCGCGCGTGAACAGCAGTGATACCTTCCTGATCATTCGGGGTGGCGGCGAACCGCCGGGTGCGGATGGCCGACCAACCTGGCTTGAAACGCGCGTCCTGCGCAGCCTCGCCACCGATCTTGGCCAAAGTGAAAACATGGTCTGGCGCGGTGGTGGTGGACAGCCACTGTGGGTCTGGCTTCGGCTGGGCAACGGTGATCCCTATTGGGTGTCGCTTGCGCCTTCCCCCGGATGGACGCCGACAGGTGCGCTGCTGGGTGCCGTCGCAATCGGCCTCACGCTCTCTTTGATCGCAGGATTGCTGCTGCAGCGCCGGATCAACCGGCCCTTGAAAGCATTGGCCGATGCCGTCGATGCCATGCCCGATCCGCACAGCGTTGCGCATCTTGTCGACGAAGCCCCCGCCGAAATCGCCACCGTCGCCACCTCGTTTGAACGCATGACCGCGCGGCTCCGCGCGCAGGAGGCCGACCGCGCCTTCATGCTCGCCGGCATCAGCCATGATCTGAAAACGCCCATCGCAAAACTACGTCTCGCCGCAGCCCTACGCGAAACCGGCGATGCCGACGACGCCATGATCGCCCGCCAGTTTGATCGGATCGGGCGCATGCTCGATCAGTTTCTCGATTTCGGGCGTGGCATGGATGCCGAGCAGCCCCAGCGCATCAATGTCTGGCAAGCGGTCAGTGAGGTTGCCTTGTCGGCGGGCCTGAGCAGCGATTGCATGCAAGGCGACCCGTCCGTCTTGGCATCGGTGAGGCCGGTTGCACTAGAGCGCGCCATTGCAAATCTTTTCCGCAACGCAATCATCCATGGCCACCCGCCAATATCAATCGTCGTTCGGAAAGAGGTGGGACGGGCCATTGTCGAAGTCGTTGATAGCGGCGACGGTGTAGATCCGACCCTGCTCCATCAATTGGACAATCCCTTCTTTCGCGGCGACGCTGCACGGCCAAGCGACGGCGGCGTCGGCTTAGGTCTCGCAATCGCCTCCCGCTTCGCGCGCGAACACGGCGGTATGCTGCGATTCGAGAATATCGAGACCGGCGGCTTCCGGGTCGAACTCGCGATAAGCGCGGCCTGAAAGGGAAAAAAATGCGCACCCGCAGGGAAGCGCTAAACGAACGACGGCCTTCAGAGTTGCACTGGGTACTGTCGGGTGACCGAAACGTGGCGCTGTCCTTCGGGCAACCCGCTCTATTCGCTCACGCGAACCAAGCCTGTAGTCTTGGCCCTTCGGGTGACGATCGGGAGCATGGGAAAATGAGCGGGGTTTTCCAAGGTCGCTCTCTGTCCCGCTGCTATCGCGCTCCTGAGGGTGCGGCGTTTTTGAGCTGACCCGCAAGCACTCTTGCCTCTCTCCTGGCCGGATGGGCGCTGGCGCACGGTCGCGCGCGCACACCATCCGGCGGCGTCGTGCCGTGCAAGGGTGCCGTTTCTTGTTCGGCCGCTGCGCGGCGAACTTCGCTAGATGGTGTTCGACTGACTGTGGACGGCGCGGGTGCGCCGGCGTTTTTGTGGCCGTCCCCGAAGAGGGGGATGAGCGGCGCTTCCGGCTAGGCCCGCCGCGCTCAGGCGCAACCCGCAAGCGGGTCTTTCACTTTGTTACAGCCTTAAAGGTGCGCCTGATCCCGGTGGGCCTCTTGGTCGCTCTTTGCCGCCCACCCCCCTCTCCGGGGTCGGTGTGGTTTTTTGGGCGAGGAGGCGGTGATGGCGGTTGGCAATCGGAAACGGGGACTTGGGGCAAGGGCAAGGCGGCCCTGAGCGCCGCGCACGGAGGCGATATGCCCCGCGCTTCCCTCTACGACGAGGTTACGGCCAAGATCATCGCACAGCTTGAAGCAGGGTGCTTCCCGTGGGCGCAGCCGTGGAGTTCGGCGGCAGCCGTGCCGGGACTCCCGCGCAACGCGGTTTCGGGGCGTCCCTATTCGGGCGTCAATGTTCTCATATTGTGGGGCGCAGTCATTGAAGGCTGTTACCCGTCACAGGATTGGTTGACCTTCCGGCAGGCGCTGGCCGCTGGAGGGTGCGTTCGCAAAGGTGAGCGTGGGAATACGATTTTCTATGCCGACCGCTTCATCCCCGAAGATGAGCGCGAAGGCGGAGACGCGCCGGAAGGCGAACCCCGCTCGATTCCCTTCCTCAAACGCTTTGTGGTTTTCAATGCCGCGCAGTGCGACGGATTGCCCGAACGGCTGACCGCAGACCCGACACCCTTGCCGCCCCGCGAACAGCATGAGGGCGCGGAGGCCTTGATTGCTGCGACGGGTGCGGATTTCCGCATCGGCGGGGCGCGGGCCTTCTATGACATTGGCGGCGATTATGTGCAGGTGCCGCCGCAACCGGCGTTCACTCATCAAATCGACTTTTACCGGACGGCCTTGCACGAGCTAGGCCATTGGGCGGGAAGCAAAGAGCGGCTGGCGCGTGACCAGTCGGGGCGGTTCGGTTCCGCGCTTTATGCCCGCGAGGAACTTTGCGCAGAACTGGCATCGGCCTATTTGTGCGCCGCGCTTGGGATCGTCCCCACCGTTCGCCATGCCGACTATCTCGGCTCTTGGCTTGTAGTGTTGCGCGCCGACAATCGCGCCATTTTCAAAGCCGCCAGCCAAGCCAGCAAAGCGGCTGATTTCCTGTTAGCGTTCGTTCGGGACACCGAATCCAGTCTGGCGCGGGCGGCATGACCGCCGCGCTTCCTCTCGCGTCAGAGCAGACGCCCATTGGTGAGCAGACGCTTGTTCACGGCGTTGCGCCGATCACGCCCCGCGACCGCCTCGCCATGCGCGCCAATGCGCCGATGGAGCCGCGCAAGGCCCAGCGCCCCGCCGATCATGGCCTATTCGACACCAATGCCCGCAACCAGATCGAGATGTTTTGAAAGGCTTTCCCCCAATGCTTTTGCTCACCCAAGACCAGCGCGCACGGTTGAACGCCAACGGCCAGAGCCGTGGCGACCATGTGCCGGTCGTCAAATTCTTCAATCCGGTAGGGTCTGGCACTTGGCTGTTTTCGGAACTGGACGAGGACGGCGACACCCTGTTCGGCCTGTGCGACCTTGGATTCGGTTGCCCCGAAATGGGGTCGGCCAGTCTATCCGAGATTGCGGCGGTCAAGCTGCCGTTTGGCCTCGCCATCGAGCGCGACCTTCTTTTTGAAGGCCGCTTCCCGCTGACCGTTTATGCCGATGCGGCCCGCCTGTGCGGCAGCATCACCGAGGACGAGACGAGGCTTGAGGCAGCAGCCGTCGCCCGCGCCCAAGAAGATTCAGCCCTTCCGCCACCTTGACTCCCTCCCAAGGGATTCAGGGCTGCGGCAGTCCCCGCGCGGGATCGTCCCGCGCGGACAACCGGCCCCGTCCTCACCGCCCCCCAAGATGCCCCGAGGATGGGGCCACCCAACACAGGAGTAAGTTACATGAAACTAGACCATATAGCCCTTGACCGACTTTCAATTTCCCCTGCCAATATGCGGAGCG
>DLOZ01000034.1:44851-63336 GCA_002479765.1 Sphingomonadales bacterium UBA7471 | reverse complement strand
CGGCGGGATCGATCAGGTGGTCGAAAAGGCCAAGAAGATGGCTGAAGAGGCGTAATGTCACTTTCCCCTCCCGCTTGCGGGAGGGGAGCGATAGGGCAGCGCCCGAATGCAATTCAGGGCGAAAAGCCTATCCGTGCTTGATAGCGGTTATAACGGGTCACGGTTCTGTTCACAAATTGCCCCTTAACGCCTTTCCCAAAAGGTGGAAATAGGTTTGCGAATCCGCGTCATTTTCCGTGCCCCATTCGGGGTGCCATTGGACCGCCAGCAAGGGGGCGCCATTGGGTCGGGCGCTATAGGCCTCGATAAGTCCATCGGGTGCGCGCGCCTCCACCATCAGACCATCGGCGAGTGTGCCGATGCCTTGAAAATGCACCGAGTTTACGTCCAACGCGCCTTTGGCATAGGCAGTGGACAGCATGCCCCCGTCGGCAAGTTCAACCGGATGGCGATGGTCGAACATGGCGTCGAAATCGACATCATCGGGTGCATGATGGCGGATGAGCGTATCGTTCGCGCTCGTGTCACGGCGCAACGTTCCGCCTAAGGCGACGTTGATTTCCTGAAAACCGCGGCAAATGCCAAAGACGGGCTTGCGCGCGTCAATCATGCGGTCGACCATCGACATCGCAATCTCGTCGCGGCCGTCGTCAAAGGGACCATCGCCGCCTTCCTCTCCATAAAGCCGCGTCGCGACATTTGACGGGCTGCCGGTCAACAATATGCCGTCTATCCGTGGCGCGACTTCGGCGGCGGTCATTAGGTCGGGCAATGAAGGGATGATTAACGCCGCGACATCGGCATAGGTCATGGCCGCGCGGATATAGCGGTTCATCACGGCTTGGGCGACTTCGCTGCCGACCATGCGGTTACACGCGATGACACCCAATACCGGACGGCTCATTCTGCTTACTCCTGCGTTATCTTTTGCTTATGCCGCTCCGATCAGCTCCCGGCCAATCAACATCCGGCGGATTTCATTTGTTCCTGCACCAATGTCGAGCAATTTGGCATCGCGCCAATAACGCTCGACCGGCCAATCCTTGGTATAGCCAGCGCCGCCCAATGCCTGAATGGCCTCGCCGGCGACCTTCACGGCGCTTTCACTCGCCAACAATATTGCGCCTGCTGCGTCAAAGCGGGTGGTCTGGCCCGCGTCACATGCGCGCGCGACATTGTAGACATAGCTGCGGGCAGAATTGAGCGCGACATACATGTCGGCAATCTTCGCCTGCATCAGTTGGAAACTGCCGATGGGTTTGCCGAACTGCTTGCGTTCGCGGACATAAGGCAAGACGACGTCAAGGCAGGCTTGCATCACGCCAAGTTGAAGCCCGGCGAGAACAACGCGCTCATAATCCAGACCCGACATCAACACGCCAACGCCGCCATGCAATGGGCCCATCATCTGTTCTTCGGATACGAAACAGTCGTTGAACACCAGTTCCGCCGTCGGCGATCCGCGCATCCCGACCTTGTCGATTTTCTGGCCGATGGAAAAGCCTTCCATGCCTTTCTCGATCAAAAAGGCGGTGATGCCGCGCGATGCAGCCTCAGGCGCGGTCTTGGCATAGACAACCAATGTGTCCGCATAAGGCGCGTTGGTGATCCAGAATTTCGTGCCGTTCAATATGTAACCGCCCTGAACCGCTTCGGCCTTCAGTTTCATCGACACAACGTCCGAACCTGCGCCGGTTTCGGACATCGCCAAACTGCCGACATGTTCGCCCGAAATCAGCTTGGGTAAATATTTCGCCTTTTGCTCGGGCGAGGCCCAACGCGCGATCTGGTTGACGCACAGATTGGAGTGCGCGCCATAAGACAGCCCGATGGATGCAGACGCCCGGCTGACCTCCTCAACGGCGACAACATGTTCCAAATAGCCAAGGCCAAGGCCGCCATCTTCCTGTGCAACCGTCATGCCGTGAAGCCCAAGCGCCCCCATGGCTGGCCATAATTCTTCCCGCGGAAACCAGTCATCGGCATCGATTTTGGTGGCCAAGGGCGCGATTTTATCGGTCGCAAAGCGGTGCGTTGTATCGCGGATCATGTCGGCATTTTCGCCGAGGGCAAAGTCTAAAGTCATCGCCATCCTCTGCCATTTATTTGATAGTGCCGCAAGCATGGGACTAGCCAGTTGCTGACCTTTTGCTTACCGCAGTTTTGACATTTTCTTAATGAGCGAATCTTGAACGATGCATTATGACATTCTCATCGTCGGTGGCGGCCATGGCGGCGCGCAAGCGGCCATCGCATTGCGGCAGGCAAAATTCGAAGGCAGTATCGCTATCGTCAATGCCGAACCTGAATATCCTTATGAGCGGCCACCATTGTCCAAGGACTATTTTGCGGGCGACAAGCCGTTTGAACGCATCATGATCCGGCCTGCTGCGTTTTGGGCGGAGCGTTCGGTGGATATGCTGCTTGGCCAACGGGTGGAGACGGTGGATGCCGCCGCGCATTCCGTCACGACTTCTGACGGGGCGGTCATCACTTATGGCCATATGATCTGGGCCACAGGCGGCGACCCACGGCAATTGCCGGTCACCGGGGGCAACCTACGCGGTGTGCATGTTGTCAGGACTCGGGCCGATGTGGATCACATGGTCGAAGGCCTGGATGATGTCGCGGACGTTGTGATTGTCGGCGGCGGCTATATCGGGCTTGAGGCCGCAGCGGTGCTGCGCAAAATGGGTAAGAAAGTGACGGTGCTGGAGGCGATGGATCGCGTGCTTGCGCGGGTCGCTGGCGAACCGCTGTCGCGCTTTTATGAATCCGAACATCGCAGCCATGGCGTCGATCTGCGTCTAAACGTCGGCATTGCGGCGATTGAAGGCGACGACGTCGCCACCGGCGTGCGTTTGGCCGATGGAGAAGTTATCCCTGCGCAAATGGTTATCGTTGGCATTGGTATCATCCCGTCGGTTGCGCCTTTGTTGACGGCGGGTGCCGTTGGCGGCGCAGGCGTTGACGTTGACGCTTATTGCCGGACGTCCTTGCCCGATATCTTCGCCATTGGGGACTGCGCTGCCCATGCCAACAGCTTTGCCGGCGGCAATATCATGCGCGTGGAATCGGTGCAGAATGCCAATGACATGGCCAATGCGGTGGCGAAAAGCCTGACGGGTGCGTTGACCGAATATCATGCGGTGCCGTGGTTTTGGTCAAACCAATATGACTTAAGGCTGCAAACCGTTGGCATCAGCGCGGGCTATGACGCCACGGTGCTGCGCGGCGATTTGGACGCACGCAGCTTTTCGCTCATCTATTTGAAATCGGGCCGTGTTATCGCCCTCGATTGTGTGAACGCCACCAAGGATTATGTTCAAGGCCGCGCCTTTGTGACAGAGGGCTTGTCGCCTTCGCCTGAACAATTGGCAAACACCGACGTTCCCTTGAAAGAACTCGCCGCAGAATTGACAGCCACCTAAACTTTTGCCTCCAGTCCGTTCCGCCCTCACGGCCATTTTAGGTCCAACGAACACCGGCAAGACCCATCTCGCTGTGGAGCGGATGTGTGCCCATTCGAGTGGGATGATCGGCTTTCCATTGCGGTTGCTGGCGCGGGAAATCTATGACCGGCTGGTGGCGATTAAGGGCGCGCAAAATGTCGCGCTGATTACAGGCGAGGAGCGGATCGAGCCGCCACAGGCGCGCTGGTATTGCTGCACCGTTGAAAGCATGCCGATCCACAAGGAATTTGCCTTCGTCGCAATTGACGAAGCGCAATTGGGGGCGGACCCCGAACGCGGGCATATTTTTACAGACCGCATCTTGCATGCCCGCGGGCGTGAGGAGACGATGATCTTGGGTTCGGAAAGCCTGCGCCCGATTATCCGGTCGCTGCTGCCCGATGCGGAGATCATCTCGCGTCCGCGCTTTTCTACATTAAGCTATGCCGGCGCGAAGAAGCTGTCCCGGCTGCCCAAACGCTCTGCCATCGTCGCGTTTTCGATTGAGCAGGTCTATGCGGTCGCCGAAACATTACGCCGGATGCGCGGCGGTGCGGCGGTTGTCATGGGCGCTTTGTCCCCGCGCACCCGCAATGCGCAGGTGGCGATGTTCCAGTCGGGCGAGGTGGATTATCTCGTGGCCACAGATGCCATCGGCATGGGCCTGAACCTTGATGTGGCACATGTCGCCTTTGTCAGCCTGTCGAAATTTGACGGTTCGCGCCGGCGCCGGTTGACCGTCGCCGAAATGGCGCAAATTGCGGGGCGGGCCGGACGACACCAACGGGACGGAAGCTTTGGCACGCTCGCAGGCGAAGGCAGCGAGTTTACCCCCGAAGACGTGCTGGCGATCGAAGGGCACAGCTTCCCGCGGCTGGACTGGCTGTTTTGGCGCGAGGCAAAGCCAAGATTTAACGACATCGCGACGCTGATCGCGGATCTTGAGAAAAAACCGGACCGTCCGGGCTTGCTACCCGCGCCCAAAGTCATCGACCTGTTGGTGCTCAAGCGCTTGGCCGAAATGCCCGACGTAAAATCGCTGATCCGGCACCCTGTTGATGTGGCGCGGTTGTGGGAAGTGGCCTGCTTGCCGGATTTCCGGCAAATGGGTGAGGAACATCATAGCCGCTTTGTCGCGTCCTTGTGGCAATATCTGGGGCAGGGCGCGCGCGTCATTCCGCACGGCATCTACGCAAATGAGCTGGCGCGGCTGGATAATATCCAAGGCGACGTCGACACGCTGTCCGCCCGAATCGCAGCGGTGCGGACATGGACCTATATCGCGCACCGCAATGATTGGCTGGCCAACCCCCCGGCAATGGCCGAACGCGCGCGGGCGCTCGAAGAAAAATTATCGGACGCGTTGCACGATGCACTGCGTCAGCGGTTTGTCGACAAACGCACATCGATGTTGCTGCGCAAAGGCGCTGGCGATGTCGGGCTGTTACCCGTTGAAATCCAGCAGGATAATCGCGTTCTTGTCGATGGCGAGGACATTGGGACTTTACAAGGATTTGCCTTTCGGGTTGACCCGGCGGCAAAAGCGGGTGACCGTAAATTATTATTGGCTGCCGCAGAACGACATCTGGCAGCGCATTTGAGGCAAAAGGCAAAGGACGTAACTATGGCAGAGGATAGCGAATTCTCGCTCGCAGCCGATGGGGAGGGTAAACCTTCGATCTTCTGGAAGGATGACCTTCTGGGCACATTGACCAAAGGCCGCACGCTGCTTCAACCTGCATTTACGCCGGTAAAGGCAGTTTCCGGATTGGAAGGCGACGCCCTGCGCGAGATTGTCACGCGCGCGGAAAGCTGGATTGAAAGCCAGCTGGCAAAGGCGATGGGCGGGATTGTCGGACTGCTCGACTTGGCCCAGCAAGCTGATGTCGACGGCAACGTTCGTGCGCTTGCGGTTCGGCTCGCGGATGAAGGCGGGATTGCGGGTCGACATTATCTTGCCGACGCCATCGCCGCGCTTCCCAAGGAAGCCCGCGGTGCTGCACGCAAGGGCGGTATCGTTTTCGGCGCGCTCGATATTTATCACCACGCCGCGTTGAAACCCGCTGCCGCCAAATGGCGCGCCGCCTTGTTTGCCGCACGTGACAGCCGCGCCATGCCCGTGCTGCCACCCGAAAGCGCGGTGCATTTGAAAACATGGAATTTCGCGAACCCGTCGGAGGCCAGAAATGCGGGCTATCGCCGGATTGGTGATGAATATGTGCGTATCGATTTGGCCGAACGCGTGATCAAAAAAGCGCATGAAGCGCGCGGGCAGAACAATGTCTTTGGCATGGACATGGCATTTGCAACCTCGCTGGGTATCAGCGAGGCCGGCTTGAAAGCGCTGATGCGCGACGCCGGTTTCCGTCCGGCCGAGGCAGTGGCTGTACCTGAGGCGGTGGCTGACGAAGCCCCCGTGATCGACGAAAATACGCCAGTCGAAGCAACACCAGCGCCCGAACCCGAAGCCACAGTTGAAGCGACTGCCGCCGATGCCGACGCCGTTGCACCAGAGCAAACCGCGCCAAAAGAAACCGCGCCCGTCGTGCTGACACATTGGCGCTGGGTGGGCTTGCCCAAGCCACGTCCGCCCGAACAGCGCAGGCCGCATGCTGCTGCAGAACGAAAGCCGCACCCGTCGGCCAAGCCGAAGGCTAAGCCCGATCGCGCGCCGCCAGCACCACAGCCAAGTGCGCCGCCGTCGGCATTGGCCTTGCAATTGGCTGCGCTCAAGGGCCTCAAGTTCTAGAAGGTCGGGCAAGTCTTGCGGATCGACAAGCTGCTGTTCTTTCTGCGATTGGCCAAAAGCCGTTCGCTCGCGCTCAGTTGGGCGGAGGCTGGCCATATAAGGTTGAATGGCCGCCGGATCGAAAAGGGCAGCGCCGCGGTGCGCATTGGCGATATCATCACCATGCCATTGGGCGAGGCTGTTTTGACGTTAAAGCTGCTCTCTGTCCCTGTTCGGCGAGGTCCTGCATCAGAGGCGCAGCTTTTCTATCAGCGTATCGACTAAAAAATTGGCGATTCGGTGCAATCCGGCGTTGACTTCCCCCTGCACCTCGCAATAGGCAGACGTATCGAAACGGCTAATCCGCCGTTATGTATGGGAGAGTTCCGCCAATGACTTATGTCGTTACCGATGCCTGCATCCGCTGCAAATATATGGACTGCGTTGAAGTATGTCCGGTGGATTGCTTTTATGAAGGCGACAATATGCTCGTCATCAACCCAAATGAGTGCATCGATTGCGGCGTGTGCGAACCCGAATGCCCTGCGGAAGCGATTTTGCCAGACACCGAAAGCGGTTTGGAACAATGGCTTGAGCTGAACGCAACCTATAGCGCAGAATGGCCGAACATCACATCCAGCCGCGAACCGCCTGCAGATGCAGACGAGCATAAGGGCGAAGAAGGCAAGTTCGACAAATATTTCAGCGCTGAGCCCGGCGAAGGCGATTAAGCCTTCGCGGCACGCCGCTCTTTAAGCCAGCTTCTTTGATAGGATTCTACTTCACGTAGAGCCTCAAAGACCGTGACGGTCGGCTTCGTCCGGCCGGTACGTCCCAGCGCATATATCTGGCTGTAAAACCAATATTGTATCGCAAAACCTTCAATCCCGCGCACCGCCTTTATCTTGCGAAGGCTGGATAACCATTCGGGCAACAGCTTAAGCTGGTTTTCAACCTTGGGCAGCATCGCCAAGCCACCGAGCAGCCGCTTTGGCGCTTCGGGCATCACGCATAATGGCCGGGCCAATCCAACTATATCGGCCGCCTTGTTGCGCAGCGCCTGTTCCATGGCCGATGCGCTGCGGAATCCGCCGGTGACCATCAATGGAATGGTCAACTCGCTCTTCATCGCTTTGGCGAAATCAACGAAATAGGCTTCGCGTGCCAGCGTGGTTTCCGCGACGGTCTGCGTCTCTTCGGCTTCCATCCCCTCGATACCCAATAGCTTGGGCTGCTCATAAGTGCCGCCCGATATCTCGATCATATCCACGCCAGCATCCTGAAGCCAGCGGGCCACCTGAAGGCTGTCTTCAAAAGCAAAGCCGCCGCGTTGGAAATCCGCGCTGTTCAGCTTGACCGAAATCGGGAAATTAGGGCCAACCAAAGTCCGGACGGTGTTGACGGTGAACATCAAAAAACGCGCGCGGTTGACGAGGCTGCCACCCCAGCGATCGGTGCGCTGGTTTGACTTCGGGCTGAGGAATTGGGAGATCAGATAGCCGTGCGCAGCATGGATTTGAACGCCCGTGAAGCCGGCATTTTGGCAATGCAGCGCCGCTTGGCCGAAACGGCCAATCAGGTTTAGAATTTCATCCTCAGTCAGTGCAACCGGCATTCCAAATTGTCCGCCGGGCAGGCCCAGCTTGACCGCTGACGGCGCCTTTGGACGTGGATTGATGCCGCGCATGGTCTGGCGGCCCGCATGGCTGATCTGTGCCCAAAAATGGTTGCCATTGCGCGTCGCGGCCTTGGTCCATGATTTGAGCGCGTCCATCATCGCTTCGTCCGGCTGTCCGCTGAAAAAGACGTTTCCGGGCCGTTCCAAATGGTCGGCGTCAATATGGATATTGCCGGAAATCTGAAGACCCGCGCCTCCGTCCGACCAGATACCGTACAGGCGCTGCAACTCGGGCGTCGGCACGCCTTGCGTGTCCGCCAAGCCCTCGGTCATCGCGGCTTTTGCTATTCTGTTTTTGAGTACGGCCCCACAGGGCAGTTGTATGGCGCTACTTAAGATCACTTTGGCTCGCTTGGCTCTTCAATTTTTGGTTCATCTGAACCATCGGTTTTGGGTTCGTCACTTTTTTCCGGCGTTGCTTTTGCAGCATCGGTATCGGCACGCACGGGCATCGCTTCAACAGGTGCCTCATCGGTGGATTCGTCGGTGTTGATCATGTCGTCACTGATCGTGCCTTTAAGGTTTTCGAGATTGTCCATCCGCGTTTCGGTGACCTGATTGTCTTCTTTGCCGCCGCCACAGGCGGTCAATGCCAGTAAGGCTGCAAAGGCAGCTACTATGATGGTGAAACGCATATCGTCCTCAGTTCTCTATTCCGGCGCGACCGTACAATTTCCGCCCGCTTTGGCAAGGTTAATGAGAAAGTCTGGGAAGCTGGCGCGCAAGGCCGCGTCAAAGTCCTGCAGTGATGCGTCAATGCCCAGGTCGGCGAGGCTTGTGACCGGATATTCAGATATCCCGCACGGCACGATGCCGCCGAAATGATTCAAATCAGGCGCAATATTCACCGCAAAGCCATGCATCGTCACCCATCTGCGGATGCGCACGCCGATTGCGCCAATTTTTGCTTCCTGACCATTTTTGGTGTCGCACCATATGCCAACACGGCCTTCGGCGCGGCGTGCCTCCACCCCGAAACGGCCAAGCGCAGCGATAACCCAACCCTCGAGCGCATGCACGTAACAGCGAACATCTTTGCAATGCTTGGCAAGGTCGAGCATGACATAGCCCACACGCTGCCCCGGCCCATGATAGGTGTACCGTCCGCCGCGTCCGGTGTCGTACACGGGAAATGCGGTGCTCAACAATTCTGCCGGGTCCGCGCTCGTTCCGCCTGTGTATAATGGCGGGTGTTCCAGCAGCCAGATAAGCTCCCGTGCGTTTTCGTCACGGATCGCCGCCTGCAATGTTTCCATACGGGCAACGGCTTCGGGATAGGGGGTTAGCCCTTCGGAAACGTCCCAATCAATATTGCCATCGATCTTCATGCGCGCTGCTTAGCATGGTGCAAGCCGCTTGCCACCGGATATGTCAGCCTCTACCCCGCGCAGCTAGGGTCAGGGAGTATATATGCAAAAGAAGCTTGATTATCGTGCGGTGGCCAAAGATGCGCGCGCTTCATTCGCAGCGCATCGTGAAGCCATTATTGCCATTGCGGGCTTTTTCATTTTCATGTCGAACTGGATCGCGGGCTATCTGGCACCTCCGCTCATCCTTGAAAGCTTTGACGACACAACCAAAGTGATCGCGGCGGTCAGCGGTTATTTCGCGGCGAATTGGCCGGTCTTGTTGCCGGCGATGCTTGTCACAATGTATGGCAGCCTTGCGCTTTACGTCCTGATTTCGGGGCGCAAATTGGCCAAGGTCGGCGACGCGCTTGTCATCGCCGCCGCATTGTTCCCGACATATTTAACCGCGACCATATTGACCGGCTGGGCGACATTTGCGGGGTTTTTGCTGTTCATCATTCCCGGGCTTTATCTCACGGGCCGCTTTGCCGTGCTGCCAGCGGTCATCGCGCAAGAACCGGGGCTTGGCATCATCGATGCGGTGAAACAGACTTGGGCAACAACGCGCACATGCGGTTGGGCCATAGTGATACTGACGCTGTTTATTGCGGTCGCTATACGACTGGTTTCAGGGATCGTTGGTGATGCCGTCGCGGGCATATGCGAAGCACTTGCGGGCGAGGGCGGCGTTCCCGTTTTCCAAGCCGCGGTCGGCGCATTTTTCGCAGCGGTTGAGGCTGTTATCTATGTTATCGCTGCGACGTCAGTGTATCGTCAGCTTGGGGCACAGACGGCACCCCAATAATGGGAATATGCGGCGCTGCATCGCGCGGGATGAGGCCGCTGATCCGCGGGTCCACAAATGTTTCCAATTGCCGTTGATAGGCCGTGAACCCAGCCTTTTGATAAAAGGCGAGCGCGGTGGGACCGTCCAGCGTGCAGGTATGCACCCACATGCGTTGCACGCCCTTTTCTGCCCAGCCCAGTTGAAGCGCCATGGCCATCAACCATTTACCGTGGCCCTTGCCGCCAAGTTCGGGGATCAGGCCGAAAAAGGCAATTTCACATGCGCCGTCGGTTCTGAAATCGAGCTCCAATATGCCAACTTCAATCCCGCGCCTGTCGACCACCGCCCAAATCCGGACTTTGGGGTCGTGAATGGTCGCAATCAGCGTATCGTCGGCCATCTCAAGGCGTGAGAACCACAACCAAGGTTCGCCAATGCGGCGATAGAGAGTCCGGTATTTGTCGGCATGCGGGGCGTGCCATGGCTCTAGCCGCAAATCCGAAGCGGGCAGCGCGCGCAATGCCGGGCGGCTGGTCATTTCCAGCGAGGTTACAATGGCGCCAAGGTCGCCATCGGCAATCGGGCTATATGGCATTGCGGATTAATCCCACGCCACTTCGGGCGGAAGGCTCATCAAAATCGCGTCGACATTTCCGCCGGTTTTCAGGCCAAAGGTCGTGCCGCGGTCATATACAAGGTTGAATTCGGCATAGAGCCCGCGCCAGCGCCGCTGCGCCTGCTTTTCTTCATCGGTGAATGGCTGATTCATCCGGCGGCGCACCAGCTTGGGGAAGATATCGAGGAAAGCTTCGCCGACATCGCGGGTCAGTGCAAAATTCTGCTCGAAAATCGCATCGCTGCTGTTTTCCAGATGATCGTAGAAAATACCGCCAACACCGCGATGCACGTTGCGGTGGGGGATCCAGAAATACTCCTCCGCCCATTTGCGATAGCGTTCGTACACGTCGGGGCCATAAGGCGCGCAGGCCGCACGCAGGCGCGCGTGGAAGTCGGCCGTGTCGTCTTCATAGGGGATGGGCGGGTTGAGATCCGCACCGCCGCCAAACCAGCTTTTCGTCGTCACAAGATAGCGCGTGTTCATGTGCACCGCTGGCACATGCGGATTGGCCATATGCGCGACGAGGCTGATGCCGGTCGCGAAGAAATTTGGGTCTTCAGCCGCGCCATGGATGGTCTTGGCAAATTCGGGATTGAAGCTGCCCCCTACGGTCGAAACGTTTACGCCGACCTTTTCAAAGATTTTACCCTTCATCACGCCGCGCACGCCGCCGCCGCCTGGCGAACCGTCATGGTCGTGGCGATCCCAAGGGATATATTCGAATGATGCGTCTGATCCCGCTTCGCGTTCGATGGCTTCAAACGCCGCACAAATGCGGTCGCGCAGCGATTCGAACCAGCTGCGTGCCGCTTGCTGACGATTGTCGAGGACCAGAGTCATACTGCACCTTCCGGAAATTGCTGGGTCTGCCGCAGACCTTCTGCCAATGCGATGCCAGCCGACACCGAAATGTTCAAGGACCGAAATCCAGCGCCCATGGGAATATATACACGTTCGTCGGCGCGCGCGTGCACTTCGGGCGGTGCGCCTTTGCTTTCCGACCCCATCAGGATGACATCATCTGGCCGAAAGGCGAAGGCGGGCAGGGCAGTTGATGCCTTGCTCGACATCAGCACCAAGCGCGCGCCGTTCAATGTTTCAAGAAACGCCGACCAGTCGGTGTGGCGCTGAATCTTTGCATGGGCGACATAATCCATACCGGCACGCCTCAAGGCACGTTCGGAAAAGGGGAAACCGCAAGGTTCAATGATATCGCATTGGACGCAAAAGCATGCGGTTGTGCGTAATACCGCCCCGACATTGCCGGCCATGTCCGGCTGATAGAGCGCGATGCGCATGGAAACTCTCCGATGGAAACCAATGCGTGACGATTAGACCGTATCGGGCCCCTATGGCAACCGCACCCACGGGCTAAACTTGCACATGCGGCGCCGGAAGCTTTTTAGCTTAAACGACATTGTCGCGCGGAGGCCACCTTCGGCGCGGTCCGAAAGGGAAAGAAGACCGCGCCAGAAAAGTCCGTTAGCCGCCGTTGGGCTGGGCAGGGGCCATTGGTCCGTTCCAGCGACCCTTTCGACCGGCCCTGCGCTCGTCGGGGGTGATGCGGCCATCTTTATTGGTATCGGCTTTGGCGAAGCGGGCTTCAGCGGCTGCACGGAATTCTGGCCCCGATATGGCCTTGTCACCGTTGCTGTCCGCACGCGCCATTATATCCATGCGTCCGTCACGGCCACCTTCGCGCGCATAACGCTTGCCCATCTTGCGATGCTCCATGCGCTTTTCGCGTCGGCTCATCCGACGCTCGCTGAGCATTTCATATGCAGCCATGAATTCCGCTTGGCTGATCGCGCCGTTTTTGTCGGTATCGATTGCGGCAAAGCGCTTAGCCAGCATCGCGGCCTTGTCGCTGTCATTCAGCGTGCCATCCGCATTGGCGTCCATCTTCGTAAAAACAGCATCGGCGGCAGCCATGGCTTCGGCTTTGGTGACAACGCGGTCGCCGTCTTGGTCTACCCTTCCAGTGGGGGCAGCATATATTGCTGAAGCTGACATTGCCGAAAAGGCCATCAGGCCCGCATAAATTGAAAGTTTCTTCATCCTCATCGCTCCTTATGATCGTTCGCGGGACTGCAGTTATAACGCATATAATCTGAATATTCCGCAACGGTTTGTCGAGACGAAGCATGCTTTGTCGCAAACTGTAGCAGTATAGGATGATTTGAGGCTGCGGAAAGTTGGAGCGGGTAAGGGGAATCGAACCCCTCTAGCTAGCTTGGAAGGCTAGTGCATTACCACTATGCTATACCCGCGACTGGCCATGGGCCGTCTTGAGCGCCGCTATTGCCATTATACGGCCCTAGCGTCAACGCCCAGATTGCAAAAGAAAGGGCCGCAAAAGCGGCCCTTTCCAAAAACTATGCTGTTTTTTTATCAATGCTTCTTGTCTGCCCAGATCGTTTTGTAGGACATCCAAGCAAGCACTGTGAAGACCAAGAGGAAGCCAAGGGCTGCCCAACCGGCGCTTTTACGGTTTTCCATCTTTGGTTCTGCAGCCCAGGTCAGGAACGCAGAGACGTCTTCCGCCATCTGCGCCTTAGTGGCCTTCGTACCATCGTCATAGGTAACCTGGTCATCGGAAACGATCGGTGCCGCCATTGCGATGTTCAGGTTCGCAAACCATGGGTTGAAGTGCAGACCGGCAGGCGTCGCCGCTTCAGGGAATTCCTTCAGCAGTTCTTTGCCGTCTTCGTTCTTGTAACCCGCTTGGTCACGATAGCCGAGCAGCAATGAATACACATAAGCAGGGCCGCCTTCACGTGCCTTTGTGATCAGCGAAAGATCTGGCGGAAGCGCGTTGTTGTTGGCCGCACGTGCTGCAACTTCGTTCGCAAATGGCGAAGGAATTTTGTCCGCAGGAATAGCCGGACGTGTCGCAGGCTCACCCGTTTCGGGGTTGATGCTTGGAACTTCGGTCTTCCATGCCTTTGCAAGCGCTTTGACCTGTTCTTCGCTGTAACCCAGTGCCGCGAAATCGCGGAACGCGACCAACTTCAAGCTGTGGCAAGCGGCGCAGACTTCGGAATAGACCTTCAAGCCACGTTGTAACTGACCGCGGTCATATTTGCCCAACGGACCGTCATGGGCAAATGTGACGGGCAAAGGCTCTTCGTGGAATTCCGCCTCAACCGAAGGAACGGCAGGTTCCTTGATGGCAGTGATTACGGTGTCCCCAAGGCCAAGCAACAGCATGCCGCTGAAAAACAGGCCTACCAAAAAAGCAATTAAACGAACCATGATTATGCTTTCCCTGTTTTACGCAGCCGCTGGAAGCGGTTTGCCGGTGACAGCTTCGGTGATTGAATTTGGCAGCGGAAGCGGCCGTTCAATGCGCGAAACGATCGGCAAGATGATCAAGAAGTGGGCGAAATAATACGCTGCCGCAATTTGGCTGAGTACAACCCACTGGGTATATGGAGGTTTGCCACCGCAATAGGTCAGGATGACGATACATGGGATCAGGCCATACCAGAAGAATTTGCGGAACAATGGACGATAATGGCCCGAACGCACTGGCGAGGTGTCCAGCCAAGGCAGGAAGAACAATAGCAAGATCGAACCGAACATCGCCAGCACGCCCATCAACTTTGCAGGGATGAGGATGATGCCGGTGAACGGAATGCCGAAGTCAACCGTGAACGCCTTCAAAATTGCGTAGAAGGGCAAGAAATACCATTCAGGCACGATGTGCGCTGGCGTCGAAAGCGGGTTCGCCGGAATGTAATTGTCCGGGTGGCCAAGCATATTTGGCGCAAAGAAAGTGACCGCCACGAAGAAGATCAAGAAGATCCCCAAGCCGAAGCCGTCTTTTGCGGTGTAATATGGGTGGAATGGAACTGTGTCTTGCTCACTCTTTACGCTCACGCCCGTTGGGTTTGACGACCCCGGAATGTGCAATGCCCAAATGTGCAGGATGATGACACCGGCAATGACGAATGGCAGCAAATAGTGCAGCGAGAAGAAACGGTTCAATGCTGCTTGGTCTGGCGCAAAACCGCCCAAGAGCAGCTGACGCAGCGGTTCACCCACCAATGGAATGGCGGAGAAGAAGCCCGTAATAACCTGCGCACCCCAGAAGCTCATTTGGCCCCATGGAAGCACATAGCCCATGAACGCAGTCGCCATCATCAACAAGAAGATGGTGACGCCCAGCAACCAGATCATTTCGCGCGGTGCTTTATATGAACCGTAGAAAAGACCGCGGAAGATATGGATATAGACCACGATGAAGAAGAAGCTTGCGCCGTTCATATGCGCATAGCGCACAAACCAGCCCGAGTTCACATCGCGCATGATATGTTCAACGCTGTTAAACGCGCCATCGACACTTGCATAATAATGCATGGCCAACACGATGCCGGTCACAATCTGGATTACCAAAGCAACGCCCGCAAGGACGCCGAAGTTCCAGAAGTAATTGAGGTTGCGAGGTACCGGATATCCGGCGCCAACCGCGTTATATACAAGGCGTGGCAAAGGAAGACGTTCGTCGACCCATTTGCTCACTGTACCCTGCGGTTTATATTCTTGTGCCCAAGGGAAGCTCATCGCGTTTTAGCTCCTCAACCGATTTTGACGACTGTGTCAGAAATGAATGCGAACTCCGGAACAGCAAGGTTCAGCGGAGCTGGACCCTTCCGGATACGTGCGGCGGTGTCATAATGCGAACCATGGCATGGGCAGAAATAGCCGCCATATTCGCCCTTAACTTCACCTGCTGCGGCACCAAGTGGTACGCAACCCAAATGGGTGCATACGCCAAGCGTGATTAGCCAATTTTCTTTGCCTGGCTTGGTGCGATCGGCAAGGGTTTGTGGATCGCGCAGCGAACCAACATCAACCTTGTTGGCTTCTTCGATTTCGGCAGGCGTCAGGTTGCGGATGAACACCGGCTGTTTGCGCCAGCTGGTCTTAATGGCCTGACCTGGCTGGATAGCGGCAACATCCACCTCGATGGAGGCGAGTGCCAGCACGTCCGCGCTTGCGCTCATCTGCGATACCAATGGCATGGCAACCGCTGCGGCGCCTACGCCCGCGAAGCTGACGGCGGCGATGTGAATGAAGTCGCGGCGACGAACGCCCGAACCTTCTGCGCCGTGATGACCATTGTCACTAGCGGTAACTTGCGCTGCTACTGGAGCTGCCGCCGCCTTTTTTACTGCCGCCTTTTTTACTGCCGGCTTTTTCGCCGTGCTTTTTGTCTTTTTGACTGTCGACATAATCTGCCCTTTTTGCGTTGCGGCGGTGAAACCGCAATAGCGTCGAAATCCCGTCTCTTCCCAAGCTGAAAAGCCATTCGCCTTACAATTGGGTCGATTCAGCGGGCCTGATAGACGCCTTTAGCCCTTTTTGCCAACAGGGAATTTGGCAGTGCGCATAGCAAAGCGCGCCATGCCGATTGCATTTTGCAAAACCAGCGTAAATTCGCCGCTAATGCTTGCTTCTCGCAACATATTAAGCCTAAAGGGCGCGTCTTTTGAATGAATATTGTTGGAGTAGATCGCATGGCGACACCTTGGACGCCGGATAGCTGGAGAAGCGCGACGGGCATTCACATGCCTGAATATAAGGATGCAGCAGCGCTTGCCGCAACCGAAGAGACGTTGCGCAACTATCCGCCGCTAGTTTTTGCAGGCGAGGCGCGCAATCTCACCGCGGATCTCGCCAAGGTCGCCGACGGAAAGGCGTTTCTGTTGCAAGGCGGCGATTGCGCCGAAAGCTTTGCCGAATTTCATCCCAATAATATCCGCGATACATTTCGCGTCATTCTCCAAATGGCGGTGGTGCTGACCTTTGCGGGCAAATTGCCTGTTGTGAAATTGGGCCGGATGGCTGGCCAATTTGCCAAGCCACGATCAACCCCGACCGAAACGATCAATGGCGTCGAACTGCCCAGTTATTTCGGCGATATTATCAACGACATTGAATTTGTTGCCGAAGGCCGCGAGCCTGACCCGGCACGGATGATCCGTGCATATAGCCAGGCGGCATCAACGCTGAACCTGTTGCGTGCGTTTTCCAATGGTGGTTACGCCAATCTGCAACAGGTCAATGCCTGGACGCATGATTATATGGGTCGTTCCCCATGGGCGCAGAAATATAAAGAAACCGCTGACCGCATTAGCGAGGCGCTGGCTTTCATGGAAGCTTGCGGCATTACGCCAGAGACTGTCCCGCAGATTAAGGGCACAAGCTTTTACACCAGCCACGAGGCATTGTTGTTGCCTTATGAGCAGGCAATGACCCGTCAGGACAGCCTGACCGGCGATTGGTACGATACGTCGGCGCACTTCTTGTGGATCGGCGACCGCACCCGCTTTGACGGTTCGGCGCATGTCGAATTTTTACGCGGCATCGGGAACCCAATCGGTATCAAATGCGGACCAAGCCTTGAGCCCGACGCGCTGTTGCGCATGTTGGATGGGTTGAACCCGTCGCGCGAAGCGGGCCGGATCACGCTGATTTCGCGTTATGGTTATGACAAGGTTGAGAGCGGATTGCCCACGTTGGTGCGCGCCGTGCAGCGTGAGGGGCATCCTGTTATCTGGTCATGCGATCCGATGCATGGCAATGTCGTCAAATCCGCCAGCGGATATAAAACGCGTCCGTTCGAACGTATTTTGGCCGAAGTCCGCGGCTTCTTTGCCGTGCACCGTGCAGAAGGCAGCTTTGGCGGCGGCATCCATATTGAGATGACAGGCCAGAATGTCACCGAATGCACCGGTGGTGCAGTTGCCGTGACGGACGAAGGTCTGGCCGACCGGTACCATACGCATTGCGACCCACGGTTGAATGCCGCGCAATCGCTGGAGCTCGCATTCCTGTTGGCAGAAATGCTTAATCAGGAAATGACCGAGCGCGCGAAGAAAGCCGCATAAGCGTCGTTAAGCGACTGCGGGTTGGTATATCTGGCTGTGCGCTAGATGTTTGCCCAAAACTAACGCGTATTGGCGATGGTTTCTAGGCGGTAGCCGTACCCGAAGACCGTTGAAATGCGAAAACCGTTTTCAGGCTGCAGGTGCAGCTTTGCACGCACGCGCGAGATATGCATGTCCAACGTACGCGTGGCCAAGGCCGCGGTCGTCCGCCAGATCGCCTCCATAAGATGATTGCGCGACAATGTGCGGTCGACATGGCGGAAGAAAAAGTCGGCCAATTCAAACTCTTTGGCCGTGAGCGCAATGATCTGCCCGTTCACCAGGACCGTCTGTTCAATCCGGTTTAAGCGATATTTGCCATATGTCGCTTCGGTATCAAAAGCGCCACCAATCGCACCGCAGCGTAATATCGCACTGATGCGCGCGGCGATAACCGCGCGGTCTTCTGGTTTACTGATATAATCAGCGGCTCCGGCATAAAGTGCCTCGGTAATGTCTTTTTTCGCAGACCGGTTGGTGATCATCATGACCGGTGGTTGCTCAGGCAGCGTCTCTTGCATCCATTTCAGAATCTCGAGACCGTCTTTGCCGGGCATGTTCCAATCGAGCATCAGCAAATCAAATGGGTCGCTGACCAAGGTCCGCATAAGGGCGTGCCCATCGGTATATCCAACCGCAGCATGGCCAAGTTCTTCGACGATTGTTTTCAGATGATGAACCACTTCTGGCTCATCGTCTGCAATTACTACCCGCATATTTTGGTCCGCCCCTCAGCAAATTGCCGAACACCGGCGCTCGTGAGATAAATACGCCGATAAACATTATGTTACCAGACATAGGCCCAAAACATTTACAATGTTTTACATTTGATGATGGGTGCAAAGCTGGCGCGGATTGAGGAAGACTTTAGCGCAGATTGAAGAAAATGGCTGGGGCGGCAGGGATCGAACCTGCGAATGGCGGCATCAAAAGCCGC
>DLOZ01000034.1:0-44800 GCA_002479765.1 Sphingomonadales bacterium UBA7471 | reverse complement strand
CGAATGGCGGCATCAAAAGCCGCTGCCTTACCGCTTGGCGACGCCCCAGCAAGCCAGTAAACTGGCCGATGTGCGCGGCTTATATCGCGCGAATCTCGTAGCGCAACAGCTTAATCGATGCGTTGCACCCAACCATGGGTGTCTGCTGCCACTCCGCGCTGGATATCCACAAGTTTTGTGCGGATTTTCTGGGTCATTTGCCCTGCGCCGCCCGCGCCAATGGTGAATGCGCCTTGGGTGGATTTCACCGTGCCAACGGGGGTTACAACCGCCGCAGTGCCACAGGCAAAGACTTCAACCAGCCGTCCAGATTCGGCATCGGCGCGCCATTGGTCCATCGCATAACGCTCCTCACGGACGTTCAAACCTTGTTCACGGGCAAGGGTCAGAACCGAATCGCGGGTGATGCCTTCCAAAATCGTGCCGTCGGTAGGTGGTGTCAGTAATGAACCGTCGTCGAACAGGAAAACCAGGTTCATGCCGCCAAGTTCCTCGACCCAGCGATGTTCGGCGGCGTCGAGGAACACGACTTGGTCACAACCCTCACGAATGGCCTCGGACTGGGCGACAAGGCTGGCGGCATAATTACCGCCGCACTTTGCCGCGCCCGTTCCGCCGCGTGCGGCACGGGTATATTGTTCCGATACCCAAATCGAAATCGCCGGCGCGCCGCTTTTGAAATAATTCCCGGCCGACGACGCGATGACCATGAAGAGATATTCTGCCGATGGCTTCACACCCAAAAACACTTCGCTGGCGATCATGAAGGGGCGTAAATAAATCGACCCGCCATCGATGGGCGGAAACCAGTCCTTGTCGACTTGAACCAGTTGGCGGCACGCCTGAAGGAACATTTCTTCAGGCAGTTCGGGCATGGCAAGGCGCTTGGCCGACCGCTGGAAACGGCGGGCATTCTGTTCAGGGCGAAACAGCGCCATCGATCCGTCTGCAAGGCGGTAGGCCTTTAAACCTTCAAATATTTCCTGCGCATAATGCAGCACAGCCGTCGCTGGATCGAGCGTGAGCGGGGCACGCGGGCCGACTTTGGCGTCATGCCAGCCTTTGGCGTCCGAATAGCGGATGGTGACCATATGATCAGTAAACACACGGCCGAAACCGGGATCGACAAGCCGCGCCGCGCGTTCCGCCGCGTCAACGGGGTTTGGATTCGCCTCAAATGGAAATGCGCCGGACGTCATAGATGCTCTCGTCAGTTAGGGTCTTGCTTCGTCCTATGGGCTGGGCTTAGATACGTCAATATGGCTGCCCCATCTTCTGTATCTGCTGCGCCGACGGCGTCACCCTTGTTTCTGCGCGAGCATGAGGTGCGGCGCGGCGTTGAGCTTTTGTTTTTTGGCTATACGCGGCTCACGCGCGCTATAGATGATGGATTGGCAGAACATGGCCTTGGCCGCGCGCACCATCGCGCGCTCTATTTCATCGCCCGCCAACCCGACCTGACGATTAGCGAATTGCTCAAAATCCTTGCGATCACGAAACAATCGCTGGGCCGGGTGCTGACCGACTTGGCGGAGAAAGCGTTGGTCGAAACGCGCACCGGCGTGGTCGACCGGCGGCAGAAGCTGCTGCGTCTGACTGCAGAGGGTGTCCGCTTTGAAGCGCAGCTATTTGATGCACTGCGCACCAGCCTTGCGTCCGCTTATGCCGCAGCAGGGCAGGAATCGGTCACAGGTTTCTGGCGCGTTTTGGAAGGGTTGATACCCGCAGAGGACAAGGCGATGGTTATCGCCCTGCAGAAGGACATTTGATGCGCGACACGCTTGCACGACTTGAAAACATAATCGCCCAGCGGTCGAACGCTGCGCCCGACAGCAGCTATGTGGCGTCGTTATTCGCCAAAGGGCGCGGCAAAATCGCGCAGAAAGTTGGCGAAGAAGCGACCGAGACGATCATCGCCGCGCTGTCGGGGGATGCCGACCAGCTGACCGCTGAAGCGGCAGACCTGCTTTTCCACCTGATGATCTTGCTCAACGAGGGCGGGGTGGCGTTTGACGATGTTCTCGCCGAACTGGACCGCAGGGACGGCGTATCCGGCCTGGTGGAAAAGGCTGCGCGCGACAATTCCGGAGAATAAAATGCCAATCGATGCGACATTGCCCTACGATGACCAGAATATCTTTGCCAAAATCCTGCGCGGGGAAATTCCCTGCAAAAAGGTCTTTGAAGATGACTGGGCGCTTGCCTTTCACGACATCAATCCGCAGGCCCCGACGCATGTCCTTGTTATTCCCAAGGGCGCTTATGTCAGCTGGGACGATTTTAGTGCCAAAGCCAGCGATGCGGAAATAACCGGATTTGTGCGCGCTGTCGGCCAAGTATCGCGCGCATTGGGTCTGGTCGAACCCGGATATCGGTTGCTCGCCAACATTGGAATGGATTCGCATCAAGAGGTTCCGCACCTGCATGTCCATGTTTTTGGTGGAAAACCGCTCGGACCGATGCTTATGCGATGAAATTCAGTTGCGCGGAGACTTTTAGAGGTTAGTTTCCGCGCGATACGAAATCCATCGGGGAGATTATGATGGCGATTGAGCAGCAATCCGTGATGCAGCGCATGTTCGCGCGCAAAACGATCGCACAAGTACAAAGAGAGTCGGCCAGCAGCGAACTGAAGCGTTCGTTGGGCAAGTGGAACCTTCTGCTATTGGGCGTTGGGTGCATCATTGGTGCGGGCATTTTCGTTCGCACGGGTAGTGCCGCTGCATTGCATGCCGGACCGGCTGTTCTGCTGTCCTTCGTCGTTGCTGGCTTGGTCTGCGCTTTTGCAGGCCTGTGCTATGCCGAACTTTCGTCAACGCTGCCTGTTTCGGGGTCTGCCTACACTTACAGCTACACCACATTGGGCGAATTTGTTGCCTGGATCATGGGGGCGTTGCTGCTTCTCGAATATGGCCTTGCCGCATCTGTGGTGGCCGTTGGCTGGGGCGGATATGTCGTCAGTTTGCTGGCGGACTTCGGGCTTGTCATCCCGCCGCAATTCACCGGACCAACCGGACATGCCGTCATGCGTGACGGTGTACCTCTGTTGGTTGATGGCGCTGCGGTCACCGCAATCTTCAACCTTCCTGCCTTCCTCATCTGTATGGCGCTTGCGCTGTTGCTGATGGTGGGTGTGTCGGAATCGGCTAAGGTCAACAACATCATCGTTGCGATCAAGGTCAGCGTTCTGGCCGCATTCATTCTGGTCGGCGGATATATAGTTCTGTCCAACCTGCCTGAACTGGTGTCGAAGAACTGGACGCCCTTTATCCCAGAAAACACGGGTGACGGGGAATTCGGTGTCGACGGCATCATGCGTGCCGCATCGATCGTCTTCTTCGCCTATATCGGTTTTGAAGCTGTCTCGACCGCTGGTCAGGAAGCCAAGGACCCTAAGCGCGACATGCCATTTGGTATCATTGGTTCGCTGGTCGTGTGCACCGTCATCTATATGCTTGTGGCTGCAATCATGACCTTGCTCGTGCCTTATGCAACATTGAACGTGCCAGATCCTGTCGCGGTCGTTGTTGACAGCTTTGGTGCACAATGGGCTTGGTTGGCCAAGACCATTAAGGTCGGCGCAATCATTGGTCTGACCTCGGTCGTGCTGGTGCTGATGTATGCCCAAACGCGTATCTTCTACACCATGGCCCGTGACGGCCTGTTGCCGAAGATCTTCTCCAAAGTGCATCCAAAGTTCCACACGCCATATATCAACACTTTGTTGGTGGGCACGATCACGGCGGTTGCCGCAGGCTTCTTTGACATCAACGTTCTGGGTGACATGACCTCGGTCGGCACATTGGCAGCCTTTGCCATCGTCTGCCTGTCGGTCATGTATCTGCGCCGTGCAGCGCCTGGTCTGCAACGGGGCTTTTCGGTACCATTCTACCCACTGACACCGATCCTTGGCATCTTGTCATGCCTGTATCTGATCACGACAGTGCCTTACAACGTGCTGATGTTCTTCGTATACTTCCTGATCGGTGCCATCGTGCTGTACTTCGTTTATGGCATGCGCAATTCAAACCTGCAGCATGACCAGCTGACGGACGACGCACCGGATATGGGTGAATTCCCTGGTCCAGTTGTGGACTAAGGTTACCGCGAAAACGCAAAAGGGCAGGGGCGCTTCGGCGCCCCTTTTCTTTGCCTAGGTCCTGACCCTAGCTGCGGGGGTTCGCGGGAATAGGTTGGGTCGTGCCGGGACGCGTGAACAGCTTCCCCTTTTCGCACCATAGAACCAATATCAGCGCGGCAAGCCCGCAACATAGAAAGCCAAGCGCGACGGGAAAGACGCTGCCGTCAAATTGCTGGCCAATGATAGCGCCAAGCGAGGCAGCCAAGGCGGTCCGCACGAATGTCTGAAACGAGGACGCGGCGCCCGCGACATGGCCAAAGGGCGTCATCGCAATCGACGAAAAGTTAGATCCGATAAACCCAACCATCGCCATATTGCCCGTCAGCAACAGTAGGAACAATGGCATCGACTTGGGTGCGAACTGGGCCGCGAGCAATTGCAACGCGCCGAGTGTGATAAAGGTCAAAAGCGCGGTGTGCGAGACGCGGCGCGCGCCAAAACGTTCGACAATCCGCGCATTGGTGAAGTTCGACACAGCAATGCCGATGGCAATGATGGCAAAGCCGATGGTGAAAAAGTCGGCAGCGTTGAACACCTTGTCAAACATTTGTTGCGAGCTGTTGAGATAGCCGAACAAAGCGCCCTGAACTATCCCTGCGCCAATCATATATCCGGCAGCATTGCGGTGCAGGACGACGGCCTTCCATGCCTTTGCCAGCGCGTGGGGTTCAATCGGAATGACATTTTCGGGCGCAAGTGTTTCGGGCAAACGCAGATATACCCAAATGGCGGCCGCCACGGCCATGAAAGCCATCAGGTCGAATATCACCCGCCAGCCGGCAAACAACAGGACCATTTGCCCGATGGTTGGCGCAATGATCGGCACGATCATAAAGATCAGGAATATGGTCGACATCCGCCGCGCCATTGCGTCGCCTTCGAACTGGTCGCGGATAACCGAGATGACCAGCACGCCCATTGCAGCCGCCAGCAAACCATGCGCGAAACGCATTGCGAGCATCATTTCAAAGTCTGGGGTAATCGAACAGGCGAGCGAAAAAACGGCGGCGCCAATGATGGCAATCAGCAATATTGGCTTGCGGCCATAGCGGTCCGACAACGGACCATAGATCAATGCGCCAATACCGGTGCCGGCGAGAAAGACGGAAATAATATATTGGATCTGGTTGGGATCGGAAACCTTCAGCCCCTGCGCCATGGCGGGAAACGCCGGCAACATAGAGTCAATGGCCAAGGCGTTCAGCGCCATCAGCGATGCCATCATGATGGTCAATTCGCGCGGGCCGATCGATTTTTTTGCAGAAGCTGGGAAGGTCATGTTGCGGCTATGGGGTAGCAGCGGCAATAATTCCACCCGCTAAATCATCAAATCAGCCCGGCGCTCCGCATGCTGGAAAAGCCGTCTTTGCCGATGATGATATGGTCATGCACGGTTATTCCGAACTTCTGCCCCGCCTCCGCAATGTCCCGCGTCATGGCAATGTCTTGCCGGCTTGGGCTGCTATCGCCGCTGGGGTGGTTGTGGACAAGGATGATGGCCGCTGCGCCCAAGTCCATCGCGCGCCGGATGACTTCGCGTGTGTAAATCGCCGCCTGATCGATGGAACCTTCGCTCGCGATCTCATCGCGGATCAGCATATTTTTGCTGTTAAGATATAAGGTCCGCACGCGTTCGATGGTCAGATGCGCCATGTCGGCGCGCAGATAGTCCAGCAACGCCTGCCATGATGACAAAATCGGCATCTCGCGAACGGGTGCGCTCAAGAGACGCAGGGCCGCGACTTGGACGATCTTTAGTGCAGCGACACTTGTTTCGCCCATCCACTTTTCGCGCATGATGCTGTCGGCATCAGCCGTTAACAAGGCCGAGAGGCTGCCATATCGCGCGATCAGATCCTTGGCGATTTGCTTTGTGTCGCGGCGCGGAATGGCCAAGGCGAGCAAATATTCGACCAGCTCATGGTCGTGCAGGCCTTCGCCTTGCTGTTCAAAAAGCCGCTTGCGCAGACGCGCGCGGTGGCCGGTGCCATGATGTTCGATTTTATCCGCGCCGTCCGCCATCAGCACTGTCCTTTTGCGATAATGACCTTTTTGGTGATTTTTGCGACGGGTGCAAGTCGATTGACGCGATTCCAGCGCATCTGAATGGGACTCGCGCTGCGTGTAACAACTGAACCGCGTTCGGGGCGACCAAGATATAAGGGTATCAGCCAAACGAATATAGCGGACCGGGACAGCGATGCTTCGGCCCTGTCTATTGCGACGCAACATTCTTGGCGACGCGCTGTTGACTTGACGCAGGCGCTCTCCTAAAGCGCCGATGCCTAGGCGGGGTTGCCCCGATTGCGTGGCGGTTCCGTGTGTTTATTTGGATGGAATCACATGATGTCGGACAATTCCGGGCAGGATGATAAAGGCAAAAGTGACGCCCGGCTCGTGTCGTTAGATATGCAGCTGAAAGCGGCGCGGAAAGCCGAAGCAGAACGCTCAGGTCAGGATCAGGCTCCAGCCAAAGGAATGCGGCAAGGGAACAGGGTTTTAACTGAGTTGATCGCGGGTCCTGCTGGTGGTGCTTTGGTTGGCTGGGTTTTGGACCGCTGGCTGGGTATCGCACCTGCGCTCCTGTTGACCTGCATGTTTTTGGGCATTGCAGTCGCCTTCAGGAACATAATAAAGATTTCAGCAGAGCGTCCGGACTAAACCGGGCGCTTGACGTGTATATAACAGGGTAGTGAACGTGGCAGGCGAAAGCGGCAAAATCGATCCGATGTACCAGTTCAAGATTGAGCCGCTCGCGCAGCTTAACCTTGCAGGTTACGACGTCTCCTTCACCAACTCATCGTTGTTCATGGTGCTTGTTCTGGGCGCGCTGTGGGTGTTCATGGCGGGCGGAATGAAGCGCGAAATGGTCCCCGGCCGCTGGCAGATGGCTGTCGAAGGCATAACGGGCTTTATCAACAACATGCTGACCGCAAATGTCGGTCCCGAAGGCAAGAAATATGTGCCTTTGGTGTTCTCGTTGTTCATGTTTATCCTGATGGCGAACTTCATGGGCATGATGCCTTTCGGTATCGTCCCCGGCGTGCATCCGTTTACGATCACAAGCCATTTGACCGTCACCGCCGTGCTGGCGCTGTTCAGCTTTGGCACCGTATTGGTCGTTGGCTTCTGGCGCCATGGCCTGCATTTCTTCAGCCTGTTTGTTCCGCAAGGCACGCCATTGGCATTGATGTGGCTGATCCCGGTCATTGAATTATTCTCATTCATGATCCGTCCATTCAGCCTCGCGCTGCGTTTGTTCGTTGCGATGACCGCTGGGCACATCCTGATGAAAGTGCTGGCTGGATTTGTGATTAACGGTCTGAATGCAGAAGCCGCTTGGGTGCCGCTGATTGTCAGCTTCCCGGCCTTTGTTTTGATGATTGGTATTACCCTGCTTGAACTGCTCGTTTGTGCTATTCAGGCGTATGTTTTTGCACTTTTGACGTCGCTGTACATCAACGACGCCGTCAATTTGCACTAAGATTTCAACCACTAAGTTTTATTTTTAACAGGAGTTATTATCATGGACGCAGAAGCAGCCCAAATGATCGGTGCCGGTCTGGCAGCAATTGGTGCCGGTATCGCCGCTGGCGGTGTTGGTAACGTTTTTAGCTCGTTCCTTCAGGGCGCGTTGCGTAACCCAGCAGCAGCTGACAGCCAGCAGGGCCGTCTGTTCATCGGCTTCGCCGCCGTCGAACTTCTCGGTCTGCTCGCGTTCGTTATCGCGATGATCCTGATCTTCGTTGCCTAATTGACGGTTTCGCCCCGGCAACCGCCGGGGCATTTCCTCAATAGGATGAGCGCGTAATATGCCACAAATTGCCCAGATTCTTGAAACTTATGCATCACAGTTTTTTTGGCTGATGATTGTCTTTGGCCTGGTCTATTTTACGATCGGTCATGGCATGCTGCCAAAAGTGGAAGCAACGATGGACGCACGTAATCGCAAGATTGCGGACGACCTTGCTGCTGCCGAGCTTGCGCGTGCCGAAGCGGATGATCTGGGGGATAGTGGCGAAGCAGGACTGGCTGCTGCGCGGGCTGCGGCCCAAGCCAAAGCAAGTGATGCGAAAGCAAAAGGCGCCAAAGACGCGGAGGCCCGTTTGGCGAAAGCCGATGCGGAAATTAGCGTGAAACTTGCCGCTGCGGAAGCTGCGCTTTCGGCGGCAACAGCCAAGGCAATGGCAAGCATCGAAACCGTGGCTGCGGACGCCGCTGCGGATATCGTTGCCAAGGTTTCGGGCGCGAAAGTTACCCCGGCGCAGGCCGCCAAAGCAGTGAAGGCGGTAATGTCCAATGGCTAATCCAGCAGCATCCACCGACACAGCAGCGGCAACAACGGCCGTTGCTCCAGCAGCAGAAGCCGCCGCACCCGCTGCGACGCCCACCGCGGAAACCGCCGCGCCCGCTGCGCACGCTTCGACTGAAGCACATGGCGGCGCAGAAGAGCATGTCACGCCTTCGGCTCTTGGCTTTGACGCCTCGATGCTGGTCGCTTTGGCGATGCTTGCCGTCATCATCTTGGCAATCTGGAAAAAAGTGCCCGCGATGATCGCTGGCGCATTGGATGCACAGATTGCCGGCATTAAGCAGCAGTTGGACCAAGCAACCGCGCTGCGTGCCGAAGCTGAAAATATCAAAGCCGAGTATGAAGCAAAGGCAAAGCAGGCGGCGCGTGATGCCGATGCGATGAAAGCCTCTGCCGAAGCCGAAGCCAAGCAGATTGTCGCCCGCGCAAAGAGCGATGCGACCGCATTGATCGAACGCCGTGCGAAGGCGGCTGAAGAAAAGATTGCCGCTGCCGAGCGCGCGGCAATTGCGGATGTCCGCAACAAGGCCGCAAGTGCTGCCGCTGCTGCAGCAGCGCAATTGATCGCCGCGCATCATGATGCAAAGGCCGACGCAGCCCTGATCGATCAATCGATCGCCTCGTTGAACTAAGTTTTGTGGTTCCCGCGCAGGCGGGAACATAACTTCCAATGTAGAATCATGCCGCGCATTTGCGGGAATGAGATTGTGTAGCGCACCGACGTTGCCTACATCACCCCGACATGTCCAAAGCCGACCGCCCCGATCAACCCAATGCGGCTTCTCGCTTTAACGAGGAGCAGGCGACCTACGCCGTGCGTGGTGCGGACACACCTGATCTGGAAACCGGCACTGCCGCCATCCGCAATGTCCTGAAGACCTTGCCGCTGAAACCCGGCGTGTACCGGATGCACGATGCGCGCGGCGAAATATTATATGTCGGCAAGGCGCGTGCGCTCAAAAACCGCGTCGGCAATTATGTGCAGATTGACCGCTTGCCCAATCGCCTGCGCAGAATGGTCGCGCTGACGCGATCGATGACGATTGTGACCACCAATAGCGAGGCGGAAGCCCTGTTGTTGGAGGCGCAGCTGATCAAACGCTATCGTCCGGCCTATAATGTGCTGCTGCGTGACGACAAAAGCTTCCCCTTCATTCTGCTGCGGGTGGATCATAAATTCCCGCGTATCCAGAAACATCGCGGTGCACGGCGGAACAAGGGGCACTATTATGGCCCCTTTGCCAGCGCCGGATCGGTCAACCAGACGCTGAATGCGCTGCAAAAGCTTTTTCTGTTGCGCAGCTGTTCGGACAGTTTTTTCAACAATCGTGACCGGCCATGCCTGTTGTACCAAATCAAGCGCTGCTCCGCGCCATGCGTGGGCCGGATTGATGACCAATCCTATGACGGTCTGGTCGCTGATGCCAAATCCTTCCTCGACGGCAAATCCTCTGATGTGCAGGCAAAGCTGGCGAAGGAAATGGAGGGTGCGGCCGAGGCGCTCGATTTCGAACGTGCGGCCATGTTGCGCGACCGGTTGAAGGCGCTGACCTTCATTCAAGGGTCGCAGGCGATTAATGCGCAAGGCGTTGGCGATGCCGATATCTTTGCCTTGGCGCACCGCAATGGCGTGATGGGTATTCAGGCGTTTTTCATCCGCGGCGGGCAAAATTGGGGGCATCGTTCGTTTTTCCCGTCCCATGTGGCCGAAATGACCGAGGATGAAGTGTTCACCAGCTTCCTTGCGCAATTTTACGAAGATGTGCCGCCCGCCAAAAACATATTGCTCGACCGCGAATTGACCGAGGCGGATCTGTTGGCGGAGGCATTGTCCGAACGTGCCGAGCGCAAGATTGAAATCAGCGTGCCGCAACGCGGCGACCGCGTCCGCCTTGTCAAACAGGCCACGCGCAATGCCGAAGAGGCGTTGGACCGACGGCTGGCAGAGAGCACGACGCAGGGCAAGTTGCTGCAAGAGGTGGCGGACCTGTTTGAACTGCCCGAGCCGCCCCGCCGGATCGAGATTTACGACAATAGCCATATTCAGGGCACCAATGCGCTTGGCGCGATGGTCGTTGCCGGACCCGAAGGCTTTATCAAGGGCCAATATCGCAAGTTTAACATCAAACAGGCCGCGACCGACGACGATTTTGCGATGATGCGTGAGGTGTTCCAGCGCCGCTTTGCGCGCGCGCAGGACGATGATCCCGACCGCGATAGCGGGCAGTGGCCTGACCTGGTGCTGATCGACGGCGGCAAGGGGCAGATGAGCAGCGTGAAGGCGGCGCTGGAGGAAATTGGTGTCGATGACGTGCCATTGATCGCCATCGCCAAAGGCCCGCATCATGGCCGTGATGGCCGCGAAGTTTTTCACTTCCCCGACGGACGTGAATTGACCTTGCCGGTAAACGCGCCGGTCCTGTTCTACCTGCAGCGCCTGCGCGATGAGGTGCACCGCTACGCCATTGGCGCGCACCGTGCGAAGCGCAGCAAGGCGATAACCGTAAGCCCGCTGGACGAAGTGCCGGGCGTCGGGCCCTCGCGGAAAAAGGCCCTATTGCTGCATTTCGGCACCGCGCGCGCGGTGCGCAATGCCAGCCTTGAAGACTTGCAGAAAGCACCGGGCGTATCCGCCGCCGTGGCGCAGACAGTCTATGATTTCTACCATGCGGGCGGGTGATGTAGCCTTGCAGTTGGCAAGCAGCTGATTAGAATGGCGGGCAGGGGAGAACATCATGCCAAATATCCGCGCCAACAATATCGATATATATTATGAGGAAAACGGCCCAGCCGATGGTCCGGTCATCCTGCTCGTCATGGGCCTTGGTGCGCAGATGATTGCGTGGCCCGACGAGTTCATTCACGGCCTTATAAGCAAGGGCTACCGCGTCATCCATTATGACAATCGCGACGTTGGCCTGTCGCAGTGGATGGAGGGGGCAAAGACGCCCCATCTGGCCTGGACGATGTTCAAGGCCCGGATAGGGCTGCCGGTGCGCGTTCCGTACACGCTGGGTGACATGGCGGCCGACGGCATTGGGTTGCTGGATGCGCTGGGCATCGACAAGGCGCATGTGGTCGGCGCGTCGATGGGCGGGATGATCGTCCAATTGATGGCTGCCAATTACCCGGAACGGACTTTGAGCATGACCTCGATCATGTCGTCGAGTGGCAAGGCTGGGCTTCCCGGCGCGCGCCCCGATATCCAGCGCCAATTCATGGTCAAGCGCCCGCCAGACGCCAGCCGAGAGGAGGCCGTCGCATTCGGAGCCGAGTTGGTCAGTTCGTTCTCCTATCCCGATCCGGCGCGCCCAGAAAATGCCCACGCCGAAATGGCCGCCAAAGCGTTCGACCGCGGCTATTATCCGGTCGGCACGAGACGGCAGTTGCTGGCGATCATCGCCGATGGCAGCCGCGTTGACCGGCTTAAGACGATTAAGGTGCCGACCCTTGTTGTGCATGGCGGCGCGGACCCGCTCGTGCCCAAAGAAGGCAGCGAGGATATCGCCCGCCACATCCCCGGCGCGCGGTTGGAGATTATCGACGAGATGGCGCATGATCTGCCGCCCTCGCAAGTTGGCCGCATGGTGGATTTGATCGCCGGACACGCCAAGCAAGCGCGTTGATAAAAATGCTGCACTGCACAATTTATTCTTGCGCGCGCCGGTTGGTCGGATAATCTAAGCCGATGACCACCAACCAATTGCTGCTTGAGGCTATTGCGCTCAAAAAATGTGTGACCGCCACCTATAATAATGTGGCGATGAAGCTTGCGCCGCACGTGCTCTATTCCAAGAACAATGCGCTGTTTATCGACGCGATTACGCTCGAAAAACATGGCGAGCCGCCGCGTGAGAAAAAGCTGGGCGCGTTTCATTTGCTAGGCCTCAATGATTTGAAGCTGACCGAGCAGTTGTTCGAAATTGACGCTTTATTCGACGCTGGAGCCGAAAAATATGCAGGCGTGACCTTGTTCATGATCAGCGGCGAACACAGCGACGCAGGATAGAGCTTCCCCTCATGCAGCAGTGTTGGCATGAGGGCGCATGGACATAACGGCATCCGCGATCATTTGTGCAGTCCGTAATCACGGCGAAACCGGCGCTATCGTGCGCGCGTTTTCCGAAGATTACGGCATGCTTGCGGGCTATGTGCAAGGCGCGCGGGGGCGGCAATTGCGGCCTGTGCTGATCCCCGGCAATGTCATCACCGGCGCATGGCGCACGCGCATAACGGGGCAGTTGGCCCGCCTGACGCCCGAACCCCTGCACAGCCGTGCGCATTTACTGGGCGAACCGCTGGCGATTGCGGCGATTGACTGGGTCACCGCGCTGACCGCGGCAACGCTGGCCGAAGGCGTGCCTTATCCCCGCGTGTACGGCGCGTGTGACGGGTTGTTGTCGGCGATTGAGCTGGCACCTGCCGCACGCGTTTGGGCAGGGGCCATTGCGCAATATGAAACCTTATTGCTGGCAGAACTTGGCTATGCCGAAGAACATGACGCCGACAGCGCGCCGGTGGCGATGATGGCGCAAAACCGCAAGCGTTTGGTCGCGCATGTTTTGGGCGACCGCCGCGCCGATGTGATGGCCGCGCGCGAACGGTTGGTGGAACGCCTGAAAAGGGCAGTTGCATAACCGCGCTGCACTTGGCAGGGGAGGCATGAATTCAACACCGTAGCCCTGAGCCTGTCGAAGGGCGCTTAAAGGCATCGCCCTATCGACAGGCGTGCTTCGACAGGCTCAGCACTATGGTTTCTTATGAGGATGCCGCCTTGTTAGTTGCCTTATTACCCGGGGACGGAATTGGTCCCGAAGTCATCACCCAAGCACGTCGCGTATTGGACGCGTTGGCGATTGACGGACTGACCTTCGAAGAGGCACTGGTTGGCGGCGCGGCCTATAAGTCGACCGGCCATCCGCTGCCCCCCGAAACGCTGGACCTTGCAAAGCGCGCTGACGCGATATTGTTTGGCGCGGTGGGCGACCCTGATTGCGATGCGTTGGAACGGCATTTGCGGCCCGAACAGGCGATATTGGGGCTGCGCAAGGAACTGTCCTTATTCGCCAATTTGCGCCCCGCGACCTTGTTTCCCGAACTTGCGGATGCCAGCGCGCTTCGCCCCGAAGTGGCGACGCAGATCGACATGATCATCGTGCGCGAATTGAATGGCGATGTGTATTTCGGCGAAAAGGGCATGCGTAAAACCGCGGATGGTAAGCGCGAAGGCTATGACATCATGTCCTATAATGAGGATGAAGTGCGCCGCATTGCCCGGGTCGGTTTTGAAACCGCGATGGCGCGCGGCAAGAAATTATGCTCGGTGGATAAGGCGAATGTGCTCGAAACCTCGCAACTGTGGCGCGATGTGGTGATTGAAACCCACGCCGAATATCCCGAAGTGGCGCTCAGCCATATGTATGTCGACAATTGCGCGATGCAGCTGGTGCGCAACCCCGGCCAGTTTGACGTGATCGTCACCGGCAATTTGTTTGGCGATATCCTGTCCGACCAAGCGAGCATGTGTGCCGGATCGATTGGTATGCTGCCCAGCGCCTCGCTCGATAGCAACCAAAAGGGCCTGTATGAGCCCATCCACGGCAGCGCGCCCGATATTGCGGGACAGGGCAAGGCGAACCCGCTGGCGACAATCTTGTCCGCCGCGATGATGCTGCGTTACTCGCTCAACTTGCCCGCGATGGCCGACCGTATTGACGCGGCGGTCGCCAAAGCACTCGCCGCTGGTGCCCGTTCGCCCGATCTTGGTGGGACGATGTCCACCAGCGAAATGGGCGAAGCGGTGTTGGCTGCGCTATCATAATGACCGTAGCCCTGAGCCGACGGTGCATGGCACCGGCGAAAAGTCGAAGGGCGGCTTTGCGTTGACGCGCGCCCTTCGACGGACGCGCGCGCTGCGCAAGCGCTGCTCAGGGCTACGGTTTAACATCCATGACATCTCCTTATTGACGCAACCCCTCTAGTCCCCGAAAAGCGAGTTTATGAAGAAAACCACTGGCCAGAATCGCGAAATCACCCGGCATTGGCGTCCTGCCACTCAGGCCGTGCGTGGTGGTACATGGCGTAGCGAACATGGTGAGACGTCGGAGGCGTTGTTCCTCTCGTCTGGCTTTACCTATGATGATGCGGAAACCGTAGCGGCCCGTTTTGCGGGTGAGCAGGACGGCATGACCTATTCGCGGTTGCAAAACCCGACGGTGCAAATGCTGGAGGAACGCATTGCGCTGATGGAAGGGGCCGAGGCATGCCGCGCGCAAGCCACGGGCATGGCGGCGATGACGACGGCGTTGTTGTGCCAATTGTCGCAGGGTGACCATGTGGTCGCCGCGCGCGCAGCTTTTGGTTCGTGCCGTTGGCTGACGGATAATTTGCTGCCCAAATGGGGCATCAGCACGACCACGATCGACAGCCGCGACAATGATGCGTGGAAAGCCGCGATTCAGCCGAATACAAAGGTGTTCTTCTTTGAAACCCCCGCCAACCCGACGATGGACATTGTCGACATGGCCTATGTCTGCGGCCTCGCCAAAGAACATGGCATCACCACGGTGGTCGACAACGCCTTTGCGACCAGCGTGCTACAACGGCCGATGGATTATGGCGCAGATGTCGTCGCCTATAGCGCAACGAAGCTGATGGACGGGCAGGGCCGCGTTCTTGCCGGTGCGGTCTGTGGTTCGCAACAATGGATCGATGACGTGCTGTTGCCGTTTCAGCGCAACACTGGACCCAATCTGTCGCCATTCAACGCCTGGGTCGTGCACAAGGGTTTGGAAACGCTGGAGCTGCGCGCCATGCGGCAGTCGGAAAATGCGCTTGCGGTCGGCAAATTCTTGGAAGGCCGCGTGCCGCATATCATGCATCCCGGCCTTGCCAGCCACCCGCAGCATGAGCTCGCCATGAGCCAGATGAAAGCCTGCGGGCCGATTTTTGCCTTTGAAGTCGATGGTGGCCGCAAGCAGGCGCACGCCTTGCTCAATGCGCTGCAGCTGATCGATATTTCGAACAATATCGGCGATGCGCGCAGCCTGATGTGCCACCCTGCGTCCTCCACCCACCATGGCATGGGCCCCGAAGGCCGCGAAGCCATGGGTGTGGGCGAAGGGATGATCCGCATCAATGTGGGCTTGGAAGATCCCGCCGATCTGATTGACGATCTGGATCAGGCGCTCAGGGCTGCGGGACTGTGACGAGCATTCTCGATTCCTTTTTTGCGGTGAGCGCAACGACCGAGGGCGTGACCGTCCGCGTGTCACCCAATTTTCTGCAAGAACAATCGGTCCCCGCGCAAGGCCGTTGGTTTTGGTCCTATCATATCCGCATCGAAAATGGCGGCGATGAACCGGTGCAATTGATGACGCGGCACTGGCGCATCACCGACGGTCGCGGCACAATCAACCATGTCGATGGCGATGGCGTGGTCGGCGAACAGCCCTTGCTGAAGCCCGGCGAGAGCCATGATTATGTCTCGGGCTGCCCACTGCCGACACCCAGCGGCATGATGGAGGGGCAATATCGTTTCATCCGCGAAGATGGCACGACCTTCCTCGCCGAAATTCCGCGCTTTACGCTGGTCGCCCCGGCCATAGCGCGTTGAGCATCGCATGAAGCGTACGCATCTGCCCTTAAATGGCCTACGCGTGCTGGACGCTTCGGCGCGGCATTTAAGCTTTACCAAGGCGGCGGACGAACTTGCGGTGACGCCAGCGGCCGTCGGCCAGCAGATCCGCGCGTTGGAAGATATGTTGGGCGTCGTTCTCTTCCGCCGGACGCCCAAGGGGCTTGAGTTGACGGACGAGGCGACAAACGGCCTTGATGCCCTACGTGCAGGCTTTTTGCAGTTCGAAGAGTCGGTTCGCGCGATGCAGGCGGGGCAATCCTCCAATTCGCTGACCATCGCTGCGCCGCGCGATTTCACCGCCAAATGGCTGGCGGCGCGGTTGGCGGCATTCAGCAAGGCGAACCCCGACACGCGCTTCACCTTGGTGGCTGCGGACGAGGCGGTCGATTTTACCGAAGCCAATCTTGACCTTGCCATCCGGCTGACCACTGGCCCCGGCGAGCATGAAGGTATCAAGCTCGCCGCTGGCGCGCATGTCACCGTCGCCGCACCAGAAGGTGGGGCGGAAACGCCGATTAGCTGGCCCAATTGCCCTGTGGCCGACGGCGTGGCGGCGCTTCGGCTTGCAGATGCGGGTCTTGCGATTGACGCGGCCGCCATTGGGCTGGGCAGGGCAACGGTACCACTGCTGTTGGCCGAAGCCGATTTGGCGAGCGGAAAAATACGCGCGGTCGACAATGCGAAAGAAAGCGAAGAAGCTTATTGGCTGGTCGCACCCTTGCCGCAATGGCGGCAGAAAAAGGTCAGGGCCTTGGTTGAGGCTTTGACACAGTGACCGCGCCGACACTTGCCAGCGAGCGTCTCATTCTCCGGCAGTTGAACGTGGACGATGCGCCTGCGCTTTTTGATGTTTTGTCCGATGATGCGGTTATGCGTTATTGGTCGAGCGGTCCGCATGCGCATATCGCGGAAACGCAAAGCTACATTGCGTTGAATGCAGAAATTGATGCCGGTCATATTTGTTGGGCAATCACGCTTGACGAAAGGGTCGCATTGGGGTGGGTCATTCTTTTGCCGCACCGTAAGAATAGCTTTGAGCTGGGCTATATTCTGGGACGCAGCCATTGGGGTAAGGGCTATGTTTATGAAGCCGCGGCTATGGCCTTGGATTACGCCTTTATGAACCTCTCGGCGCGCCGCGTTATGGCGGACACCGATCCCGATAATATGGGCTCAATAAGACTGCTCGAAAAACTGGGTTTCCAGCGTGAAGGGTATCTGCGCGAAGAATGGGAAACCCATATTGGCGTGCGCGACAGCTTGATCTTTGGCCTTTTGCGTAACGAGTGGCTTAATACGCCTGCACCGTAACTTTAACGGTGTAATCCCGCCTCACGCGTCAATCGTGTCCTCGTCCAGCTGCGCGGCATTTTCCTGAATGAAGTTGAACCGGTGCTCCGGATTTTTGCCCATTAGCCGGTCGACAAGGTCATTGACCACCGCACGCCGTTCATATTCATGCGGCAAGGTAATGCGGATCAGCGAGCGGGTCGCCGGGTCCATCGTCGTTTCTTTCAACTGGTTCGGGTTCATTTCACCCAGCCCCTTGAACCGACCAACGTCGACTTTCTTGCCCTTGAATACGGTCGCTTCCAATTCGGCGCGGTGCGCGTCGTCGGCGGCGTAGACGCTATGGCTGCCATGCGTCAGGCGATAGAGCGGCGGCCGCGCGAGATAGAGATGCCCGGCCTTCACGATTTCGGACATTTCCTGAAAGAAGAATGTCATCAACAAGGTTGCGATATGCGCGCCATCGACATCGGCATCGGTCATGATGATGATGCGTTCATAGCGCAGATTGTCGGGGTTGCAGTCCTTGCGCGTGCCACAGCCAAGCGCGAGCTGAAGATCAGCGATTTCGTTGTTGGCGCGGATTTTGTCTGCGGTGGCCGACGCCACATTCAGGATTTTACCCCGGATCGGCAAAATCGCCTGCGTCTTGCGGTCACGCGCTTGCTTTGCGCTGCCGCCAGCGCTGTCACCTTCGACGATGAACAATTCGGTGCCGGTCGGGTCATCCGATGCGCAATCGGTCAGCTTGCCGGGCAGACGCACCTTGCGGCCTGATGTAGCGGTTTTGCGTTTGACCTCACGCTCTGCCTTACGGCGCAGGCGGTCGTCGACCTTTTCCAATATGAAGCCCATCAACGCCTTGCCGCGCTCCATATTGTCGGCAAGATAATGGTCGAAATGGTCCCGCACGGCGTTTTCCACCAAGCGCGTTGCTTCGGGTGAGGTCAGCCGGTCTTTGGTCTGGCTTTGGAATTGCGGGTTGCGGATGAACACCGACAACATCAATTCGGCTTCGTTGAAAATGTCTTCCGCTGATATCTGTGCCGCTTTTTTCTGGCCAATCAATTCGCCAAAGGCGCGCAATCCCTTGGTCAGCGCAGCGCGAACGCCAGCTTCATGGGTGCCGCCGTCCGGCGTCGGAATGGTGTTACAATACCAGCTGTACGAACCGTCGGAATAGAGCGGCCAGGAAATCGCCCATTCGACGCGGCCTTGCGCATCGGGGAAATCTTGCGTGCCAGAGAAAAACTCCGTGGTCGCGCAGGCGCGGGTGCCAAGCTGTTCGCGCAAATGGTCGGACAGGCCGCCGGGGAATTGGAACACCGCTTCGGCTGGGACATCTGCGCTCGCGAGTTCCGCGTCGCAGCGCCAGCGAATTTCGACGCCCGCGAACAAATAGGCCTTTGACCGGGCAAGCTTGAACAGGCGCGCAGGCTTGAACTTCGCATCGGCGCCGAAAATTTCAGGGTCCGGCGTGAACGCTATGGTGGTGCCGCGCCGGTTGGGCGTGGGGCCAAGCTCCTCCAGCTTACCGACCGGATGGCCTTGCGCAAAGCGTTGGCGATATAATTGCTTGTTGCGGGCCACTTCGACAACGGTATCGGTCGACAGGGCGTTGACGACAGACACACCGACGCCATGCAAGCCGCCGGATGTCGCATAGGCCTTGTCCGTGAACTTACCGCCGGAGTGCAAGGTCGTGAGAATGACCTCAAGCGCCGATTTGTCCGGAAATTTCGGATGCGGATCAACCGGAATACCGCGGCCATTGTCGGTGATGGTCAGCCGGTTACCAACGCCCAAATGCACCTCAATACGGCTGGCATGGCCAGCGACGGCTTCGTCCATCGAGTTGTCGAGTACTTCGGACGCGAGATGGTGCAAGGCGCGTTCGTCGATGCCGCCAATATACATGCCCGGGCGGCGGCGAACCGGCTCAAGCCCCTCCAGCACTTCAATTGCAGAAGCAGTATAATCATTGGATGCGGCAGTGGCGGCCGCGCTGCCGCCAAACAGGTCATCGGTCATAACCATGCTATAGGCGCGGGAGAGTTGGCGGCGCAACAGTCGAACGAAACTCGGCTGTGGAAATAAACCGGATCAGCGTCTTTCCGGGGGCGTGGACATAATGGCGAAATTGCCACTTGCCTGCGCAACCAACTTGTCATTCTGCGTGATACGGGCGGTTAAATGGGCAATGGTTCGGCCCTTATTGTCCAAAACGGTTTCGCACAGCAACTGGCCCTGCGCGACGGGCCGGAAATAGCTGATCGAGATATCAATTGTCGCGCACGCATATCCAGCATCGAGTGTCGAATACAGCGCCGCGCCCATGCCTGTATCCGCCATTGCGTAAAGGACAGCGCCATGCACAACACCGTGCGGATTTAGATGCCGATTATCGACCAACAGCGAAGATCTGCTGCTGCCGCCGCCTTGTTGATCTAATGTTAATCCGATGAGATCCGCAAATGGATGATCCATGCTTTATCTCAATATGGCCTTAACGAACCCTTGGTCCGCCGAACGGCATGGGGGGCGGAGGACGGCGCACACCGCGTGGAAGCTGCGCCTGATAGGCGCGGCCGCAATGTTCGACGCAGTATGGAAAACCGGGGTTTACCGCCTCGCCGCAGAAATGGAAATCGGCTTCACCGGGGTGACCCAAGGGCCAACGGCAAATACGCTCGTTCAAATCCAGCAACGATGTTTTGTCGGCCATTTCGGGGCTTGGCTTTGCCGGTACAAGGCGGCGTGGCGGTGCTGGCGGAATGGGGGCTTGCTGATCGCCGGGGCCCTGACGCATGAAACCGCCAGGTCCGATCGACACAACACGTGGCATCGCCGATGCGCGCTGGACAGGTGCGTTGGCGGCATCGTCATCTGCGGGCACGGGCGCGACAGGCTCAGCCACAGGTGCAGCGGCGCGGGCGCGCGCAGGTGCGGCTGGGGCCGCTGCCTTAACGGGCGCTGCAGCCGCCGGTTTTTTCGGCGCGGCTTTTTTGTCTGTGTCATTGGCCTTCACCGGCGACGGGCGCGATTTTAGTCCCAAGCGATGGGCCTTGCCGATAACGGCATTGCGGCTAACACCACCAAGTTCTTCGGCAATCTGGCTTGCTGTCAGGCCTTTTTCCCAAAGCGCTTTTAACTGATCAATCCGCTGGTCGGTCCAGGACATAGAAACTTTCCCAATATCTAATGTGTCATACCGCAGTCGTGGCGCATTTGCGCCTTGCGGTTAAGCCTGCAAGCCGATAGTCGATTGCGCGATGACTATCCACCATAAAAGCGCTCATGGCCCAGATAGGGACGCGAACCCCGTTGTGCAACTGCCCGACGGCGAACGGCATATCCGCAACGTAAACTGGGTTGGGCTTCAAACCCTATATATGAAAGAAGTACGCCGCTTCTTTAAGGTGCAGATGCAAACGGTATGGGCTCCGGCCATCACGACGTTGCTGTATCTGATTATTTTCACCGTGGCTTTGGGAAGCGTGAAGCCACAGGTTCTGGGTGTTTCCTTTGCGGATTTCATTGCACCTGGCCTCATCATCATGGGTATGATGCAAAATGCCTTTGCCAATTCCAGCTTCTCTTTGCTGGTCGGTAAAATTCAGGGCACCATTGTTGATTATCTGATGCCGCCCTTGTCCAATGCCGAGGTTTTGGCCGCGCTGACATTTGCGGCGGTGACACGCGCGTTTCTGGTGGGCGGCACAATCTGGCTTGCGATGGCCTTATGGCCTGGCGTGCATGTCACCCCTGCACATGCGTGGGCGGTGTTGTGGTTTGGCCTGATGGGTTCAATGATGCTGGCGCTCATTGGCGTCATGACATCAATCTGGGCGGAGAAATTCGACCATGCGGCGGCGGTCAGTAACTTCGTTGTTGCACCAGCGGCGTTGCTGTCGGGTACATTCTATTCGGTTGATAAGCTGGCCCCGACATTTCAGGCGATCAGCCACGCCAATCCGTTTTTCTATGCAATTTCGGGTTTCCGTTATGGCTTCATCGGTGCCGCAGACAGCCCCGTGGTTTTTGGCGCGGTTTTGCTGCTTGCGCTGAACATAGTGCTTGGCACTATCTGCTATTTGCTGCTGCGTTCGGGCTGGAAATTGCGGTCTTAATACGCGTGCTCAGCTAACCATGCGCGTCCGGTGCGTTCGTATTTAACGCGCCGGTGTCCATGTTTGTGCCTGACAAAAGGGTCCAATGCATCCTTTGACGACCAGATTGCCCGATTTGCCTTTATAGACAATCGACCGATAGGTTTTGCCCGATTTGGGATCGTAAATCTGGCCTTTCCATTCATCACCAGCCGCTTTGAAACCCGTCAAAACATTCATGCCCAAGATTGTCCGGCTGCGCAGTGCCTTGTCCGGATTGTTGATGTCTTTCGCGCCGGGGCCGGCTGGCGGGTTCACAAGGAATTTGGACAGCCTGCCGCATATATTCTCGCCGCAGGGATAGACTTCGACGACGCCGTCCTTGCTTTGCGTGACCCACCGACCCGTAATGGGCGAAGCCGCCTGCGCTGATAAGGGCAGCATCAACAATCCAGCGGCGGTCATCCATTTTTTCACGTCGGTCATCTTTGGTCCTCTTTAGCTGTGCCAGACATATGCAAGGGCGGGCCGTTCTGCAATGCTTTTGCCTTTTACCAATGCCATGCTAATTGTGACGTCATGAATGCGATTACTCTGTTCGACTATTGGCGCTCCTCGGCAAGTTACCGGGTGCGCATCGTCCTCAATCTCAAAAATGTGCCGTACACTCGCGTGCCGACAAGCCTGCTGGAAAATGAACAAAAGGCACCGGCCTATGTCGCGCGCAACCCGCAAGGTTTCGTCCCCATGCTGTCGATCGATGGCCATGATCTGACGCAAAGCCTTGCGATCATCGATTATCTCGATGCCCAATATTCCGAACCGGCGATGCTGTCGTCCAACCCTGCGGAACGGGCCAAAACATTGGCGCAGGCGCTGATTATTGCGGCCGACATTCACCCAATCGATAATCTGCGCGTGCTGCGTTATTTGAAGGATGAAATGGGGCAGTCGCAAGAGGCCGTTGATAATTGGTACCGGCATTGGATCATCGAAGGGTTCACCGCGCTTGAAAATATGGCGCCCGACGACGGATTATTTGGCGGTGACGCGCCGAACCTTGCCGATGTCTGCCTTGTCCCGCAAATGGCCAACGCGCGGCGGGTGGACACGCCATTGGACCGGTTCCCCAAATTATCGCGGATTGATGCGGCGCTGACGGCGTTACCGGCCTTCATCGCTGCCCATCCGGATCAGGTGAAACCGGACTGACAAACACGCGGTGCAAGCCACAATAGAGTGAATTTTATGCCACAAAAAACCCTGAAGCTTAGCGCTTTCCTGCCCTATCAATTGTCGATTACCTCAAACGCGGTCAGTGACCTGATCGCGCGCGCCTATCGCGGTAAATTTGCACTTAAGGTGCCCGAATGGCGGGTGATGGCGCTTTTGGGGGAGGCAGAGGTCGCAACGCAGCGCGAGTTGGTGGCGGCCACGGCAATGGACAAGGTGACGGTCAACCGTGCGTGCAAAATGCTGGAGGAACGCGCGCTCGTGAGCCGCGTGCCGAACAGCAGTGATGGGCGCTCGCACCATTTGGCCCTGACGGCCGCGGGGCGCAGCCTCTATGACCAAATCGTGCCGGAGGCGCTGCAGTTAGAGGCCGAGCTTGAGAAGATATTGGGCAGCGGTGAGGCGAAGCAGCTGGAGAGCATGCTGGCGCAGTTACGCGCACGGGTCATCGAGTTGGGTTAGGTCCTGACCCTAATCGCTCGCAGGCTCGTAATTGGTGGCGATTGCGGGCCGGCCCATTTTCGGGGTTTCGGTCTTGGGCATTTTGACTTCCAGCGCATCAAGCCAGACATGCGCATTCTCGCCCACAAAGACCTGCGGCCGGGACGGCAAAAGCTCCAACACATTCTCCCATCGGGAAATCAGCTGAACCGCCTCGGCAACCGCATCATCAAATTTCTGCGGCTTGCGTAAGCCATTGTTCACCAGCGCGTCGCCAAAAAAGGTCCAGTCATTGCCCGGCGCGCAGCCGAAGGATGTGCGTTGCGACGATGCGGCGGTCACAATGACGGTCTGGTCATTGGTCAGCAACGGAATGAATATCCCTGAATAGCAAGCGGAGAGCAGCACCATGCGGCGGTGGATGCCCACGCCATCGAGCAGTGCGGACAATCGCTGCGGTGCAATCATACCGACGCCGTCGTTGCCGTCACGATAGGCAAGCCCCGACACGGGGTCGCCATGGCTGGTGGCGAATAAAATCAGCACGTCTTCTTTCAGATCCATTTTGCCTGCAACCGCGGCCAATGCCACGGCAAGGTTGGACGGCGAACCCTGCGGCGCGCCCGATGGCGCATCGTCGGCCCCAGCGGCGAGGAAAAGCGTTTTGCCCACGGCGCCATAGCGGCGCGCCAGAACTTTGGCCGCTTCCGCCGATTCCCGTCCGAACACGGCGTCGGAGTCGAGCCCAATCGAAATGACATAGGCATCGACGACACCGGGCTTTTGCGGCTGAAGCCCAGCTATCGCCGTGGCCAGCCGCGTGTGTTGCGAAAGATGCCATCTGGCAGAGCGGTTTTGCTCCATCGACCAGCCATTTTTCCCGGCCTCGGCGGCGCTAAAGGTCTGTTGCTGGCTGAACGCTGATCCGGAGACGAACAGGGAAAGTGCCAAGGCACTTGCTTGAAACATTCGCATTTTGGCGAGCCCCAACCCCATGCACATATGTTTAAACGCACAGGCACAGTTGCCGCAACAGCAATATCGTTGCATGATGGTCAAAAGTTGGAGAGCGATTATGAAACTTGCATCATTAAAGTCGGGTCGTGACGGTCACCTTGTTGTCGTTTCCAATGATCTCGCTTGGTATGCCGATGCAGCGCATATTGCGCCGACCTTGCAGGCCGCGCTGGATGACTGGGACAATATGGCGCCGCGGCTTGAGGCATTGGCGACCGATCTGGAACATGCTGTCATCCCGCGCGCACGCTTCCATGAACATGACGCGGCCGCCCCGCTGCCCCGCGCATATCAGTGGGCGGACGGCTCTGCCTATGTCAATCATGTCGAACTGGTCCGCAAGGCGCGCGGCGCGGTCCTGCCCGAAAGTTTTTGGCATGATCCATTAATGTATCAGGGCGGGTCCGACGAATTTATGGGCGCGCGCGATGATATCCTGCTCGCTGACGCAGCATGGGGTTGTGATTTTGAGGCGGAGATCGTTGTCGTCACCGGCGATGTGCCAAAGGGCACGCAGGCGGTAGAGGCGCTGGCGCATATCCGGCTTGTGGGCCTTGTGAATGACGTATCGCTGCGCAATCTGATCCCGGCGGAACTGGAAAAAGGCTTTGGCTTTGTGCAGTCCAAACCCGCCAGTGCTTTGTCGCCGGTGTTGGTGACGCCCGACAGCCTTGGGACCTATTGGCAGGGCGGCAAGCTGCACCGGACATTGAATGTCGATCTGAACGGCGCGCCATTTGGTCGGGCCGTGGCGTCGGATGACTGCACATTCGATTTCGGTGTCTTGATTGCGCATCTGGCGAAGACCCGCAATTTGGGGGCAGGGTCGATTATCGGTTCCGGCACCGTGTCCAACCGCGATGCCGATGGCGGCCCTGGTCGCCCCGTCGCCGATGGCGGGCTTGGCTATAGCTGTGTTGCCGAAGTGCGCATGGTTGAAAAAATCGCGACGGGCGAAATGACCACGCCATTTCTGCAAGATGGCGATGTCGTCCGCATCGAAGTGCGCGACGATGCTGGCCACAGCATTTTCGGCGCTATCGAACAGACCGTGCGTTTGGGCTGAAGGGGATGGCGCCATGCCGCCCCGTTCACTGTTTCGAAAACGCGTCGCCAATCCTGCAGGCGGCTGGCCCTATGATAACGATGAACAGCGTCGGCAAAATGAAAAGGATCAGCGGCACCGTCATAATGGCGGGCAAACGGGCGGCCTTTTCTTCCGCGCGCATCATGCGTTCGTTGCGGAATTCGGCGGACAATACGCGCAATGCCGATGCCAATGGCGTACCATATTTTTCGGTCTGGATCATGGTTGTCACAACGCCCCGGATCGAGTCCAGATTGACGCGGTACGCCAGATTTTCGAACGCAGCGCGGCGTTCGGTTAAAAAGCCAAGCTCAATCGCGGTGAGCGCAAATTCGTCGCCCAATTCGGGATAGCCCCGGCCCAGCTCCTTTGCCACGCGGTTGAACGCGGCATCGACGGTCAAGCCAGCCTCTGCGCAAATCACGAGCAAGTCGAGCGCGTCGGGAAGTCCCTTGCGGATGGCTTCGGTGCGTTTCGTCACCAGGTTGGTCAGATACAGGTCGGCGGCCTTGTAACTCAAAAGCGTCGCCGCTGCGAACGCACCAAATTTCTTCATCGCGCTCCAGTCGGGGACGCCGTCCAGAGCATAAATCCACAAGCAGGCCCCGCCGCCGAAAATGATCGGCATCACCATGCGGCTGAAGATGACCGAGACCGCGAGCTCTTTGCGGCGGATGCCCGCCTGTGCGAGCTTTTGCTGGATAGTCTTGACCTGATCGTCCTGCAAAACCTGGAGCTTTGACAGAAGCTGGCGCATTTTATCTGTCGTTTCGGTTTTGCGGACAAGCTTGGCGCGCTTTCTCGATGTTGTCGCGGTGATACCGGCTTTTAACTGCTCACGGCGATCGTTCAGCGCCTTCACGCGCTTGGCCATGGGATCGCGCACGGTAACAACGGAATATATGGCAATCATGACGGCGATGCCCGCCACGACCGAGAGCAATGTCGCCACCCACATGGCGTCCATGCCCAAAAGTTGCGGTCCACCCGGATTGATCATTTTTGCTATCCTGCCCCCAACTTAAATTTCGAAATTGACCATTTTGGCCATTATGAACACGCCGATCGCCATCCACACTGCACCGCCAACACCGGCGATCATCAAACGTGGTTCATGGAAAAAACCTTCGAGATATTCCTGGTTAATCGTCCAGATCATACCGAACACGAAAAATGGCAACGACCCGACGATATAGGCCGATGCCTTGGATTCCGATGACATTGCGCGAATTTTGAGCTTCATCTGCGCGCGCTTGCGCAAAACATCCGCAAGGTTGGCGAGTGTTTCGGCCAAGTTGCCGCCCGTTTCGCGCTGAATAGCCAAGGTGATAACGAAAAACTGGAATTCCGGGGTGCCAAGCCGATCGGCCGTGTCTTGCATCGCGTCTTCCATGCTTTTGCCGATTTTGATTTTCTCGACGATCAATTTGAATTCTTCGCCAACAGGACCGGCAATTTCCTTTGCGATCACGCTCAGCGTTTCGCTCACCGGCATGCCTGATTTCAAACCACGCACCAAAAGTTCGATGGCGTCAGGAAAATTCGCGGTGAAATTTTTGATACGCCGGCCGATGAGGGAGTTGACGACCATGTGCGGCAAGCCAGCCCCGATTAGAAGCCCGCAAGCAACGCCAACAAGGAACGGCGCGCCATTGAGCAAGAGAATGGCCATGATGACAAAAGTAAGGCCGCCCGACGCGTACATATATTGCTGCAACGTCCATTTTTGGCCGGTTTGTGTCAGGCGCAAGCGCAGCTTATCGGCGTAGTTGATCTGCTGGCCGTCGGCGAAAATGAGCGGGCGGCGCGCAGCCACCATCTTGCGCATTTGCTGTTCCACGCGCGCGTCGGCACTGTCCGAATGCCGCATTTTGATAGCACCAAGACGGCGTGTCGTCGCTTTACCGCTATTGGGCCCTGCAAAGGCGAGTGCCAGCAGAACAAAGAACAAGATTGTTCCAGCCGCGACCATAAATGTCTGCATTGTCATCCGCTCTGCTACCTATGTCCCGGCTGGCCCCATGTCCGCTTCACTTCGTTTTCAACATCGATTTGAAGCTGGCAAAAACAGTCTTTTTCGATGCGCTCTTGGCATCCGCAGGCGCCGCGTCAGACATTTCTGCAAAGCTGCTAGCAACCATTTCGGCCAACGATATGATGCCAGTGGAAAGCTTGCTTCCACGAATGGCTTCGACAACTGGCTGGCCCAGTTTCGCCGCTTGCGCCACCGACTTGGGGTCCGCTGGCAAAAGCAGGTCGATCTTGCGTTCGATCGTGCTTTCAAAATCCTTGCGGCTGATTTCGACGACCGCTGGTTGAACATTGTTGGCGACCACCAGCACTTTGCATTGCGGCGCATTTTGTTTCAGCCATGCCAAAACGCGAATGCTGTCGCGCGCTGAAGCCAGCGTCAGTTCGGTTATGACGACCGCAATATTCACCTCGTTCATAAGATGCGGATAGGCAATCAGCATGCTGCGTGGCATATCGATGACGGTGTTTTCGAACGCTGCGCGGAATTCTTCCTGCAGCTGGAAAAAGGCCGATCCATCGGTCAATACCGGGCTGTTCATCGGCGCTTCTGCGGACAAGATCGACAGACGTTCATTGGCTTTGATCATGGCGCGTTCGATAAACAATCCGTCGATACGGCTTGGGTTATCGATAGCGTCGGTCAAACCGCGGCCGGGTTCCAAATCCATCGCAAGCGCGGCTGTACCAAAGTGCACATCAAGGTCGAGCAAGCCTGTCTGATGGCCTTGTACTTGCGCGAATGTCCATGCCAGTGATGCCGCGATGGTGGACGCGCCCGCGCCACCGCGGGTTCCGATGACGGCGGTCGACACATGTGGCCGGTCCACATGGCCATCATCCGCTTTCGGTGCGCTCAATGCGGCTTGGGCATTGGCGAATGAATCGCGCAGCGCGTCAGGGCTCAGCGGTTTCAACAGATAGTCCTGCAGACCGGACAACAACAAATCGCGGTAGAGGCGCACGTCATTGACCTGACCCACCGCAATCACGATTGTTCCGGGCTCGCACACTTCGGCCAGGCTGTTGATGTCGCTGATCGGATCACCCGATTCCGACAAATCCACCAGCAATATTTGCGGACTTGCCGAAACGGACAGCGATTGAATGGCGTTACGCAGGCCGCCTTTATAGGCTTTATCCTGGCTCCAGCCCATTTCTTCACACACACCGCGAACGACATCCAGCGTGAGGTCGTCGCAGACATAAGCGCTAATCGGGTCGCGCGTTCCGGAGATACCGGATTTCCATGGAGCGTTCATCAATTGCCTCCGGTCTTTGTTTTGTAAGCGTTCACCGCTGCTTTGCCGCTGTTGCTGTCGAGCCGCTTGTTATCGCGTCCACGCACCAGATCTTCGGGGTCTGCCACCATGGCGGCAAGGTTGGAATTTATGGCGCAGCCATAATTGCTGTTGTTACCTGCATTGAAGTTGTGGCCCGACGTCGTGCGATTGTCGGGACAGGACGGCACCGATGCTTGGGACCGGGTGACAACAACGCGAATATTGCCGGGTGCGATTATGCCAGGCGTTGCCGGTGCACGCTCCGCGACCAAGACGCCGCGTTCTGCCGCGGCTGCGCGCACATCACGGGCGGCATTGTCGTTGCCCATGCCATCGCCGCTATCGATGGAAATGCGGTCGCCATAACGCAGATCCAGCGTTTCAAGCCATTCGTTCAACCGCTTCTGGTCGGCAACGGCAATGCCATCGCCGTCAGAGGCAAGGTCGATGGTGTAATTGGTGCGTTCCACAACGGGTTGGTGCACCGAATACATGGATGTGTTGGTTGGCATTGTGCCGCAACCGGCCAGGCCAAGGCTTGCAGCGATCAGGAATGTTACCTTTTGCATATCTTGTCTCCTTGCATGGACGGTCAATTGTCGAAGCTGAAGCCGGGGCCGCTTGGGACGGTCGCGGAGGCTTGCGATTTGACTTTCTTGGCCAACGGCGCGGGTGCGTCGGTCACGGAACCCAGTTCGGGGCCATTGGTCACGCTTGGCGCAATCGTTGGCATCGGGCGGGTTTTGTCGCCCTTGTCGCTGGTCACCTTGCCCAGCAAAATGCGTTCAAGGTCATGTGGCGAATGCATTCCATCTGTCGGCAAAGCAATCTCGCTATCGGACACGGGCTTCACCAAATAGGGTGTGACAACGATCATCAGTTCGGTTTCGTTACGCCGCCAACCGTTCGATTTGAAAAGCGCGCCAAGCACGGGAAGGTCACCCGCACCGGGCATTTTGTCGACCGAGCTGCCCATTGTGTTGCTTAACAATCCCGCGATCATCATGCTTTGACCCGAACCAAGCTCTACCGTCGTTTCGGCCATCCGTGTCGTGGTCGCCGGCACTTCAAGGCCGCCGAAGCGCACGGCACCCGTCGATGAAATGTCCGAGACTTCCGAACGCACCCGCAGCGAAATGCGGCCATCCGACAACACCGTTGGTGTGTAGGTCAGGTTGACGCCGTAATTTTTATATTCGACGTTGGTGCCATTGTTCGACGATGTCACCACCGGGAAAGCGCCGCCCGCCAAAAATTCGGCCGTTTCGCCGGATACTGTTGTCAGATTAGGGTTGGCCAAGGTTGAGCTCAGGCCCGCCTTTTCCGATAGATCGAAGGCTGCGGCCACATCCAAGCCAAATAAGCGGCCCGCCGCGGTCAGGACATTTGTGCCCGCAGGAACGTTAAACTTATACTGCGTATATGGGCTTGTTATATATTGGCCGGTTGCCGGGTTGAACGGCAGCGATATGGATTTTGCGGGCAGGCCAAATAGCGCCGACGCATCTACAAGCGGAAGATTGTCCGGGTTCGTGACCGAGCTGATGTCCGCGATATCACGTCCTTGATACGCGCCGCCAAGGATGCCAGTCCCGCCATGATCGCGGGTTTTGAGGTTGCCCGAAATTTCCTTCATCAGCGACCGGCTGACTTCAGCGATGCGGACCTGCAAATTGATCTGCAGCGGCGTTGCGTTTTTCAACCGGGTTAAGACTTGCGTGTTTCCGCCAGTAAAGGCCTTTACCAAAGCTTCGGCTTCCGCCGCCTCTTCAGGTTGGTTGACGGTGCCCGTCAGCACGATGGCGCCGTTCATCGTGGTAACAACGATCTTTGAATCGGGCATCGCCAGCGCCAGCATTTGTGAGATCGAGTCCATATTGCTGCCGACGCGGACCGTTGCCTGATACACGGTGCGGCCAGCGGCGTCGGTCGCGTAGACCGTGGTTTCGCCGGGGCCCTTGCCCAAAATATAGATCTGGCGTCCGGTTTTCACCTCGACATCGGCGATATTGGGGTCTGCGACCACCACATCGGTGATGCTGGCGCCCAGATTGACCTGTTGCCCGCGTCCGATGGACAAGATGAGCAACTTGCCATCTTTTGCCGATTGCGCCGACGCTGCTGTTGGCATCCCGACCAACGCGCCGACCAACGTGCCCGTGCCGATGGCTGCGGTCATAACCGCGGCGGCAAGGCCCGATTTAAATGTGGTGAAACGTGCCATATTGTTATTATCTCCGGCTAATGTCGATTTCGGTCACATTGCCGCCACGCGACACACGGACCACTGGACCCTTCATAATTTTCTCGACTTGCTTTTGCGTGCGGGCCTGTTCGGCTGCGACCGCTAATGGCATTTGTTCGGGCAGCCTGCTGCGTTGGAAGCGTGAGACGTCGCCGCCGGTGGCATAGCTGCCTTTGCTTGCGGATGGACGCTGTGCCAGCTGGCGCATGATCGCCCGTTCCTGATCCACGGTTGCACCTTCGGGGATGTTGATATCGCCCGAGGCCAGCGCTTGTTCCAGTTCGGCGGCGTTGTCGGCCAGCGAACGCAGGGAAAGGCTGATGGTACCAATCGATTGCGCAACCGTAATCTTCTCTGCAATGCGTGGGGTCGCTTCAATCGTCACCAATTTATATTCAGAGACGACGCTATTGCCCTTGTCATCGATGGACGGGGTTGCGCGTTGGTCGGTCGCCAACACACGCAGGTTGCGGACGATGGTTTCGGACACTTTCAATGGCGGGCCAACGCTTGCTTCGACATTTTGTGTGAGCACAAGGTCAACACGGTCACCGGGGAAGACAAAGCCTGCAACGCCGGTCAATGCCGACACTGGCACCGTCACGGCGCGCATGCCGGGTCCAAGCGCAGCGGCGAGGAAACCGCGGTCACCGGGCTTAACAAGGGAACCTTGGGTCAGCGGCTGGCCAGCGGTCACGGCGTTGCGCACGACCGTGCCGACAAGGCTGTCAATGGATGCGCCACCGTCCCCTTCTTTGAAATAGGCGGCTTCGATCAATTCTTTCGGCCATGGTTGATAGCGCACGCTGTCAGCGGTGATGATCGTGCCAACGGGCAATGCCTTGGTCGCGACGAGGACTTTGGGCCCGGCGGGCACGGGGGCCGGTGCAGCAGCTGCCGCAGCTTGGGGTGCAGATGCACCGGTGAACATGCTGCGCGCCATAAGGGCGGTCACTGCTGCGATTAAAAGCGCAGCCACCAGCAATATGACTTTTTTCCTATCCATTACCTATTGTCCCCTGAAAGGTCCCCTGATCGAACCATGCTATTTCATGTAAAATGGTTAAAAATCCGTTCACCGATGATCCAAAGCCCGGACAGCGCGATCGCCACGCCGTAGGGAATCCGTGCGCGGCCCTCGCGGCGTTTCCATGTGTGGATCGCAAGAAAGATAAGGGTGACCGCCGCGCCGATGATCGATGCGTATAAGATGAGGCGGATGACCTCGACCCAGTGGAACCACAATGCCAACGCCGCAAAAAGTTTCACATCGCCGCCACCCATGGCCCCGAAATGGAACGCGGTCGCAAAGACAATGAACGTAATCGCTGCGGTCAAAAGGTGAATGCCAATATCTGTGAGGGTAAACCCGCCGCTCGCCAGCCAAAATAATGGCGCGCCAAGCGCAATGGCGATGGTTATCTTGTTGAAAATAAGGCGGTATCTGATGTCGGTGTAGATTGATATCAACAGCGCAATTGCCAAGCCGCCAAGGGTTGCGTAAGCGAGAGTTTCACTGGTCATCTGCACAGCATTAACCATGAAAGATTACCAAAAAGTAACCATGCACGCACCGAAAACACCAATGAACCGCCGCGCAATTCCGGCCGATGCCACAGAAACGATGTGGCACGCCGCCGATGGTTGGCCGATCCGGCGGATCGATTGGCAGGCGTCGGCCCCGCCGCGTGGAACCATGTTATTTTTGCCCGGTCGCGGTGATCATTATGAAAAATATCTGGAAACATTGGCTTATTATGCCGATGCGGGATGGCATGTTACCGCCATCGACTGGCGCGGGCAGGGTGCTTCGGGCCGGTTGCTGGATGATCCGCAGGTCGGCCATATCGACGATTTCGCGACGTGGATCGCCGATTTGCGCACATTTTGGGACGCATGGAAACGCGACACGCCAGCGCCGCATGTTGTGCTCGCGCACAGCATGGGCGGGCAACTGGCCATGCGCGCCTTGGTGGAAAAGGCGATGGATCCCGACGCGGTGGCGCTGAGCGCGCCGATGCTGGGCATTCAAACCGGCGGTCTGCCGCTTGCGCTCAACCATGCCGTTGCCAAATTGATTGTGGCATTGGGCAAGGGCAAACAAGCCGCATGGAAAGTCAGTGAAAAGCCATTATCGCCGATGAGCATGCGCGGCAAAATGCTGACGCATGACGACGACCGTTATGAAGACGAGGTTGCGTGGTGGGCGCTGCGTCCTGAGGTGAAGCTTGGGCCGCCAAGCTGGCACTGGGTGGAGCGCGCTATGGCGTCGATCCGCTTGCTCGAACGCCCCGGCGCGCTGGAGGCGGTGCAAACGCCCATTCTGTTGCTCGCGACGACCGCGGATCAATTGGTCAGCACCAAGCGGGTTATCGCAGACAGCAAAAGGCTGCCACATGCCGAAACGCTGATTTTTGGCAAAGAGGCCGCGCATGAGCTGCTGCGCGAGGCAGATGGCGTGCGCGACCAGTGCCTGCAACGCATCGACGCCTTTTTGGATCAGCACGCGCCCCGGCCATGAGCGATTTTAGCATTGCCATCATCGGTGCAGGCATCGCCGGGGCAAGCCTTGCCGCGCAGCTGTCTGCATTTCAGTCGGTTGTCCTGATTGAAGCGGAGGCGCATCCCGGATATCATTCCACGGGCCGGTCCGCCGCGTTCTGGGTTGAATGCTATGGTGGCCCGGACGTTCAGCCGCTGACAACGGCGTCGGGCCCGTTTCTGGCGAACCCGCCCAAGGATTTTCACGACGGCCCATTAATGTCCCCGCGCGGCGGGCTGCATATCGGCACGGCCGATCAGCAACCTTTGGCGGACGCGATGCTGGCGGAGTTCGCCTCCAGCGGTGTGCATATTGAACGCAGCGACCGCAACGATTTGGAACGACATGTGCCCGGTCTGCGCAGCGGATGGACCACGGGGCTATGGGAAGCGGCCTGTGCGGATATTGACGTCGCCGCGCTCCACGCCGCCTATCTACGCCAAGCGCGCAAGCAGGGCGTGCAGCCGCATTGCAACAGCCGGCTGGAAAGCGCGGTGTGGCGCGACGGCATGTGGCATATCCAAGCGGGCAGCCTGAATTGCACCGCCGACATCATCGTTAATGCCGCCGGAGCATGGGCCGATAATGTGGCGCAGATGGCGGGCGTAGCGCCCTTGGGCATTCAACCCTATCGGCGCACCATTGCGCAATTGGCGGTCGCACCTGATGTGCCAGCTGACCTGCCGCTTGTCATCGGCCTTGACTCCAGTTTCTATTTCAAGCCCGATGCGGGCGGACGTTTGTGGCTCAGCCCGCATGACGAGACCGCAACGCCGCCATGCGACGCCGCGCCCGAAGAATATGATATCGCGCTTGCCATTGATCGGCTGCAGCAGGTTGTCGATTGGGATATCCGCCGGGTCGAACGTAAATGGGCCGGCTTGCGCAGCTTTGCACCTGACCGGCTGCCCGTCATTGGCCGCGATGGGGCGCATGATGCGTTTTTCTGGTTTGCAGGGCAGGGCGGCTTTGGCATTCAGACGGCGCCTGCCGCGGCACAACTGGCGGCGTCGTTACTAAACGATACCATCGCGCCGCCCGACCGCGTCCATGCCGCGCTCTATGCGCCCGGGCGTTTTAGCTAGCCGATCTTAACCTTGTTGCTGGCAGCGTCGGCCGCATCGCTGGCCAGCCGGTCTGCGCGTTCATTTTCGGGGTGGCCATTATGCCCTTTGACCCAAATCCATTCCACCTGATGCCGCGCCATCGCGTCGACCATCTCGCGCCATAGGTCGGCATTGCGCACCGGCTGTTTCGCCGCGTTTCTCCAACCATTGCGTTGCCAGCCAAAGATCCATTTTGTGATGCCATCGATGACATATTTGCTGTCGGTGTGTAGTTTGACGCTGCATGGTTCGACAAGGGCGTTCAGCGCCTGAATGACCGCGCGCATTTCCATGCGGTTGTTGGTGGTGTCCGGATCGCCGCCCGCTATCTCTTTTTCATGCTTGCCATAACGGATGATCGCACCCCAACCCCCCGGCCCGGGATTGCCCTTGCACGCGCCGTCGGTGAAGATTTCAATCTGTTTCATGGCAACTGGGCCAATAACGCTTCAATCTGTTTGGGGTCGCTGTAAAATTCCAGCCGCCGCAGGAACGCCAAGGGGTCTTTGCGCGTGACCAGTGCATCGGCTGGCGTATTTATCCAGTCGTAACACCGCGTTAAGGTAAACCGCAAACAGGCACCGCGCAGCAATATCGGCAAGGCGTCCCGCGTTTCGGCATCCATCGGCACGGCTTGGGTGTAGCCCGCCAACATGGCCGCACTCACATCCGCGTCAAAGACTTTGCCATCGCCCGAAAAACACCATGCGCTATGCGTGACCGCAAGGTCATAAGCGCGGATTTCGGAGCAGGCGAAATAGAAATCAATCAGGCCAGTAACATTGTCGCCCAGCATCAGGACATTGTCCGGAAACAGGTCCGCATGGATCGCCGCCACGGGAAGATTGGTCGGCCAATGCGCCTCCAAATAATCGCATTCCGATAATATCCGCGCAGCTAGGCCTTCGGAAATGGCGTCCAGACCGTCGACGGTGCAGCGCATGGCAAGCGGCCGGAATGCAGAAATGCCAAGGCTGTTGGGCCGCGACAGCGTGAAGTCCGCCAGCGCTTTGTGCATCTGCCCAAGCGCCGCACCGGTGGAGTGCGCCTGTGCCGCCGATGGTTCGGTGACCGATACGCCATTAAGAAATTCGATCAGGCAGGCCGGCTTTCCCGCGATGGTCTGCAACCAATTGCCGTTGCGGTCGGACATGAACCGCGGAACCTTGCACCCCGCTTCGTGCAAATGTTTCAGCAGCGCATAGAAAAAGGGCAGATCCTTGGGATCTACGCGGTTTTCGTAAATGGTCAGGATGAACCGGCTTTGCGTCGTTTCGACAAAGAAATTGCTGTTCTCAACGCCCTCGGCAATGCCTTTGAGCGACACCAGTTCACCGGCATCGTAGAGCGCCAGAAAGGCACCGACCTGTTCAGGCCCCAATTGCGTATAAACGGCCAAGTCAGGCCGCCGCGCCGGCCAGTTCGCGTGGCAATTTAAAGGTGATGCTTTCTTGCGCCGTTGTGACCTGCTGTTCATCAATGTCAAAATGCACGGCAAGCGCATCGATGATTTCGCGGACCAATATTTCAGGGGCAGATGCACCTGCCGTCAGGCCAAGCGTGTCCACGCCGTCGAACCAGTTCATGCTGATATTGTCGGCGCGCTGCACAAGATGCGCTTTCGCACCCGAACGCGCGGCCACTTCAACCAAGCGCAGCGAGTTCGAACTGTTGGGCGCGCCGATGACGAGGACGAGGTCACATTTATCCGCAATCGCCTTTACCGCCTCTTGCCGGTTTGATGTCGCGTAACAAATATCCTCACCCTTCGGACCGACAATGTTCGGGAAGCGTGATTCCAGAATAGATGTGATTTCCGACGTATCGTCGACCGACAAAGTTGTCTGCGTCAGAAAAGCGAGATTGTCGGCATCCGCAGGCTGAATATTGCGGGCGTCCTCCGCGGTTTCCACCAATGTCATCGCGCCTGCGGGGACTTGGCCGAATGTGCCGATGACTTCGGGATGGCCAGCATGGCCCACGAAAATGATGTGACGTCCGGCTTCCACCTGCCGTTCGGCCTGCTTATGCACCTTGGACACCAAAGGGCAGGTGGCATCGAAATAGGCAAGGCCGCGTTGCTGCGCATTTGCGGGGACCGATTTAGGAACACCATGCGCCGAAAATACGACATGCGCGCCATCGGGCACTTCGTCCAGTTCCTCGACAAATATCGCGCCCTTGGCCTTCAAACTGTCGACGACAAAGCGGTTGTGCACAATTTCATGGCGCACATATACCGGCGCGCCATGCTGTTCGAGCGCGAGCTCGACAATCTTGATAGCGCGGTCCACGCCAGCGCAAAAACCGCGTGGTGCCGCCAGAAGCAGCGTGAGGGGTTTCTTGGAGATCGTTTGTTCAGTCATCGGCAATGTCCTTTAGTTAAACAGGCCGCATCCGCCAAGGCCTTTCCCCTGTTGCACGTCAGGCGATGGGCGGATAAGGACCAATGCCAGCGACGTACCCGCAACACATGCACTGTTATGCCAAGGATAGCCTATATGAAATTTGCCGCCAAAGTCCTGACCTTCGGCATTGTCGCAGCAACCTTGGCCGGTTGTTCGCGCGAAGGCGACCTTGATATCGGCGCCGGTGTAGGCGTGAACGTCACACGCTCGGGCTGCCCTGCGGTCGCCATTCCTGATGGCACGGGCGACATAACCTTGTTCAACCCGGCCGACAGCCAGGACGCGAGCGCAATCGATATTGTCGCGTCAATCACCAATGTCCGTCCGACGTGCAACGACAGTGGCGACAAGATTTTTTCACAAGCAAGTTTCGATGTTCAGGCAAGGCGCAGCGATACGCAAGGCAGCCGGACAGTGACTTTGCCTTATTTCACCACCGTGGTGCAGGGCGGCAGCGCCGTTATCGCCAAGCGCGTGGGCCAAGTGACTGTGCAATTTGCCGATGGCCAACAACGGGCATCTGCCAGCGCGCAAGCGGCAAGCTATATCGACAAGGCATCGGCCAGCTTGCCGGCCGAAATCGTTCAAAAAATTACCAAGAAGCGCAAGCCCGGTGACCCCGATGCCGCGCTTGACCCCATGGCGGACCCTGAAGTGCGCGCGGCGGTCGTCCGATCAAGCTTTGAAATGCTTGTCGGTTTCCAGCTGACCGAAGATCAGCTGCGGTATAATGTAACGCGTTGATACGCGCTTTTTTCAAGGCACGAAGATGACCCTTTTTGAACAATATGCAGCGCATGTCGATCATGCGCTGGACGCACTTGTTGCCAGCAAGATCCTGCCATCGGGCATTGATCGCTCTCATGTGACGGTCGAACCGCCACGCGATCCATCACATGGCGACATTTCGACCAACGCGGCGATGGTGCTCGCCAAACCCGCTGGCCTTAATCCGCGCCAATTGGCCGAAGCGCTGTCGGCTGAACTGGCAAAGGTCTCCGGCGTCACGGCTGTCGAAATCGCCGGACCGGGCTTTTTAAACCTGCGGCTCGACGCATCGGCATGGCTTGATGAACTGCGCGCGATTGCGCAGGCTGGCGATGATTATGGGCGCTCCCACCGTGGGGACGGCAAATCGGTCAATATCGAATATGTCTCCGCCAACCCGACGGGGCCAATGCATATGGGGCATTGCCGCGGCGCTGTGGTGGGCGACGCGCTTGCCGCATTGATGGAGTTCGCAGGCTACCGCGTCGTGCGCGAATATTATATCAACGACGCCGGTGGGCAGGTCGATGTTTTGGCGCGGTCCGCGCATTTGCGCTATCGCGAGGCATTGGGCGAGGCCATTGAAATCGCCGAAGGGCTGTACCCCGGCGACTATCTGATTCCGGTCGGCCAGCGGCTGGCAGAGCGTTTTGGCGACCAATATGTCGCCCAGCCAGAGGCAGAATGGCTGGCGCTGTTCCGCAAGGCTGCGGTGGCCGAGATGATGGAAATGATCAAGGCCGACCTTGCCTTGCTGGGCATCCATCATGACCTGTTTTCATCCGAAGCCGAGCTGCATGAAGCGGGCAAGGCGGACATTGCGGAGCTCGAACTACGCGCGCGCGGCCTTGTCTATGACGGCGAATTGGAAAAGCCAAAGGGCAAGGAAATCGAAGATTGGGAGCCGGTGACGCTTCCCTTGTTCCGGTCGACGCAATTTGGTGATGATCAAGACCGGCCGATCAAGAAATCCAACGGCAGCTGGACCTATTTCGGCGCTGACCTTGCCTATCATTTCCAGAAAAGTCAGGGCGTTGACGCCATGATCGACATTTGGGGCGCGGATCATGCGGGTACCGTCAAGCGTATCAAGGCGGCGGTCAATGCGCTGACCGATGGCAAGGTCGATTTCGATATCAAGCTTGTCCAAATGGTGCGCCTGCTGCGCGGCGGTGAGCCCGTGAAAATGTCCAAGCGGTCGGGCAGCTTTGTCACGCTGGCCGATGTGATCGAAGAAGTCGGCAAGGATGTCGTCCGCTTCACGATGCTGACGCGCAAATCCGATGCGCAGATGGACTTTGACTTTGCCAAGGTGGTCGAAGCGTCGAAGGACAATCCGGTATTTTATGTGCAATATGCCCATGCGCGTATCGCCTCGACCTTGCGCAAGGCAGAGGGCGAGGGCTTGGGCATCGACGGATCGGAACTGGCGTTGCTCGGCGACGCCGAAATCGGCCTTATTCGCGAAGCCGCAAACTTCCCGCGCATTGTCGAAGCGTCCGCCAAATCGGGCGAGCCGCACCGTATTGCCTTTTACCTCAATGACTTGGCGGCGGCATTCCATGCCTATTGGAACCTGGGCAATGACCAACCGGACAAGCGCTTCATATTGCCCCAAGACCCGGCGCTGACGGGCGCAAGGCTTTTCATGGCGACCAATATCGGGCAAGTTCTGCGCAATGGTTTGCGCCTGATGGGCGTCGAGGCCGCTTACAATATGTAGCAATTGGGGAACCGGCATGAACAACACCAACAACAATGGACTGAATCTGAACGATCCCGATCGTCTGCCCTGGTTGGAAACCGCTGACGGTTACGAATATGTTGAAAGTACATCCCCGCTGAGGATCGCGGTGATGGTGCTTGCCGGGCTTGTCTTGCTCGCCGCGATTGTTGGCGCGGTCTATTGGGTGCAGCGTAACCAGACGGGCGGCGCGAATGGGAATGGCGAACTGATTGCCGCACCCGCAGGCGCCTATAAGGTCAAGCCTCAGGATGCCGGTGGCAAAAGATTTGAAGGTGAGGGCGATTCGGCCTTTGCCGCGAGCGAAGGCACCAAAACGGGCGCGATATTGGTTCCCGCCGCGAAAATCGCCGCCGCCGCACCACCTGCCGCCATGGCATCAGCTCCAGCTTCAGCGCCAGCCGCACCGTCTGCGGCACCATCTGCGGGCGCAGTCATGGTGCAGCTCGGCGCGTTCGGCGATTCTGCCAAGGCCGACGCGGCTTGGGCTGCTTTAAACAAACGCTTCGGCTTTTTGGCCGGAATGAACCGCAAAATCGCCGAAGCCAATGTCGAAGGCGGCCGCAAGGTTTTCCGGCTTCAGGCGGTGACCGCAAATTCATCCGAAGCGCAGCAATTATGCGCAAAGCTGAAGGTCGCGGGCGAAAACTGCCTGATCGTGCGCTAAATCAACATTTTTTACGCGGGCAAATGGCCGTGGCAGCATATGCCGCCCGCACGCTTTTTAGGAGAAGAACATGCCTGCATTATATGACGTTGCCATTCCCGCTTTCATCCGCGGCCTGAAAAACCTGTCCAACATGCTCGAAAAGGGCAGCGCCTTTGCCGCGGAACAGGGCATACCCCTGTCCGACTTGCTCGATGCGCGCCTGATCGACGACATGGCACCGCTCACGCGGCAGGTGCAAATGGTGACCGATACGGCAAAGTTCGTCGCTGTCCGTGTCGGCCAAGTGGAAAATCAGCCATGGGCTGATGATGAAGTCAGCTACGCCGATGTGCAGGGCCGCGTGGCCAAGGCGATTGCGTTTCTGGAAGCCGCATCGCCCGATGGTTTTGAAGGCCGCGAAGACGCGAAAGTCGTGCTCACCACGCCAAGCGGTGACATACCCTTCACCGGCAGCGTTTATGTCCACGGCTTTGCCATTCCCAATTTCTTCTTCCATCTCAGCATGGCCTATGCGCTGCTGCGGATGAAGGGCGTGCCGGTGGGCAAGCGCGATTTCCTCGGCGCGATCGCTTAATTATACACAGCTTTGGGCCAAAGCGCCGCTGCTCCATGCTTGCCTTGGGGGCACGGCGGCCCTAGCTTGCGCGCCATGAAGCCCGTGATATTTGGCCTTTCGGGCCTGACCCTGACTGATGATGAAAAACGCCTGTTTCGCGATGTCGAACCGGCGGGCTACATCCTGTTCAAACGCAATATTGAGGACCGCGCACAGGTGCGCGCGCTGACCGACAGCCTGCGCAGCTTGCATGGCCGCGATGATGTGCCTGTCCTGATTGATCAGGAAGGCGGCCGCGTCGCGCGTATGCGTCCGCCCGTCTGGCCGGACTTTCCCGCCGGCGGAGCGTTTGACGCGCTATACGATGTGGCGCCCATGACCGCGATTGAGGCGGCGCGCTGCAATGCCGAAGCGATTGCGCTGTCACTGAACGAAGTGGGCATTAACGTCGATTGCTTGCCCGTGCTGGATGTCCGCGTGCCCGAAACGCATTCGGCCATCGGTGACCGCGCGCTGGGCAGCGACCCGATGCGCGTTGCCGCGCTTGGCCGTGCGATATTGGACGGCCTTGCCAAAGGCGGCGTCATTGGCGTTGTCAAACATATGCCGGGGCAGGGCCGCGCCAGCGTCGATACCCATCATGACCTGCCGCATGTCACCGCCAGCGCGGCAGAGCTTGAACAAGACCTCGCGCCATTTCGCACGCTCAACAACGCTGCGATGGGCATGACCGGGCATGTGGTCTATGATGTGTGGGACGATCAGCACACGGCAACCATGTCGCCTTCTGTGCTGAATGATATCATCCGTGCAAATATCGGCTTTGATGGTCTGTTGATGAGCGATGATCTCGATATGAACGCGCTTCAAGGCGACGTTGCGACACGCGCGCTGCTTTGTGTTGAGGCGGGATGCGATATCGCGCTGAACTGCTGGGGCCGGTTGGACGAAATGCGTGCGATTGCGGACATATTGCCCGACATCACCCAAGCAGCGCGGGCGCGTCTGGACCGCGCGATGGCCTTGCCCGTCCCCGCATTTGATGCCGACCGACTTGCCTTTTTGCTGGACAAGCGGGATCAGCTGCTCGCGCTTGCGGACACAAGTGCGAAGCTGACCGGCGGAGCAACGGGCGCGGCATGACGGGGCAATTGCTCTTTGATGAAGAGCAAGATGCGCTCCGCACCGCGAGCGTTCCCGAACCCAATGTCCTGACCATCGATATTGACGGATGGGAAGGGCCGCTTGACCTGTTGCTGGCACTGGCGCGCAACCAAAAGGTCGATTTGCGCCAACTGTCGATCCTTGCCTTGGTCGAACAATATCTGGTGTTCATTGATGAGGCCCGCGCGCTGAAGCTGGAGCTTGCGGCGGATTATCTGGTGATGGCGGCGTGGCTCGCCTATCTTAAATCCGCGCTGCTGCTGCCCAAGGACCCGACGATTGATCCATCGCCAGAGGAGCTTGCGCTGCGCCTGCAGCTGCGGCTGGAACGGTTGAACGCGATGCGCGAAAGCGGTGCGCGGTTGATGGCGCGGGACCGGCTGGGGCGCGATATCTTTTTGCGCGGCAATCCCGAAGGCTTGCGCGTGGTCAAGGCGCGGGCTTGGGAATGCGATTATTTCGAACTCATCACCGCATATGGGCAGGTAAAGGCGCGCACGCAGCCAGTAATGCATGTCGTGAAAAAACGGCAAGTCATGACACTGGAAGAAGCGCTGGAGCGCGTATCGGCGATGATTGGCCGCGCGGTCGATTGGACGTCGATTGAGGCGTTTCTGCCCGTCCATGCCGAACCTGCGCTGCGCAAATCCGCGCTGGCGTCCAGTTTTGTGGCCGCGCTGGAGCTCGCCAAACGCGGCGCTGTTGATTTGCAGCAAGAGGCGACATTTGCGCCATTGTTGTTAAGGGTGAAAGCATGACGATAATAAGCGACCCACATGTTCGCGCGGTCGAGGCGACCTTGTTCGCCAGTGACCAGCCCATGACCGTTGAACAGATTCGCGCATATGTCGGCGACGACGTCGATATCGCCGATGCGCTGGCGCAGCTGGAGGCGCATTATGCTGGGCGCGGTATCGAATTGGTCCGGCGTGGCAAAGCGTGGCATTTCCAGACTGCGGCCGATCTGGCCTATGTTTTGCGCCGCGAACGCGAAGAAAGCCGCAAGCTCAGCCGTGCGGCGGTCGAGACATTGGCGATCATTGCCTATCACGAACCGGTCAGCCGTGCGGAGATTGAGGCCATTCGCGGCGTGCAGATTTCGAAAGGCACGCTGGATGTGTTGATGGAGGCGGGCTGGGTCCGGCCAGCGGGTCGACGCGATGTGCCCGGCCGCCCATTGATTTACGCCACAACCCCCGGATTTCTGGCGCATTTCGGCCTCTCCAGTCGCAAGGATTTGCCGGGAATTGAGGATTTGAAAGCCGCTGGACTGCTCGATCCGATCGACACCGCAATGGGCGATATGCATTTTGCGGGGGAAGAAAGTGACAGCGAACTGGAAATTGACGAAAACAACGCCTAGATAGGGTGGGATATCTGCGCGACCACGGTCGCAATTTTCGGGACATATCCCGGTAGGAGTTTGAAATGGGCGGTTTTAGTATTTGGCATTGGCTGATTGTGGGCATTCTGGTTTTGCTCTTGTTCGGCAAAGGACGTTTCTCCGACATGATGGGCGACGTGGCCAAGGGCATTAAGAGCTTCAAAAAAAGCATGAGCGAAGACGACGACGCGCCAAAGGCTCCGCCACAAATCGGCGCCACGACCGTTGTCGACGCCGAAAAGCAGACCGATAAAACCCAATAATCTTGGGGCAGTAAATCGTGATGACATGTCGCCGTTCGTTCAGGGTGGTGCCGTGTCCGTCCATCGGATTGGCCAATTGAATGTTTGACGTCGCGTCTTCCGAACTGTTGCTTGTCGTCCTTGTGGCGTTGCTGGTCATTGGTCCAAAGGATTTGCCAAAGGCGTTAAGCGTCGTTGGAAAATGGGTGGGCAAGGCCCGCGGTGTCGCGGCGCATTTTCGCTCCGGCTTTGACGAAATGGTACGTCAGTCAGAAATCGAAGAATTAGAGAAAAAATGGAAAGCGGAAAACGAACGCATCATGCGTGAACACCCCGCCGATCCGCGCGCCGATGTTCTTGGCGATGATGCTGCGCCTGCTGCCGCATCCGGTGGTCAGCCCGAATTGCCGATAGATCCGCCCCCTGCAGAAACGGCAGCCAAGGCATGAGCGAAATTGATGACAGCAAAATGCCGTTGCTCGATCATTTGATTGAGCTACGCAGCCGTCTGCTCTGGAGCTTTCTGGCGCTCGCCATCGCCTTTGGCGTCAGCCTGTATTTTGCGCGGCCCATATTCGGATTTCTGGTGCAGCCATTGCTCGAGTCCGGTCAAAAGACGCTGATTTACACCGCGATCTTTGAGGCATTTTTCGTCGAGATAAAGGTCGCGTTTTTCGCCGCCAGCTTCTTTTCTTTCCCCGTTTTCGCAACGCAGCTGTGGCGGTTTGTCGCGCCGGGATTGTATAACAAGGAAAAGCAGGCGTTTCTGCCGTTTTTACTGGCAACGCCGGTGCTGTTTATCCTTGGGGCATCGATGGCCTATTTCATGGCGATACCCGTGGCGCTCGAATATCTCTTGGGTTTCGGCGGAAATGTTGGCGGCGTGGAACAACAGGCGCTGCCCGGCGTCGACAATTATCTCAGCTTTGTGATGAAGTTCATTTTTGGCTTTGGCATTTCGTTTCTGTTGCCCGTGCTGCTGATGCTGTTGGAACGCGCAGGGATTGTCACGCTGGAACAGCTCAAGGGCGCGCGCCGTTATGCGATTGTCGGCGCATTTGCCATCGCGGCGGTGCTGACGCCGCCGGACGTTGTCTCGCAACTGCTGCTCGCCATTCCTTTGTGCATATTGTTTGAAATGGCGCTCGTCGCCATCTGGTTCACCCGCCGCCGCCGCGCCAAAGCCGAAGCGGCTGAAGAGGCTGTGACGTAGGTCTCAAAAAACCACTTTCCTACAAATAACCATATGGGTTATTCGAGTCGCGTCATGCAGGCTGCGGTCTAGAACGTGGGTCGGGATGACGGGAACGCTGGCGGGGCAACCCGTCGGCACGGTCGGCGCGATAGGGTGCGTGCTTCAGCCCAAAAAAAGGGCCTGTTGCATCAAG
>DLOZ01000018.1:103703-194558 GCA_002479765.1 Sphingomonadales bacterium UBA7471 | reverse complement strand
GACGAACCCCAAGGTTGAAATCCCTGCCGCGGCGCAGGAAGATGTGACCACGTTCAGCCAGTCGGATGGTCTTGTCCGGCATCTGGCCGGGCAACGCGCATCGTTGATGTTCTCGTCCTATCAATCGGGGCTTCTATATATGCTCGGGTACACCGCCGCGGGCGGCGCGCATTTGCACCAGTCTGCGATTTCTTCGGCTCAAGGCATCGTCATGCCGGCAGGCGGTTCGAGCTGGCCCAGCCAAGCCACAAGGCCAAGGATCAGCAATGCCGCCGCGCCTTCCATGGCCATTGATTTGCGCAAAGCGGTTACCGCGTCGACAGTGTCGCCCATTTCAAGGCCAATTCCGAGCTGCGGCGTCAGGCGCCAGCGGTTCTGCGCCGCAAGCGCAAGCATGATCCCGACAAGCCCGACCTTACCGAGCAAAAGCTGGCCGTAGGTTGTCGTGAAAAGCAAGGCGAGCCGCTCGGGGCCGACCAGGATGAAGCTGTTGATTAGCCCGGTGACGATAATCAGCGCGACGGAGACGGTGCCAACCTTGGCAAAATGTTCGAGCGAGCGGTGCGCTGTTTTCAGTCTGTCACCCCACAGACCATCGGCAGGTGCACGAAGCATCACCGCGAAAGCGGCAATGCCGCCCAGCCACAGCGCTGCCGCGATCATATGAACAATATCGCTCACGCGGTGGAGCGCCCCAAGGGTTCCCTCGGTAGCACCTGCATGCCCCGTCCAAACGAGCGATGCCAGTGCGATGGAGGCAAGCAGGCCAATGCCCGCAGAGAGCGCAGTCAGTGTCAATTTGTCGGTAAGGCATAACAACAGGGCTATGATGAGCACGCCAATCCGCACGACTCCTGCGGTGCCGATCTCGGTTTCCGACATCAGCATCCAGAGCATCTCGGCGCGGACCGACACTATGCTCACGCCGTCCATCGCCGCAGCGACCATGAGCATTCCGATGACAGACGCAATCGTGCCGAGCAATGTCAGGACCCGGAATAAGATGCGTGCATCGAATGCGACATCGCGCTCGCGCTCTATCCGGTTTAGCGCGTACAGGTTGAATGCAGCGAGGCCGACGGTCGCCATCAGGATCGCAAATAGTGCGAGCCTGATGGCGACAAGAAGCGGATCAGCCACAGATTACTTGACAGTGAACGAAAATTCGCTGCCCATACGGTGCGTATCCGCCCCTGCTGCCGACCATGTGACCTTGTATGTTCCGGGAACCAGAGCCTTTTTCGGCATTAGCATCATCGATTTTCCATCCTTGCCCATCATCGAGCTGAAGGCGATCTTCATTGGCGCATGGTCTTTCATCCCGGGCATGCCTGTCATCAGCAGTTCAGTCTTCATGGTCGATGCGATGATTTTTTCGTTGAAGATCAGGTTGATCGACTTGACATTGGCCTTCGAAACTGTGGCGTTTGCAGCCGGCGTCGAGGACACAAGTTTCGCGTGAGCGAACGCCGCGCCCGGCATGGAAGCCAGCGCAAGGCCGGCAAGAGTGAGAGCAAGGACAGGTCTACGCATGATAAGTCTCCAATAAAGTGCGTTCAGTGGTACATACGCATGCGACGGCCTTGCCCCTCATGGCGAAACGGAATGAGGGATAGTGCGCGCCGGTGCGTATAGCAGGAGGAACGGACTTGGATGAGGACATGATGGACGACTTACTGAAGCAATTGGGGCGCGGACCTCCTTCGGGCTTGCTTGAGGGCTTTGATGACCGAGTGATGGCTACGCTCGCTGTGCGCCAGCGCGAGGTCAGCGGTGCGCAGCGCTTCATGGCGCTTGCGGCAATGGTTTCGCTCGGTGGAGGAGCCTTTGTGGGTATGACGATGGGCGAACCCGCCCAAGCGGCTCGCCCATTGTCGCCCTTTGCACCCATGACTGCTTTGGCCCCATCGGTCCTGCTGGATCCGCGCTGATCATGGGATCTCGGCGAATACTGCTCATCGCGCTGATCGCGTTTGCCTCGGCGATCGCTGGCGTGTTCGTTGGGCGTCTCGTTTCTGAACAGCCCAGGGCAAACGAAACCGAACTTCACGCTGTTTTGCACAAGAAGCTCAAGCTCACTCCGCAGCAACATAGCAAGATTGATGCAATCGAAGCGCGGTACGCGGTTCGGCGAAAGGCGCTCGAGTTCGAGATGCGGGCTGCAAATGCGCGATTGGCCGAAGCGATTGAGGAGGAACATGGCTACGGTCCCAAGGTCACCGCCGCGATTGACCACAGTCACATGGTCATGGGAGCGCTGCAAAAGGAGACGCTGGAACATCTTTTCGCCATGCGTGAGGTCCTGAATCCCGAACAGGCGAGAATGTTCGACAGCACCGTGGTCAAAGCCCTGACCGCCGATGCGCGGTGACGCTCGACCTCTCGCAATGTGACGATCAAGAACTGGCGAGCCTTGCCGTTGCCGGTCGGGGCCAGGCATTTCGCGAACTGATGCGCCGCTATAAGGACCCGCTTTACCGGCTGATCCGCAACAATGTCGGCGATCCCGAAGAGGCGACCGATTTGCTGCAGGAAAGTTTTGTTTCGGCGTTTGCGGCCATTCATCGTTATGACGCCCAGCGCCCTTTCCGATTCTGGCTGTCGCGCATCGCCTTGAACAAATGTCGCGACTGGGCGCGCAGGCGCGCCGTTCGTTCCTTCTTCTCCTTCGCGCGCCCGATCGAAGCCGATGAGGATTTCCAAAGCGAGGCTCCCGGGCCGGGCCGCGAGGTCGAGAGCCGTGCAGAACTTGCTCGCGTCGAGAAGGCGATTGCTGCGTTGCCGCACTCATTACGTGAAGTGCTTACGCTTCGTACGATCGAGGAACTCAGCCAGGCGGAGACCGCGGCGATTTTGGGGATTAGTGAAAAAAGCGTCGAAACAAGACTTTACCGTGCGCGGGCGCAGTTGAAGGCGCATCTGGCAGGATCTTTGGACAGCGCCGAACCTTAACGGTGGCGCATTTCCGCAACTGCGGTCCGGACCGGTCGCAGAAAGATCCTTCTTCCATGAGGGGAAGACAGGCGCGCTGCGTATACCCAAATGACAAGCCTTACTTCTCAACCGGACGGACTATGAACATCGACAGACGAAAATTCATCGGCACGGCTGCCGTTGGCGGAACTGCAGCAGCCTTTGCGAGCTGGGTTCCAGCTTGGGCGCAACCGGTTTCCGGAGGGATCACTGGCCCGCTTCCGACAGTTTCGGGGACCGACATCAGTCTGCGGATCGCCCGCCAGACCATGCGCGTCGATGGCAAGGTAAGTCGCGCCATCGGCATCAACGGCACGGTCCCGGCACCACTGATCCGGTTGCGCGAAGGGCAAAATGTTCGCTTGTCGGTCACGAATGATCTCGATGAGGATAGCTCGATTCACTGGCATGGCCTCATATTGCCCTTCCAGATGGATGGCGTTCCCGGCGTCAGCTTCCCTGGAATCAAGCCGCGCTCAACCTTCGTTTATGAATTCCCCGTCATTCAGTCGGGGACCTACTGGTATCACAGCCATTCCGGGTTGCAGGAGCAGCTTGGCCACTACGGCCCGATTGTCATCGATCCCAAAGGTATGGACCCCATTGCCTATGATCGCGAGCATGTCGTTGTGCTTTCCGACCATAGCCAGCTCTCGCCCGAAGCGATTTTTCGCAAGCTGAAGGTCAATCCCGGGCACTTCAACATGCAAAAGCAGACGCTTGGCGGTCTGCTGGCAGGCAAGGATCAACCGCTCAAAGAGCGGATCGATTGGGGCAAGATGCGAATGGATCCGACCGACATCGCCGATGTCAATGGATCGACCTATACTTTCCTTGTCAACGGCTATGGCCCCAAGGACAATTGGACAGCATTGTTTACGCCCGGCGAGCGGGTGCGGCTGCGGATCATAAACGCCGCCGCCATGTCGATATTCAACGTTCGCATCCCTGGGCTAAAGCTGACGATCGTGCAGGCGGATGGGCTGAACGTGCGTCCGGTCGAGGTCGACGAATTCCAAATCGGCGTCGCCGAAACCTATGACGTGATCGTGACGCCGACTGACGATCGCGCCTATACGCTGGTGGCCGAAGCGAATGATCGTTCGGGCATGGGCCGCGCCACATTGGCGCCGCGCGCCGGCATGGCCGCAGAAGTGCCGCCGTTACGCGAACGACCGCTGGCGACCATGAAAGACATGGGCATGGGCGACATGGACATGTCGGGTGGTGCGGCACCGGGAGCGGATCATTCGGGCATGGCGATGGGAGCAGTCGCCACCGATTGCTCGCCCGAGCATGCCAAAATGGGCCATTGTACACCGGCCGATGCGGCAGCGCCTGCAGTCGACCATAGCGCGATGGGCCACGGCGCGGGCAGCATGAGTCACAGCATGCGCGATTTCAGCGTGGCACCGCAGGTCAAAAGGGATCCGAGCGTTCAGACCATCTCGCCGATGCCTGTCGACCGCATGGGCGAACCGGGGCAAGGCCTCGAGAATGTAGATCATAAGGTAATGACCTATCATGATCTGGTGGCGCTCGACCGCAATCCTGATGTGCGCGCTCCCGAACGCTCGCTCGACATTCACCTGACCGGCAATATGGAGCGCTTCATGTGGTCGTTCGACGGGATCAAGATGTCGGACTATCACGAACCCATCCCCTTCCTCGAGGGCGAGCGTGTCCGGATCAATCTCATCAACGACTCAATGATGAGCCACCCGATCCATTTGCATGGGCATTTCTTCGAGTTGGTGACGGGGAAAGGCGATTATGCACCGAGGAAGCATACGGTGCTCGTCCAGCCCGGCGGCAAGGCGAGTTTCGACTTCACAGCCGACGCCCTGGGTGACTGGGCCTTCCACTGCCATTTGCTGTATCACATGCACGCCGGAATGATGCGCGTCGTCAGCGTCCGTCCGCGGGGAGAAGCGGAATGAGCATCGCCCGTCTTCTGCTCGCCGGTATTGCTGCGTTAAGCCTTGCTTTGCCCGCTCATGCCCAGTCGATGCAGGGCATGGACCATTCTTCGATGCCGGGCATGAAGAAGCCTCAAAAGCCTTCGGCCAAGGCGCCGTCGAAGCCGACATCACAGCCCCCGGCTGGGCCTGAGGCCATGCCGAATATGGATCATGGATCAATGCCCGCAGTGGCGGACGAATCCAACGCTCAAAGCGCCACGTCCGATTGCCCGCCCGAGCACGCAAAAATGGGGCATTGTACTCCAGCCGCCGACAAAACTGGGCGGGACAAATCGACACCGCAATCCGCGGCCCAAGCGGCAGGGCATGATGCCAATCCGGGCATGACAATGGAGGAGAGTTCGCCGAGCGCGGCAGCGGTCGACCCAAATTGTCCTCCGGAGCACGCGAAAATGGGCCATTGCACCCCGAGAGCATCGGTTGCACCCGAAACGGATGACAGGACGGCATTGGGTACCAACCTTGAGCCAGGCAACGCGCCTGCGCCCGCGCCGCCTTTGGACTGGTATGCTGACCGCATTTTCTCGAAGGAAGAAATGGCGCAGGCCCGCGAAGAGATGATGAAGGAAAGCGGTGGGACGACGTTCCGCTATCTGTCGTTCGATCTCGCAGAATATGTCGTCCACAAGGACAAGGACAGCTACCGTTGGGATGGTGAGGCCTGGTTTGGGGGCGACATAAATCGCTTCGTGTTCAAATATGAGGGCGAGGGTGAATTTGGCGGCCCGCTCGACGACCTGGAGCTCTTCGGGCTCTACTCTCGCTCCGTATCGCCCTACTGGAACTTGCAAACAGGCGTCAGATATGACGTAAAGCCCGACCCTTCGAGGACTTATGCCGTCATAGGCGTGGAGGGTTTGGCGCCCTATTGGTTCGAGATTACCGCTGCGGCGTTTCTCTCGAACAAGGGCGAAGTGCGGGGACGCATCGAAGGCTATTACGATCAGCGGATCACACAGAAATTGATATTGCAGCCCCGGTTTGAAGCGAACCTGTCGGCGCAATCGATCCCTGAACTTGGTGTCGGCGCCGGACTCACAAATCTGGAACTCGGTGCGCGCCTGCGCTATGAAATCAAGAAAGAATTCGCGCCTTATGTCGGCGTTGAATGGATACGGCAGTTTGGCGAGACCGCGCGCTTTGCGCGTGCAAGCGGGTCGCAGGTGTCTGATCCGCACTTTGTGATGGGTGTGCGTATCTGGTTCTGAGGTCTGGATAAAGAAGGAGTCTCGTAAATGCCGATGGCGCGTCGCCTCCATATTGTCGCGAGCAAGGTTCACAAATGGTTGTCGCTCATCATCGGTATTCAGTTGCTGCTGTGGTTTGCCAGCGGTGCCTTGATGAGCTTCTTGCCGATTGAAAAAGTGCGTGGCGAACATATCATTGACCGCGACAGGGTAGAAGCAATCCCCGCTGGCTTGCCATTGATTGCGCCAGACAGACTTGTTGCGAAGTCCCAAGGGCCGGTCGAATCGATGACCTGGCGAATGCTCGACGGCAAACCTGTTGCGGAAGTCACAACCTCGAAAGGCTTGACGCTATTCGATGCGGCAACAGGAACAGTGCTTGCTCCAGTCGATGCGGTCCTTGCCACAAGGATAGCCCAGAACGCCTGGAAAACGCCTGCTATGCCCGTCGAAAGGGCTTTGCGGGTCACGCGCGAGAGTCCGGAATATCGCGCCGCGCTTCCGGCATGGCGCGTCGAATTCAAGGATCCGGACCAAACCAGCGTTTTTGTGGCGGCCGAAAGCGGGCGGATTACTGCGGTTCGAACGGGCACCTGGCGGCTCTACGATTTCTTCTGGAGCCTGCACATCATGGACTGGAAGAACCATGAAGATTTCAACACACCCTGGCTGCTGGCCTTTGCGGTCAGCGGGCTTGTTCTCGGAATAGCAGGCACTATTCTTCTGTTCATGCGCTGGCCGTTTCGCAGGAGAAGGCGGGCGACATGAAGCTGGTTGCGGGCCTTCTCCTCAGTCTCGGTCTCGTTTTTCAGGCAGGGTCGTCCTGTTCATCTGCGGTCCAGCCCGCTCCAACATCAATGAGTATGGATTGCTCGGGCATGGACGAATCTGATCCGCCGATGCAAGACAGCGATGGCAAGGATATGGCCACGGCCTGTCATGCCTGCGTGTCCCGCATCGCCGAATTGCCGGCTGTACCCCGGAGCCTGGTCTGGAAAGATCTCGTGCCCGGTGTGGAACTGCAGAATGCGATCAGGGGGACTGCTTTGAAACCTCCGACGCCGCCTCCGCGCAGACAGGATCTGCTAAATCTTTCAACCTGATCACGGAGTATAATCATGAAGACCAAATATCTGCTTGGCGCGCTCGCGCTCACCATGTCCACGACGGCTTTTGCCGCCGAACCGGCACCTGCTCCCAAGAAAGAGTGCTGCTGCTGCAAGAAGGACGAACAGGGCAAAATGGCCTGTTGCAAGGACAAGGCCGAAAAGGCCGACGATGATCATGCCGGCCATGATATGGATGGCATGAAGGATAAATAGGCCAAGAATTGTCTCGCGCGGGGGGCGGCTATTTGTCCCCCGCGCCCAATCTGGAAGAAAGAAATTTCCATGCGAAAACTTATTCTTGCGCTGGCGCTGGCAGGGACACCTGCGATGGTGTCGGCTGCGGCAGTCTTGCACCGGGATCCCGGTTGTGGATGTTGCATGAAATGGGCGGCACAGGTCAAGGCAGCGTTCGGTCGGCCCTTGAAAGTGGTGGACGATTCCAACCGTGCGGCGCTGCAAAAGAAGCTGGGCATATCCCCCGCGCTTCAGTCCTGCCATACCGCCATCATCGATGGTATAGCCTTTGAGGGCCATGTGCCGATTGAAGACATGAAGCGTATTCTTGCTGCGAAGCCCAAGGGTGTGACTGGTCTTGCCGTCGGTGGGATGCCGCTTGGCTCTCCAGGAATGGAAGTACCAGGGCAAAAGCCGCAGAGCTTTGTCGTCTATTCTTTCGGCGCCGCAGGCCAGAAAGTCTACGCGCGGCACTGAACCGGTTTCGTCCCTACGTCCGGGCGGGGGGCTCCTTGTGCCCCCCAAAGCCCATGCGCATGGCCGATATAAGCTGGTTTCCAAATGCGTTGTCTCTCCTGGATTGGATGCGGGCGAACAAGGCTGACGCCAGCGCAGGGGTGGGAATGTTGCTTTCGATGGCATCATGGAGCATCCATCGCCCCTCGCCGGAATCTTCGATACGCCCCGCAAACGCCGAGAGCTTCGGATCGCTGTTGAGTGCTGCTGCCGCAAGATCGATGAGCCAGGACGATATGACGCTTGAACTGCGCCAAGCGTCGGCTATCGCATCAAGCTTCAGGTCAAATTTCTCGCTCGCTCGCGTTGCCGGAGTTGCGGTTGCAGCAAGGAGGTCGAAGCCCTCGGCGATCGCCTGCATCATGCCATATTCGATGCCGTTATGGACCATCTTCACAAAGTGACCCGAGCCGGAGGCGCCGGTCCTGACAAATCCTGGTCGCCTAGCTGGATTCGGGTTGGGGGGGTTCGGTCCGCCGCTTTCCTGGGAGCGACCGGGCGACAGACTGTCGAAGACCGGATCGAGAATATCGATCGCTTCATCGGGTCCACCCACCATCAGGCAGAAGCCGCGTTCGACGCCATGCACACCGCCCGAGGTTCCGACATCGAGAAATGCGACCCCGCGTTGCTCAAGCAACATGGCCCGCCTGTGTGCATCCCTCCAATTGGAGTTGCCGCCATCGACCAGAACGTCGCCCGGACTTAGCAAGTCGGCCAGAGCCAGAATTGCCTGATCGGTCGCCTCGCCGGCAGGGAGCATCAGCCAGATGCAACGTGGGGCTTCCAGCTGCCCGACAAGATCAGCAAGCGAAGCTGCACTCTGGGCACCCTCCTTAGCGAGCAGCGCGATTGGGTCGGGGCTGCGATTGTACACATGAACTTCGTGTCCCTGTCTTAGTAATCGCCGCGCAATGGCCTGCCCCATCCGGCCCAGCCCGTAAATCCCAAATCCGGCCATTAGCCTTCTCCTTCTGTCTTGTGCGCTTTAGTTTGTGTCCGGTTGGCCATCGCCGTTTCCTGCCATGGCCAGTGGCCATTGATCTCGACTCCAAGCGAGACGCTCAGGAAGGTCCGGACGAGTATGAGGCCCGCGAGCACCAGCAGGTCGTCGAAGCTCGGATTGATGACCAGCGATTTCAGGATGTCTCCTGCAACCAGGAACTCGAGACCAAGCAATATGCTGCGCCCCAGGACAGCGCGGACGGGCTGGTAGACAGCATCGATCCCCAACCGGCGCGCCCGCGATGCAAATAGAAAAATGGCTGCTGCCGCTCCGGCAAGTATCGTTATGGTTCCCACCAGCTCAAGCAGCAGCACGGCCAGCCGGACAAATGCGTCAAGCGCGACATTGCCGGGCTCAATGGTGATCATACCAACCTACATTGCGAATATTGTTCCAGCTGTCGGTGGTATGACAGGCAACGCATTGGTCGACCGGGGCACGTTCCTTGGCGATCCGTTGGGACATCATTTCAAAGTGCATCATGAAATGGCTCGGTGGTGCCTTGTGACACTCCGCGCACTGGCGCGAGTTTACCGATGGATGGCGGAATGCGGCAATCTTCCAGTCGGTCAGACTATGGCAGCTTTTGCAATCCTTGCCGAACAGCCCCTGATGACGGTCGCGCGCTGTATGGCAGCTCGCGCAGGAAAGGCCTTCTATGCCCAAGGACTGAGCGGGTGCCGGACGCGAACTGACGCCGAGGAGCGGCCCCCGCCATAGCTTGGGATCGAGAAGCGCCAGATGGTTCATGCGTGCAAGGCTGGCACCACCATCATGTTCGACATGACAAGTCGTGCATTGCTTCGCGTTCGCATGGAACCGCGTCGATGCCTTCGTGCCGAAATCGGTCCCTATATGGCAGGCTATGCATTTTATGGGTTCGACGCCTTTGTGCGGCGTGTGGCAGCTTTCGCAATCGGCCTGGAAGGAAGCATGTGCTGGAGACAAGGGTCCGGGATCGACCAGCGACGTCCAGCCCTTGACCGCGCTACTTCCCGCCGAATGCGTCATGAGCGGGACAATGACGACAAGCAGGGCGAGCGCCATGGCAAAAACCGCGTAAAGGAGCCGCATGCCCTTCATAGCCAGCGGAACCCGAAATAATATCCGGCCCAGATGTGAAGCAGGAGAAGCGCATAAAAGAGGGTGCTGGTCGCAATGTGGATGATCCTCCACGCCCCGAAAAGGCGCGATACGCTGCGTTCTGCGCGCACGGCATATTCGGTGTCAGCCAGCGCTTCCGCGCGCGTCCTGGCGTCGCTCAAGTCCGCAGGATCGAGAGCGTCCGTTTCGGCAAAGAGAAAATGCCAGCGGCTCTTTTTCAAGGGGTTCGGCGTATCGCCGGCATCAGCCATGGCCAAAGGCGGATCAAGGCCCAGCCGAAGCACGGCGAGTTCGGATTCGCGTGCGCGGATTGCCTTCGTTACCTGGATCAGGAAATAACGTCCGACAAAACCGCTCCAGACAACAAGGATGGCGGTTCCGGTCAGTGCAATGCCCAGCGGGCTTTCGAATTTGTGCGCGGCATGGATGAGCGCCAGGATCGGCCCGAGCACGCCAGCATAGATGTGGATCGATAACAGAGTCCGTTTGCTGATTCTTGGCTCAAGCCATCGGCCGAATGGAGCTATGCGCCGCGCCGCGACATGGACAAGCGGAACCAGCATGAACAGCGCAGCTGCTATCCCAATGATGCTGCCAACCAGACTGCCGGGGAACCGTGCCGAAACATGAACGACAAAGCCGAGCGGAAAGATGATCAGGAATGCGAACAGCAAACCCATCAACAGATCGCCGCGTTCGCGCATCAGGCTTCGACCACCAGCGGACCGCGGGTGCACCGCGCCTGGCAGGCGAGAACATAGCCTTGCGCCTTGTCGGCGGGGTCGAGCCCGGACTCTACCTCCATTGTGACTTCGCCTTCGAGGAGGCGCGTGACGCATACGCCACATTCGCCCACGCGGCAGGAATAGGGAATCTCGACGCCAGCTGTTTCGGCGGCCTCAAGGATCGTTTCGTTGGTATCGAGGGCGGCCGAGACGCCCGATACCGCGAAGGTCACCGTAGTCGCCGCCACTTGGTCGCGCGCGCCTTGCGCGATTGAAGAAATCTCGCGGGCGGTCGCGGTGACGGCTGCGGAAGCTGCTGCTTTGTCGGTCTTCACCGGGTCGTCGATCGGCAGCGAGGCAGGACCGAAGGCTTCGCTGTAGATCTGCGCTTCGGGAACCCCAATATCGGTCAGGATTTTTCGCATCGCCGCCATCATCGGTGGCGGCCCACACAGATGGATACGTCGCCTGGCGATTTCGGGAACCGCAATCTCGAGCAGCTCGCGCGATATGTGGCCTTCGGCACCGTGCCACACGGTACCGGGCGCACGTTGCATGGACGCAAAGACGTGCAGATTGGCATGGCGGCGTTCGAGCTGTTCGATCTCGCTTCGGAACACAAACTCGTCGGTCGATCGCGCTGAATAGACGAAAAAGATGTCGCCGGCCCAGGCCGTATCGGTAAGAAAGCGCAGCACCGACATCATCGGCGTGATGCCTACGCCGCCGGCAATCAGGACGATGCTGTCGGCATCGGTCCCGGTGAAGATGAAGTGACCAAATGGCCCGGCGATACGGACCAGATCACCCTGCTTGACGTCATCATGCAGGTGACGTGACACTGCACCTTGCGCTTCGCGCTTGACGGTGAGTTCGACATAGGCGCGCTGTGTCGGCGAGGAAGCAATTGTGTAGGAGCGCTTTGCTCTGACACCGTCGGCGCTGACGACTTCAACTTGCAGAAACTGACCCGGCAAGAAGTCAAAGGGCAACCGGTCGCCGCCAGGTGCAACCAACCGGAAGGTCTTTACCGTGGGCGTTTCAGTAAAGATTTGCGCGATCCGTAGATCACCCGCCCAGCGCTTGACTTTGCCAGCGGGTGCCGAATCCGAAAGCGCCGATGGACTCCGCGCCGCCTGCTGGGGCTCGGCTTGCAGGCGCGGAGAGATCGCTGCCTTGTCAGCTTCATTGGATACGGGAATGGGTGATGAACCATCGGTCGTGCCTCGGAGTAGCAACGGCTGTGGCGAACTGGCGGTAACAAGCGCGCGGATGCGGCGAAGCCGAAGCATCTGCAGGATCAGTAGGGCCGCGAGCGCAAGAATGGTAGCGGCCATGAACAGCCAATGCCCGGGTGACAGACCCCACAGCATTCCGGACATTGAAGCGTGATCGTTGACCGGTGCGAGTCCTAATTCGTCACGAAACCAGTTATTGGCGACCGCATTGCTGCTCTGACGGCCATCAAGCACCGCAGTCGTCGCCGCGCCGCTCTCGATAAGCGTAGCTGCTTCCCGAAGTTGTTTGGCGACGGAAGCGCCATCGATTGAATCCTGGTGCTGCGCCTCGTTGGTCGCCTCGGTGGCAAGATTCAAACCCTTGTGCAGGCGCGCCATCGCCTCCTGTGCGGCGCCCCGGCGGGCGGATTCATCACGGTCGGGCAGGGCAAGGAGGGCCGAGTAGGCGCTTGTTTGCTTGCGCCTTTCCATCTCGCCGCCCATCATGTCGTCCATCATCGCGGCCATCGCCGTGGCCGGCTTGGCCTTTTGTTGTGCGGGATCGGCTATCGATGGCGCAGTTTGGGTGGCAGGCACCGCATCGGCTGCAGAAGCCGTGGCTGGATGGTGCGCGGTGTGATCGCTGGCCGACTGGGCCGCAACTGCCTGCGGGAGGCAGGCAGTTGCGGCGACCAGGAGGAACATGGCCCGACGCTTTGCAGAAACGGTGATCATGTCTGACAGACGTCAGGCTTTACCGGTCACATATCGTTCATCGGCATCGGATCCGACTTGTCTTTGGGGGCCGCATCGGGTGCAGGCTTGTCGCCCATCCCTTTCATATTGCCGCCCTTCATCGCCGGATCGTTCATCCCACCTGGACCCATCTTGTCCATATGATCGTCCGCCATCGCGCCACCCTTCATTGAATCGTGCATCGCCTGGTCGTCGTTCATGCGATTGTGCATCTCGCGGGCGACTTCGGCTGCATCTTCGGACTTGCCGGTCTCGTCGGCGGGCATTGCTTGGACCGTCGTGTTGGCGTCGGTGGCATTACCATCGGTCTTGGTCGTGGGGTTACACGCACCCAGCGTTGCCGCGATGGCGATCAACGGTAAGGCTGAACTCAATCTGATATTGTTCCTAGTCATGATCTTTCCTTTCATTTTTGGCGAATTGTCTCCGGCAGGCGGCGACCGTTGGGGGGGAAGGTCCGGGGGGTGCTGCCCGCCTGCCGAAGTCTGTCAGGGCCCGGTTGCCATGGGTGCCCCATGGCTCTTGTGCCGGTGCCGATGCGGTGGGTGGGACATATACAAGATGATCGGGCAGTCGCTCACCGGGACGTCGATCGGACAATCAGCAACAAGCTGTTCGAGGGCCTGTTTGATTCCGCGCAGCTGCCTTAGCTTGCTTGTCAGGCTTTGGATCTTTTCTTCGGTAAGCTTTACAACGTCTGCCGCCGAAGCCGAGGCCGAGCTGCGGATCGATAGGAGCAATCCGATCTCCTGGAGCGTGAAGCCGAGCGACTGCGCTGTCTTGATAAAGTTGACACGTTCAACGTCGCTGCCGCTGTATATGCGGTAGCCGCTCGTCGTCCGGTCAGGGCGAGGCATCAGGCCCGAGCGCTCATAATAGCGAATGGTATCGCGTCCGACCGAGCACGCGGCTGCCAGGGCACCAATCGTATAGCCTCGCATCATCAGCCTCCTCTCTTTCGCGGGCGCACATCGCCTCTCTCAACCCGCGACATCATCATTTCAGCGGGGGCAAAGAATTTGATTGTTGTCGCGAAGCTGGTAGCTGGGCAGCCCCCTTAGGCTGCCCCGCCCTTGGGTCAGTTCTTTCGGAGCTCGACGATGTCGTGCTTAACAATCTTGCCTTCGGTCACTTGCGCGCGCGCAAAATGATCATCGACAACTTCGCTAATCTTGACCGAACCGACCTTAACGCGCTTGTAGGTTGGCGCATTCGATTTGTGATTGTGCTGATACTCAGCTCTATATACCTCCAGAACCTGTCCGGGCTGCGCGCCGTCGCTCTTGCCGATGCAGATAACTAGGTCGTTCGGTTCGACCGCAACGACATGACCGCGCATGATCCATGTGTGGTCAAGCCCTTGCGCGAGAACAGGTGTTGCCGCGAAAAGGGCGGCTCCGATCAACAGAGGTGCAAATAAGTTTTTCATGACGATTTGTTTCCCTTCGACTTGGTCTGCTGGCTGATTGCCATACAGCATGGTTGTTGTTCCTCCTGCGAAGTTCCGAACAAAGTCTGAGCTTCTGCATTTCAGTTGAAGGAATGATCCCAAGGCCATCGCTTCAAGCCATTCGGCGCTGATGCCTGGCAGGGAAATCGATCACTTCAACCCGGTCAATTTGCCTCATCCTGCCTAGCCTAAACAATACGTAGAGTGCACAGGGACGCCCGGACTTGTGTGTTTGAACCACATGGTTCGGGCAGCTGTGCTTTCGCCACTTTTCCCCAGAATTCAGGCATTTTTTGCTCCATCTTGGCGGCGCGTTCGAAGGCGTCGGCGACTCGGATGAAGATGTCTAGCCTATGGAGCATGGTCCAAGGTCAAGGGGTTGTTTTCAGGCAAGGCCAGCATGCGTTCTGATCCCTCCTGGGTTTCGGGCCAACGCGCACGACAATTGCCGATCAGGTTACGCAATCCCCGCAGTTGTGGACACCACGTATAGGAACGCGGATCAGTTGAGAGCATTTTGCGCACACTCACTGATCCGTTGGGCGTTTGCCATGCGGGTTGGACATCACAACCAAATCTGGAGAATATGATGCGCAGCTTTACCTCTTTCCTTGCGGCCCTGAGTCTGGGCGCGCTCGCCACAGCACCGGCCTATGCCGACGACAGCACCATGGCTCCACCAAAAAAGCCAGCGGCTACCGCCACGAAGGCGAAGCCGGCCAAACCGCACGATCACTGCATGAAAAGCGGGGCAAACAGATGCACGACCAGATGATGAAAGATCATTCGGGCATGAAGGGAAAAGCCGGAATGCGAGGAATGAAATGTTCCGACAAGGCCGACAAGATGAAGGGGATGGGCAAGACCAAGCCTGCAACCAAACCTGCCGACATGCCAATGTCGGAGCACGAAGACATGTAGTCATTGAGCTGCCGGATCTCCCGAGCCGTCGGCGGAGAGTGACCCGTTCTGCCCATAGCAAGGGGAGCATCGTGCTATGGGCGCGTGCAAAATCCCTCCGTGGTTGCGTCGTGACCAGCCTCCTTCTCATTGATCGTAAAGAAGAGAATTAGCATCCAGCTGCGGCGCCAAGCTGCGCTGGTCGATACGGAAACGCGAGCCGCTGTGGAATACCTTTGCCGGGCGGTCGGTTCGACGATGATGTTACAAGGCAGACTACCGCCGCGTCATGCGGAAAGGTGCCAATTTCATTTCTTTGGCGGAGCATAGCGTGCAATTGCGTCGATGATAGCGCGTGCGACGAACGGCTTTGCAATCACCTCGTCAAAGCCCGTCTTGCGTGCGCACGCGTCGAGCGACTGGTCGCAATATGCCGATACCATGATGGCTTTCCCGCACCAGCCTTTGGCCCGCAATGTCTGCAATATGGTGAACCCGTCAACATCCACCATATGGTAATCGACAACAAGACAATTGCCGCACATGGCTTGCGGGTCCGCAAGGAGCGCGCTGCCGCTGGTGTAGCTTCGTACCGCATATCCGCACGAACACAGCATCAGCTGGATCGAACGACGAACCCGATGGTCATCATCCGACACGAGGATTGTAAATGGGGCTACGGGCGGTTTCCTGATCGGTACGGACATGATATCGGGTGCTCGAATGAAGGTGATTGTTCGAGCCGAAAGTCCCAAAAATTTGCTCTTCAGTCTGTAAGTAAACCTCCTACCGAGCCCCTTGGCGTCCCACTCCGGCGGCAAACGCGATCCGCAACACATCGGAAAGGCTATGCGCCGCCAGCTTGCTCATCAAACTTGCGCGGTGCACTTCGACCGTGCGCGAGGAGATGCCAAGATCGTACGCGATGGTCTTGTTGGGATAGCCTTTTGCAAGCCCGTCGAGCACCTCGCGCTCTCGAGGCGTCAGGAGCGCCAAACGAACTTCTGCTTCCGCTTCCTCGACGTCGCGTGCTCCGGCATTCTGCAGCCTTGCGAAACCGCGCTCGATCGCGTCGAGCACCACCGCCTTTTCGAACGGCTTTTCGAGAAAGTCGATAGCACCAGCCTTCATCGCCTGCACCGCCACTGAAACATCGCCATGACCGGTCAGGACGACGACTGGCATCGTGATCCCGCGCTCACGCATCGCTGCCTGGACCTGAAGGCCGTCCAGTTTGGGCATGCGAACATCGAGCAGCACACACCCTATTCCGGCGGCGGATGCAGCCTTAAGGAATTCGGTTCCAGACGCATAGCTATGGACGATATAGCCCGAACTGCGGAGCATGAAGCCGACAGATTTCCGGATTGCCTCCTCGTCATCGACGAGATGAATGATTTTGGTGCTACTCATCGCCGCTTTCCGTCCGCGCATGGATCAAGGTGAATCGGACAGTCGTGCCACCGGCTGAAGGCTGTTCCGCCCAGATGCGGCCACCATGGGCCTCGATGATAGTGCGACAGATCGAAAGGCCCAGACCCATGCCCTCGGTTTTGCTGCTCACGAACGCCTGAAACAGGCGCGGCAGGATGTCAGCCGAGATCCCGGGGCCGCTGTCCTGGACCGAAACCTCGACATAGCCGTCGGCGAGCAGTCTCGTCGCGATGCGAAGCTCGCGGACCCCGGCATCTGCCATCGCCTCCACAGCATTGCGCATCAGGTTCACGAGCACCTGCTGGATTTGGACGCGATCGACCAGCACCGGTGTGGCTTCAGGATCGAAAATGTAGAAACTGCGAACGCCGCGTTTACGCGCCCCAATCAGGGCAAGCTTGCTCGCCTCATCGATCAGGTCCGGCAGGGTTTCGATGGTCTTTTCAACTTCGCCTCGGGCCACGAAGTCACGCAGGCGACGAACGATGTATCCTGCACGAAGCGTTTCGTCGGCCGCTTCGCCCAGCGCATTGCGGAGCAGCGTCGCGGAGATTTGGCTTTTACCGTCGAGCACATCGCATGCGGTTTCAAGATAGTTTGCAACGGCGGTGAGAGGCTGGTTGAGTTCATGGGCTATGGTCGACGCCATGGTACCCATTGCACTTACCCGCGATACGTGAACGAGCTCGGCCTGAAGTGTCTTTAGCTGCAGGTCATCACGTTCCTTTGCGGTCAGGTCGCGGACAAAGCCGGTGAAGACCCGGCTGCCCTGCTCGCCAGCCTCACCCACCGAAAGCTCCATCGGGAAAGTCGTGCCGTCCTTACGCAGCCCGACAACGATGCGCCCGATACCGATAATCCGCTTTTCGCCTGTTTGCAGATAATGGGCGATATATTGGTCGTGTCTCGACCGGTCGGGCTCGGGCATGAGGCAGGCTATATTCTCGCCCAGAAGGTCGCGCTCGCGATAGCCGAAAAGCCGTTCGGCGGCAGCGCTGAACGACGTGATACGGCCTGTCTCGTCGATGACGACCATGGCATCGGGCACAGTCGCTAAAATTGATTGTAAATGCTGTTCGCGGGCTTCGAACGACCTGCGCATCGAAACCTCTTCAGTAATATCGCGCGCGATGCAGCCAAAACCCTCAACCGTTCCTGCGGTGTCGAGAAGGGGGTTGATCGTCAGCCTTGCAAGATATTCGGTGCCATCGGTTCTCACACGCCAAGCGTCGCGTTCAAGCATGCCGTTGGCCTGCGCGATGGCAAGATCGGTGTCAGGCTGACCGGTCTCCAGTTCGTCGGGAGGGTAGAAGATTTCATGCGATAGACCGCGCAAATCTTCAATGGGTCGGTGCAGTATGACCGCCGCATCGCGATTGATGTCGAGGATGATACCAGAAGGGTTCAGGCAATAGACAACATAGCCGGTAATGCCGTGCAGCATGAGCGGACCAAGCGCGTGCGCAAAGGGCTGAACCGGAGACCGGATAGTTTCGCGCCGTGCCATCATCGGCAAACCCGAGAGCGAGCCATTTTTTTTGTGCCACCGCGTTCCAGCTGAGAGGGGCCAGCGCGACGAGACGCCTTAACGAGACCCACGCCATTGGCGGCACGCTGCAAAACACGGCTCGTTTTGCAAGCTGACATCCCCGTCAGAAGCTGAGCGAAAACTGCCATTTATAGCGTCGGCCTTCCCGGTGTTCTGGTCTCATGGATAGATACGCACGCCAAGCGCCGATCCCTTGCAATCTGGCGGAAGCAAGCCACAAAAAATAACAAGGTGAGAAAAGAAGGAAAGGCGGTAACTGTAGCCTTCAATCCATCGCTGCAAGGAGCTGGTCTAGCTCGATCGTGACGAAGGTCGTGAAACTGTCAGCCAGCGCATAGGGCAAGACGAGGCGTCGTCCGTGCAGCATCGATCCGCAGCTATAGGCGACATTGGGCACATAGCCCTCGCGTTCGTCCATGTCGGATCGCAGCAGCGGCTGTGTCGTGCGCGCCAGGAGTTTCGCGGGATTGTTGCGATCAAGCAGGCACGCGCCGATGCAATAATTGCGCACCGCGCCGACGCCATGCGTGATAACTAGCCAGCCCTCTTCAATCTCGATCGGAGATCCGCAATTTCCGATCTGCACAAATTCCCAAGGCCAGCGCGGATCGACCGCTTTGGCGCCACCGCTCCAGTCATGCATGTCGGTCGAAGTCAGGAACCAGATATTTTCATTGTCCTCGCGCCCCAGCATCGAGAATTTTCCATCGATGGGCCGAGGAAAGAGCGCCATTCCCTTGCTCGCCGTTGCGTCGCCCTGGAGCGGTCTTAGTTCGAAGTGCCGGAAGTCTGGCGTGCTCAGCAGTTCCTGGCGTATCGCTTGCCCGCTAAACGCGGTATAAGTGCCGTGATACGTTGCGGTTCCGTCATCCGCCATGAACCGCACTAGCCGCAGATCTTCGATGCCGCTGCGCTGGCTCGGCGTTGTCGGGAAGATGACGATTTCGGAGAGATCATGGCTACCATCGCACTTGACCCGTATTCCGGCATCAGGCCCTCGTTCGGCAAAAATATCCTCGGTCGCGAGGACAACCGGCCTTGGACTCGGCGGGTTGATCGTGATGCTGCCATCGGCGAGGCAAAGACCGGTGCGGAAGGTAATCGACGAAATATGGCCCTCGCCGACGCCGCGCAGCGAGAGAACAAAGCGCATGGCGCCGTCCGGAACATCCGACTGGTCTGGGTGAGCGACAATGCTGGGATTGAAAAGTGCGGCCGCTTCATAGGAATATTCGTGGCAAAAATGGGCGCCAATGAGGAGCGCTTGTTCGTCGCTGACTTGGCATTCGCAGATATCAATCCCTTCGACCTCGTGAAAGCGGCGCAGGAACAAAGAGGATACGTTGCGGTGTCGTCCGGAAAAGTCCCGCAACACCCGGTCGAGTTCATCTTTCAGGGTTTGCTCGTCCAAGCCCAGAACGCGGTCCGCAATGCGTTGCGAACGCGGGCGATCTTCCCGTGCATATTTGTAGCCATCCTTCGAAGGCGTATAGGGCCTGATCACGGTTCTGGCCGGATTGGGCCGCAGCAAGATGGGCAGTCTTCTGACAAACGCTGCGCTCGACATGAATATCCTTCCTTTCAGATCTTGCTGGTTGCACCCGGCGTCAGGGTTCCCGCTGATCGTCGACGTTCGCGATATTCATGATTTCGCGAGCCGGTGCAGGATCTTCCCGCTTGATCGGGCGTCGCTATGGTGCGGCAAGCCGCAATCGGGTTCCTGCCGGTCTGCTTCGGCTGCGAACCGGGTGAGTGCTGTCAGCGCGGCAAGATAGGCGAGCGTTGACTCGGCACCCTGGTTGGCGTTGCGCCGGTCGGGGTGTAGCCCGTCAAAGCAGGCACCGCGCGCTGGATCGACGAGCGGCAAGCCCAGGTCATTCTCGCCGAAGAACCAGGCGAAGGCTCGCCGGGCTTCCTGTAGCCATTGCGGGTCGTGCGCAGCCTTGGCCGCTGCCAGACAAGCACTGACTGCGGCCCAGGCCTCCAGGGGCTGCTGGTCGAAGGCTCGGGGAAAACTGCGGTCAATGCCGAAGCTTTCGGTTCCTACCGGCCGGAAATGGCCGTCCGGCGCGCGTTGAAGCTCCATCAACCAGCGAAGCGTATCGAGCCCCGCCTCAAGCATAACGCCGTCATGGGTGTCTTGTCCGCAGATGATCAGCGCTTCGCACAGCCGCGCATTGTCATATCCCAAGCGGTCCTCGAACCATGTCCATTGCGGGCCGGCAGCGTCTCGGTGCCGCTGAAGCAACCGACCGGCGAGGTCGTCGCGAATGGCTTCAAATGATCGATGACCGGGGAAGCGTTTCAGGAAGGCGGCGATGCCGAGCAGGCCATAAGCCCATGAACGGGGGGCCTTGCAATTTGGCAGGAGCAGCGCCGTTTCGAGCAGTCGGGTTGCAGCCCAGCTGCCAAGACCGCGCTCGTCATTCATTATTGCCACGTTGCCCAGCGCCCAGAGGGCTCGACCGAGAGCGTCGTCTTCGCCACCCTCTTCGACCCACGTCCGGTCAAAGCGCATGAAGTTTCGCGCTCGCCCCGTCGTCGGGCAAAAAGCGTCTTCGACGAAGGCCGCATAAATGCCGCTGAGCCTTTCTTCGTCAGGTGTCAGGTTGCGATGCATCGCGAGCTGCGCCATCACCAGCAGGCCCCGGGCATTGTCGTCCAAGCAATAGCCGTGCCGACGGTGAGCAACGCCGAATTTTGCGTGCTGGATCAACCCGACATCATCGGTGAGCGAAGCGAGGTGCGCGGTCGAGATCGCCGGCGGGGCAATGGCTTCCGGCACCGGAAAGCAGATAATCTGTGCTCCGTTCGACCGGCTGGCCGACCTGACCTCGTCAAACAATGCGAGATATTGGCGGGCAACGTGTGGCCAGATCATCGCTCGGCCCTGTTCGTAAGCGCGCGTGCGAATTCCGGTGCGCATCTTGTCGTCGTCAATCAGTCGCCCAATTGCCGCGGACAAGGCGTCGGGCTTCGCGAAAGGCACAATCACCCCGCAACCGTTGGCAAGCATTTCCTGCGCATACCAGAACGGTGTCGAAACCACCGCCTTTCCCAACGCCAGCGCATAGGCGAGCGTGCCCGACACGATTTGCGCCTCGTTTGGGTAGGGCGACAGATAAATATCGCACGCGGCAAGATGGTCCAGCAGCTCTTCGAGCGAGAAATAGCGATCAATAAAGCGGACATGATCGCGGACGCCGAGTTTTTCGGCGAGCGATACAAGACCCTGCCGATAATGTTCGCCCTCACTGCGCAGTAGGTTTGGATGGGTTGCTCCAACGATCATGTAAAGGACTTTGGGGTGGCTGCGGATCAGGGCGGGCAGAGCCTCAATGGCCGTCTCGATCCCCTTGCCCGGCCCCAACAGGCCAAAGGTCATAAGCAAGGTGCGATCCGCAAGATCGAGTGCGTGTTTCGCAAGCGCCGGATCGAGAAAGGCGCGATCGGGTACACCATGCGGAATGACCGCAATCTTGTCAGGGGGTACGCCGTATGTGTCCTGCAGAATTTGGCGGCCCTTTTCCGCCATCACCACCAGCCGTGCGGAGTTTTCTACAAGTGCGCGCATGACCTTGAGTTGATCGTGATCGGGCTTTTCGAGCACGGTGTGCAAGGTCGTTACAAGCGGTGCGGTCAGTCCTTCGATCAGGCTCAGGACATGTTCGCCGGCGCGTCCGCCAAAGATCCCGAATTCGTGCTGGAGGCAAATGATCTCTGTGTCGGATACGCCCAGAAAATCGGCGGCAACGGCGTAGGTTCCCGGATCATCCGCTTGAACTTCAAAGGCGACATAGCCTGGATAGACATAGGCGTCGGTGCAATCGTTGATCGCGACCACGCTCATGTTGAGGCTGTGATCAGTACGGCTTAGGGCTTGGTAGAGGTCGTCGGTGAACGTCGCGATACCGCACTGCCTGGGCACTGATGTGCCGACCAAAGCGACACGCCGAAGCGAGGGTATAGGACTTGGATTGCGCATACCGAACCTTTCAATCGCCGAGGGTTTCAGTTCTCGCTGTTCGGCGCTGCGCGGTGGGCGCAGTCGAGAGGAGAATCTTCCGCGGACTGTTTCTGACCGCGCCAGCTATCGCCTGTGGACCATGGTCCGGAGTCAAGGTGGATTATTCAGCCTCGTTTCCATCCAACTGGCGAACGCTAGCGCATGATCATGCTTGTTTAGCGATGGCCGTTGAAACTTGCTGTAAGTAATGTTCCCAGAAAGGGTGCTGACGGAAGAGAGCACTCCACTTCGCTCATTCGCCGTGGCATCGCAGATGAAGCAACACGGCCTGATCAATTTCGATTGGGACGTCGGCTGCGGCCGACGCAAACCTCATCTAGAGCCGGGCCAATTGATGTTCGTTTTTTAATCCTCTTGGTCACCGCGTCGCGAAAACGGTGTATGCCAGCGCGGCGGTTCGATCTTGCCTCGAGCAAACCGCAATGTCATTCCGATCATGGTTCCGACCGCAATGGCGACGGTCAGATCAGCCAAGACGGTCAGCGTCATTGTAAGCAAGAGCAATGCGAGGTCGGCTTTTGGCAGACGGAGCCGCTCGGTCCAGCGGTGCGGCTCGCTCATCGTCCAGGCGGTCACAATGAGCAACCCGGCAAGTGCAGGAAGCGCAAGTGCACCAGCCAGCGGCGCGGCAAACAGCATCGCCAGCAGAATCACAATCGCATGAACCATGCCAGCGACGGGTGTGCGGCCGCCCGCATTCACATTTGTTGCCGTCCGAGCAATTGCACCGGTAGCAGGCAATCCGCCAAAGAGCGGCGAAGCAATGTTCGCGGCCCCTTGCGCAATTAATTCGGCGCTGGAGCGATGAGCGCCACCGATCATGCGGTCGGCGACTATAGCGGAGAGCAGCGACTCGATTCCGGCCAGAAACGCAATGGTCAGCGCGGACGGCAGGACTTCGACGATTGTCTCAGAGGTGATCACGGGAAGCCGCGGCGCGATCAGACCCATAGGCAAGTCGCCATAGCGTGCAGAGACGGTATCGACTGACGGCAAAACCAAAGTTGCAGCGATGCTCGCCAAGACAACGACCGGAACGAGCCAGGGGAACTTGGGTCCCAGATTTCGCAGGATCAGGATCGCAGCTACGCACCCGCTTCCCAGCATCAACGACGCCAGGTCGATCGTTTGTCTCATCGCCCAAAGCGCGCTCACTTTGGGAATGAAATCCGCTGGTAGCTGGAGACCGGTCATTCCGCCAAGATCCTTGATCTGGCTGACAGCGATGATGAGCGCAATCCCGATGGTAAAGCCTTCGATCACGGGTTCCGGCACGTGGCGGATCAACCGACCCGCACCCAGCACGCTGGCAATGAGGAGGATACAGCCGGCCATCAGCGTGGCAACCATCAGGCCGTTCATGCCGTGATCGTGAATGATGCCATAGACGATCACAATGAAGGCCCCGGTCGGCCCGCCGATCTGCACTCGGCTTCCCCCAAGCGCCGAGATCAGGAAACCGCCGACAACCGCAGTCACCATGCCGGCCGCAGGCGGCGCGCCAGATGCAATAGCGATCGCAATGCTCAGTGGCAGCGCAACCAGCGCTACCGTCACGCCGGCAAGCGCATCAGCTGCAAAAAGGCGGGGCGAGTAATCGCGGACAGTGGTGAGAATTTTCGGTTTCATTGAATCGCTCTCTCTGCCCGTGACATGCTATTTTGGACGTGCAGTGCCAACGTCCGCTCTATGCATTTCAAAATCGGAAATGACTGCACTCGGGCAAACGCCAACACCTCACTTTAATCTTTCAACGCCGAAGTTACCTTCAAAAGGCGTTCCAGACTCCACTTTGAAGGCGACAGGTGCGTATGGCTGCGGATGTTGCTTGTAGTCTGCCACAATGGTATTGCCAGCCAATATAGGGATCGCCCCTTTTGCCCGAACTGAATGCGCGGTCACAAATGATTTTGTAGAGCTGCCGCTTACGAGGAATTCATGCAGGCGATGAGTGCCAAAAGTCCGGTTTTGGTTTCGGCCACATCGCGTACGGCGATCGTGTCTATTCCGGCTTCGCGAACCGGATAATCGTTGCCTCCGGGGTAGATGGCGTCGCCGAAAAACAGCATCGCTGCAAAAGGAATACCGGAATACTCTGCAAGCCGCTGCATTCCGTAAGCCTTGTCGACCCCTTGCCGAGTGATATCGACCGATGTCGAGCCGCCGATGTTGATCGACAGCTCGGGCAGGGCTGCGCGGAGCGCTGCTTGAAGGCGCTTGCGCTTGGCGAAGTCGAGGTCCCAACCCGCTTTTGCCGCCAGTGGCGCGAGCTGGCCAAGCCCGGAGAAGGTTATCTGGCTGCCGCGGTCCTCGATCCGCTCGCCCCAGATTCGCGCTTCTTGCAAGCCTGATTCTTCGACGATCCGTTCGATTGATGAGAGTATGTAACGGCGCTCCTCGATCGAAAAGGCATCGACATAAACGGCTCTCCAGCCATGATCGAAACGATAAAGTTTTGTCCCTGTGGTCGGCAGGATGAAGAGCCGTTGAAGCTCCGCATGAACTGGTAAACGCGAAACTAGCTGGGTTTCGAATTGTGGCCAATCGCCGCCCGAGATTATGGCCACATTTGCACGCTGGAGCAGTCTGGTGAGAAGCTCTGCCATTTCCGGATCGATTGGTTGCTTGCTTTCGGCAAGGGTGCCGTCCAGGTCGAAAGCAATCAGGCTCTTCATAAGATATTCCTAATTCTCGCCCATCGACCGTTGCTTTTCGATTGGATCGATCGAGACGCGATGCAGGGCGTCGGTGGTAGGACATCGCATCGGCATTCCGGCAGGTTTTGGCGTTGGGCCGGGTAGATTTGTGGGCACTGACACATCCGCTTTTTCGCAGTGTAGCGCGACCTAAAGCTCGATGATCTAAGTATTGTCCGAGGGACCGACTCAACCGAAATGCCGGGCCACACCGTCGGCCATATTGGTGGTGCACCAGCGGGCATATGCCGGGCCCAGCAAGCGACTGATTCGATTCCCGAACCCAACTGGCGGATCATAGTCTATGAAAATCGTCAGGCGTGAGCCGTGGTCACCAGGTTCGAGCTCAAATCCCATCCGGTAACGGCCGATCACAAGCAATCGAGGGGTTCCGACCGTTTCCCAGACTTTCCGCAAGGGAGGCGTATATTCGATCACAACCTCTTCAACATTGAGTGGGAGACCGAGCACCCGCCCGCGCAAGGTCATTTTTGAACCAGTTTTTCGACCTTTCGCTGCGTCGAGTTCGAGGCGCATGGAGGCTCCAGCCATCATTGCCGAAGAGCGCATCATGTGCACTGACAGGCGCTCATGGTCGTCAAGTTCGGCAAAAACGTCTGCCGGGCTGGCTTCCAGGAAGCGGTTGGTTTCATAGTGATGCCGGTACATTGTCCGCAATCCACCCTACACTGGTTTGAGCTTTTTGAATTCGTCGTCACTTCTTTTGCGCCTTTGACCCTAGGCGCAGGTCAAGTGGTTTTGCGAGCGGCGAACGCAGTCAAAGCAATTATCGTAAGACGCTTGTGTGCAGCATCGCTGGCGCAAGCAGCATCCACAGCGCCATTGCGATCATCATCAGATTTTCGGTGAGCGACACAAAGCCCAATGGCACATTGCTGTCGCCGCCGACACAGGCGCATTTCAGTTCTCGCTTGTCGATATAGACTGCCTTGAACACCGATACCGCGCCGATGCTGCCGATGGTGAGCGCGACCGGGATCGACAACCAGTTGAGCGCGCCTGCCGCCATCAGCACGCCGGCCAACCCTTCGGCAAACGGGTAGATGCGGCCATAAGGCACCCAGCGCTGCGCCAGCAGATCGTAGTTCAGAAACATCGTCGCAAACTTGTCGACATTTTGGAGCTTGAGCATCGCGAGGATACACATGCTGAATGCAATAAACCATTCAGCAGCGCGAATGGTGACGGGCGTGCCATAGACCGCGAAACTTGCCGCAAGCGCCATCAGCGCGGTCAGGGCGAACAGCGCGATCACCGGCTGATACGTCGTTGCCTTAGGATCGGCGACCTTGAGGCCAAGATAGCGGCGCAGATCGTCATGCCCGCCGATGCGTTCGCCGCCGATGAAGATTTGTGGCGTGGTTTGCACATTGTGCTTAGCCTTGAATGCGTCAACTTCCTCGCGCGTGGTTAGCCAGTGGTCCTCGATCACGAAGCCCTTGCGCTTAAGGAGATCGAGCGCCTTGAGGCCATAGGGGCAGATATGGTTGGGCATAACCATCCTGTGGATGACGGCCGTTTTTGTAACAGCGCTGTTTTGCGCCAGCGTTGCAATGGCGGTTTCAGTCATGGGTGATTCCTTGCTGGTAAATAACATCACCCGACCTATATAGGTTCCGTATCATAGTACGGAGTCAAGCGATGAATGCCATGACCATCGGAAAACTTGCGGCAGCAGGCGGCGTGGGCGTGGAAACCATACGCTTTTATCAACGCCGCGGATTGCTCGCGGAGCCGGATCGCGACGCTGGCATCCGCCGCTATGATGGCAATGACCTGCGCCGACTTCGCTTCGTACGGCAGGCGCAAGCGGCGGGCTTTACCTTGGATGAGATCGGACAGTTGCTGGCACTTGATGCAACCGATGACCGAAATAGGGCGCGCGCAATGGCTGAGGCACGGATAGTGGCACTCGACCAGAAGATTGCAGAATTGCAGCACGCGCGAAATGCTCTTGCCGGGCTAGCCACCGAATGCACCAGCGGCAGCAGCGGTGCATGTCCGATCATTCGGGCCTTCGAACGGAGCTAGCTTGTTCGGCGAAATGTGCTGAACTGGAATTTCTGCACCGCACCGCCGGGCGTTCTGTGCTCGTGGCGTCGTTCACTTACCAGTTCGAATTCCTCGCCTAAAATGGCAGCGATACTGGCGGCATCGTGTCTGGCGACTGGCAATCCGCTGCACCGCTCCGGCCCGTCGGGCGCAAATGTGCCGATGATTGCAATCCCGCCGGGGCTAAGGGCCGAGCGCAGTGTTTGAGCATAGGCGCGCTGCTGCGCCGGTTCGGTGAGGAAATGAAATGCCGCGCGGTCATGCCAGACATCGAAGCGCCTCGCAGGTTGCCATTCGGTTACATCGGCGACGATCCATTCGACAGCGCTGGCCTTGGTGCCAAGTTTGGCCTTGGCAACGGCGAGCGCATTAGCCGACAGGTCAAGAACCGCAACCGGCGCGTAACCCGCCTCAACAAGCACACCTGCGAGCCCGGAAGCACCGCCGCCGATGTCGATGACGCTACCACGCCCGTCATAGCTCTCGGCAATAAGTTCAAGCGACAGCGCTGGGGTTTCTTCGAACCAGCTGACTTGGCTCGCATCCTTGTTTGCATAAACATTTTCCCAATGGGCGCTTGGCTCGTTCGTCATCGCTCTACTCTTATCATGCCATCCGACCCGGCGCGAACAGGATGACTGCCGCCCCTGCCAGACAAATCGTCGCGCCAATGAAATCCCATCGGTCGGGTCGAACACCCTCGATGCTCCACAGCCAGATCAGCGATGCGGCAATGTAAACGCCGCCATAGGCCGCAAATGCGCGTCCGGCGGCGGCGCTGTCGATCCGAGTGAGCAGCAGCGCGAAAATCGCCAGCGAAATCAGCCCCGGCAATGTCCACCATGCCGATTTGTCCAGCCGCAACCATGCCCAGAAAGCAAAACAACCTGCGATTTCGGCAAGCGCCGCGGCGGCATAGATGAGCGCAGTGGACAGGACGGGCGAGGTCATGCGTTTCGCGGCCATTGGGGATGCAGGTCGTCAATGACAAAGACATGTGCTGCGGTCTGCCCGCCTTGATGCTCTTGCCTGATATGCGGATGGTCGGGTGGTAAGTCGGCATGGTCATGCGCGACGGTTTCCGGGTCGGAGCGCGGCCACAGCAGGATTGCTGCGGCCGTTCCCAAAGCCGAGACCGCCGCCAATATAGCAAAAGCGGTTGCTTGTCCGAATTGTGCGCCAATCTGCCCCGCGAGCGGGTAACACAGCAGCCATGCCGCATGGCTAAGCGCGAATTGCGCTGCAAAAATCGCGGGGCGGTCGCTTTCTCCGGCGGAGCGTTTGAGTAGACGACCCGAAGGCGTGACGCTCATCGAATAGGCAATGCCGAGGACGATCCATCCGGCGAGCACAACCGACCAGATGGCAAAGCCGCTCGCGAACGCGGCGGCCATTGTGCCGAGACCAACCGATAGCAGTATCGCGGCAAACAGCATGACCTTGCGGTCGCTCATCCGGTCGAGCAGGCGCGGCAGCGCGAACGCCGCGAGCATCGATCCGCCGCCATAGGCCGCGAGCGTGAGCGCGACCTCCCGCTGGCCGAGCCCTAGCATCTCGCGGACGATGACGACGGTGTTGACGATCACCATCGAACTCGCCGCCGCTGCGGCAAAGGTGATGGCGAGCAGCCCCTTCAGCCGGGGCGTTTTTAGATAGGCGCGGATACCGCGCGTGGTGCGCGCATAGATGCCGCCGCTTTGCGGTTTGGCTGGCGACGTCGGCAGCACCACCGACAGCACGAAGAAGGCGGAGATCGCAAAGCCCGCCGATGTGCCTGCGAACAGCCAGTGAAAGCTGATCACGGTCAGCAAGGCTGCGGCAAGGATCGGACTGAGCAGGCTTTCCAGATCATAGGCGAGCCGCGAGAGAGATAACGCGCGGGTATAGTCGGCCTCATCGGGCAACACATCGGGGATTGTCGCTTGAAAGGTCGGGGTGAAGGCGGCAGAGGCCGATTGCAGCAGGAAGATCAGCGCATAGACCTGCCAGATCTGATCGACAAAGGGCAGCGTCAGCGCAACGCCCGCGCGCACCATGTCCATCGCAACCAAAAAGGCGCGGCGCGGCAGACGGTCGGCATAGGCCCCGACGATGGGTGCAATGCCGATATAGGCGACCATCTTGATCGCCAGCGCGGTCCCCAGCACCGAACCCGCATTGCCGCCCGCCAGATCATAAGCGAGCAGGCCAAGCGCGACCGTCGCCATCCCGGTGCCGACCAGCGCAATGATTTGTGCGAACAGCAGATGGCGATAGGTGCGATTGGCGAGGACCGAAAACATATGAATGTGCCTTAGACAGCCTCTCCGCGCGGGGCGAGGGTTTCGATGATCTTGCAGTCGGCGACGGTGCCATGGCTGCACGAGCCGAGGACGCGGCTCAGCTCGGAGCGGAGCGCCTTCAGGTCGCCGATCTTGCGGTCGATTTCGGTCAGGTGGATGCTGGCGATGCCGTCGACCGCTTCGCAGGATTGCCCCGTGTCGTCCGAAAGCGTCAGCAGTTCGCGGACCGCATCGAGGGTGAAGCCAAGATCCCGGGCGCGCCGGATGAAAGAGAGGCGGGCAAGGTGGTCAGCGCCATAGGCCCTATAATTGCTGGAAGTGCGTGCGGGCGGTGCGAGCAGACCGATCTTTTCATAGTAGCGCACGGTCTCGACATTGGTGGCCGTGGCGCTTGCGAGTTCTCCGATTTTCACAGCATTTCCTTTGGGCTTGACCCTGTAGTTGCTTCAGGGTGTAGTTAGGCGTCCGACTCGCAAGTTGTCGAGAAGGATTTGGAAATGAGTGATAGTTGCTGCGAAAGCGCCTGCGGGAGCGAAACAGCCAAGGCCGATCCACGCTGGCGGCGCATTTTATGGATCGCGCTGATCGTTAATGCGGCGATGTTTCTGATCGAGATGGCCGCAGGTGCGGCGGCGGACAGCCGCGCGTTGCAGGCCGACGCTCTCGATTTTCTGGGCGATACCGCCAACTACGCCGTCAGCCTTGCGGTGGTCGGCGCGGTGCTGGCGTGGCGCGCACGGGCGGCGCTTGTGAAGTCGCTGTTCATGCTTGGTTTTGCAGGCTGGGTGTTCGGCAGCGCGGTCTTCGCGTTTTTTGCAGGTTCCGCACCCGACCCCCAGACAATGGGCGTGATCGGCGCGCTGGCACTGGCGGCGAATGTTGGCGTTGCGTTGCTGCTCTATCGCTACCGCACGGGCGACGCCAATATGCGCTCAGTGTGGATATGCTCCCGCAACGACGCCATTGGCAATGTCGCGGTGATGCTGGCGGCGCTGGGTGTGTTCGGCACCGGCAGCGCGTGGCCCGACCTGATTGTTGCGTCCATCATGGCGGGTCTGGCGCTGACGGGCGGTTTCCAGGTGTTCCGCCAGGCGACCGGCGAACTCAAGGCTGCAGCAGCATGACTTTCCTTGTGACGCCGATTATCTTTTTGGTCCACATTGCCGAGGAATGGCGGCATTTTCCGGATTGGGCGACCCGTCACTTCGGAGCGACAAGCCGCGCGTGGTATGTTTATTCGCATATCTTCCTGATTGCGGCGATTTCGGGCATTTGCGCGCAAGCGGCAAGCGAGCCGACGCGAATGTGGACCATCTGGGCGGTCGCTGTGCAATGGGGCCTCTTCACCAATGCAATCTTTCATTTCGCAACATGGTGGCTGTTTGGCGAATATTCGCCCGGGCTATTTAGCGCGGCGCTGCTTTTCGTGCCTGTGACAATCTGGCAGTTAGGACTTGTCTCCCTGGCCGGCGTCGATCTGGCAACGGCGATTTCTCTCGGGACCGTCATGGGCGGCGTTGCCGTTGCGAGTTTGTGGCTCAATATGAACATTGGCTGGAATTTCCGGCGCGGCTCTTCGGAAACCCCAGCGTGATGTCCGTTCTCCACTTCATCCCATTGGTCGCGATGATTGCGATCATCGCGGCGACGCTATGGCGTGGCATTGCGATCCGGCGGACCACTGGCGACCGGCCTTGGGCCTTCGCATCGGCAAAGGGCGTCCAGCGGGTCGCCGGTGCCAGCTTTGCGCTCAGTGTGACGGCGCTGTTGATCGCAGCAGCGCTGGCCACAGCGGGCGACCCTTACCGGACTATGTTGGCAGCGGTTGCGGCATCGACGGGCGCGGCGGTAGTGATCACCGCGCAAGCGCAGATGGGCCGGGCTTGGCGGGTTGGAGTCCGGGAGGGCGACGCACCGCTGTTCGTTTCACATGGCCTGTTCCGATATAGCCGCAATCCAATCTTCGTCGGCATGATGCTGGTCGGGCTAGCTGCGGCGGCGATATCCGGCACATGGTGGAGCTGGGCCGCCCTGGCGCTGTTTGTCGCATCCTGCGCCTTACAGGTTCGCATTGAAGAAGCGCACCTCGAAGCCAGTTTTGGAGAGGATTATCGAGACTTTATGGCCTCTGTGCCACGTTGGATTGGAATGGGAGAACGCACATGAAGCTGTCGCGCTCAACTATCATCGCGCTTCCCCCTGAAACCGTGTGGGCTGAGGTTCAGACAGCGAAGCTACTGATGCACATTGCTTGGCCCCTGGTGCGGTTTTCACCAGTGAGCGATGAACCGTTCGAGGCGTTCAAACCGGGCGGGCGTTATCCGATGAAGTTGCGACTATTCGGTGTCGTGCCCTTTGGGACACAGTGGATCGTGACGTCAGTGCATCAGCCCGAGACAGGTGTTTGGCCAAAACAACTACGCGACAATGGACACAGCGCGTTGATATCCAAGTGGGACCATTGGATCACCATAGCGCCCACCGAGAGTGGCGGCACATTCTACAGCGATGAGGTGGAAATCTCTGCCGGGATCGTGACACCGTTCATCTGGGCCTTTGCTCAGCTCTTCTACTGGCACCGGCAGAGGCGTTGGCGCGGGCTTGCGCGTACCCTCAATGCACGTCGCTTGATCGCGGATGAAATGTCGGCATATCGCGCCGCCCGTGCCGCCAATGACGCAAATTGCGCTTGGGTCGCGCTCGAACGCGCGCATATCCTCTCGCAGCCGTATCTCGGTCCACATCTCGCCAGTCACTGGGCTATGCTTGGCTTTGCGGTGCATCTACGCGATCGGCGCGAAGTGACCGGGCAGATCGTCCGGCTTGCTCTCGCCCCGCTCGGAGCGCTCACCGGACGCATCCCGATCGGCAATACTGGACGGTCGAATGTCAGTGCTTTCAAGGCGATGCCGATCCCGGATGATCTGGCATCGGAACTAAATGAGCACGGCAAGTGATTGTTGCGTTGCGAAATAGGAAAGTAAATGCTACCGGCTTCGGCATGCGCATGCGTTTGTTCACCTTTTTGGTAGCATTTGCGGTTCTCTGGGGTGGTACCGGTGGACCTTCGCTCGCATGTAGCGTCGAAGGACCGGCGAATATCCTTGTGGCTGTCGACGCAATCGATCAAGTTACCCCCGGCAACCAGGACGATACCGAACGGCGTTCAAACCCGGCTGGGCACGCGGTTGGGCATCACCATTGCTGCACGGCGGCAAATGCCGTTGACAAGCCCTTTGCAGTTTTGTCTTCACTGAAAGCGGCGCCTGTCAAACCGTCAAGCACTGCCGCTCTCACTTCGTTCGCGCAAGCGCCCCCCGTCCAACCCCCGGCTGCCTGACCTGAGTCCGCTGCGTCGGCGCCCCGTGCGCCTGCGCCTGTACTTCAGGTTCAGGGAGTTTATTCATGCCTATTTCGTTGCGCGCCGCGCTTATGGCGGGAGCGCTTTGTATAAGCGGAACCGCCGTCCGAGCGGAACCCATTTCGCTTTCTCAGGCCCTTACGCTAGGTGCCGAGCAATCCCCGCGGATTTCGCAAGCAAAGGCGCTCGCCGATGCTGCCGAAGCCCGCGCGCGCCAAGCCGGTGTCGGGCCTAATCCCGAAATTGGCGTCACTGTCGAAAATTTCGGGGGTACTGGACCCTATCGAAATTTCCGGACGTCCGAAACCTCGCTGGAATTGAGCCAACGCCTCGAGCTTGGGGGCAAGCGAAGTGCACGGGTCGCGGTCGCCAAGGCCGAACGTGATTTCGCGCTTCTCGCTTTTGCCCGGGCGCAATTCGATCTCGCACGCGATGTGCGCGTCGCCCATGCCGAGCTGAAGGCCGCCGAAGACCGCGCCGTCCTCGCCCGGGACAATGTCGGCCGCGCCCAAGAACTGGCGCGAACCGCAGGTCTGCTTGTCGAGGCCGGACGCGATCCACCGCTGCGCAAACTCCGTGCCGATGCGCTTCTTGCCGAAGCCCAGGCCGAACAGACCCGCTCTTTCGCCGACATGCTGGCGGCACGGCGGTTGCTCGCCTCGCTCATCGGCAGCAACGATCCCGAACTGTCGGCGGGAGATACAAGCGACCAACCGCCTCCGCCCGAAGTCGCCCATGATGTCTCGGGTTTGGACGAGCGGCTGAGCGAGGCCGAGCGCGATGCCGCGCGCGCGCGGATCAAACTCGCCCAAGCAACGGCCGTCCCCGACGTGACTGCCAGCGCGGGCGTTCGCCGTTTCGCAGATGGCAGGGAAACCGCGGTTGTGGCGGGTTTCTCGATCCCGTTTCCGATCCGAGATCGCAATCGCGGCGGTATCGCTGCGGCGCAGGCCGATAGCCTCGCGTCGGAGGCAAGCCTTGCCCAAACGCGTCTCGACGCCAAGCGGGCCAGGCACGACGCCCAGTTCGCTTTCGACGCCGCCCAGATGCGTGTCGAGGCGCTGTCGGGGGCCGGGGCGACCCAGGCCGAGGAAGCCTTACGGATCGCCCGAGCCGGCTACGCAGCCGGCAAGTTTTCGCTCGTCGAGCTCATCGACGCTCAGCAAGCCTATAACTCAGCCAAGCTTCTACTGATCGAGGCGCGTCTCGATCGAGCCCGCGCGGCTGCCGCCCTCGTTCGCGCCAACGCGCAGTAAAGGAATTTATCGTGGATACTGAAATCAACCGAAACAAACTTATCGCAGGGGTCGCTGTCGCAGCGCTCGTGCTTGGCGGCGGCGGCGTGATCCTCGGGCGCACCGTGTTTGCGCCGCGACCAGCCGTGGTCGCCGCAGCCGAGGGCGAAGCGGCAGCAGAAAAAGAGGAGGAAGGCCATGTCGAAGGCCAGATCCTTATGGACGAAGCGCGCGCCAAAGCTGCAGGGATCGTCACCGAGACGATACAGGCGGGTGGGCTTGGTTCGGAAATTCTGGCGCAGGGCGTCGTTGCCTCAACACCCGAAGGCGAGGCCGTGCTGACCGCGCGTGCCGATGGCGCAGTGGTCAGGATCAACCGGCAATTGGGCGATTTTGTCCGCGCCGGTGAAGCGGTCGCGGTCATGGAAAGCCGCGATGCGGCCTCGATATCGGCAGAGCGCAGTTCGGCCTCCGCCAATCTGGCGCTGGCCCGTTCGACCTATGCGCGCGAGAAAAAGCTGTTCGATGCAAAAGTAACCGCGCGACAGGATCTCGAGGCTGCGGCAGCCGCCTTGGCGCAAGCCGAGGCTGAGGCGCGGCGTTCGCAGTCGGCGGCCGCTGCCGCCAAGGTCTCGGGCGATGGCCGGACGCTGGGCGTTATCAGCCTGATTTCGGGCCGAGTCACCAAGGCAGATGCAAAACTCGGCTCCTATGTGCTTGCCGGAACCGAGCTTTTCCGCATTTCCGACCCCAATCGCATCCAGATCAACGCGTCGGTGCTTGCCGCCGATGCCCGCCGCATCAAGCCCGGCGATACTGCGGTCATCGAACTTGTCGGCGGAGACACCGTCTCCGCAGTCGTCCGCTCGGTGACGCCCGGTCTTGACCCCGAGAGCAAGACCGCCACCGTCGTTCTGACGCCGCAAGGCATTGGCGGGCTCACCGCTGGCCAAGGCTTGCGCGCCCGCATCAAGCCGCGTGGCGGCGGTGACAATGCGCTGATCGCCTTACCTGAAGAAGCGGTGCAGACCGTCGAAGGCAAGGAAGTCGTGTTCGTCAAAACACCCAAGGGGTTTCAGGCGACGACCGTAGTTACCGGAAAGCGCGACAGTGGGCGCATCGAGATTGTCGATGGTCTGAAGCCGGGGGCGGTGATCGCGACCAAGGGGGCGTTCCTCCTCAAAGCCGAAATCGGCAAGGGCGAGGCGGAGCATTGAGATGATCGATAAACTTCTAGACGCGTCGATTCGCTTCCGCTGGGGCGTGGTCATCCTCACGCTCATCATATCCGCCTACGGTCTGTCGGAGCTCTTGAAGCTGCCGATCGATGCCGTTCCCGACATCACCAACAAGCAGGTGCAGATCAACACCGTCCAACCCAATTTGGGGCCGCTCGACATCGAACGGCTGGTGACCTTTCCGGTCGAAACTGCGATGGCCGGGATACCGGGGCTCGAAAGCTCGCGCTCGATCTCGCGCAACGGTTTCAGCCAGGTCACGGTGATCTTCGAAGACCATACCGATCTATATTTTGCCCGCCAGCAGGTCGCCGAACGGCTCAACCAGGCGAAGGGCACGTTGCCTGCGGGCGCGGAACCGCAAATGGGGCCGGTGTCGACCGGTCTTGGCGAAGTGCTGATGTATACCGTCGATTTCGCCAAGCCGGGAACCAAGGAGAGCCCTAAGATTGCAGGCAAGCCCGGCTTCCAGCCCGACGGCTCCTATATGACACCGACGGGCGAAATCCTCGTCGATGAGATCGCGAAGCTCGGTTATTTGCGTTCGGTGCAGGACTGGGTGATCCGCCCGCAATTGCGCTCGGTCTCGGGCGTTGCCGGGATCGATTCGATCGGCGGCTATGAAAAGCAGTTCGTGGTCCAGCCCGACGCGTCGAAGCTGTCGAGCTACGGCATCTCATTCTCCGAACTGGCCGATGCTCTGGAGCGGGCCAATATCTCGGTCGGTGCCAATTTTGTCGAGCGCGGCGGGGAAGCTTTCCTTGTCCGCGCCGATGGTCGCATCCGCACACTGGATGAAATTGCGCGTGCGACGGTTGCCAGCCGTGGCGGTGTTCCCGTTGCGGTCCGTGACGTCGCGACCGTTCAGATCGGCGGCGAATTGCGCACGGGTTCGGCGTCGGAAAATGGCAGGGAAATCGTTGTCGGCACCGTGCTGATGCTCGCCAACGGCAACAGCCGCATCGTCGCCTCTGCGGCGGCCGAAAGGCTGAAAGAAGTGACCAAATCCATGCCTCCGGGCATTGTCGTCAAACCCGTGCTCGACCGGTCGCAATTGGTCGACGCCACAATTGGCACGGTCGAGAAGAATTTGGCCGAAGGCGCATTGCTGGTGGCGGCTGTGCTGTTCTGGCTCCTCGGCAACTTCCGCGCGGCCATCATTGCGACTTTGGTGATCCCGATCTCGTTCCTCGTCATGGGAACGGGGATGAACATCACCGGCACGTCGGGCAATCTGATGAGTTTGGGCGCGCTCGATTTCGGATTGATCGTCGATGGTTCGATCATCATTATCGAAAACTGTTTGCGGCGGCTTGCCGAACGACAGCATCATGAAGGGCGATTGTTGACGCTCAACGAACGGTTGCACGAGGTGTTCGAAGCCTCGCGCGAAATGGTCAGGCCGACAATATACGGGCAGGCGATCATCTTTCTGGTGTTCGTGCCGTTGCTGACCTTTACCGGCGTCGAAGGCAAAACCTTCTCGCCCATGGCGATCACGGTCATGCTGGCGCTCGGCGGCGCGTTCATCGCATCGCTGACCTTTGTCCCTGCGATGGTAGCTCTGCTCATTCGCGGCGAGGTTGCCGAAAAGGAAGTAAAGGCGATTGCCTGGGTCAAGGAACGCTATGAGCCGGTTCTCCAGCGCGTCATCGCCCGGCCCTGGCCGTGGATCGGTGCCGGCGGCGGGACCTTCATGGCGGCGGTATTGGTGTTCGGGTTGCTCGGCAGCGAGTTTATTCCAGTGCTAGGCGAGGGCAACCTCGCCATGCAGGCACTTCGTATCCCCTCGACCTCGCTCAACACCTCCCAGGCCATGCAATTGAAGGTTGAAAAGGCCGTCGCCTCGCTCCCCGAGGTCAAACTGATCTACTCGAAGACAGGTACGGCCGAAGTCGCCAGCGACCCGATGCCGCCCAACGCCTCGGATACCTTCATCATCCTGAAGCCGCGCGATGAGTGGCCCGCAGGGGTCGAAACCAAGGAGGACGTCATCGAGCGCGTCGAGGGCAAGATCAAGCCGCTGGTCGGCAATGCCTTCGAGATCAGCCAGCCCATCCAGCTGCGTTTCAACGAACTCATCGCCGGTGTGCGCGGCGATATCGCAATCAAGCTCTATGGCGACAATCTCGATGAGATGAGTGCGGCGGCGCAGCAGGTTGCCGGTATCCTCAATACCGTTCCCGGCGCGGCCGACGTCAAGGTCGAGCAAACCGCTGGCTTCCCGGTGCTGGACGTCAAGTTCGACCGGGATGCCATCGCGCGCTATGGCCTCACGTTGCAGGACGTCAGCGACACGGTTGCCGCCGCTCTGGGTGGGCGCGAGGCGGGAATCGTCTTCGAAGGCGACCGGCGGTACGATATCGTCGTGCGCCTCGACCGGGCCACACGCGATGATCTCGATGCGGTCGGCGCGCTGCCGGTCCTGCTTCCGGGCGAAGGCGGGGCGCGTGCGTCGGTTCCTTTGCGTGAAGTTGCGCAGTTCGGCTTTTCCGAGGGTCTGAACCAGGTCAGCCGCGAAAACGGCAAGCGCCGGGTTGTCGTGCAGGCCAATGTGCGCGGCAACGATCTGGGGTCGTTCGTCGCCGAGGCGCAGGAAAAGGTGAATGCGCAGGTAAAATTGCCAACCGGGGCCTTTGTCGAATGGGGCGGCCAGTTTGAAAATCTACAAGCCGCGTCGGCGCGTCTGTCGATCGTCATTCCGATCATCTTTGCGGCAATCTTCGGCATCCTGTTCATGGCTCTTGGTGGTGTACGCCAAGCGATCGCGGTTTATTCTGCGATCCCCTTGGCGCTTGCTGGCGGGGTGTTCTCGCTGCTGCTGACCGGATTGCCATTCTCGGTATCGGCGGCGGTTGGCTTCATCGTGCTGTCGGGCGTCACCGTGCTCAACGGTCTGGTGGTCATGTCGAGCATCAACCAGCGGATCGACGAGGGCAAACCCGTCGATGTAGCCATCGGCGAAGGCACAATGGAGCGCGTCCGGGCGGTGCTGATGACGGGTATTGTCCCGGCCATCGGCTTCGTGCCGATGGCGCTCGCCACGGGCACCGGCGCCGAGGTGCAAAAGCCGCTCGCGATCGTCGTGATCGGCGGTCTGATTACATCAACGCTGCTCACGCTGTTTGTTCTGCCGGCGATCAGCCACTTGCTGCTGCGCGGACGGCACAAACATCATGTGCCGGGCGACTATACCGATGTCAGTCCGCTTGGCGAAGAATTACCCGCAAAATGAACGGAGAGAGACCATGCATAGATTGGCTTTGCTGGTCGCGGGGGCGCTCGCCGCTCCGGCACCGGCCCAGACGTTCGGCCCGCCTTACATGCCGGGCGTCTGGAGCCTTGGCGAAACCCGCAACTGCGAGACGGGACCCGCCTGGGTCTTCTTGGCAGACGGCTATTATGTTGAGGTCCAGCTACCCGATCGGGGACCATCGGCTACCGGCCTGTGGAAGGATGAGGGCAAGGCCATCGCCTACACGCACAGCCACATGCCCTACAAAGACATGATGACCCCGAACGAGCTGAAACGTCTGACAATCGAGGAGCGCACCGCCGATAAGCTCGTGACCCGCAATTATCGCGGCGTCGCGCGGGTTTTCCACCGCTGCCCGGAAAATGCGTTGAAGGCCAATGCTGCACAGGGCGAGCATTGAGATGGCCGCCACCGCAACCGAACACGGACATAGCGAGCCGAACACGCGCCGAACCTTGTTCGAAAGCGAGGGGCTGAGAACATTCGGCCTGGCCTGTGTGTGTGCAGGCCTTGCTTATGCGATTGCCTGGCTGTCGCCTGCAAATGCGCAGCTTGCCTATGGATTGGGCGCCATCATTGCCGTCCTGCCGTTTGCGTTCTCGGCTGCCCGCAAGGGCGTTGGCGGACAGCCTTTCAGCATCGAAACGCTCGTCACCATTGCGGTCCTCGGAGCCCTGCCGATCGGGGCCGGGGCCGAAGCGGTGGTTGTCGTGGCGCTCTTCTCGCTGGGCGAATTGCTTGAAGGCTTTGCCGCAGCGCGCGCCAGTTCGGGGCTCCGGGCACTTGCCGAACTTCTCCCGTCCGAGGCGGTCATCGAAGACAATGGCGCGCGAAAGACGGTGAGTGCTGCCGAACTGCGCGTCGGAATGATCCTGCTGGTGTCCGCAGGCGACAGGCTGGCCGCCGACGGAAAGATAGTTTCGGGCGAATCGGAACTCAACGAGGCTGCGATTACGGGCGAATCCCGTCCGGTATCAAAAGCCGCTGGCAGCGAGGTCTTCGCCGGCAGCATCAATGGCGACGGCAATCTCCGGGTCGAAGTGACCAAGGATTCAGCCAATAGCGTTGTCGCGCGCATCGGCGATCTCGTCGCCGAGGCGCAGGCAACAACCGCACCCACCGCCCGGTTCATCGACAGTTTCAGCAGCTGGTACACGCCCGCTGCTATAATAATCGCGGCTTTGGTTGCGATCATTCCGCCTTTGGCCTTTGGCGGCGATTGGTCGGTCTGGGTCTACCGCGCGCTGACGGTGCTGCTCATTGCATGCCCGTGCGCACTGGTTCTATCGACCCCTGCGGCCATTGCTACCGGTATCGCCACCGCTGCGCGCTGCGGCATATTGATCAAGAGCGGTGCCGCGCTCGAGATGCTTGGGCGCGTTGGGATCGCCGCATTCGACAAGACCGGAACGCTCACCCTTGGCCACCCGGTTGTCACCGACATCGAAGGTGACAGCGGTGAACTTTTGCGGCTTGTCGCAGCCGTGGAGAGCGGGCTGTCACATCCTGTCGCACGCGCCATTGTCGCAGAAGCGCAAAGGCGTGGCATTGCCATCACCTTTGCCAGCGATGTCCGCATCCGCCAGGGAGAGGGCGTCGAAGGCGTGGTTGAGGCGCGTCGGATCGCGATTTTGAGTCCGCGCGCGGCCCCTCAACTGGACCCTTCGATGGCGGTGTTGATCGAGGCGCGCGAACGCGAAGGCAAGACCGTTGCGGTTGTGCTTGTCGACGGGCAAATATCCGGTTTCATTGCCAGCCGCGACGAAGCCCGGCCGGATGCGGCACGGTCGATCGCCGCGCTGGCCCGACTTGGCATCCGAACATTGATGCTGAGCGGCGACAACCAGCGGACAGCCGAAGCCATCGCCGCGCCGCTGGGTATGCAGGCCGAAGGCGAACTCATGCCTTCCGACAAACTCGCGCGCATTGATGCACTAAAAGCCGAAGCGCCCGTGTTGATGGTAGGGGACGGAGTCAACGACGCGCCCGCGCTTGCCAAGGCCTCGATAGGGCTCGCAATGGGCGGAGGCACCGACGTCGCAATCGAGACGGCGGATGTGGGCTTGCTCCGCGACCGACTGCTCGGCGTTCCCGATGCAATCCGCCTCGCAAGATCGACCCGCAAGACCATTGTGATCAACATTGTGATCGCTGTGGGATTGAAGCTTGTTTTTCTTGTGCTCGCGGTATTTGGGCTGACCAATTTGTGGACCGCAATTATTGCCGATACCGGTGCCACTATTTTTGTAACGCTGAACGCTTTGCTGTTGTTCTGGACATTCAGACCGCTGCCCGAACCCGCAGACACACTTCGCGTTGGAGGAGGTTGATATGGCGGCAGGGCATAATCACGGCGACGAGGGACACGGAACACCGGGCCACAATCACGCCGCAGGCGCGAACACGCGCAATCTTGCAATCGCGCTCAGTCTAACCGGCAGCTTTCTGATCGCAGAACTTGTTGGTGCCTATTGGTTCAACAGCCTCGCTCTTTTGTCTGACGCCGCCCATATGTTTACCGATGCGGCCGCCCTTGCCATCGCGCTGGTCGCGGTGAAGATCGGCCAGCGCTCTGCCGATGCACAGCGCACCTATGGCTATAGGCGATTTGAAATCCTCGCTGCTGCCTTTAACGCGGTCCTGTTGTTCGTCGTCGCGGGCTATGTCCTTTACGAGGGCGTTTCGCGTTTTTTTAACCCGCAGCCAGTTGAATCGCTTGGTATGTTGGCCGTCGCCAGCCTCGGACTTGTCATAAACCTTATTGCTATGCGGGTGCTGGCGGGTGGCAAAGAAACCAGCCTGAATATGAAGGGCGCCTATCTCGAAGTCTGGGCCGATATGCTTGGATCATTGGGCGTAATTGCGGCTGCCATTGCGATCTGGCTCACCGGTAAAACCTGGATCGACCCGATCGTCGCCATAGCCATTGGTTTGTGGGTGCTGCCCCGCACCTGGACCCTGCTTCGTGATACCACGCATATCTTGCTTCAGGGCGTGCCGCGCGGATTCGACCTTGACATGGTCCGCAGCGCGATGGCTGGGGTGCCGGGCGTCGCGGGCGTCCATGACCTGCACTTGTGGTCGGTGGCAGGAGACGATGCCAGTCTGACAGCGCACCTTGTTCTTCAACCAAAGGCAATTGGTGAGACGACCCGCATAGCAGTCGCAGAAATGCTGGAACAGAAATTCAAGATTCACCATGCCACGCTTCAAACCGAAACCGAACCGTGCGGCGATGCCGAGGCGCTACATGCCTGAGGCCATTTCAAATGAAGCGCTAGGACGCTTTACCCCGCTTCAGCTGGCAGGCAAAACGCGGTGCCAGCCTTGCGGAATCAGTCCCGGTTTCAGTGATGATTGCGCCGGTGATGCCGCCGCTCAGCCTTGCGTCCATGCCGGTCATAATAATAGTTTCCGCGGTCAAAGTGCCGGTCGCGGCGGGGTTCGTAATAGCCTTCATAATTTCTGGCGTAGCGCCGATCTGAATGTCCATCATAACGATAGCCCTGATCCCGGTAACCGCCGCGATTGTCTTCATGGTGGCGTTCGCGATATTCGCTATGCCGGTCGCCACGATGATCCCGCGCCAAAGCGGGTTGCGCGACAACGGCCGTCAACAGCACTGCCATGCCAAATATTGCTTTTTTCATCTCACTCTCCTCGACTCACATGCCCATTTTTCAGATCCATCGTCTCGCACTATAACGGTTCTGCTGAACACAGGCCGAACCATTTTTGTAGGCTTCGGCGTCCGCTGCCCCTCATCCTTACACCCTATCGGTCCCCGCTCGACGTCCGGCTTGAGGCTTCCGCCCTAGAAGAAGCCCCGACGCTTTGTGATAGCGGACCGCGCCGTGGGCGCAGGTCTCCCCTGCCGCGCCCACGGCGAAACTACACCGGTGAATTGCGGCATTCTGGCAGAGCCCGAAGCCATCGCCGCACAATCACATCAGCACCGATTGTCGGACAAACCTGAAGGAGGCCGAAATGACGCAGTCATCACCAGAATCTGAAACAGGCATGCTTTGCCCGGCTTGCCGGGTCCAGCTGACCATGTCCGAACGGCAGGGTGTGGAGATCGACTATTGCCCGCAATGCCGGGGGGTCTGGCTCGACCGGGGTGAACTCGACAAGATCATCGAGCGCAGTGAAACCAAGCCTTCCGAGGCTGAGCGCGCCGGGAGCCGGGACGACTATCCGCGCGATCGGCACGGGCGCGAACATCGCGGTCGAGGACACGATGGTCGCCGTAAGGGCTTCCTTGCAGAGCTGTTCGACTGATGAAGAATTCGCGCGGGCCCGTTTCGCGCATGAGGAGAGGATCATGAGAGTATTTGTTGTGACCCCCATTGCTTTGGCGATGCTGCTATTGCCAGGCAATGCGAGGGCGGACACCCTGCAAGAAGCATTGGCGATTGCTTATCAAACCAATCCGAGCCTGACAGGCGCCCGGGCTGCCCTGCGAGCGACCGACGAAGGCGTACCCATTGCGCTTGCGGCGGGCCGGCCGACAATTAGCGCAACCGCTGACTATCAAGAGTTTCTTTTGCGCTCGGCAAACAGCTTTTCAGCCCCACTCAGAGCCGCAAATGCCGGTGCCAATGTCAGTTTTCCTATTTATCAGGGAGGACGGGTCAGAAATTCCGTGAAGGCTGCCGATGCTCGAGTTCTTGCCGGCAGAGCCATTTTGCGTTCGACCGAAGCCGACGTCTTTACTGCGATTGTATCGGTCTACATGGACGTTCTGCGCGACACTGCAATCGTCGAACTGAACAATCGAAATGTTGCCGTCCTGGCGACCAATCTGGAAGCGTCGCGCGACCGGTTCGAGGTGGGCGATCTCACGCGGACCGATGTCGCGCAGTCCGAAGCGCGTCTCCAGGCGGCAAAAGGCCAGCTTGAGCTAGTCCGATCCCAACTCGACGCCAGTCTCGAAAACTATCTTCGGTTTGTCGGAATCCCTGCCCGGGATCTCGAGCAACCAGCCGAATTGCAGGCCTTGCCCCAAACTGCAGACGACGCTTTGGTGGTTGCACTAGATAGCAACCCCCAACTCGAAGCCGCAAAGGCAGATGTGGTCGCGGCGAGGTTCGATATCAAGGTCGCCGGAGCATCGCGTCTGCCCCGGCTTTCAGCAGTCGCTTCGGGTACATACAGTAATTATCTTGGAACCCTGGGCAGCACGCTTCCGGGACGCACCTTCCAACAGCAGCAAACCGCCGCAACAATTGGGCTTTCGGCCAGTATTCCGCTGTATCAGGGCGGCTTGCCGGCGGCGCAGGTTCGGCGGACACAGGCCGTACTCGGCCAGACGCTCGAGCAAGAAGTCTTTGTCGAACGACGCATCGTTGCCGATACCCGCGCCGCCTTTTCCAGATACCGTGCGACGCAGACCGTCATCGTCTCTGCCCAAGCCGCAGTGTCGGCAAACGAACTCGCGCTTGAAGGGGTTCGCGCGGAGAATTCGGTAGGTAACCGCAATGTGCTCGACGTGCTTAATGCCGAACAGGAGTTGCTGAACAGCAAGGTGCAACTCGTTACTGCCCGGCGCGACGCTTACGTTGCAAGTTTCGCGCTGCTTGCCGCCATGGGGCGGGCCGAGGCGCGCTACCTCAATCTTTTCGGCGGACCGCTGTTCGACCCCACTCAGCGCAGCAGCGCTGTCGATACGCCAAACCCTGACGTTGAACCGAAGGAATCACAGTAGCGAAAAGGAGAAGGACGATGAGAGCGACTATACTGAAAACGGTCATTATTGTGGCTGCAGCGGGCACTCTGGGTGGTTGCGCCTCCTATCAAAGTGAGCGGCCCAAGCTTGCCTATTTCATCGTTCCCTGCAGCACTCCTGGTGCCTTTCCTGCACAAGCTGTAAGCGCCCCCGATCAAAGTGTGACGGCCGCACCGCAGGACTTGCTCCCCGATACGATGAAACCCGGTTCTGGGGGGTCGAAAGAGGCAGCCACATGCCTTGTCGCCGCTGCGACAGGCAGACCGTATAGCGGCTATGGCTATGCCCCTTATTACCCCTATCCGCGTCACTACGGCAGCGGGATTGGGTTCGTCTTTCACAGCGGGGGGCATCGCGGTGGCCACCATGGCAGCGGCCATCGCCGTCACTGATCATTCTGATTTGGAGTTGCATGATGAAGATCAGCACTGAAGTGCTCATTTCGGCCAGCCTGAGCAAGGTGTGGGGCGCGTTGGTGGATTTCCCCCGTTACCGCAGCTGGCATCCGCTTGTCGAAATCGAAGGGCCGGCCAAGGAAGGAGCCGAGGTCGACTATTTCTACCGGAGCAGCGTTGAAGCCCCGCGAGGCATGAGCATGAAAGCCAAGATCACGACGCTTCAACCGACGCACAAGATGTCGATGGAATTCGGCGTCAAAGGCGTTGCCATGATCACTGAAAGATATGATTTAGTCCGTGAAGGAACACAAGTCAGGGTTATCCATAGCGCTGATATCGCAGGCCTGTTGCCGTTCTTCGCGGGATATCTGTTTCGCCGGCGGCTTACTGAAAAATTCCAGCTCCCGCTCGACTGGCTGGCTCGACATCTGACACCAAAACAAACACCCAAATTGGGGCAGGGCCGATGATCGACATTGGGCCAAGATTGCATGAATCCGGTCGCGGTGCTTGGGCCATGCTGTTTGCTGCCTGGATAGTAGCGCTGGCGTCTAGCCTGGGTGCGGTCTTTATCGGCGAAGTCATGGGACAGGTGCCGTGTGAATTGTGCTGGTTCCAACGGGCCTTCATGTTTCCGCTGGCTCTCATGCTCGGCATTGCAACCTACAGGGCGGACCGAGCCGTTCTGCCCTACGCCTTCACGCTCGCGTCGGCGGGATGGGCGATCGCGCTCTATCATCTCACGATCTATTTTGGTGTTGTCCCCGAGGCGATCCAACCATGCGGTTCGGGACCTTCGTGCTCGGATGCCGAAATGACGCTATTTGGCCAGCTTCCGATCCCGCTACTCTCGCTGGTTGCGTTCACGGCCATCCTGCTTTTTCTCGTCCTTATCAATCGGAGATTCAAATCATGAACAGGCGTTTTGCAGTCATTTTGACAGGCGTTCTTGCCGCTGGTGCATTTGCGACCGGCGCGACCCTCTACAGCAGCACGGTTGCAGGCAAACCGGCAGCCGAAGTCGCGGTTATAACGGCGGAGGCATTGGTGCGCCCTCATTCGCCGATTATCGGGCCTAAAACTGCCCCGGTCACGATTGTCGAATTTTTTGATCCCTCCTGCGAAGCTTGTCGTGCCTTTTACCCGGCGGTGAAGGAGATACTGGCTGCCTATCCCAAGGATGTCCGCCTCGTCATGCGCTACCTGCCGCTGCACCAAGGCTCTGCCGAAGCGATTGGTATCCTTGAGGCCGCACGCGCGCAAGGCGTCTTGGAGCCGGTGATGGAAGCGCTTCTTGACGCGCAGCCCTCATGGCATGATGGCGACATGACCGGCGCGTGGTCGGCCGCTGGGGCCGCCGGGCTGGATGTTGAGAAGGCCCGTTCGATGTCAGCCGCTGCTGCGAATGCGCTCATGGAAGCCGATATCGCCGATGCGAACACACTCGGCGTCAAGGGAACACCAAGCTTCTTCGTAAATGGCCAACCCTTGGCAAAATTCGGTCCTGAGCAACTCTATGCGCAGGTTCGCGCCGAAGTCGAGGCTCGACGCGGGACTAAGCAAAAGTGAAGGCGGCTTCGAATAGAAATAGTGGGGTCCGGCAGAGCCAGGATCGAACCGCCACAACCCACCAGAATTCAGCATGCCGCAACAACCCGTGATCGAAGCGTTCTTCGACGAACCCGCAAACACGATCAGTTATCTGGTCGCCGACCCCGCCTCCGGGGAAGCCGCCGTCATCGATCCGGTCCTGGATTTCGTTCTGGCGAGCGGTAGAGCCGATGTGCGTTCCGCCGAGCGGATAATCTCGACGGCAGCAGAGCGCAGCTGGCGGATCGTCATGGTGCTCGAAACGCACGCTCATGCCGATCACCTCTCCGCCGCGCCCTACATCAAGGCGAAAACCGGGGCGGCAATCGGCATTGGCGAACATATCCGCGACGTGCAGACAATCTTCCGCCCAGTATTCTCGCTCGAGGATCTGGAGACCGACGGATCGGATTTCGACCGTCTGTTCGCCGATGGCGAGCACTTCAACATCGGCACGCTTGACGTCGAAGTAATGCATGTCCCGGGCCATACACCCGCCGACATCGCCTATCGGATCGGCGATGCCGCCTTTGTCGGGGACACGCTGTTCATGCCCGATTATGGCACTGCGCGTGCCGATTTTCCCGGCGGCGATGCGCGTCAGCTCTACCGATCCATCCGGCGCGTGCTGAGCTTACCCGATGAAACCCGCCTGTTTCTTTGCCACGATTACAAAGCACCGGGCCGAGACGACTATCGCTGGGAAACCAGCGTCGGTGAACAGCGCCGCACAAGCGTCCATGTCCATGACGGCATCAGCGAGGATGAATTTGTAGCAATGCGCGAAGCAAGAGATGCCACGCTCGCGGTGCCGAAATTGCTGCTGCCCGCGATTCAAGTCAATTTGCGTGCCGGTCGTTTTCCCAAGGCGGAAGCCAATGGCGTGCGCTATCTCAAGATTCCTGTCGAATTCGGCTTTAAGGGATAGATGGGTTTCACACGCATCACTCCCAATTGGCTGCCTCATCTGTCTGTGGCGTCCTTAGAGTAGAAAACTCATATCACCCGACGGGTGAAGGTCTGCTTCAGCCTGCAATTGTTGGAAAAGCAGGATGTCTGGAATCCGAAACATTTCCGGCATGCGCCCAGCGGGCAGTTCTGCTCAATTCTGGTGATGGGTATGTTTCTGAATGACGGGCTGGGCCTGGAAGAATAAGCCGTCATCAGCTGAGGAACCTGCGTATATCATACGGTAGAAGGCGCTCAACCTTACGCCTCGCCCATTCGAGACTAAAGATTCCGTCGTGTCCCAGGCTTTCTCGCGGGATAACGGTTAATGACATCACCGTGCGGTGGGACATATTGCCGATGATTTCGGATCCTAGAAACGTATCGCGAGGCTCAAACCTCCACCTTTGTGTTCGACCCAAGGAGACAAGGCTGCCTGATTTCCCGGAGGAGCGGCGTTGGTTATCAGAAAGCCTGCGGCCGTTCCGAGAGCAGCGCCAGCAGCCACGTCAGTCCAATAGTGTTTCTTTCCTTCAACCCGCGCGATGCCGACAAAGCCGGCGACCACAAAGGCAGGAATTTCGATTTTCTGTCCTTGGCGGTTGTAGAGCGTCGCGGCTGCAGCAAAAGCCCGCGACGCATGGCCGGAAGGAAAACTCTTGCGATCGGAGCCGTCAGGTCTGCTTTTGGGAAAAGCCTCCTTCATTCCCTCGGTCACGAGCGATGTGGCGGCAATACTGCCGGCCGCCTGAAAGGCTCCGGGTTTGTCACCCTGCGCCGCTGGCAATCCAATCGAGAGTGCCATAAGGGAATACACGGCTACGTTGCTTGCTGTCTGCCAGTCGCTAGGTTTGGCATGTAAAGGCGATGCGAAAGAGACTAACGCAGCTGCTGACAACAATCGTAGCCTCATGATCCGCCCTTCGTAAGCTTCAGATTAACGCTCGATCTTATGGACTATGGCCTTCCATAACGGTCTAGATTCGCCTGTCTACCAACGTGAAGCCGGGGTTGGGAAGGACCTTGAGCCCTAGAAGCGAACTGACCCGCCCACTTGCACCAGCCGTGGGCTGCCGGGCAGAATGCCGCGAATCAAGTCGACGATGTAGGTCTTGTTGGCCACATTCTTGACGGTGGCGAACAGCGTTAGTCGATCACCGACATCCCAATTCAGCGCCACATTCCAGATTCCGTATGATGGAATCTGTCCCCTCTGCCCGTTGGCGGAGATTGCGACCGTGTTCAGATTATCCCCGAATTGCGATGCAACGTAGACATATTCCGCTTCGGCGCGGATCGGGCCTGCATCAAAACCGAGCATTGCCGTGATGGTATGCTCGGGCGCATAAGGCAACCTTCGTCCGCGCACATTGACTTCGCCCGCATCGCAAGGCGCCATTGCGGCCGAACCCGCCAGAAGCTCACACCGATTAGCTGCAAATTTTGCATCGGCAAGCCATGTCCATGCGATGCGACCGGTTAGCGCCCAGCCCTCGGTCAGGCCTGCTGCACGCGTATCGCCAGTGGCCAGAAATTCCAGACCCTGATGCAGGCTCTTTCCAGCGTTTACCGCGCCTGCGGGGTTGCCCGCCGCGATACTTCCGGGAATGACTTGGTTCGAAAAATCCAGCCTGAATAACGTGCCTTCGATGCCTAACCCGTCAGTCGGCTGCGCCCGGAAGCCCAGTTCGTAGTTCCAGCTTTTTTCGGCGTCGAGATCGAGCGTCCCGCCAGCAGCCGTGACAATGTCAGCGACACCCGGTGGCGAGAAACCGCGATGGACACCGCCGAAAAGCGTAACCCGGTCAGAAGGCCGCCAGGTCAGCCCGATACCCGGTATGACTTCGGTCACCGAAGTTTTGCCCTGAATCGCGGTCAGGCGTTCGTTGCGACGGTAATTGATGTTTTCAACCCTGACGCCTGGCGTGATGGCGAGCTTCCCTAAATCCAGCCGCGCCTGCACAAAACCGGAATAGGCATTGATTTCACGGAAGCTCGACTCCCTGATGCCGCCATTTGGCCCGGTCCCTGCCGTTCGCCCGTTCGGCGTGTCGGCGTTGATCTGGCGGCGGTCCTGCGTCTCTCTCTGGATGCGGACGCCGGCGTCGATCTGCCCCCAGCCCGGTGTCCACGACAGGCGCGGTTCGAGCCCGTAAACATTATAGGTCCTCAACCGCCCTTCGGTACCACAGCTGGTCGACAGATTGGGCATGCTCGAAACACCGTTCGGCAGAATGATTGCTGCACCGCAGGCGGCGTCGCTCGAATCGCTGGGGCGTTGCGACGAATTTGAAGACTGACGCCACCAATTGCGGTCAAAATAGCTATAGAAGGCGGTGGTTTTGAGCTTCAATTCATCGGCCAGACCCCAGTCATGGGTGGCTGACAGTCCATAGCGCCGGGTATTGAACCGGTCGTTGACGAAAGGGTTGTATCTCGGATCGAAGCGGTATTCGGCGAGCGTCAGTCCGCTATAGGTTTGGCGGCTGTTTTCATCATACATGCTGGCCCGAAGCGTGATCGTGTGGGCCGCGCCCAATTGTTGCTCCAGCTTGATGTTGAGGTCGGTGAGGGCGCTGTGCAGATTGTCGCGCGATCCGTCGCTGGCTTTACGGGTCACGTTAAGATTCACCCCGGTGTCGGACCCGAGGGGGCCACCGATGCTTGCTGTCACATCGTAAAAATCGCGATTGCCTAGAGATGCCCGGACGTTGCCGGAAAACACATCCGGAACCGGTGGAGTGACATAGTTGATGACCGCACCAACAGTGTGCGGACCATAGAGGATTTGTCCGGAGCCTTTTAGCACTTCGATCGCAGCAAAGCGGTCAATGGGAGGATGGTAGTAGGATGCGTTATCACCATAAGGGCCATAGGTTAGCGGAATGCCATCCTCGAGCAGAAGGATCTTGGTCGACCGGGTAGGGTTGAGCCCGCGAACCCCGATATTTGGGCGCAGGCCAATGCCTTCTTCATCACGCACAACAAGACCCGGGACCTTGCGCAGTGCTTCATTGATATTGAAAACACGGGCATTTTCGAGTTCGGTCTGGCTCAGCAAGCTGCTTGCACCAGCCGCCGGATCGTCCAAGCGTTCCGCTACGACCAGGATATGGTCGGGATCATTGGTCGCAGTGTCGTCCGCTGCACAGGCATACTGAGGGAAAGCGATGCCCGTCGGAACCGCAAGAGCAGCGACCAAGGATAGTCGGCGGCAGCCATTTTTCTCTGATGATAGAAAGCGCACGATTACTCCTTTGGCTTGACCTTCGACTAACCAATACCAATCATTAACGCTAATGCAAGCAGTTCTCATTAGCGTTAATGATTGCGCTTGACCGCAGAGCTCACCAACATGGAAGCATTGCCAACAGACCTAAGATTTCTTCGCAATTATATCAATTCTGCATAATATGCCGCAATAACCGTATTTGAAGTTAGGCTAACAGTTGCCCAATACGATTGTGACAATCAACCGGCAGCGATCTTCCGATATGGTTTTGCGGGCAGGGCTGGCCGATGAGGGAAAGGGGACGGAAAATGGCCAAAGATATTGGGACCACTGGTCGGGCTTTAAAACATTCAGCTTCAGTACTCTCATTGGTCTCAGGTGTGTTCATCGCTTGCGCCCCCGCAACGGCGCAGGATACAGAGCCGCAAGCCGAAGACGCTGCGGGCCAAGAAATCATTGTAACCGGAACCCGTCGCGACGGCGTGACAGCAATCGAATCGGCGCGACCCGTTGATATCGTTTCGAGCGACACGCTTGAGCGGCAGGGATCGTCCAATCTCAACGATGCGCTGAAAACCGCCGTGCCTTCGCTGAATGTCCAGAAGTTCGTCGCGCAGGACGGATCTGCCTTTGTCCGACCGTTCAGCCTGCGCGGCCTTCCGCCTGATCAAACCTTGGTGCTGGTCAACAACAAGCGCCGCCACCGGTCCGCTCTCGTTCAGATCACCAATCAGCCGCTCGCGGCTGGAGCGCAAGGCGCTGACCTGTCAACAATCCCGTCGAATGCCATCAAGAGCATCGAAGTACTGCGAGACGGTGCGGCGGCGCAATATGGCTCGGACGCCATTGCGGGCGTTATCAACTTCCGGCTCAAGGATGACCGCGACGGACTGACGGTTAGCGCCAGATATGGCCAATATTATGAAGGCGACGGGCAAGACTTGACCCTTCAGGCCAATGCTGGTCTTCCCCTGACAGCCGACGGCTTCTTCAATATAAGCGGCGAATATGTTCGCGCCAAACCGACGTCACGCGGCGCCCAGCGCCCAGACGCCCAAGCGCTCATCAATGCGGGGAACACAGCTGTTCCCGTGCCCGCGCAGCGTTGGGGCAATGTGAACACCGAGTCCGCGCGGCTGTTTATCAACTCCGAAGTGCAAGCCTCCGATAGCGCGACAGCCTATCTCTTCGGCAATTACAGTTGGAGCACGGGCGACACGGAATTCTTCTATCGAAACCCTGTCACTCGAACCGACATTTTTAGGAGTGTACCGCTCAATACGACGCTGGGCGGGCCGCGCTTTACTTTTGCGACGCAGTTTCCCGGTGGCTTCACCCCGATCTTTGGAACCGAAATCAAAGATCTCAGCCTCGCGGGCGGGCTGAAGGGCGAGACTGGGGGCTTGAGTTACGACTTCAGCGCGGTCCTTGCGCAGAATAGCATCAAATACCGGCTCTCCAATACCGTCAATCCGTCACTCGGCCCGAATTCGCCGACGAGTTTCAATCCGGGCAAAGTCGAACAGCGTGAAACGCAGTTTCATGCGGACTTTGTCTATCCGTGGGAGGTCGGGTTTTTCGAGCCGCTGAATATCGCTTTTGGCGGTGAATTCCGGCGCGAGACATTCGAGATCACTGCCGGTGATGTCGCTTCCTATGTCGCCGGTCCGTTCGCTCGTGTTATCGATCCGAACACCGGTCTTCCGACCGGTCTCGCAGTCGGCTCATCGGGTTTTCCGGGCTACGATCCATCGACCGCAGGCACATTCTCCCGGTCGAACTGGGCGGCTTATCTGGATGTCGAAGGCGAGATCGCCAACGGTCTGACGCTGGGCGTTGCCGGCCGTTACGAAGATTTTTCGGACTTCGGCAGTACGTTTAACTGGAAGGTGTCGGGGCGCTATGAATTGACCGACTGGCTGGCCCTGCGCGCATCTTACAGCACCGGTTTCCGTGCGCCGACGCCAGGGCAGTCAAACATCTCGGACGTCGCGACCAATATCGATCTCGTGACCGGCGGACTATTGCTCACGGCCACACGGCCGCCGACCGATCCTGTTGCCCTGTTTTATGGCGCGCAACCGCTCGACCGCGAGAAGTCCAAGAATATAGCGGCGGGCATCGTCTTTGACCTGCCTGGCGGATGGATATTCACGCTCGACTATTTCAACATCAAGGTCGATCAGCGTATCGCGCTTACATCGCGCATTCCCATATCTGCCGCTGATCGCGCGGCAATGCTTGCCCGAGGGATCAATCCTGGCGACGTTCAATCCGTTCGGTTCTTTGGTAATTTCTTCGACTCCAAAACCGAGGGCTTCGACGCGGTTTTTGCCAAAACGTGGCGTTTCGACAGCGGGTTCAATCTGGGGCTGACCGCGTCACTCAATTACACCTCCAGCGCTGTTACCAATATCCGTGATGCGCGCGCCGTTGACCGCGAGCGCCGCATCGAAATCGGCGCGTTCAATCCGAAATGGCGCGGTAATGTGTCGGCCAATCTCGAAAAGGGACCTTTTTCAGCGCTCGTGAGAGGGAGCTATTACGGCAAATGGACCGATGCGGTCGCCAACGCGGTGCCGACCGCCAACTCCTTTGATCAAACTTTCAGTTCCAAGATCCTCGTCGACCTCGAACTGGGTTATGATATCAACGATACTTTCCGTCTGGCGGTCGGTGCCGACAATGTGTTCGATGTCTATCCAGACAAGGATCGCCGGATCGGCCAAAACAATAACGGTATCGTCTATCCGCAATTCTCGCCTTTCGGGTTCAGCGGCGGGTTCTGGTATGTTCGCGGCACGGCAAAGTTCTGAAGCTCCAGATGCACGGGGCGATCAACCGACATGGATGCAGACATGAATATGGTTGATCGCCAACTTGCCAAACTGGGTATTGCCTTGCCGCATGTGCCGCCGCCGGTGGCAAATTATGTCCCCTTTACCTCGCATAAGGGGGTGGTCACAATTTCGGGGCAGTTGCCGCGTGGAGCCGATGGGCTGTTGACTGGATGTCTTGGCGACGGATTGCCCATCGACCAGGGGGTGGAAGCGGCACGGCTGTGCGCCATTGCTGTGCTTGCGGTTCTCAAGGAAGCAGTCGGCGGGGATTTTGGCCGGTTGGCAGGTTGCATCCAGATTTCAGGATTTGTCCGTTCCACCTCTTCATTCGAGGAACATTCGACCGTGATCAATGGTGCCTCGGATCTTTTGGTAAGCGTTCTTGGTGAAAAGGGGCGTCACGCTCGTGCAGCTATTGGCGTAGTCAGTCTGCCGTTCGGCGCAGCTGTGGAAGTGAGCGCACAATTTCAGCTTGCCGACTACGCTTAACGCGTCAAAAACGCTCGGATATACCCAGCCATCAGACCTTGCCGAAGCGGCTTTCGCAGGCAAGGGCCAATGCGTCGCGTTCCTTCAACAGAATATGGAGCAGGTCGTCCAACTGTCGCGACCTTGCACGCTGCGGCGGTTGAATCAGCAACGCGCGAAACGTAATCGACGGCTCAAAAGCGCGTGCGATCAGACCCCGATTTTCAAATTCGCTGGCGACAAAAGCCATCGCGTTGGTCAGGCCGACGCCGGCGCCCTCGGCAACGAGCTGGCAGACGCTCGCTGCAAACTGGGTTTCAACAACGATCTTGGGTTGCGAGCCCGCACCGCGCAATGCCGTGTCGAGTTGCTTGCGCGCCGTGTCGTCGGGCGCGAGCGAAACCAGCGGCACGCCATCGAGGTCGATCGGGGTGATGGTTTCGAGCGCCGCCAGCGGGTGGGCTTCTGGCATCACGCAGATCCCGCGCGTTGCAATGAACGGCTCAGTCATCACATTGGTCGTATCGATTTCATCGGCGCACAAGCCGATATCGTGCGTTCCGCTTGCGATAAGATTGCGGACGATGCTCGAATTCGCGATCTCGAAGGTTACTGTCACTCCAGGATGCCGGTCGATGAAAAGCTTGATAACGCGCGGGGCGAGCGAGAGCCCCAAAGCAGCTGAAGTCGCTATCCGCAACGATCCCGTTCCGACCGCGCGGATGCGCGCCACCGCCTGTTTAAGGCGATCCATACCGACATAAGTGTCGAGTATCTCCTGATAAAGCAGATGGGCTTCCGGCGTCGGGATCAATCTGGGGCCGGCACGCTCGAACAGCTTCAACCGCGTCACGTCTTCCAACCGTTTCAATGACCTGCTGATTGCTGGCTGCGAAACGCCCATCAGCTCGGCGCCCTTGGTGGTTGAGCCGGTTCGCATGACGGCATTGAAGGCTTCAATGAGGCTCAGATTCATGAGCCATTATAACATAGACGCATAATGAAGCGCCATAGTTCAATTTGAATAAGGTCTCTTCTCCGCCTAGCGTTGTCTCCAAGGAGAATGGAATGCACGACGAGACCAAATGTCTGAAAGTGCCAGCAGCCAATGGGGCGTTTGCGAGCCTGTCGGTGCCGGTGCATCGCGCGTCGACGATCGTTTTCGACAGCGTGGATGCTTATCAGAACCGCCGGTCCGCTATGTATGACGGCTATTCATATGGCCTTTACGGGACGCCAACGACGCGCACATTGGAACAGGCGATCGCTGCATTGGAAGGGGCCTCGCGAGCCTTGGTGGTGCCGTCCGGCTTTGCCGCCATCGCGCTCACTACGCTCACCTTCTGTGCTCCCGGCCAGCGCGTGCTGTTTCCGGATAACGCCTATGATACTGTACGACCCTTTGCCGACCGGTTTCTGGGACGGCTCGGCATCAAGCCGGTCTTCTATGATCCATCGTTGGGGAGCCGCATTGCCGATCTGCTCGATTCGAGTGTACAGCTTGTCTGGGTTGAATCGCCCGGGTCGATGACGCTTGAGGTCCAGGATGTTCCGGCGATCACGGCGGCCTGCCAGGCGCGGGGAATTCTCACTGCTGCCGACAATACCTACGCAACGCCGCTTCGATGCAAACCGCTGAGCCTCGGCGTCGATCTCTCGATCTGCGCCGCATCAAAATATGTCTCGGGCCATTCCGACGTTGTGATGGGCTCGGTTGCCGTCAACAACGAGGATATTTTCCGCCAGCTCAAAGATCATTCGCGGTTTTTGGGCCAAGGCGTTTCCGCTGATGAAGCCAGCCTGGTCCTGCGCGGGATGGAAACCATGGCCGTTCGCCTCGACCGGTGTGAACAAAGCGCGCTGCAACTGCTGCCAATGCTTCAAGCAAGCAATGCTGTCCGCGAAATCCGCCATCCCGCATTGCCCGAAAATCCGGGTCATCAGTTCTGGAAGCGCGACTTCACCGGATCGACCGGCCTGATTACGCTTTTCCTTGAACCCTGGACAAGGCCGCTGCTGGCGAAGGCCATTGAGGCGATGGATCAATTCGCCATCGGCGCGAGCTGGGGAGGCACCAAGAGTGTCGTTGCCGTTCTCGACCAGCCGCCGCTGCGCACCGCGACGCCAGCGCCGCACCACGGCCCCGTCGTCAGGCTCAGCATCGGGATGGAGCACCCGGAAGACCTGCGGGCCAGTTTGGAGAAATGCCTGAGCATCCTGGCGGCTGCGACGCCTGACGGCATAGCTAATGATAAAGATTTGGGGAGAGCGCAGCCATGACAAGAGCGATGAAATGTATCTCTATCGGGCTGCTGCTCGGTACGGCTCTGGCGGGTTGTTCGAATGGTGCCAAGAAGGAAAGCTTGGTTGAGAAGATCAAGGCGCGCGGAAATCTTAATTGTAGCGGTAGTCAGGGCATACCCGGCCTTTCGCGTCCTGATGAGAAGGGAATTTGGCGGGGCTTCGACAGCGATGTGTGCCGGGCAATCGCTGCCGCGATTCTCGGCGATGCCACCAAGGTGCGCTTCGTTCCGCTCAATGCCGCCCAGCGCCTTCCCGCGGTCCAGACAGGCGAAATCGATATCCTGTCCCGGACCACAACGCTGACCTTCACCCGCGACATGGCCATCCGCTTTGTCGTCAATACGCTTTACGATGGCGATGTCGTCATTACCCGCAAGGCCGATGGCATCACCGAGCCGGCAAAGCTCGGCGGACGGACCATCTGCATGCAGGGCGGTGGCAGTCTCGTCGAGAATGCGCTCGACGAGCTTGAGGAAAAGCACAAATTCAAGATGAAGCGCGTCTATTTCGATTCGACGATAACGGCGCGCGATACCTATTTCGCGGGCCGGTGCGACGCCTATGTTACCGATGGATTGGCAGCGCAAAGCCAGATTGCCACTGTCGCCAAGAACCCCGCCGAACACAGCACGATGTATGCAGGCGACGCGATCGAGCCCAACGGGATCGCCATCCCGCGTGGCGATGACCGGCTGTTCGATGTCGCGCGCTGGACCTTCAACGTCCTCATCTGGGCCGAAAAGAACGGCATCACGCAGGCCAATGTCGACGACATGGCCAAGAATGGCGATGCGGTCACCAAACGCATCCTGGGCGGCGATCCTGCTTTCGGCCGGTCGATGGGGCTCGATAGCAAATGGGCATACAACGTGATCAAGCAGGTCGGGAATTACAAGGAAATCTGGGACCGGAATTTGGGCGAGAACACGCCGATCAAGGCGGATCGTCGGCTCAACAAGCTCTATTCCGAGGGCGGCCTGATGTTTCCGCTGCCATGGGATTGATGGTGTGGACGGCCATCGCTTGAAAAAGGTCCTTTTGGTATGAACCGGACACAACGCAATCTCGCCTACCAGGCTGCTGCGCTTCTTCTGGTGTTTGGAGCAGTCGCGCTAGTGGTTGCGACGGCATCGGCCAACCTTGCGGACCGCGGTATCGAATTGGGAACGGAATTTCTCGGCGACCGGGCGGGCTTCACGCTGTCCGAAAGCTGGCTGCCCTATTCGCCCGAAGACAGCAATTTATGGGCGATCGCCGCCGGCATTGTCAACACGCTCGTCATATCGCTTTTTGTCGCTTTTTTTGCGACGTTTATCGGCACCGGGCTTGGCATATTGCGGCTGAGTGAAAATGCCCTGGCGAAATCCTTTGCCCGCAGCTGGGTTGAAATCGCGCGAAACTCGCCGCCGATATTGCTCCTTCTTTTTCTCTACAGCTTTTTGGGGCAGGTGCTGCCTGTCGCCGATGTCGTCGAGCCGATCCAGGGCGTGTATTTGTCGCTTCGCGGCCTCGCGATCCCGGCGCTCGATCTGCAAGGTATGGGTTGGAGCGTCACAGGCGGTGTATTGCTGACACTGATCGGCATTGGGAGCGTCGCAAAGGCAACCGCATCGCGCCAAAGAGAGACTGGCCTTTGCCCCCCTTGGGTCAAATGGGCAATAGCCGCATCAGCGTTGCTCTGGCTTCTGATAATTGTGCTCCTGCTTGCCCCGTCGGCGTCAGTCGAATTACCGAAAGCCAACGGTCCCGATATCGTCGGCGGCTTCATCCTCTCGCCCGAGTTCTTCACGCTGATTACAGGGCTCACATTTTACACCTCGGGATTTGTCGCGGAAATCGTCAGGACCGGATTGCAATCGGTGACGCGTGGCCAGTGGGAGGCAGCTTATGCTTTAGGCTTGTCGCGCGGCCGCACCCTTCGTCTGGTCGTCATTCCGCAAATGCTGCGTGTCATCATCCCGCCGATGACCAGCCAATATATCAACATCGTCAAAAACTCGACCCTGGTCATCGCCATTGGCTATGCCGATTTCATGGTCGTGACCGGCACCGTGATCAATAAGACCAGCCACGCGATCGAAGGCACCGTCATCATCATCGCGGTTTATCTGGCAATCAATTTGAGCCTGTCGGCGCTGATGAACCAGGTCAACCGCCGCGTGCAGCAGGGAGTCGGCTGATGCAAAAGCTGTCATCTGACGCTCCGGGCTGGAACGCCGTTCGCAGCCTTGTGGGTTCTCCGTTCAATGCCGTTTTGACGGTTATATTTGCCGTAATCCTGTTCTTGGCTTTGCCGCCCTTTCTCACATGGGCCGTCTTCGACGCCGCCGTTTTTCCAGCAGTCCCGGAGACGTGCAGAACGGCGGCGGGCGCGTGCTGGAGCTTCATTGTCGCCAAACACAGCCAGATCCTGTTCGGCATCTACCCGTTTGATGAGCGTTGGCGACCGCTGCTCGTCTGCACATTGCTGATCGGCCTGCTTGTTTACTCCATTCGGCCATCGGCCTGGCGCGCGCGGCTTGCAGGCTTCTGGATAGTAGCGCTGATGCTGTCTTGGGGCCTGATGAGGGGGGGCTTTGCCGGTCTTGCCTCCGTCTCGACCGACAATTGGGGCGGCCTTCCTGTAACGCTCCTTCTCACGGTGGTTGCAATTGGCATCGGCTTTCCAACCGGCATCCTTCTCGCGCTTGCACGGCGCTCCGATCTTCCGGTTATCAGGCTACTGAGCACGCTTTTCATCGAACTGACGCGGGCGCTGCCACTCTTGAGCATATTGTTCATCGCCTCGATCATGTTGCCGCTGCTCGTGCCCGAAGACCTGCTTCCCGACAAATTCTCCCGGGCGGTGATCGCTCTGACTATGTTTGCCTCGGCCTATCTGGCCGAGGTGGTGCGCGGCGGCTTGCAGGCGTTGCCAAAGGGCCAAGCCGAAGCGGCGCAGGCACTAGGGCTCTCCTATTGGCAATGCCAACTCAAGGTGATCCTGCCGCAGGCCATAGCGGTCGTCATTCCGGCGCTGACCAACACGATCATCGTCATGATCAAGAATACGAGCCTCGTCCTTGTTATAGGATTGTTCGACCTCATCAGTTCAGGGAAGGCAGCGCTGGCCGATCCCGAATGGAGTTCGCCCTCGGTCGAAGTATATCTTTTCATTACCGCCATTTATTTTACGCTCTGCTTTGGCTTCAGCCGATTTGCCGACCGCCTTGAGCAGCGAGCCAAAGGACCCAGCCATGAATGAAAACGCCATCTCGCTGTCGAGCGTGTCAAAGAGTTTCGGCGCGTTTCAGGCTTTGAAGTCGATCGACCTGTCCGTCGCGAAAGGCGAGCGCATCGTAATTTGCGGCCCTTCCGGTTCGGGCAAATCGACTCTGATCCGCTGCATCAACCAGCTCGAAACGCACGAGGCTGGCGAGATACTGGTCAATGGGATTAAGGTCGGTACCGAGCCCAAACAGCTCGAAGCCATACGAACGCAGGTCGGTATGGTCTTTCAAAGCTTCAACCTTTTCCCGCACCTGACTATCCTCGAAAACTGTACGCTCGCACCGATCTGGGTGAAGAAGCTTTCGAAAGCCGCCGCCGAAGCCAAGGCCATGCAATTGCTCGAACGAGTCAGAATCCCCGACCAGGCGCATAAGCGCCCCAGCCAATTGTCCGGCGGACAGCAGCAACGGGTCGCGATCGCGCGCGCTCTGTGCATGGAGCCGAGTGTCATGCTGTTCGACGAGCCGACATCGGCGCTCGATCCGGAAATGGTGAAAGAGGTTCTCGACGTAATGCTCGAACTCGCAAGCGAAGGCATGACCATGCTCGTGGTCACGCACGAAATGGGATTTGCCCGCCAGGCTGCAGACCGGGTCATCTTCATGGATCAGGGAAATATTCTGGAATCCGGTCCGCCGACCGAATTTTTTGCCAATCCGCGTCACGAACGGACCCGTCTCTTCCTCAGCCAGATTTTGCATTGATCCCTCGAATGGACGGGCAATCACTAGACCGGTCGGCAGGCTGGCGGATCGAGGCGGATTTGCTCGGCGAAGGCTCCGTGCCAGCGCACGCACTCTATGGCCTTCAAACCCAGCGCGCCATTGACAACTTCCCGATAAGCGGCCGCACCATCGGCTCTCTGCCAGTCCTTCTTAATAATCTCGCGCGTGTCAAAAAGGCCGCTGCGAGGGCAAATTTGGCAGCTGGCGAACTCGATGCAGATGTCACCGACGCAATTTCGCGGGCCTGCGATGAAATTGGCGATGGCATGCATTGGGATCAATTCCGCGTCGATATTCTGCAGGGCGGCGCAGGAACATCGACCAATATGAACATGAACGAAGTCATCGCAAACCGCGCCCTGTTTCTGATGGGCCGCAATGCGGGAGACTATGATCATGTTCATCCAAACGACCACGTGAACCGAAATCAATCAACCAACGATGCTTATGCCACGGCGGTCCGGTTGGCTGTATTCGAATCCAACCTGGCACTGATAGATAGCATCGAACGGCTCGCAGCGATTTGCCGCCAGAAAGCGACCGAGTTTGCCGGGGTTCGCAAGCTCGCTCGTACCGAGCTGCAAGACGCGGTCCCGATGACCGCAGAGCAGGAGTTTCTGGCCTTCGCCGCCGCGCTCGAAGAGGATGTCTCGCGAGGACGGGAGGTCGGCGCACTGTTTCTCGAAATCAATCTCGGGGGCACTGCTGTTGGCAGTGGCACCGGGGCATCCAAGGACTACCGCGAGGCCGTCGTGGAGAACCTCCGGCAAATTTGCGGTTTTCCGGTCGTTCCAGCGGCGAATTTGTTTGAAGCAAGCTGGGATATGGGCGCGTTTGTCTTTTACAGCGGCTTTCTTAAGCGGCTCGCAGCAAAATTATCGAAGATTTGCAACGATCTGCGACTGCTCTCAAGCGGTCCGAGAGGCGGGTTCGCCGAGATGGTCCTTCCCGCCCGCCAAGCTGGCTCCTCGATCATGCCCGGCAAAATCAATCCAGTCATTCCCGAAGCAATTAACCAGATTGCGTTTCGCGTTTTTGGGCTCGACCTTACCGTCACATTCGCAGCTGAGGCGGGCCAGCTACAGCTCAATGCCTTTACGCCCGTTATTGTGTCGTCGGTTGATGAAGCGGTATCATTGTTAATTGCGGGAATGGATATACTGGGAACGGGCTGTATCGCGGGCATAAAAATCGATCAGCAGCGTTGCGAAGAAATCCTTGATGGAAGTTTGGCCAGCGCCATTGAGTTGGTTCCAGTCGTCGGGTACAAAGCTGCCAATGAAATCATGAAGGCCGCGCGCCTTAGCGGTTCTTCTATCGATGACGCGCATGCACTTTGGCAAAGTGAGCGCGTGATTGCTCGCTGATGGTTTCCGCGAGCTTGGAGCGCTTCAGCCGGAACTTGAAAGGTCAAGATCGATCCTGGTTCGAAATAACGATTGCCCTTGTGGGGCGCGCAAGTTAAGGGCTCATCAGCATGAAGTGGTTGGCATTTCTTTTCCTTGGTTTTGCGCTTATCTCGGGCATGGCTCATGCACCCGCGGTTGCCCATACCGGCATGGAACATGCCCACTCAGATCATGGTACCGTTGACATTCTCTCGCTGGTCGAGGACAATGGTGACCAATCAGGCCTACCAGACGTGCAAGGCGACAACGTCCATAGCCACCAATGTCCTGCTGCGATCGATGCTCGTGCAACCAGCCTTGGCCTTAACCTGATCGCTGGTAAGCTTTTGTTGCCCTTTCCACGGGCCGCGATCTTGACCTCTTTCAGCCAGGCACCCCCCACCGAGCCACCTTCAGCCTGAACCATGCCGCTGGGACGGGTGTGACGCCCGTGCCGAATCGCGTCTGTAGGTTCAGGAGTTTCTAAATGTTTCCCAAATTGCGCACCGCTTTATTGGCGGCGGCGCTGGTCTTTACAAGCTGTGTTGCGCTCGCAGAGCCGATCACGCTGGAGGAAGCCATTGCCAAGGCCCTAGAGGCCGCCCCGCTGCTTAAAGCGAATGAAGCCGAGATTGCGGCCGCCCGTGCGGGCCGCGTGCAAGCAGGCGTCCGCCCCAATCCGTCGGTAATGGTAGAGGCCGAAAATTTCGTCGGCACCGGCCCCTATAATGTGCTGGGGCAAGCCGAGATCACCGGCATGTATAGCCAACCTATCGAGCGCGGCGGAAAGCGGGATGCCCGGATCGGCTTGGCCGAGCGCGGCATCGGCGTCGCCGAAGCAGCCCGAAAAGTGACGCGGCTCGATATTGCTGCGGCAGTCGAGCGCTCTTTCATCGATGTCATGATTGCCGATGCAGTGGTCAAGATTACGACCTACCGCCTCGAAACCGAGCAGGGAATTGAGCGCGAAGCGCTGCGCCGGGTGCGGGGTTACAAAGACCCGCTGTTCGTTGAAACCCGCGCGGCGGCGCGTGTGGCCCAAGCCCAGATCGACGTCGATCAGGCCGAAGCCAAGGCGCGGGCAACGCGCAATGTGCTTGCCTCATTCTGGTCGGGTATTGGCGAGGACCTTGAGGTCGCTGGCGATTTTTTGCCTTACAGGCCAGTTGAACAGAAGCTGGCACCAGCTGATCTGGCACTGGCCGAAGCGCAGACCGCGCGGGCAAGTGCTGCGGTAAGGGTCGAGCAGACCAAGCGGGTGCAAGACTACACCGTCAGCGGTGGCGCGCGTTTCCTGCGCGGAACCAATGATGTGGCGTTGGTTGCGGGTGTCACTATTCCGCTAGGCCGGTTTGACAAAAACCAAGGCAATATAGAGCGAGCGCAAGCCGAGCGCTTGCAAGCAGAACTGACCGCTGAAGCCAACCGGCTTGAACGGCTAAGGCGCCTCGCTTCGCTGCGTGCCGATGCCGATGCCGCGCGGACCCGCGCCGATGCGATCATGGCAGAGGTCTATCCGCGCACGGTCAAGACGCTGGCCCAAGTGCGTGAAGGCTATAATCGCGGCGGTTTCAATTTCCGCGACGTTCAGGACGCCGCCGATGCCATACTCGCGGTGCAGGAGCAGTGGCTCGCCGCCATGACCCAATATCGTGACCTTCAAACCGAAATCGACCGGCTGACCGGGCGCTTTGACGCCACAGCCGACAAGGGGATCAATCCATGAAAAACATCATAATCGCGCGGCTGGCTGCTGCGCTTCTGTTTGTCGCTCCTTTGGCTGCGTGTGGCGGCGGAGAAACTGCCTCAGACACGGAGAAAGAAACCGAAAGTGAACCCGACAAGGGACCCAACGGCGGTCGCCTGCTGAAGAATGGCGACTTTGCGGTTGAAATGACGATCTTCGAGGACGGCCAAGAGCCGCAGTTCCGCGTCTATCCGACCAAGGATGGCAAGCCGCTTGATCCCAAGGCGGTGCAGCTGACGGTGACGCTCAAGCGTCTGGACAGCGAAACCAACATCTTCGCGTTCAAGCCCGAAAGGAACTATCTGGCGGGCCAAGGCGTGGTGACAGAACCGCACAGCTTCGATGTTGAAGTGGTCGCGGTCGAAAATGGCAAACGCCATGTCTGGAAATATGCCAGCCCCGAAGGCCGCACAACAATCGCTGCGGCGGCGGCAAAAGCGGGTGGCGTTGAGATTGAGACGGTTGGTCCCGCTACTATCGGCGAGATGCGCGAGCTTTTTGGCACGGTGCAGTTGGCTACGACAGCTCGCTCCGAAATTCGCGGGCAGTTTCCGGGGCGGATTGTCTCGGTGACCAAAGCGGTCGGTGACTATGTGAAAAAAGGGCAGCTTCTAGCCCGCATTGAATCTAGCGAATCCTTGCAGGTCTATCCGGTTTACTCGACTGCTAGTGGGGTCGTAGCCGAAAGGAACGGAAATCCCGGCGACGTGACCTTTGATCGTGCGCTTTATGTCATCACCGACCCCGCCCAGACGACAGTAGTTTTCAACATCTTTCCCAAGGATCTGGGTGCGATCCAGCCGGGGATGAAGGTCATGGTTGAAACAATGGACGGAACCCCGATTGCTGACGCAAGGATTGGGGGATATCTCCCCGATGGCAATGCAGAGGCCGGGACCGCACTGGTGCGCGTGGCGATTCCCAATCGTGGCGGACAGTTGCGTCCGGGCATGGCTTTGCGCGGTCGTGTGATCGTCAATGCGGTGCAAGTGCCGCTGGCAGTGCGCACAGAGGCCTTGCAGCGCTTCCGCGATTTCACTGTGGTCTTTGCCAATTATGGCGAGGTGTATGAGGTGCGTATGCTCGAACTCGGACGCAAGTCGCCCGAATGGACCGAGGTGCTGTCCGGTATCAAACCCGGCACGCCCTACGCCGCCAAAGGAGCCTTCCTCATTCGCGCCGACGTTGAAAAGTCGGGCGCGAGCCATGACCATTGATCGGGGATAACTGACATGCTTGCCCGTATCATCGGCTTTTCCATTCGCCAGCGCTGGCTGGTCCTTGCTGTCGTCGCCATGTTGTGCGCCATTGGCGTTTATAGCGCGACGAAGCTCCCCATCGACGCTGTACCCGACATCACCAATGTCCAGGTGCAGATTAACACCGAGGCCGAGGGTTTTTCGCCGCTCGAATCCGAACAGCGCATTACCTTTCCCATTGAAACCGCCATCGCGGGCGTCCCGGGGCTGAATTATACCCGCTCGATCTCGCGCTATGGCCTGTCCCAGGTAACCGTGGTGTTCGAGGATGGCACCGACATCTTCTTCGCACGCCAGCAGGTGAACGAACGCATCCAGTCGGCCAAATCGCAACTGCCGCCCGGAATCGAGCCGCAACTCGGCCCGCTCGCAACGGGTCTTGGCGAAATCTATATGTATGCGGTCGAACCCAAAAAGGGTGCGCGCAAACCCGATGGTTCCGAATGGACGGCTATCGAACTGCGAACGCTATCTGACTGGGTGGTCCGCCCGCAGATGCGGACGATCCCCGGCGTTGCCGAAGTCAACACCATCGGCGGCTACACCAAGCAATATCATGTGACGCCTAACCCGCAGCAATTGGCGGCGCTCAAATTGTCGCTGACCGACATTGTGGATGCGCTTGAGGGCAATAATGCTAACAAGGGCGCGGGCTATGTCGAGCGTGCGGGCGAACAAATCCTGATCCGCGTGCCGGGTCAGGCCAAGGACGAGACCGATCTGTCGCAGATCATCGTCGCGACACGCGGCGGCGTTCCCATCCGCGTCGGCGATGTTGCCGAAGTCGTCATTGGTTCCGAACTGCGCACCGGGGCGGCCACCCAGAATGGCAAGGAGATCGTGCTTGGCACGATTGCGATGCTAACCGGGGAAAACCCGCGCATCGTGGCGCAGGCAGCCGCTGAACGGCTTGTGGAGGTCAACAAGGCACTTCCTGCCGGGATCATTGCAAGGCCGCTTTATGATCGTACCGCGCTGGTCGACCGGACGATTGCCACGGTCGAGAAGAATTTGCTCGAAGGCGCATTGCTCGTCGTTGTTATCCTGTTCCTGTTGCTCGGCAACATCCGCGCAGCGTTGATCACGGCGGCGGTCATTCCCGTCTCAATGCTGATGACGCTGACGGGCATGGTGCAAACCCGAACCTCGGCCAACTTAATGAGTCTGGGTGCGCTCGATTTTGGGCTTATCGTCGATGGCGCGGTTATCATCGTCGAAAACTGCCTGCGGCGTCTGGGCGAAGCGCAGCACAAGATGGGACGTTTGCTCGACCGCGACGAACGCTTCGGGCTGGTGGCAAACGCGAGCGCCGAGGTTATCCGCCCCAGTATCTTCGGCGTCATCATCATCACTGTCGTTTATCTTCCGATCTTCGCGCTAACGGGCATTGAGGGCAAGACCTTCCACCCGATGGCGATTACCGTGGTCATGGCGTTGACGGCGGCTTTGTTGCTGTCGCTCACCTTCGTTCCGGCGGCCATTGCTATGTTCGTTACGGGCAAGGTCGAAGAAAAGGAAAACCGGGTCATGTCATGGCTGGCGCGCAGCTATGCGCCCGCGCTTGACGCGACGATGAAGCGCGGTAAGCTGGTGGTTGGCGGCGCGGTGCTGCTAACAATGCTTGCGGTCCTTGGCGCAACCCGGTTGGGGTCGGAGTTTATTCCAAACCTCGATGAAGGCGACATCGCTCTCCACGCCTTGCGCATCCCCGGAACCAGCCTGAGCCAAGCCGTGCAAATGCAGGAAGCGCTGGAAAAACGGATTGCGCAATTCCCCGAAGTCGAGCGCGTGTTTGCCAAGATCGGTACCGCAGAGGTTGCAACCGATCCGATGCCGCCTTCGGTTGCCGATAATTTCGTCATGCTGAAGGATCGATCCGAATGGCCCGACCCCCGCAAGCCGCGCGACCAGCTTGTCGCCGAAATGAACAAAGCGGTCAGCCAACTGCCCGGCAACAATTACGAGTTTACCCAACCTGTGCAGATGCGGATGAACGAGTTGATTGCGGGCGTCCGTTCCGATGTCGCGGTCAAGCTGTTCGGGGACGATCTCGACCAGTTGCTCGAAAGCGGCGGTGAGGTTGAGGAAGTCGTCGGCACGATCCAAGGTGCCGAGGACGTCAAGATCGAACAGGTCACGGGCTTGCCCGTGCTGTCGATAACCCCCAAACGCGATATGCTGGCCCGCTACGGAATCAACATGAGCGATGTGCAGGATGCGGTATCGACAGCAACCGGCGGACGCGCTGCCGGTCAGGTATTCGATGGCGACCGGCGTTTCGATGTTGTCGTGCGCTTGCCTGAAGCCATGCGCACCAATGTCGATGCACTGGGCACCTTGCCGATCCCCATCGGCGGGGACGGCGCGGGGGGCTTTGTGCCGCTTGCGCAGGTGGCCGATATCGAAATGTCGGTCGGTCCCAACCAGATCAGCCGCGAGAACGGCAAGCGACGTGCGGTTATCACAGCCAACGTCCGCGGTCGCGATCTCGGCTCGTTCATCGCCGAACTCAAAACCAAGATCGATTCAGAAGTGAACTTACCGGAGGGCTATTACGTTGCCTATGGCGGGACATTCGAGCAACTCCAGTCGGCAGCAACGCGGCTCCAGATCGTCGTGCCGCTTGCCCTAGTGCTAATATTCGGATTGCTGTTCACCTTGTTCGGATCGGTGCGCGATGCAACCATCGTCTTTTCCGGCGTTCCACTTGCGTTGACCGGTGGGATAGTGGCACTTGCCTTGCGCGATATACCCTTGTCAATTTCAGCAGGCGTTGGATTCATTGCTCTATCGGGCGTCGCGGTGTTGAACGGCGTCGTCATGCTATCGTTCATCAAGGATTTGCGCGAACGCGGCATGGCGCTTGACGAAGCCATCCGCGAAGGTGCGCTGACCCGATTACGGCCCGTGTTGATGACTGCATTGGTCGCATCGCTGGGCTTCGTACCGATGGCGCTTAACGTCGGGGCAGGGTCAGAAGTGCAGCGTCCGCTTGCCAGTGTGGTGATCGGGGGCATCATTTCCTCAACCATCCTGACGCTAATCGTGCTGCCTGCGCTTTACCGGCTGATTCATGGACGGGAAGAGCGGCCCGCTGATGACAATACCACCACCCCATCGCCGAATTTGGCGCAAGGAACCGCATGATGAATTTTATATCCGCCAGGAAAGCCTATCACCCGTTGGTCTGGGTGCTTCTGGCCACATTTCTGTTCCTCGCAACGGGCATTGCCGATGCCTATGCCCACGGGGTTGCCGAAGGCGATCAGGGCTATGTTCAGGAAGTCAGCGGCGTCCAGTTCATGCCGTTCATGTATCTGGGCGCCAAGCATATGGTCACCGGATACGATCATTTGCTGTTCCTGTTCGGGGTCATCTTTTTTCTCTACCGGCTTAAGGATATCGGCCTTTATGTAACGCTGTTCGCCGTCGGCCATTCGACGACGATGCTGTTCGGCGTGCTGACCGGCATCAGCGCCAATGCTTACGTCATCGACGCGATCATCGGCCTGTCGGTGGTGTACAAGGCGCTCGACAATCTGGGCGCATACCGGCGCTGGTTCGGGGTGCAGCCGAATACAAAGGTGGCAACTCTGGTCTTTGGTCTTTTCCACGGCTTCGGGCTGGCGACGAAGATTCAGGAGTTTGAATTGTCCCCAGACGGGCTGCTGACCAATTTGATCGCCTTCAATATCGGGGTCGAGGTCGGTCAATTGCTTGCGCTTTCGGCCATCCTCATCCTGATGGGTTATTGGCGCAAAAGCGGCAGCTTTGCCCGCCACGCCTTTGCGGTGAACGTGTTGCTGATGGGTGCTGGATTTCTGCTGGTGGGCTATCAGATCACCGGACTGATTGTTGCTTAAGGAGCTAGACCGATGTTCAATTCCAAACTTCCCGACATGTCGGAATTACCGACCACACGGCAACTTGTCGGCTCGACCTTCCTCGCAATGGGCGGCGCGGCGGCGATCCTCGTTGCCGTCGTCATGCCGTCTGAATATGGGATCGACCCGACCGGGCTGGGCGGCGTTCTCGGCCTGACCGAAATGGGCGAAATCAAGACGCAGTTGGCCGAAGAAGCAGCCGCCGACCGGGCCGCAGATGACGGGACGATCACTGCCCCGGCCCAACCAACCCCGGCCACCCCCCAAGCTGCTGTTGCCGCCCGCAACGACACGATGACGGTCAAGCTAGCGCCCGGAGAAGCCGCCGAAATCAAAGTCAGCGCATCAAAGGGTGCCAGCGTAGCCTTCGACTGGGCCGTCACGGGTGGGCACGTAAATTACGACGCGCATGGCGATCCGGTCGTCCGGCGCAAGGGCTTCTATCACGGCTATGGCAAGGGCAAGGCATCGACCGGGGAGAAAGGCACGCTGGTCGCCGCATTTGACGGCACACACGGCTGGTATTGGCGCAACCGCTCGGATGGAACCGTAACGGTCGTGCTGAAGACCACCGGTGCCTACACCGACATCAAACGCGTGGTCTGACAGCTGATGGCGACTCGCCGGGCCGCCAGGTTCGATTGAAAAGGAATGATGATGAAAAAACTGATCCTGATAGCGAGCCTGGCCGCTGCCGCCTGCTCGCCCGAAGATGAAACGTCGAAACAAAACGCAAGGACCAGCGACAGCCCGTCAACAGCCGCGTTCAAAGCGGCAAACGACAAGATGCACAAAGACATGACCATGACCTTCACAGGCAATGCAGATGCGGATTTCATGCGCAGCATGATCCCGCATCATGAAGGCGCGGTCGCAATGGCAGAGGTTGCGCTCGAACATGGCAAAGACCCTGAAGTCCGCAAACTTGCCCAAGACGTGATCAAGGCGCAGGAATCGGAAATTGCACAAATGAAGGCATGGCTGGAGAAAAATGGCAAAGATGCGCCTGCCACGGCTGCTTCAGGGCATGACAGTCACTAAGGAGGAGAGGATGACGATCAAACTGGTAACCGCATCGGCACTATCGCTATTGGGGACGGGATCGGCCATGGCTGATGGTCATGAACAAGCCTATATGCCCGGCGTATGGAGTCTTGGCGAAACCAAGAATTGCGAGAGCGGCCCTGCATGGGCGTTTCTGGCTGATGGCTATTATGCCGAGGTCACGCTGCCCAACAAAGGTCCGACCGCCATCGGCCTGTGGAAAGACGAAGGCACGGCCATTGCCTATACTCACAGCCACATGCCCTTCGGCGACATGATGAAGGCCAATGAGATGAAGCGCTTGACTGTAGAGAAGCGCACCCCGGACAAGCTAGTCACTAAAAATTATCGCGGCGTAACGCGCATTTTCCATCGCTGTCAGGCCGGCGCATTGAAGGTTCCGTCCGGTCAGCCAGCGCACTGATATGGCCTAAGATTGCGGCCGACCATGCCGGACATAATCACGGTGCCGGTGTTTGCAGCAGAAGGCCCGGCATTGCGCTGGCGCTGACTACGGCGCTCCTGATTGCCGAGCTGGTCGGTGTTTTGTCTTCGACAGCGTCGCATTCTGTCCGACGCCGCGCATATGTTTACCGACAGCGCCGCGCTCGCCATCGCGCTCGCGGCAGTCAAGATCGGCCAGCACCCGCCCGATGACCAGTAGACCTTGCCCCGTCACATAGCCCGTCGCTGTTCAAATGTGCGAACAGTTGGAGATGCGATCACTGCACGCCCGAAGCCAATGAGCTATCACTCAACCCAGACTGCACTTGGCGAACGGTCCATTAAATCGCCGTGGCGACTGTGATCGAAATATTGATTCCTTCAGTCTGGAAAGGCCCAGATGCAAACCGTTTGAACTGGTGCACCAGCGAAGTCTCGCGAGGCAGCAGTTTTTCGGCGTTACCTAGCTCGTTACCTAGCGTGAAAACTCCAGAGCTCAAGGTGAGGGTCTTTGAAATAACCAACTGTTATTGAAAGAAAAAATGGTAGACGCTGAGGGGTTCGAACCCACGACCCGCTGATTAAGAGTCAGCTGCTCTACCAACTGAGCTAAGCGTCCCCATTTCGGGCTGGCCAGATGCGCAGGCCCGTTTGGAGCGCCGCCTTTGATGGGTTTCGTGGCCTTTGTCAAGCATGACAAAGGGACTTATTGGAATTGTCCACGCTTTGCGCCCGGGTGGCGCTCGATGGACATCATGATTCCTACGCACAGCATCATGGTCAGCATCGATGAGCCCCCGTGACTGACAAAAGGCAGGGGGATGCCCGCGACGGGGGCGAGGCCCACAACCATCAGAAGGTTGATCATGATATAGAAGAAAATGGTGCAGGTCAGGCCGGCGGCGACGAGCTGCCCGTACCGCGTCTTGCTTTGCATCGCGACGCTCAGGCCCCAGCGCATGAGCAGATAGTACATGAACAGAATAAAAAAGCCGCCGACGATGCCCCATTCTTCCGCCATGGTGGCAAAGACGAAGTCGGTATGTCCTTCGGGCAGATAATCCAGATGGCTTTGGGTGCCGTTGCCAAAGCCTTTGCCGAATATGCCGCCGGACCCGATCGCGATTTTCGACTGGGTAATATGATAGCCTGCACCAAGCGGATCATTTTGCGGGTTGAGGAAGATGAGGACCCGGTCCTGTTGATAGGCTTTTAATCCAAAGAAAAACACCAATGGCGCAAGAACGGCGACGCCTACACCGGCGCTGATGAAATATATGAGCGGCAGGCCCGCCATAAAGCCAACGACGCCCAGCCCGAAGGCGTAGGCAATGGCGGCGTCAAAATCCGGCTGAATGATCACCAATATGCTTGGCAGCAGCAGGATAGCGCCCAGCGGCCAAATGGCGTCAAATCCGTAAATACGGTTCGGTGGAAGCCGGTCGAAAAACCATGCTGCGGCAAGAACCATCACAGGCTTCATCAGTTCGGATGGCTGCAGCGTGATGATGCCAAGGTTAATCCAGCGCTGACTGCCACCGCCGACAAAGCCCATCAGCTGCACCACGACAAGCAGGACAAGCAGCAACAGGTATAAAGGAAAAGTCATCGACTTCCAGAATTCAAGCTTCATCCGCGACATCGCGATGGCCATGGCAAGCAGGACCACGAACCGGATGACATGCTTCCCGGCCCATGGTTCAAAGTTACCACCTGCTGCGGAATAGAGGACAGTCGCGCCAAAGCCGACCAAGGCCGACAATATGAAAATCACGCGCCACGGCAGGGCTGCGATCGGGGCGGGGACTATGCCGTTCATGTCGTCGGATCCAGCGGCGGGGGTGCCGCCGGTTGACCTTGGAAGGCCGCATATTTGGATGCCATGCGTTGTTCGATATTGCCACCCCAGCCAGCTTCGAGGGCCTCCAACGACGCCATCGCTTTTTCCCGGTCATAGAGGAACGTCAGAACGTCTTTCGCGATCGGTGCTGCGGCGCGCGCGCCGCCCATACCATGTTCAATGACAACCGACGCGCCATAGCGTGGGTTATCGACAGGCGCGAAGCACACGAACAGGCCATGGTCGCGATATTTCCACGCGCCCGATTGCCCGCGCTGCGATCCCGCAATGCGGCGCACTTGCGCGGTGCCGGTTTTCCCGGCCATCGCGATGCCCGGAATCTCCAGCCGGCTGCGTACGGCGGTGCCATCGCCGTTGACGACGCGGTTCATGCCTTCGCGCACAACGGCCAAATGTTCTTCAGGGAAGTTGAGTCTGCCCGGCGCCGGGCGTTTTTTGAGGATGATTTCAGGTTGAATGTTCAGACCCGATGCGATCCGCGCTGCCATTATGGCCAATTGGAATGGGCTAACCGAAACATAGCCCTGACCAATGGTCGCATTCAGCGTGTCAGATTCGCTCCACTTTTGGTCATATTTGCGCATTTTCCACGCGCTATCGGGAATGGTGCCATATCGTTGCGATGGGAAGGGAAGGGGAAATTCCTGCCCCAGACCGAGCGCTTTTGAAAATGGTGCAATCGCGTCATAGCCAATGCGGCGGCCCATTGCATAGAAATAGGTGTTGCAGCTTTTCATCAGCGCGTCGGCCATGTTTATCGGACCGTGACGCCCGAGGCATTTGAACACGCGGTTACCCAGCCGGTATCCCCCGCCGCACACAACGGTTTCTTCTGGATCGACGCCATGATGCAGCATCGCAAGTGCCGCTGCGGGTTTTACTGTCGACCCCGGCGGATACAGCCCCTGCAATGCTTTGTTGAGCATCGGAATATGGTCGTCCGAATTCAGCATTTTCCATTCGATGCGGCCAATGCCATCGGAAAAGCTGTTGGGATCATAACATGGCATGGACGCCATCGTGAGTATGTCGCCCGTCAGGCAATCGAATATCACTACGGAACCGGATTCCAGCCCCAGTCGGCGCGCGGCGTAATTGTGCAGGTCGATATCAATGGTCAGTTGAACGGGTTTCCCGGGTATGTCTGGCCGGGTGGCCAAGTCGCGGACGATCTTGCCGCGGGCGGTGACTTCGGTGCGCTTTGCGCCGGGTTCGCCCTGCAAGCGGTCCTCCAGCGTCTTTTCGAGGCCATCCTTGCCGACCTTGAAACCCGGGGTAATCAGCAGCGGGTTTTTGTTCTTTTGATATTCTTCGGCTGACACCGTGCCCACATAGCCGATGAGATGGCCCACCGCCGCGCCGCTTGGGTAAAAACGCGAATAACCCTGCCGCGGGCTGACTCCGGGAAGGTCGGGCAAGCGGACGCTGACCGCGGCGAAGCGTTCATAATCCAGCCCGTCTGCAACCTGAACAGGCTGAAAGCCCTGTGCCAGTTTTAACTCGCGATGAATGCGGTCGACATCGTCGGTCGACAAGGCCAGCAGCTCCGCCAGCGTCTTGACGGTCTGCTCTTTATTGACGAGCCGGTCGGGGATGATGTCGACACGGAAATCCGCGCGATTGGTTGCGATGGGTTTGCCATAACGGTCAACGAACCAACCGCGACGGGGCGGGATGATGGTAAGGTTGACCCGGTTGCTTTCGGCCAGCAGCTTATATTTCTCGTTATCGGCCACGGCGATATAGGACATACGCGCGGCAACGGTCAGGCCGATCGCTGCCTGCACGCCGCCTACAAAAGCGGCACGACGGGTGAACGTGAAATCAAGCTGTCCGGATGTAACCTGTTTTTCGACCTTCATGTTGCCAATCGCCAGCTGTCGAGACGTGCGCATATGCGCACGGCCAGCGGATATAGCAATATGGACAATATGATTTGCGGAATCAAAATAGCGGGTTCAGGCGCGGCGTGCACCATGCCCGCAATCCACCATCCACCCAACAGCACAGCCGCGATAACAATAGCTGCAATCAGCCAATCCTGAAGATGATCGCGCCAGACAGCGCGCGCATCGATAATCTCGATGAAAAGCATAGCGAGCGACCATAACAATCCCGCGCTACCAAAGGGCTGGCCACTGAACACATCATCCATCAAACCAAATGGCACGCCGGACCAAACGGGCAGAAGCCCGGGACGCATCAGACGCCAGCTTAAGAACATCAACAGTCCAAGTGGCGGCAACAGCGGTTCCGCGGTGAATATCGGCAACGCCGTAATCATCGATGCAATAGCGACCGACGCAATCGGAATGGCCAGCATCTTGAGCAGCGATTGTTCGCGGTCAAAACGGGATTCATATTCCCGTGCAGGACGGGTGGGTAGGCGAATGGTCGTCACCGGAATTTTCATTCCGCAACTTCCTTGGTTTCACCGTCAGGGGCCGCCGCCTGCTGGGCCGCGCGTGCTTCGCCCTGATATGGTCGCATCACCACGGCATAAGGCGTGTTGCCCGGGTCGGCATAGGGTATCGCCAACGCACCATCGCTGGTTTTTTTGATGACGCGCGCGAACGGAATATTGGGCGGATACAGCCCGCCATTGCCCGACGTCACAATGACGTCGCCGACCTTGAACGGGCTTTCGCCCAAGTTCAGCGGCTTGATCAGCACTGTGCCATTGCCAAGGCCTGCCGAAAAGGCGGGCAGGCCATCGCTGGCGCGCATGACTGGGACCAGATTTTCAGCGTCGGTGACGAGAAGAATACGTGCCGTTGTCGGGCCGGTCTCGATAACGCGGCCAATCAATCCGGAAGGACCGCGCACAGGTTGCGCGCGCTCCACGCCAAAGTTGCGGCCGATCGACAATGTCGCCACGCGCCGTGTGCTGGATGAGGTTGAACTGATGAGGCGGCCCACGGCGACTTGGCTTTCGCCGTCCTCGGACAATTTCAGCAATCCGCGCAACCGCGCGTTTTCGACCCGCAGCGCCTGCGCCTCGATCAGCTTTTTCCGGTTGACCTCTGCTTGCTTTTGAAGCGCGGCATTTTGGGAAGCTGCGTTGATATAAGCGGCCGCGGCCGCATTCATGTTCTGCGCCGACCGGCGGACGTTGCTGAACACACGTGCAACCGGCGCCGTTATTTCTGCCCCTGCCGCACGAAGCGCGGAAAAACCGGCAGGATCAGCCACCGATATTGCCAGCAACAAGGCAGCCACTATCGTTCCTGCAATCGCGACGACATAGGTCACGAACAGGCCATATTGCGCCTTTCGGGAAAATCCGGGGCGCCGGTGTTTGGGCGGCGCCATGCTGAGACCTATATCAGGCGGTCAGCAAGACGCCACGGAAGATGGGGTCTTCCATCGCCCGGCCTGTACCGATTGCAACGCAGGTCAGCGGGTCTTCAGCGACCGTGACCGGCAGTCCGGTTTCATCCCGCAGATATTCATCGAGGCCAGCCATCAACGCGCCGCCACCTGTTAAAACAATCCCTTGATCGACGATGTCAGCCGCCAGTTCTGGCGCGGTATTTTCAAGCGCGATGCGCACACCTTCAAGAATAGTCCCAATGGGTTCCGACAAAGCTTCAGCAATTTGCGCCTGGTTGATCGTAATTTCCTTTGGCACGCCGTTTACAAGATCGCGGCCCTTGATGTGCAATGTCTGGCCAACGCCATCGGCTGGTGGACGCGCGGTACCAAAATCCTTCTTGATCCGCTCGGCCGTCGCTTCACCGATCAACAGGTTATGGTGTCGTCGGACATATGAAACAATCGACTCGTCCATCTTGTCACCTCCGGTGCGTACCGAGGTGGTGTAGGCAAGCCCGCGCAGCGAAAGTACGGCAACTTCGGTGGTGCCACCGCCGATGTCGACCACCATCGAACCGATGGGTTCCGTCACCGGCATATCCGCGCCGATGGCAGCAGCCATCGGTTCTTCAATCAAGAACACTTCGGAAGCACCCGCGTTGGACGCGGCATCGCGAATCGCGCGGCGCTCGACCGATGTCGAACCCGACGGAACGCAGATGACGATTTCGGGGTAGCTGAACATGCGGCGCTTGCCGTGCACTTTGTGGATGAAGTGCTTGATCATCTGTTCCGCCACATCGATGTCGGCGATAACGCCGTCACGTAAGGGGCGAATGGCTTCGATGCTGTCGGGGGTCTTGCCCATCATCAGTTTTGCATCGTCGCCAACCGCCTTTACGCGCTTGATACCGTTTATGGTTTCAATCGCGACCACCGACGGCTCGTTCAGGACGATCCCTTGCCCGCGTACATAGACCACCGTGTTTGCGGTGCCGAGGTCGATTGCCATGTCTTGTGATGCGAAACGGAAAAACTTGCCAAATACCATTTAATTTCCACCCAATCCGTTTTGGAGAGACTCCTTTGGAGCGCGTCCAAATAATCGCGCGGTCCTAGCGGAATTTGCTGTTTTTCAAAACAGATATTTGGCTGGAGTGCGAACGATTAAGGAGTCGCTTGGGCTGTGCGCTTGGGCTAGGAACCTGCATATGTCAATAAGAAGACTCCCTGAAAATCTGGTCAACCGCATAGCCGCCGGTGAAGTGGTGGAAAGACCGGCCAGCGCGTTAAAAGAGCTGGTCGAAAACGCCATCGATTCGGGCGCCCGCAATATCTCCGTGCGGCTGGGTGCGGGCGGCATCGACTTGGTCGAAGTCACCGACGATGGCTGCGGCATGTCCCCTGCCGACATGGCGCTGGCACTGGAACGCCATGCGACGTCGAAACTGCCCGATGAAGATATCGAAATGGTGTCGACTTTGGGTTTCCGGGGGGAGGCTTTGCCATCCATCGCCAGCGTGTCCAAAATGACGCTGGAAAGCAGACCCGCTGGCGCCGAAGGCTGGACGCGGACGGTGGACCATGGCGTCGTGACAGGAGAGGGGCCGGCCGCACTGCCCCAAGGCACGCGCGTGCGCGTTGAAAATCTGTTTGGCAATGTGCCCGCCCGCCGCAAATTCCTGCGCAGCGCACGCGCCGAATATGCCGCTGCGCTCGACGCCATGAAGCGGCTGGCGATGGCACGGCCGGACATTGGCTTTACCGTTGAACATGACGGCCGGCGCGTGTTGGCGGTGCAACCCACCAGCGCGCGGCCCGAACGCGTGGCCGCGCTGACCAGCGGGGAGCTTATCGACAATAGCGTGGCACTTGATTTCGAACGCGAAGGCGTGCGCCTTGGCGGGGTGGCGAGCCTGCCCACCTATAATCGCGGCGTTGCCGACCACCAGTTCCTGTTCGTCAATGGCCGTCCGGTAAAGGACCGCCTGCTGATTGGCGCTGTGCGCGGTGCTTATGCCGAAATGCTGGCGCGGGACCGGCATGCGGTGGTGGCGCTGTTCATTGATCTGCCGCCGACGCAGGTGGACGTAAACGTCCATCCGGCAAAGACAGAAGTCCGCTTTCGCGAGCCAGCGTTGATCCGCGGCATGATCATATCGGGGCTGCGCCATGCGCTGGACCAGTCCGGTTTCCGCGCGGTGCAGCGACCATCGGCGGACGCGCTTGCCGCATGGCAGCAGGAACCCATTCAGACCGCACAAGGCGATATTTTTGCGAAACCTGCTGCCGCGATGGGATCTGGCTATCAGGGGCAATATGGCCAGCGTCCGACCTATCCATCGGCATATGAAAACCGCAGCAGCTTTGCCGATTTGGGCGCGATCCCCGGCGAAGACCTCGCGCCTTTATGGGGCAGGGCCGCCGTCGCCCACGAACCCGTGCCCGAACGCGCCAGCCACCCGCTTGGCGTCGCGCGCGGGCAAGTGGCGAACACCTATATCGTTGCCGAGGCCGAAGACGGCCTTGTCATCGTTGACCAACATGCCGCGCATGAACGGCTCGTGCTTGAACGGATGCGCAAGGCGATGGCGGCGGCGGGCGGCGCGGTGCCTTCGCAAGCCTTGTTGCTGCCGCAAGTCGTTGAGCTCGACGAACCCGCCTGCGACCGGCTGGAGGCACGCGCCGATGAACTGTCGGCATTCGGACTGGACCTCGAACGCTTTGGCCCCGCCGCCATGCTCGTGCGCGCCACGCCCGCTGTGTTGGGTGATGGCGATGCCAAGGGATTGCTCGAGGATCTGGCCGACGACCTTGCCGCTTATGACGAAGCCTTGTCACTGAAAGAACGCATCGACCATGTCGCCGCCACCATGGCCTGCCACGGCTCCGTCCGCGCTGGCCGTGTCTTGTCCGTCACCGAAATGAATGCGCTCTTGCGCGAAATGGAAGTCACGCCGCACAGCGGGCAGTGCAACCACGGCCGGCCAACTTGGGTGAAGCTGGCGTTGGGTGATGTGGAGAAGCTGTTCGGCCGGAAGTGAGCGAGGAAGTAAGATGCTGAAGTAAGTTCAGCATGGCACGGTGTGCTTGGGGGTGTTTTAAAATCTAAACCAATTCGTCATCCTGAACTTGTTTCAGGATAACATGCAACGGTTGTGCGTTATCCCGGAGCCGAAGGCATGCAGCGCACAAACAAGTTCGGGATGACGACGGACCAGTGATGTCACCTCAAACATTAAATCGAAACAGCATGATATCCCCGTCTTTGACGAGATATTCCTTGCCTTCCGAACGCCATTTGCCTGCTTCTTTCGCGCCGGCTTCGCCGTTGAATTGGACATAGTCATCAAAGGCCATGGTTTCGGCGCGGATGAAGCCTTTTTCGAAATCGCTGTGAATGGCGCCCGCGGCGTTGGGGGCGGTGTCGCCCTTGTGAATTGTCCACGCGCGCGCTTCTTTCGGGCCGACGGTGAAAAAGGTGATGAGGTTAAGCAGTTCATATCCAGCGCGGATGACGCGGGCGAGCCCGGTTTCGGTCAGGCCAAGGTCTTCCAAAAACACTTCGCGGTCTTCGGCGGGCATGGTGGAGATTTCCGCTTCGATGGCGGCGGAGACCACGACGGCTTCTGCGCCTTCGGCCTTGGCCTTTTCAAATACCCGTGCCGACAATGCATTGCCGTTCGCAGCGCTCGCCTCTTCGACATTGCACACATATAAAACCGGCTTTGCGGTCAAAAGCTGCGCCATCTGGAAATGCCGTTCTTCTTCGGCATCGTCGCGCTTGGTCAGGCGCGCTGGCTTGCCTTCGCGCAGCAGGTCCAGCGCACGGCTTAATACTGCCGCGCTGATCTTGGCTTCCTTGTCGCCCTGCGTGCCCTTTTTGATGAGGTTCGGAACGCGCTTTTCAAGGCTTTCCAAATCGGACAGCATCAATTCGGTTTCGACCGTCTCGGCGTCTGAAATCGGGTCAATCTTGTTATCGACATGCTGGATGTCGTCATCTTCAAAGCAGCGCAGCACATGCACAATGGCATCGACTTCGCGGATGTTGCCCAAGAACTGGTTGCCAAGGCCTTCGCCTTTTGACGCGCCGCGCACAAGGCCGGCGATGTCGACAAAGCCCAATTGGGTTTCGATAATCTTTTGGCTTCCGCCGATTTTGGCGATGGTTTGCAAGCGCGGGTCAGGGACGGCTACGTTGCCGATATTGGGTTCAATCGTGCAGAACGGATAGTTCGCCGCTTGCGCTGCTGCCGTTTCGGTCAGTGCATTGAACAGGGTGGACTTGCCAACATTAGGAAGGCCCACAATACCGCATTTGAAACCCATAATTTCCTCGTCACAAAATGAATGAAGCGGCCCTAGGCGACGTTCGGCAGCAAGTCCATCCAGTGCGATGCCGTAAATATCGTTAAACGGTTCAGTCCTGCTGCAAACGCATGGCGACATCGTTCATGAAGCGGACGTCATCGCCCTTGGCCAGCCAATCGGCTTCGGCCGATACAGCGCCCAATAGATCCGCCAAATCGTCAATTTCGCTTTTGTGGAAATTGCCTAGCACATAGCCCGTCACGCGGTCTTTATTTCCTGGATGGCCAATGCCGAGGCGGACGCGGCGAAAATCGGCGCCAATATGGTCGGTTATTGAACGGATGCCATTATGGCCAGCCGCGCCGCCGCCAAATTTGACCTTCACCTTGAACGGCGCGAGATCAAGCTCGTCGTAAAAGACCGTAACGTCTTTGGGTTCAAGCTTATAAAAATCCATCGCTGCACGCACGCTGCGACCGCTTTCGTTCATGAACGTCGCGGGTTTAAGAAGAATGATTTTTTCGGATCCGAGCCGAAGTTCCTGCACCCAGCCCAAAAATTTCTTGGCGGGTATTGGCAGGTCGTGAATTTCGGCCAGCGCATCAATCGCCATGAAACCGATATTGTGCCGGTGCATCGCATAGGTGGCGCCTGGATTACCGAGACCTACCCATAATTGCATCGCGCTTGTCCCTTGGGGGAATATCCGGGGCGGGCCGAAACCCAGCCCCGGAAATGAATTTAAGCTTCGCCTTCGGCTTATGCGCCCTTTGCGGTGCGCAGGAAGTCAACATGAATCGGGCGATCGCTGACAGGATGAAATGCAACATCCTTTGGAACTGTAAGCTGTTTTTTGCCGCCAAGTTCGATCTCGACAACGCTGTCGAAAAAATGGCCAGTCATCAAAAGTTTGACGAGAGCCTTTTCCTCAACATGGATGAGTTCGGGTTCTTGCTTGTTACCGTAAATGACGGCGGGCACTCGGTTTTGACGACGCAATTCGCGGGAGGCTCCCTTGCCTGCCGCATTGCGCGTCTCTGCCGACAATGTCAGCTGATCGCTCATGTTTATTCTCCAAAAAAGTTACCTTGCCGCCACGCCTCCAGGGATGACCATGCACGACAAGTGCGCGCCTATATGCAGCTTATGCCAGAAAAGCAAGCTTACTGCGGAATCAGAACATCGCTTTGTAGAGGCTGAATAGGCTGGTTGCGATCAGGACAATGCTGACGGCGAACAACAGCATGCGCGGCTGGATGCGTTTGGCAACCATCGCGCCGAACGGAGCGGCCAGCAACCCGCCAATCAACAGACCGCCGGTGACGACCGTAAACGCTTCTAGTCCAATCGTCAGGATGAAGGTCATCGACACGGCAGCCGTTAGGAAAAACTCCGCGCTATTGACAGTGCCAATGGTTTTGCGGGGATCAGAGCCTTGTATCAGCAAGTTGGACGTGACCACCGGGCCCCAGCCGCCGCCGCCCGATGCATCCAGAAAACCGCCGACAAGGCCAAGCGGTATCGTCACCTTAGGATCGCGGGGCTTGTGCTGATGGGTGAAGTCCCATGCCTTATACAGCAGGTAAAAGCCGATAAGCGTTAGATACACCATGACAAAAGGGCGCGCCGCGTCTGTATGAATGTTCGCCAAAAGATATGCGCCGGTGCAGCCGCCAATCACGCCCGGAATAGCGATGCGGGCAAACAGCTTCCAATCGATATTCTTGTGCAACACATGGCTGATGCCCGATGCGCCGGTCGTGAACATTTCGACAAAATGCACCGCAGCAGATGCGCGGGCAGGGGCGACGCCCATGACGCTGACCAACAAGGTGCTGCAAATGACGCCAAACGCCATGCCAAGCGCGCCATCGACCAACTGCGCGGCAAAACCGACCGCGACATAAGGTGCGACGGCAAACCAATCGATATTGGCAATATAGTCAATCATCCAAGTTTCGCCTTTTGCGCTGGAACAACGAATGCATAATCGCGAGTCCGTTCTTTGGCCACCGCTTTGTATCTCATGAATTTGTTTGGAGCACCCAAGAATGTGTTTACCGCGGTAGCCTAATTATTCCGCAGCTTGTGCGAATGCTTCAGCGTCAACATTGTCGGACAGGTTGATCCCGTCCAACAGGTCCGCCGTCTTATCGCGCACCTGAAGCATGAGCGCCCGGGTGCGGCAATTTTCTTCCTCGACGCAGTTCTTGCATGTTTCATGCGCGTAACGGCTGGCACAGGGGACCAAAGCCAAAGATCCGCGCATGATGCGGATGAGATCGCCATAGCTGATGTCGATGGGTGCAACGCCCAGCCAATATCCGCCGTCCTTGCCGCGTTGCGACGCGACGAGCCCCGAACGTGTCAGTTCGGACAAAATCACGGTCAGGAATTTGGGCGGGATCTTTTGTGCCTCGGCAATATCGGCGAGTTGCACGGGCCCTTTGCCGAAATGGTCGGCAAGATGCTGCATGGCGCGGATGGCGTAGCGGGTTTTTTGGGACAGCATGATTTGCTTGTGCGCCGGATGGCCTGTTTTTTCAACCCAGCAAGTAGACAAAGTAGCAATAGTTTGAATTTCGCCCCGCGATTCTGGCCGATCTGCGTTCAAATGCAGTTGCATTGCAAAAGGTGTCGGCATAGCGTGCGATGGTAAACGAGGCTCAGGGGTGGGCCAAAATAACCGGGGGATAATATGAAATATTCAAAAACCGCGATTTTGTTGTTGGCGACGTGCCTCACCGCGCCTGCCTTTGCGCAGGATGCATCGCCGCCAACCGCGGCTGAAACCGTGGATGACGGCGCAGCAATCATCGTAACCGGTTCGCGCATCAAGCAGGATCCGGCCAAGAGCGCGCTGCCGTTGCAGATTATCAGCACCGACGATCTGACACGCGAAGGCATTAACAGCCCTGAACAGCTCATCTCTTACCTGTCGACCAACGGCAATGGTGCGGATAACCTCGCGTCCAATGCGGATGTAACATCGGGTGCGCAGCGCGGCACCAACGGCCTGTCGGCAGCCAACTTGCGTGGCCAGGGTTCGGCATCGACATTGGTGCTGCTCAATGGACGCCGCGTCGCAGCGCACGGCCTGACGGGTTCAGCGGTCGATGTGAACCAAATTCCGATGGCTGCGCTTGAGCGGGTTGAAGTGCTGAAAGACGGCGCGTCGGCCATTTACGGGACCGATGCAATTGGCGGTGTTATCAACTTCATCACCAAAACAAATTTCCAGGGCCTCGCGCTTAACGCCTTCACGGACGTAACCGAAGCCGGCGGCGGCGCGATTTATCGTCTGTCGGCGACGGGTGGTTATGGCGACCTGGACGAAGACGGCTTCAACATTTTGGCCACCGTCAGCAGAAGCGTCAATAAAGCCCTGAAAGGTTCTGAGCGCAGCTTTGTAAACGGCAACCAGCCCAATCGCGGCCTTTCGGTCGATACGCGTGGAACGCCAATTGCGACAGCGTTCGCCACAGGTTCAAACGCGATCTTTGCGCCGACCGGTTCGCTTTTAAGCGGTGTTACTTTGCTTGAGGCTGGGGCCACTGTTCCTGCGAATGGCGGTATCAACATCCTCGATCTTCCTGGCGGCGCAGGTTGCGCATCCATGGACGGGGGCATGGCATATGATGACCAATTGTGGGCCAATACTTCGGCACGTTTTGCTTGTGCGTGGGACACCGGCCGCGCCGCAGTTCTTCAGCAGCCATTGGAAACGCTGACCTATTATGGACGCGCAACTGTGAAACTTGGCGACAATCAAATTTATGCGGAAATCACAGGTTCAGACGCCGATTCTTCGAAGCGTTTTTCGAACAACCAATATTCGGGCAACGCCACAACCTTGCCATTATATTATCCGCTGAACACAACGACAGCATCGACCTATAATGACGTGTACAACAGGCTGCTTGCCGTTTTCCCGCAAATCGCAGTCAATTATGGCAAGCCGATTTCGTATCGCTGGCGTTGTACGTCATGCGACGTGCGTGAATATGAAACCAACACAAAAACCTTACGCGCCGCTTTGGGTGCCGAAGGTCCATTGTGGGATGGCTGGGATTATCGCGCCGGCGGATCATACGCCCGCAGCCAATCGACGTCGGTATTGGGTACTGGCTACCATTATCGTGGAACCTTCGCCTCGGCCGCAGCAGCGGCGGCATCGGGTGTGACGGGCGCCGTATCTGGCGGCATTGATCCACGCGCACCAATAGCGCCCGGCGCAACGCAGCCTGGCATTGTTGGCCTGTTGAACAGCGGTATTCTGAACCCGTTTTCATTGACGCAATCTGATGCGGCACTTGCCGGCCTTAAAGCCATTTCTGCCGAAGGCGTAACGCTGTACGGCGGTAAATATGAAGTGAAGCAACTCGATGGTTCGGTTTCCGGATCGCTGTTTGATCTGCCCGGCGGCACCGTTCAGGTCGCGCTTGGCGTGGATTATCGCCGCGAAACATATAGCTTCAATGGTTCGCCAGCTGCCGTCACCGGAACGCCAGACATTTTCAACGTGGCCTTTGACAATAACAATGCGCTGACCCCGAAAAACCGCACGGTGAAAGCGGCTTATGCCGAAGTGCTTGTGCCGGTTATTGAAGCGCTTGAAGTAACCGGTGCCGTTCGTCTGGATGATTATAGCGGCTTTGGTTCGACGGTTAATCCGAAGATTTCGGCAAAGTACCGCCCGCTTGATTGGCTGATGTTCCGTGGGTCCTTCAACACGGGCTTCCGCGTTCCTGCGTTCAACCAGATTTTCAACGGCGTCACGCAATCACCAAACCCCGGCAACACTTTGGTGGATCCAACCACCTGCGCAACGGGTGCGGTCAGCACGCTTCCGGGCTGTGCAGCGATTACGCCAGAGACGCTTTCGGGCGGTAACCTGAACCTTGGGCCAGAAACATCGAAGCAGCACAGCATTGGCGTTGTTCTGCAACCATCGAGCCGTTTCAGCGCCTCGGTCGATTACTGGTCGATCGCCGTTGACGACACCATTGGTGCCCTGACGCTGCGTCAGTTGCTAGATAATATCAGCTACTTTCCTGATCGGGTGACGCGCACGAACAACATCATCACGCTCATTGACCTGCGCGCCGACAATATCGGTGCGCGCCGGACAGAGGGTCTTGAAGTTGCGTTGCGTGGCGGCATGGATGCGTTCGGTGGTGTGATTACCGGTGGTTTGGACGGAACCTATCTGCTGAAAAAGCGTGAGAAGTTTCTGCCATCGGCACCGTTCGGATCCAGCTTGATCGGCCGCTTCACCTTTGCAGGCGATTTGGGCCTCAAGTGGAAGCACAGCGCCTTTGTGTCTTACACAAAAGATGACTTCACCTTTAACTTCTCGCAAATCTATCGCGACGGTTACGCAAACCAGGCATTGCCAGGCATCGCCAATGGCACAGTGGTCCGTCCGGATTTCAACCCGAAGGTAAAATCTTATGTCACCTATAACACGTCGGTGAGCGTCGATCTGCTCAAGCAATATCGTCTGACCGCTGGCGTGCGGAACGTGTTCGACACCGATCCGCCATTTGCGATCACCTATGACAGCAATACCGGTGCCGGCTCCAGCTGGGAACCACGCGTTGCCGATCCACGTGGCCGGTCGTTCACATTGTCGATCGAAGCGAAGTTCTAAGCAAAGGAACGCCGGGTATGGATATGAATGCAACTCGGCGTCAGATTATGGCGGGGCTGGCGGCAATGCTGTCGGCCCCACCGCTTTTGGCGGCTTCGCCTGACACAAAAGGCGCGCGCAAGCCATCGCGTTTGCGCGTCGGCGATACCGTCGGGCTCATTGAACCAGCATCCGCCAGTGACGAGCCGTTCCAGATCCAGTTGGTTGAAGAAGCCATCATCGCGATGGGGCTGAAGCCCAAACGGGCGCCGCATGTGTTGAACCGCTACGGCTATCTTGCCGGGCAGGACAAGGACCGCGCGGCCGACATTGATGCGATGTTTGCGGACAAGGATGTGAAGGCGATATTTGCCGTGCGTGGCGGATGGGGCAGCGCACGGCTTCTGCCCTATCTCGATTGGAACATCATTCGCGCCAATCCGAAGTTGCTGACGGGCTTTAGCGACATCACCGCTCTGCATATGGCGATTGCGGCAAAGGGCGGCTTTGTGACCTTGCATGGGCCAAATGCGGGCAGTGCATGGGGCAAGGCATCATGGGACATATACCGCGAAATCGCCTTTGATGCGGGCACGCCCTCATTTGTTAACCCACAGGGCGACGAGGACCGGCTGACCCAGCGTCGCTGGCGCACACGCGTTTTGGGCACGGGCAGGGGCAAGGCGCAGGGGAAGCTGCTTGGCGGTAACCTCACCGTGCTGACTGCGCTTGCCGGAACGCCGTATTTGCCGGACTTTAATGGCGCGATCTTGTTCCTCGAAGATGTGGAAGAGGCGGAATATCGCATCGACCGGATGCTCACGCAATTGGGGCAGGCGGGCGTGCTGAAAAATTTGAAAGGCGTTGTCTTTGGTCAATGCACCGACTGCGTCAACAAGGGCACCAGCTACGGGGCGTTTACGTTGAACGATGTCCTCACCCAGCATTTGGGTGGCTTGGGCATTCCTGCCTATCAGGGGGCATGGTTCGGGCATATTACCGACCAATTCACCTTGCCCGTTGGCGGCATGGCGGAAATTGACGCCGATGCCGGAACGCTGCGCTTGCTGGAGCCCGTCGTCGTTTAATGCAAAATTTGGGATATGACCAAAGCAAACGCATTGTTCGCCATGTGCAGAATGATGTTGGTGCGCAGCGATCCTGTGCGGTGGTAGAGATAGCCAAAAGCGATGCTCAGCGACATCAATCCGGGGATGGCATAAAGCTGCATATGCACGACCGCGAACAGGAATGATGACAGCAGGATTGCCGCCCAAAAAGGCACATATTTCGCAACCGCATTTTGCAGCATGCCCCGGAACAGCAATTCTTCAACAATCGGCGCCGCAATCGCGATGGCGAAAAATATCGCGGCAATATTCACGGGCGTGCGCGGTATGGCGGCGAGGATTTTGGCCATTTCCTCCTGCATTCCGACACCCGGAATGACATAGGTCGCATAAACATAATTGAACGCCATGGCCGCCATGATCACAACGACCGCAAGCGCCGCTGCTTGATGCAGCGGGATTTTGCCAAAACTGTTGAGCCCCAATATCGCCATCCGCCCTTGCTTGCGCAGATACAGCCACATCAGGAACAATTGCACAATCGCGGCGGCAACAAGGCCGAAGATAATCACAACGGGCATTGCATTGCTCGTTCCCGTCGCGGCCATGATGAGGCCCGTGCACACCCCCTGCAGCACAAAATAGAGCAGGATAAACCCGGCGCTGGGCCAAAGACCCGGATAGTATGTGCTTTCCAGTGACCCGGCATAAGCGCCATCGGTGCGTTGCGTGTTGTCCATTGCGATCCCGCTCAACGTTAAGGGCCCGACCGCATATCGTCAGGCCCTTACATGTGTGACACATCACAACTTAATAGGCCACCCGCGTTGCGTTCAGGCCATAAGCAGGCAGCAGATTTTGAACGCTGGTCGGGCCAGCCAAATGCCCTGCGCCCACCGCGATGAATGTCACGCCGGGCTTTGCCATGCGCGCCGAAATCCATTTCGCCCAATTGGCATTCCGCTTCGTCAGCAGGGCGTCGTACAAGGTGCGGCTGGTCAGACCCTCGTTCATGAGTTGGCCAAGGCTTTCGGTTTCAGCCGATGCCCACATGTCGACCATCTTGTCCATCATGCTGCTCACCTCATCAATCATCTTTGCGGTTTCGACCACGAAAGTAATTTGTTCGGATTCTGGCAGGGCGTCAAACACGCCAAGCTGGAATTCCATGGTTTCAAGTCCAGCGATGGGCTTGTTGCTACCCTTCGCCGCTGCCGTTAGCTGTTTTTCGACGCCGCTATTGGGGTCAAAGCCGGATTTTTGCATGGCGACCAGCGACAGCGTTACCGCGGCTGCCCATGGCTCAAACGGGTCGAAAGCCGCGGCGGGAAGGCCAAGTTTGCCCATGGCCGCTTCATACACCGCGCGGTCCGCATCGGTCATTTTGGAACGCAGGGTCTTGCCCTGCTGGTCCATTGCCAATTTGCCAAAAAGCGCTTGGCTTTCCGCTGCGGACGGTTCGACCAGTTCAAGGATGAGCTGATCCGATGTGTCAAAAGCGGCTTTGACGCCGTCGTCAAACCAACCCAAACCTGGCTTCAAAATATGGATGGAACCGAACAGGTACACCGTCGTGTCCTCATCCTTCACCACCCACAAAGCGGGATCGACATCCTTGATATTAACGGCAGGAATTTTGACGGGGGCAAGTGCCTCGATTTTGGCGGGGGCCTCGGTTGGCGTGGTCTGCGCTGCGGCAGGTATTGCCCATGCCAGCGCGCATGTTGCGGTCGCGGCAAGCAAGGACTTTAAACGTACACGCATAGATATTCTCCTTTAAGTCCGCGTAGTAACAACTGTATGTAAATTATTTTAATATCAGCGATATTTCTTCCAGAACCAGACAATGAGCGCAATGAAAGCCGTCATAAAATAAAGCGCGACACCATTGGGTGATGGCAAAATGCCACCCCGCCACAGAAACCACCAAACGGGCGCAATGAACCAGAAAGCGTAAATCGCGATCAGTGCGCCAGCGCGATAGGCCGCATCCTCTTGTTCATCGACAACATGCTTGTGCCAGTAAAAGGTAATGGCAGGCAGGACGACGCCAATCGCACCCGCAAGAATGACCGCCAGCACGGGCGAAATCGGACCGCTTGCAAATAGGCTGGGCTCGTTTGCGGTGCCCATATTGTCGGTTAGAGTCAGCACAAGGCCAATGATCCCGCCAAAGATACCGCACCCCCAAATGATGCGATTGTTCAACTTCTCACGGCGCGGCACGCGTTCACCGCTTTGCTGTGTTTGTTGAAACAGCCTCCAGATCACAAACGCAAGCACCAGAATGACCGCAGCAAAGAGGCCCAATATTGCAACATCGGGCGAGGTGAGCGGACCGTCGCCTTTGGCACCCCGTTGCGAGAGAATTCCCGTAATCGCGCCTGACATTATAACAATCCCGATGCCTGAAAACATCATCCACATTCTGCGGCGTCCATTGTTGTTCGCCATGTCATCAGCGTCAGTCATTATGCGCTCCGTTAAATTCGTCATCGAAAATCTCCTCGATCGGCAATGCAAACAGCCGTGAAATCTTGAACGCCAGCGGCAACGACGGGTCATATTTCCCCGTCTCGATGGCATTGACCGCTTGGCGCGACACATCAAGATGCTCGGCCAAATCGGCTTGGCTCCAGTTCCGCATGGCGCGGAGAACTTTCAGCTGATTTTTCATGTCAGGTTATGATGTCTTTGTGTCATGTAAACCTTACTATTGCGATTCGCACATAATGTCAACAACACCTTACATAATGCTATGCGTCACTGACAAAACGGCACGCGCGCTTTTCAGAACCTTGATTTAGCCGCCTATCTCCGCCAAGGGCTGGCCATGTCCGACATCGCACCACTTAGTTTTCAGGACCTGATCCTCACCCTCCATGATTATTGGGGCAAGCAAGGCTGCGCGATATTGCAGCCTTATGATATGGAAATGGGTGCCGGTACCTTCCACACCGCGACCACTTTGCGCGCACTTGGCCCTGATCCGTGGAATGCCGCATTCGTGCAGCCGTCGCGCCGCCCAACCGATGGGCGCTATGGCGAAAACCCGAACCGGCTCGGCGCCTATTACCAGTATCAGGTGATTTTGAAACCAAGCCCGCCGGACCTTCAGGACCTGTATTTGGGCTCGCTCAAGGCCATTGGCATTGATCCGTTGCTGCACGACATCCGCTTTGTCGAAGACGACTGGGAAAGCCCGACGCTGGGTGCATGGGGCCTTGGCTGGGAAGTCTGGTGTGACGGCATGGAAGTCACGCAGTTCACCTATTTCCAACAAATGGGCGGGTTTGATTGCAAGCCGGTCTCGGGCGAGTTGACTTATGGTCTGGAACGTCTGGCGATGTATATCCAGAACAAGGATAGCATTTTCGACCTCGCGTATAACAATGCCACCGCGGATCGCCCGGCGATTACCTATGGCGATGTTTTCCGCGAAAACGAGCGGCAGATGAGCACCTATCATTTTGAGGTGGCCGACACCGACATGCTGTTCGATGCCTTTAAAAAGGCGACTGCCGAGTGCGAAAACTGCCTCGAGCGCAGCCTACCCATTCCCGCCTATGAACAGGCGATCAAGGCCAGCCACATCTTCAACATACTTCAGGCGCGCGGTGTGATTTCCGTGCAAGAACGCGCCAGCTATATGGGCCGCGTCCGCGACCTCGCCAAAGGCAGCTGCCAGGCATGGATGGAAAAGAACGGATGGACGGCATGATGGCGTCCACCCAAAATCCTCCCCACAGCCGTCACCCTGAACTTGTTTCAGGGTCTTACTGCTGCAACGTCGGAGAAATTAAGATGCTGAAACAAGTTCAGCATGACGGTGATTTGGCATGACCGATTTTCTGCTGGAACTTCGCTCTGAAGAAATCCCTGCGCGGATGCAGGTTAAGGCCAAGGAAGATTTGGCGCGCTTGTTCAACGACGCGCTGGCCAAGGCCGGGCTGGCTGCGGCTTCGGTTGAAACCTTTGCCACACCGCGTCGCTTGGCGTTGATTGCGACGGGGCTACCGCTGGCGACAGACGCGGTTTCCGAAGAAACCAAAGGCCCAAAAGTCGGCGCGCCGCCGCAGGCGATGGAGGGTTTCCTCCGCAAAACCGGCCTGACGCAAGATCAGCTGATCGAACGCGATGGCGTGTATTTCGCGGTCGTGGAAAAGGCAGGGCGTCAGACCGCTGATGTTCTGGCCGAGGCGATTCCGGCGATTATCCGTGCGTTCCCATGGCCAAAGTCACAACGCTGGGGCGCGGGGTCGGCTTCGACGGAAAGTCTGCGCTGGGTCCGCCCATTGCAAGGCATCGTCGCGATACTGGGCAATGATGTCGTGCCATGCGAGATCGAAGGTATCTTCAGCGGCACGGCGACGATGGGACACCGGTTCCACCACAGCGGCCCTGTCACTATTGGCAACGCAGGCGATTATGCTGAAAAGCTTCGCGAGGCCCATGTTCTCGTGCACTTCTCCGAACGCTGCGCGCTCATTCGCGACGGTGCAAAGGCGGCTGCTGCGGCCGCAGGGCTGACATTGGTTGAGGATGAAGGGCTGGTCGTCGAAAATGCCGGGCTGACCGAATGGCCCGTGCCAATGCTTGGCCGTTTCGACCCCGCGTTTTTGGAAGTTCCGCAAGAAGTTATTCAGCTGACCGCGCGCGTAAACCAGAAATATTTTGTCTGCCACGACAGCAATGGCAAGCTTGCCAACGCCTTTGTCTGCACGGCCAACATTGATGCGCATGACGGCGGCGCAGCGATTGTTGCGGGTAATGAAAAGGTGCTTGCCGCGCGCCTATCCGATGCGAAATTCTTCTGGGAACAGGACCTGAAGGTCGCGTTGGACGATCAGGCCACGAAGCTTGCGCAAATCACGTTCCACGAAAAATTGGGCAGCGTCGCCGACAAGGTCGAACGCGTTGCCAAGCTGGCGCGCTGGTTGGTCGAAGAAGGCATTGTCAAATCCTCCCCGGAACGGGGAGGTGGCGCTCGCGAAGCGAGTGACGGAGGGGGGGCTTCGCCTTCCACGTCGCTTGATGCCGACAACCCCCTCCAATATCCTTCGGATGGTCCCCCTCCCCGTGCC
>DLOZ01000018.1:86406-103580 GCA_002479765.1 Sphingomonadales bacterium UBA7471 | reverse complement strand
ATGGTCGGCGAATTCCCCGAATTGCAGGGCCTCATGGGCGGCTATTACGCCCGTGCACAAGGCGAAGCCGATGCTGTCGCCGACGCGGTCCGCGACCATTACAAGCCCGTCGGGCAGGGCGACGAAGTGCCCACCGCGCCGGTCACTGTGGCGGTCAGCTTGGCGGATAAGCTGGATACGCTTGCACAATTCTTTGCCGCCGGCATGCCGCCCACGGGTTCGAAGGATCCGTTCGCATTACGCCGTGCTGCCATCGGCTTTTTGTCACTGCTGCTTCAAAACGACCTGCGCTGTTCGCTCAAGGATATGCTCTTGGCAACTGGAGCGGCAACGAGCTTTGACAGCTTGGAAGAATTTTTGGTCGACCGCCTCAAAGTCCAACAACGCGAAGCGGGTGTACGGCACGATTTGATTGATGCGGTGTTTAGCCTTGGCGGTGAGGATGATCTTGTCCGGTTGCTCGCGCGGGTGAAGGCATTGCAGGCATATATCACGACAGCCGAAGGCGCGAATTTGTTGGCGGCGTATAAGCGCGCGGCGAACATATTGAAGCAGGCGGAATCTTCCTCCCCATCGACTAGCGATGGGGAGGGGGACCGCTCGGCGCAGCCGAGTGGTGGAGCGGCCCCTCCGTCAGTTGCTGACGCAACTGCCACCGCCCCATCGCACGTCGATGGGGAGGAGCGTGCCCTCCTCACCGCGCTCGACACCGCTGCGCCCAATGCCGCAGCCGCCGTCGATGCCGAAGATTTCGAAGGCGCCATGGCGGCGCTTGCCAGCTTGCGCGCGCCCATCGATGCTTTCTTTGACGGCGTGATGGTGAACGACGAAGACCCCGCTAAACGGGCGTTTCGTCTGGGTTTGCTGGCAAGGTTCCGCGATGCGGTAACGCAAGTGGCAGATTTTTCGAGGATTGAGGGATAAATGGTTCGCACGAAGGCACAAAGGCACAAAGAGAAGAAAGAATCCCTCTTCGTGCCTTTGTGCCTTTGTGCGAAACTCTTTGAGCGGGCCGCACTCTCCCCATCGTTTCAGGTGAAAATATGACAACCCAATATGTATTTCGTTTCGGTGGTGGTGTTTCGGACGGCGATGAAACCGTTCGCGGCAACAAAAATATCCTGGGCGGCAAGGGTGCGAACCTTGACGGCATGGCGTCGATTGGATTGCCTGTCCCCCCCGGCTTCACGATCACGACCGAGATGTGCACCGCCTATTACGCCAATGGCCAAAGCTTCCCCGATAGCGTGCGTGCAGAGGTTGCGGGCGGCATTGCACATATTGAACAGGTCACCGGAAAAGCCTTTGGCGATGCGGCCAATCCGTTGCTCGTGTCCGTCCGCTCCGGCGCGCGTGTGTCGATGCCCGGGATGATGGATACCGTTTTAAATTTGGGACTTAACGACCAAACTGTAGAAGGTTTGGCAACATCATCGGGCGACGCCCGCTTTGCGTGGGACAGCTATCGCCGCTTCATTCAAATGTATGCCGATGTGGTGTTGGAACTCGACCATGGCGCGTTTGAAGAAGCGCTGGAAATCGCCAAGGAAGACCAAGGCTATTATCTCGATACCGAGTTGTCTGCCGATGATCTGAAGGCGTTGGTGGCCGAATATAAACGACTGGTTCAGGCCGAATGGGGCAAGCCATTTCCGCAAGATGTGCATGACCAATTATGGGGCGCCGTGGGCGCTGTGTTTGGTTCATGGGAATCCGACCGGGCAAAGGTTTATCGCCGCCTGAACAATATCCCCGGTGACTGGGGCACGGCCGTCAATGTGCAGGCGATGGTGTTTGGCAACATGGGCGAAACGTCCGCAACAGGCGTGGCCTTCACCCGCGATCCCGCGACGGGCGAGAATGCCTATTATGGCGAATATCTCATCAATGCCCAAGGCGAAGATGTTGTTGCGGGTATCCGTACCCCGCAATATCTGACCAAGGCGGCACGCGAACGCGCGGGTGCCAAGCCCTTGTCGATGGAAGAAGCGATGCCTGCGGTATATGCCGAGCTGGCGCGCGTGTTCGACATCCTCGAAACGCATTATCGCGATATGCAGGATATCGAATTCACCGTTGAGCGTGAAAAATTGTGGATGCTGCAAACCCGCTCGGGCAAGCGCACCGCGAAGGCGGCGCTCAAAATCGCGGTTGATATGGCCGACGCTGGCCTCATCACCACGGACGAGGCTGTCCTGCGCGTGGACCCGATGGCGCTGGACCAATTGCTGCACCCGACGCTGGATCCCGATGCGGTGCGCGATGTGCTGACCTCTGGCTTGCCGGCGTCGCCCGGCGCAGCTTCGGGAAAAATCGTGTTTGATGCCGACACCGCCGACAAATGGAAAGAGCGGGGCGAGTCCGTTATTTTGGTGCGTGTTGAAACCAGCCCAGAAGACATTCACGGCATGCACGCCGCAACCGGCATATTGACCGCACGTGGCGGCATGACGAGCCATGCGGCGGTTGTTGCACGCGGCATGGGCCGTCCTTGCGTATCCGGGGCTGGCAGCCTTCAGATTGACGCCGCGGCCAAAACGCTGCGCATTGCCGGACGGACGTTGCATGAAGGCGATATCATCACGCTCGATGGTTCCACCGGCGAAGTGATGGCGGGGGAAGTCCCGACGTTGCAGCCTGAGCTGGTGGGTGATTTTGGCACGTTGATGGTATGGGCCGATGCCGGTCGCCGGATGAAAGTCCGCGCCAACGCCGAAACGCCATTGGATGCGCAGACGGCGCGCGATTTTGGCGCAGAAGGCATTGGCCTGTGCCGTACCGAGCATATGTTCTTTGATGCCGCACGCATTACCGCTGTGCGCCAGATGATCCTGGCGGATGATGAAAAGGGCCGCCGCGTTGCGCTCGACAAATTGCTGCCCGAACAGCGTAAGGACTTTGCCGCGATTTTCGAAGTGATGGCTGGTCTTCCCGTCACCATCCGTTTGCTGGATCCGCCATTGCATGAATTCCTGCCACATCAGGAAAGCGAATTTGCCGAGGTTGCTGCGGCTGCCGGTGTCGGTGTGGAAGTGTTGAAGCAACGCGCGGCGGAACTGCATGAATTCAACCCGATGCTGGGCCATCGCGGGTGCCGCTTGGGCGTGACCTACCCCGAAATTTACGAGATGCAGGCGCGCGCGATATTTGAAGCGGCCTGTTCCTTGGCGGTCGCACCGGTGCCGGAAATCATGATCCCGCTCGTCGGCACCCGCCGCGAGCTTGAGCTGATGAAGGATGTTGTCGACAAAGCGGCCGAAGCCGTCTTCGCCGAACAGGGCAAGCGCATCGAATATCTGGTCGGCACGATGATCGAACTGCCGCGCGCCGCATTGATAGCCGATGAAATCGCTGAAGTCGGCAGCTTCTTCAGCTTTGGCACGAACGACCTGACGCAGACCACTTTGGGTGTCAGCCGCGATGATGCCGCACGCTTCCTGACGCATTATGTCGACAAGGGCATTTACGCCCGCGACCCGTTTGTCAGCCTGGATGTAGAAGGCGTTGGCCAGCTCATTGAAATTGCCGCCAACAAAGGCCGCGCGACGCGTCCTGAAATCAAGCTTGGGATTTGCGGTGAACATGGCGGCGATCCGGCGTCGATTGCCTTTTGCGAAAAGGTCGGCCTCGATTATGTCAGCGCCTCCCCCTATCGCGTGCCTATCGCGCGACTGGCGGCAGCGCAGGCGGCGCTTGCCAAAAACTAATCTTTTGTTCTACCCCTCCATCGAGGGAGAGCATTATGAAGACATGGCACCGATTTGCGGCATGTATCGCATTGGGCTTAGTTGGCGGCGCAGCTTATGCTGTGCATCAGGTTCGTGGCGGATTAAGCGATGGCATGGTCGAAATCGGACCGTGGCAGACAGGAAAAAGCTTTGGCACGGTGGATGCCAGCGCGCTCACGCGGGCCAAGGTTGCATTGTCTGGCTTGCTCGCCTTGCCCGCCAAAGAGGCGATGTATTTTACCGCAAAAAACGACAGCGATGGCCGCGCGCTTGACGGGCGCTGTACTTATGTCGTGCGTGGCGGCAAGCTGGATGGCCGTTGGTGGAGTATCACTTTATATGAAGGCGAAGGCTGGCTTGTAAAAAATGCCGCCAACCGCTGGTCGGTGCCCGCCAGTGCCGTTCCGGTCGATGAAGCGGGCGGCTGGTCGTTCACTGTCGCGCCATCGGCGCAAAGCGGAACATGGCTGCCCACGGGCTCAGTGCCCAAATTTGACCTGACGCTTCGGCTATACCATCCATCAACGATGATGATCCAAAGCCCTGAAAAGGCGCAGTTACCGACGATTGAACGTAAGGAGTGCGCATGATGCGGCGTTGGTTATTTCCGATAGTGGCGGGCGGCCTTGTCGCATTGGGTGCGTATCAGGCAACCTTGCTGGCAACGCCTTATGCGTTGATGCAGGCGGCGATGAATAAAATTGGCGATCGCGGCCCTGAAAATCAATTTGCCTTTTCGCCCATGACGACAGCCGCCAATCAGACGATTGTTCGGCCAAGCCCTGACCTTGCATATGCCGCTTGCGCCTTTAATGTCTCCAAAGGGCCGGTGCTGGTCGATGTGCAGCCTGTGCCGGACCATTATTGGTCGGTGAGCATTTTTGATGCCCGAACCGATGTGGCGGCGGTACGCAGCGACAGGGATACCAAAGGCAAGGCTGCGCGGCTGGCGCTCGTAAACGCGGGGCAAACGGCGCCAGCGGGTTATGAACCCGTCCGTGTCGGCTATGACAGGGGGCTGGTATTGATCCGAATATTGGTCGCCCCGGCCAGCACTTTCCCAACGATTGATGCGATCCGCAGAAAATCGACCTGCAAGCAGGTTTGAAGGGCAAATTAGCTATTGCACAACGGAAGGCACCACCCTAATAGCCGCCTTCCAGTGCACCCGTAGCTCAGCTGGATAGAGCATCAGACTACGAATCTGAGGGCCGGGCGTTCGAATCGCTCCGGGTGCACCACTTTTCTTCTCTCTGAATACAGAGACCTCTCGCAATGACCGCAAAATCCAAATCTGCCATCGTTCTCTTGTCCGGTGGCCTCGATTCAATGGTTGTTGCCGGCTTGGCGCGTGAGGCGGGCTATGACCTTATCGCGCTGACCATCGATTATAACCAGCGCCACCGGATTGAGCTTGATAGTGCCGCGACCATCGCCGCGCATTTGGGGGCGATTGAGCATATCGTCCTGCCGCTTGATCTGACACGCTTTGGCGGCTCTGCGCTGACCGCGGATATTGCTGTTCCCAAAGAGGGCGTTGAAGAAAACGCGATCCCCATCACGTATGTGCCTGCGCGCAACACGATATTCCTCTCCTTATGCCTTGGCCTTGCCGAAGCACGCGGCGCGCGGGATTTGTGGATTGGCGTCAATGCGCTTGATTATTCGGGCTATCCCGATTGCCGGCCAGAATTCATCCGCGCCTTTGAAGGCATGGCCAATTTGGCCACCAAGGCGGGTGTTGAGGGCGATCATTTCAGCGTCCACACCCCGTTGCTGCACATGAGCAAGGCCGATATCGCCACCCAAGCGGCGCGGCTTGGCCTTGATGCGGGGATGAGCTGGTCCTGTTACGATCCGACGCCCGATAACAAAGCCTGCGGCCGCTGTGACAGTTGCCGGTTGCGCGCCAAGGGCTTTGCCGATGCGGGATTGCCCGATCCCACCATGTACGCATGAGCTACGCGGTTAAAGAGATTTTTCTGACGCTTCAGGGCGAAGGCGTCCATGCGGGCCGCCGTGCGGTGTTTCTGCGCTTTGCCGGATGCAATTTATGGACGGGCCGCGAAGAAGACCGCAGTTCCGCCATCTGCCAATTTTGCGATACCGATTTTGTCGGCATGAATGGCGAAAATGGCGGCCGTTATGACGCGGCTGACCTTGCGGCAAAAGTTGCGGCTGTGTGGGGTGATGGCACGCAATCGCGCTATGTCGTGATCACGGGCGGCGAACCCATGCTGCAGGTTGATGATGCGATTATCGACGCATTGCACGCGCACGGGTTTCAAATCGCCATTGAAAGCAACGGCACTATCGCGGTCCATCCGGGCATCGATTGGGTCTGCATCAGCCCCAAGGCGGGCTCTGACGTGGTCCAACATCATGGCGATGAACTGAAACTCGTCTGGCCGCAATTGGCGAGTGATGTGGACCGCATGGAGGGATGGCAATTTGCCCATTTCCTCATCCAGCCCATGGATAAAGGCGACGCGGTGTTGAACGCGGCGAGCGTAGAGGAAGCAACACGCTTCGTCATGAACCGCCCAAAATGGCGCTTATCCTTGCAAAATCACAAGATTTTGGGGCTGCCCTGACCCTCATTAAATATGCTTGAAACCTGTTCCCAAAGATGACAGTCTTGTGACGGGAAGAGGAGAGCAGAAAAATGGCAAAAGCCGAACACGCGCAATTGCGCAGCTATAAAAGCTATTCAAAACGTATGTCCGATCATGTCGCCGTTGCGCTGGTGGTCTACACATTGGCACTGATATTTTTGGTGACGCCCACCATCGAATCCAGTGGCACGTCGATTTTCCCTTATTTTGTCCTGGTCCTCTTTGTGGCTGCAGTCATTCCGCCATGCCGCAATATGGAGCGTCGCTGGCAGGCGCTGGATGCCGCTGCGTATAATGGCGACGGTCTGCACACGCATTATGTCGCGGACCGGTTGAAGCTTTGGGCGGCTGCCGTGGCCATTCCCGCAATTTTGGCGGTTTTGTTCACGGTATTTTGAAAGCCGCTTGATTGACGCTGTAACGGCCCGCGCCTAAGCGGGAATCATGCTTAAACCTCAAGAAGCGCTTGATCGCGCGCACAATCTCGTTTCCCAAGCCATTAAAGCCGGTGCCGATGCCGCCGATGCCGTTTATGTGTGTGAAGCATCTACGGACGTTCAGGTGCGGCTGGGCCAGTTAGAGGATGTGGCCCGATCCGAAGGTGAAGACATCGGCTTGCGGGTTTTTGTCGGCCAGCGGTCGGCAACGATTTCATCGTCCAACATGAACCCCGATATTCTGGCCGGTCTGGTGGCCCGCGCGATCGACATGGCGAAGGAAGCACCCGAAGACCAATATGCGGGCCTCGCGCCGCACGACCGGCTGCTCATGGGCGCAATTCCGGACTTCGACGGCGATGATGGCCAAGACCCCGATCCCGCACAGCTTCGCGCAGCCGCACTTGAATGCGAAGATGCCGCGCGCGCCGTTCCCGGCGTCACCAACAGCGAAGGCGCTGGCGCAAGTGCGTCGCGCTCGATCTTTGCGCTGGCCACCAGTCACGGCTTTGCAGGCGTGAAATCGGGATCAGGCTATGGCATATCCGCCAGCGTGCTGTCGGGCGATGGCGATGCCAAGGAACGCGATTATGACTGGCGCTCGGCCCGGCATCTTGCCGATCTCGCCAGCCCCGCCAGCGTCGGCACGCGTGCCGGTGAACGCGCCGTCAAGCGGTTGAACCCCGGCACCATCAAAAGTGGACAGATGCCCGTGGTCTTTGACCCGCGCGTTGGCAGTTCTTTTGTCGGGCATTTGCTGGGTGGGATTAGCGGGTCGGCCATTGCCCGCAAAACAAGCTTCCTGCTGGAATCGCTCGGCGCGCAATTGTTCGACAGCGGCATATCAATCATCGACAATCCGCATGTGCCGCGCGGGCTTGGGTCGCGCGCCTTTGATGGCGAAGGCCTGCCCACCGCGCGCCGTGCGATCATAGAAAAGGGCGTTTTGACGGGCTGGTTGATGGAAAGCGCATCGGCGCGGCAATTGGGATTGGAACCCACCGGCCATGCGAGCCGCGGTGTCAGCGGCGCGCCGGGTGTCAGTCCGTCGAACGTGCATTTGGAAGGTGGCAGTGTCAGCGTTGCCGAACTGATCGCGGACATCAAACATGGCGTCTATGTGCACGAACTGGCTGGGCAGGGCGTTAATCCGGTGACGGGCGATTATAGCCGCGGTGCCGCCGGTTTCCTGATCATCAATGGCGAAATTGCCGGACCCGTGAGCGAATTTACCATTGCCGGCAATTTGAAGGATATGTTTGCAGCAATGACCGCCGCGAACGATCTGGACTGGATCCGCAGCATCAATGTGCCGACCTTGCGGATCGACGGCATGATGATTGCAGGTGCCTGAACGCCAGCTTGATAGAGACGCCGTCATCGCAGCCACGCAGGAAGCTGCGGCGTTGGCGTTTGCCAGCTGGCGCGACGGGGCAGTGCCCGATGCCAAGGTGTGGGAAAAGAGCCGCGACAATTTCGTGAGCGAGATCGACATGGCCGTCGATGCGTTGCTGACCACGCGTTTGCAGGCGATTTTGCCGGAGGCGGCATGGCTGTCCGAAGAGACGCTGGATGACCCAAAGCGGCTCGATGCAAGGCTCTTGTGGCTGGTTGACCCCATTGACGGCACCCGCGATTATGTGCGCGGACGCAGCGGATGGTGTGTGTCGGTTGCCTTGGTGGCCGATGGTATTCCGATCTTTGCGGTGATGGCCGCGCCGGCCGAAGACAAAATCTGGGTCGCGGCACGCGGCGAAGGCGTGACGTGCAACAATGCGCCGCTATCGGGTAGCACGCGATTGGATTTCAACGGATCACGTGTGCCCGCCGATGAATTGCCACGGCTCGATGCGGACCTTGTCACGGTGCCCAAGCCCAACAGCATCGCGATGCGGATGACGATGGTCGCCTGTGACCGCGCCGATTTGGTCGCAACGCTGCGCTGGGGCAATGAATGGGACATCGCCGCTGCGCACCTCGTCGCGCAGGAAGCGGGCGCAGTCGTGACCGATGCGCTTGGCGGACCGATTTTATATAATAAACGCACACCATTGGATTTCGGCCTGATTTGCTGCGCGCCGGGAATACATGACGCCGCGGTGGAGCGCTTGTCGGGGCGTGCGGCGCGGTTGTTAGCCGCGTCCTGAATTCGCTTCAGGCAATGCCCACTTGTCCATCACCGTCATCCTGAACTTGTTTCAGGATCTTACTTTTTCAACGTCGGTAGTAAGACCCTGAAACAAGTTCAGGATGACGAATTGGGGGTGGGTGTGTTAGGCTAGTGCAGAAGCCCGCGCTGCTAAACCCTCGCCCGCGTCCACAAAGCGTCGCGGTTCATATCACGCGGGTTGTTCGCAACAGCATCGACAAATGCCTTGCGCACCCAGCGAAACTTTTCGGGCCGGCTGGTGAAAATGCGTTGGTCCCACGCGTGGTTACCGGCGGCGCGGACTTTGCGGGCGATTTCGCCATAAATCCCGGCGGCGGATAGCACCGCCCAACGCGCGCGCAGCGGCAGATGCGCCGCGCCGACACGTGCCGACGCTTCATATTGTTCCGCCTCGTCCGCCAGCCAACGGCCCATCAGCGCCAGTTTCTTGCGGTTATGCGGCTTCATATGCTCGCCCGGGCCGATATCGAGCGTCGCCAGCCAGTCGTCGGGCAAATAGCAGCGTCCGGCGGCGTCATCTTCGGCAATATCGCGCGCGATGTTGGCGAGTTGAAAGGCGAGGCCAAGGTCGCATGCGCGGTCGAGCGTGGCGTCATCATCCGCCGGAACGCCCATCACCACGGCCATCATCACGCCCACGGCGCCCGCAACATGGTAGCAATATTGGTAGAGATCGCTTTCGCGGCGGGGGTGCCAGTCCGCTACATCCAGTGCGAAGCCTTCGATCACATCCTCTGCCATGCGCGCCGTAATGCCACATTCCCGCGCGACAACGCCCAGGCAGTCAAACGCAGGCTCACCCGTGGGCGTGCCCGCCAGCGCTTTTGCGGTAAGCGTGCGAATGGCGGCAAGGCTTTCCTGAGGGTCGGTGACCGCCGCCATCGCGCCGCCATGGTCCTGACCATCGGCCATATCATCGCATTTGCGGCACCATGCATAGAGCAGCCACACGCGTTCGCGCGTTATGCGGTCAAACAACCGGCTGGCGAAACGGAAGGATTTTGATCCCCGCGATATGCTGTCCTGCGCAAATTGAACAAGGGCAGGGCGATCAAAATCAGCCACGGCAAAAATCTGTGCAAGGGCTGATATGGGCGTGGTTCACAAATTGTCTGCTTTCATCTGGAAGATGGTCTTGTGCGGCACATAAGCGGCCATTTTGTCCAGCAAGCCGTCCAGCGTGTCATCGACGATCATGATGCCCGCATGTTGCGGCCGGATAAAGCCGACATCGATCATATTCTGGTTGAAGGCGATAAGCTGATCATAGAAACCCGCAATGTTCAAAACGCCGACGGGTTTTTGATGATAGCCAAGCTGTGACCAGCTGATCGCTTCCCACAATTCGTCCATCGTCCCGACGCCGCCGGGAATGGTGATGAAACCATCGGACAGGTCGGTAAAGCGCGCCTTGCGTTCGTGCATACCCGAAACGACGTGCAGTTCGGTGCAGCCCTTGTGCGCGACTTCAGCACCGACCAGCGCTTCGGGGATGATGCCAATCACTTCGCCGCCTGCCGCAAGCGCGCTGTCGGCCACCGCCCCCATCAGCCCCAACCGGCCGCCGCCATAGACGACGCCAATGCCGCGTTCCGCCAGCATCTTTCCGACGCTGCGCGCCGCTTCGATATAGACGGGGTTATCGGGCGTTGCCGAACCGCAATAGACCGCGAGCCGTTTCACTTATGTGCATCCTCCAGCATCAATGCCGCCGTCGCCTTTGCACTACCGACAACGCCGGGAATGCCAGCGCCGGGGTGCGTGCCCGCGCCGACGAAATACAGATTGTGTATCGCGTCATCACGGTTGTGCGCCCGCATATAGGCCGACTGCCACAACACGGGTTCAAGGCTGAACGCGCTGCCCAAATGCGCCGAAAGGTCGCGGCCAAAATCGGCTGGCGTGTAATGGAACTGCGTCATGATCCGGCTGCGGATGTCGGGGATCAGGCGGCGCTCAAGCTCATCCAAAATCCGTTCCTTCAACGCTTCACCCACATCGCCATCCCAATCGAGCGGTGCTTTGCCCATATGCGCGACAGGCGCGAGGACATAAAATGTCGAGCAACCTTCGGGCGCAAGGCTTGGGTCCGTGACGGTTGGATGGTGCAGATATAGCGAGAAATCCTGCGGCAAGACGCCGTTTTTGTAAATGTCGTCGAGCAGGCCTTTGTAGCGCGGGCCAAACAGGATCATATGGTGCGGAATGCCCGGCCATGTGCCCTTAATGCCAAGATGCAGGACGAAAAGCGATGGCGACCAGCTTTTGCGCCGCAGCGATTTGGTTGCGCGTTCGCCGCGTTTGTTACTGGTCAACAAATCCTTGTAGGTGTGCATCAGGTCGCCATTGGACGCCGCCATGTCGCAGTCCATACGCCAGCCCGATTTCGTGCGCACGCCAATGACCTTGTCACCGCGTGTTTCGATTTCTTCGACAGGATCGCCGAGACGGATCGTCCCGCCGAGCCGCTCAAAATGCGTCACCATTGCGGCCACAAGCCGGTTGGTGCCGCCCTTGGCAAACCAGACCCCGCCCTCTTTTTCGATGGTGTGGATGAGCGCGTAGATCGCGCTGGTGCTCATCGGGTTTCCGCCCACGAGCAATGTGTGGAATGACAAAGCTTCGCGCAGCTTTTCGTCTTTCACATAAGACGAAACGATCGAATAGACCGAGCGCCATGCCTGATATTTCATCAGCGCAGGGGCAGCCTTGATCATCGATGCGAAGTCGAGAAACGCGACCGAACCGAGCTTTTGATAGCCCTCTTTGAACACGCCCTTCGAATATGCGAGGAATTTGCGATAGCCCTCAACATCGTCGGGGTTCAGCTTTTCAATTTCGGCTTTCAGGCCCGGTGCGTCATTCGAATAATCGAAATTCGTGCCATCGGGCCAGTTCAACCGGTAGAACGGGAATACAGGCATCAATTCCACGTCGTCCGACATTTTATGGCCGGACAGCGACCATAATTCTTCCAGACATGGCGGGTCGGTGATGACCGTTGGCCCACCGTCAAAGGTAAAGCCATCCTTTTCCCAATAATAGCCGCGGCCGCCGGGCTTATCGCGCGCTTCGATAATCGTCGTGGAGATGCCTGCAGATTGAAGCCGCATTGCAAGCGCAAGGCCGCCAAATCCGGCACCAATAATCGCTGCTGTCTTCGTCATATATTGTGCCCCAAAAGTGCGTCATCCTGAACGTGTTTCAGGATAACAGGCGACCCCATTTTGTTATCCCGAAACAAGTTCGGGATGACGAAAAGTGCGAGAGTCCTGATCATTTCTTCTTGCTCCGGATTGCGGTGATGGCTTTCCCTATGGGAATGGGCGGCTTGCCAATCAGGATGCGCGCCTTATCACTATTGCTGCTATTCCCAGCATAAAAGCGTTCAATCAATCCGGGCTTTAGCCTGTAGAAACGTTCCAATATTTTATATCGGTCGCGGCCTTCGGCGCCGCGGAACAGCATCCGGTTGAGTATCCGGAAAAATCTGCCCTTGTTCCAATGGTCCTGCGCACGCTCGCGCAGAACGAGATTGAGCTTGTCGCCGTCAAGATCGGGCTGCTCTGCAATGAAAATGGCGTTGCGCACCGCATCGGGCAGGGAATAGCTGGTCACCGGCTGAAAAAATGCACCGCGCGCGCCGGCCTTTGCCGTGCGGCCACTGCCGCTTGCCCAATAGCTTTCCAGATCGCCGCCCATCACAACGGGCAAGACGCCATTTTCTTCACGCAAAACGCGCTCGACTTTCCAGCCTTGTTCATCCGCATAAGCCGCAATCCTTTGACGCAGGATACGCGGGTCCAAATCGGGCTTGTCGCTGTAATAGGTGTCTTCGATAAACAGCTTATCCATCCCAAAGGGCAGGACATAGACAAAGCGATAGCCATCATGCTGGTCAACCGTCGCGTCCATGACGATGGGCTTTGTCAGATTGTGGGGCTCTGACAATTGCATCAGCTGGCCGGTAAATTTCTGCCAGCCGCAATCAAGATGGTTCAGGTCGCCCGCGCCCCGCGCGTCAATCACGCCGCCGGCGTTAATACGCTGCGCGCCGTCGAGAACGACAAGCCTGGGCGAGACCGCCTTCACTTCACGGCCAAGCATCAATGACGATGCAGGCAGGTTCTTGCGCAGCACCCAGTCGAGCCGTTCGGATTCAATCGTGTAATAAATATTGTCGAGCGTGCGGCTGTGTGCGGGGAATTTGACGTCATAACCCGACCAGCCATAGGTCACCAATGGCGCCGTCAGCCAACGATGCTCGGGCAATATGTCGCTCGCAAAAAAGCTCCAAATATGGTTGCCGCCAAAGCTGTCGCCTTGTTCAATCAGGACGATTTTCAATTCGGGCCGCATTTTGCCAAGCGCGAGCGCGATCAGCCCGCCCGCAAGCCCGCCGCCGACAATAGCCAAATCGCATTTGATATTTTCGCGTGTCACCATCCGGCCCTAGCGCAGCCATTTTACAAGGGGAAGGCTTCTGCCAAGGTAATGCACAGCTTTATGTGCAGCGATTGGCCCGCGCACCGAGGTCGTCATCATTTTCCTATATGCGAACCATCGTGAAAATGCGTAAGCTTATGGTCAAACGGGAGAAGTTATCATGCGGAAGAAATGGCTTTTGGCTGTCCTTAGCGGGCTGGCCGTTGCGGGCGGTGCGGCTTATGTAAAGCGGGACGCACTTGCGATGGCGCTGCTTGCGCGGGCCGCCGACAGTGCAATGTCGCGCAATGTCATGGCGGAATTGCCCGTAAATGCCCTGCATGTCGGATTTTGCGGCACGGGTTCGCCCCTGCCAAACCGTGACCGCGCGGCTGCGTGCACCATTGTGATCGCTGGTGGCCGGTTGTTTGTTTTCGACATGGGTGAAGGCTCGGGCAAAACCCTGTCGCTCATGGGCATGCCGCTCGATAAGATTGAAGGTGTGTGGCTCACGCATTTGCACAGCGACCATTTTGAAGGCCTCGGCCCCTTCACGCTGCAGCGTTGGGCAGGGACGAGCGCGAAAACACCGCTGCCTGTGTCTGGTCCTGAAGGCGTCACCGAAATCACCGATGGGCTGAATGCGGCGTACCGGATTGATTCAACCTACCGCATTGCCCACCATGGCACCGCCGTCGTGCCGCCATCGGGCTTTGGCATGACGAGCAAGGCGATCCAGCCGGGCGTGGTCTATGATGCCAACGACGTGCGCATTACCGCCTTTTCTGTGGACCATGATCCGATCAAGCCCGCCTTTGGCTATCGCGTCGATTATAAGGGCCGCAGCGTCACGATTTCAGGTGACACCGCGTTCACGCCTGCGCTGGCCAAAGCCGCTAAGGGGTCTGATTTGTTCGTCAGCGAACTGCTGTCCCCGCGCATGGTCGATATCCTCGCCACCAGCGCGCAAAAGGCGGGCATGAAAAATCGGGCCAAAATCTTCGACGATATCCAGAATTACCATATCAGCCCCGAACAAGCCGCCGATGTGGCAAAGGCGTCCGGCGCGGGCATGTTGGCCTTTACCCATATCGTCCCGTCGGTGCCCAAGCCATTGGAATTCGCGCTGATTGGTGATGCCGCCGGCCGCTATAAGGGGCCAATTAAGGTCATGCACGATGGCGATATCATCAGCATTTCCGGTCCCGATGATTTCGAAACACGCAATTTGCTAAACCGATAAGATAAGGGCTAAAGGCGGCAGATGGGCTCGTGGCTGATCTTGCTTTTATCAACACTGGCGATGACGGTGATTGTTGGCGTACGCTATCTGGTGGTCAGCGGTGCTTTTGCATGGGCGACGAAATTGCGCGAGCCCGGCCTTTATCTGGGCCTTGACCACCAAATCCGCCGCGAAATCGGTTGGAGCCTCGCCAGCGCCGCGATTTACGGCATTCCTGCAGGCATCGTCGCTTGGGGATGGGATAATCTGGGCTGGACGTTGATTTACCGCGATGCCGGCGATTACCCTTTTTGGTATCTGCCGCTGTCGGTATTTCTATATCTGTTTGCGCACGACACATGGTTTTATTGGACACACCGGCTGATGCATCGCCCGTTTTGGTTCAAGGCCGCGCACGCTGTCCATCATGAAAGCCGCCCGCCGACGGCATGGGCTGCCATGTCCTTCCATCCGTGGGAGGCATTGTCGGGCGCGTTCGTTATTCCGTTTTTGGTCTTCGTCATTCCCATTCATGTTGCGTCTTTGGGCGTCGTGCTATCGGTGATGACGATCATGGGCGTGACCAACCATATGGGCTGGGAATGTTTCCCGAAATTCATCGTCAACGGCGCATTAGGGCAGTGGCTGATAACAGCGACGCATCATCAAAAACATCACGACGCATATCGAGGGAATTATGGGCTATATTTCAGGTTTTGGGATAAAATGTGCGGCACTGACCTTGGTCTCGGCCATTGGGATCGCAACCTTAAGCGGCGCAGTTGAAGCCGCGCCCGCAACCGCGACGATTGATGTAAATATCTACGGCCTGCGCAGCACCAAGGGCAATGTGCTTGTCTGCGTTACCGCCAACCCGCGTTTCTTCCCCGATTGCGGCAAGGATCCAAAAGGTTTGAAAGCCAGTATATCCGCGCGCGATGCCGCAAATATATCTTTCACGGGCGTAACAAAGGGCACATATGCGGTCGCGGTCGTCCATGATGAAAATGCCAATAACAAAATGGATATGGCCATTTTCCTGCCCAAAGAAGGCTTTGGCTTTTCCCGTAACCCCGCGATTGTCGCGGGCCCGCCCAAGTTTAAGGCCGCAGCATTTGCGGTTGATACCACCGCCGTCAGCCAGCGGGTGAAGATGAAATATATGTTGTAACGGCGCGGTCGTGCGCTGCGGCGGAACTTTCTGGCGCGCCTTAACGAGTTGGAAATCATGTGCGGGTCATAATGGGCTTCTCTGCAAAAGGGCACCCAATATGATTCCGTCGCACGACCAGTTTACGTCCAATTCCTCTCAGCCCGCGTCGGCAACCGCCGCCGATGCGCCGCGCGCACGCACGCGTGAGGCGCGCTTGAGCTGGATCGGATCGAAGCTGGCGCAACTGACCGATATTGAAGACGCCCGGCTTGATGCCCTGCACCACCGTATGTGGATGCGGATATTGCAAAGCGGCCTTGAACCCGCCGCACCGCGCAACGAGATCGATCAGCTGGCGATCCACATCCTTGCGGTCGCAACATTGGCCGACGATGTCGCGTCGAAAGACGGGCCACAGGCCGCAATGACCGCCGTCATGCAAGCGAGCGGCAAAACGCTTGAACCGGGGCTGGCGGAAAAATTCCTGCACCTTGCAAGCTCGCCCATATTCTGGAGGGCGCTGCGGTCGGATGTTGCTGCGGCCTAAAATCATTACCATAACGGTACGCATCCTGCTGGACTGACGCGCCACACTGGCCTATTACATCTCCATCCCCGGGGAGTCGTGTGACTGAGAGGGATGGGTAACGCCATCCGACCCGCTGAACCTGATCCCGTTGATGCGGGCGTAGGGAGGTGAGACCGCAGCCAGTCCGGGGGACTGGCGAGGACCGAGCCCGGTCTTCACGCCAATCGCTCTCCTTCGCGATAATTTGGAGAGTACACATGGCAGACATCCCCGCACGCACCGAAATTGGCGTCACCACTGGCCCGATCCGTGGATCGAAGAAAATCTACGTCGGCGACCGCAAAGTGGCCATGCGCGAAATCTATCTTGAGCCATCGTCGGGCGAGCCGCCCGTGCGCGTCTATGACAGCAGCGGGCCATATACCGACAGCAACGCCCGCATCGACATCAGCATGGGCCTGCCCGAAATCCGCAGCAGTTGGATCCGTGCGCGCGGCGATGTGGAGGAAGTGCTGCAACGCGAAGTCCGCCCCGAAGACAATGGACAGCTTGGCCCCGACCGCAGCGGTGGCGTTGCGCCATTCCCCAATGTCCGCAAACATGTGCTGCGCGCAAAGCCCGGCATGAACGTCAGCCAGATGCATTATGCCCGCCGCGGCATCATCACGCCCGAAATGGAATATGTTGCCGAGCGTGAGAATCTGGGCCGTGCACGCCTGGCCGAATATAAGCGCGACGGCGAAAGCTTTGGCGCAAGCATCCCCGATTACGTCACCCCCGAATTCGTCCGCGAAGAAATCGCCCGCGGCCGCGCGATCATCCCCAACAATATCAACCACCCTGAATCCGAACCCATGGCGATTGGCCGCAATTTCCTGGTCAAGATCAACGCCAA
>DLOZ01000018.1:85756-86360 GCA_002479765.1 Sphingomonadales bacterium UBA7471 | reverse complement strand
AGATCAACGCCAATATCGGCAACAGCGCGGTGGCGTCTGACGTCGCGACCGAAGTGGACAAGATGGTCTGGTCCATCCGCTGGGGCGCGGACACCGTCATGGACCTGTCGACCGGCCGCAACATTCACGACACCCGCGAATGGATCATCCGCAATTCGCCCGTTCCCATCGGCACCGTGCCGATTTATCAGGCGCTGGAAAAGGTCGGCGGCGTTGCCGAAGACCTGACATGGGAAATCTTCCGCGATACGCTCATCGAACAAGCCGAACAGGGCGTCGATTACTTCACCATCCACGCGGGCGTGCGTTTGCCCTATGTTCCACTCGCGGCAAAGCGCGTGACCGGCATCGTGTCACGCGGCGGTTCGATCATGGCGAAATGGTGCCTCGCGCATCATAAGGAAAGCTTCCTCTACGAACATTTCGACGACATCACCGAGATTATGAAGGCCTATGACATCGCCTACAGCCTTGGCGATGGTCTGCGCCCCGGGTCGATTGCCGACGCCAATGACGAAGCGCAATTTGCCGAGCTCTATACGCTGGGCGAGCTGACCCACCGCGCGTGGAAATCGGATGTTCAGGTGATGATCGAAGGCCCCGG
>DLOZ01000018.1:55960-85694 GCA_002479765.1 Sphingomonadales bacterium UBA7471 | reverse complement strand
GGCCATGTGCCGATGCACAAGATTAAAGAGAATATGACCAAGCAGCTGGAGGTGTGCGGCGAAGCGCCATTCTACACGCTTGGACCGCTCACCACCGACATTGCGCCGGGCTATGACCATATCACCAGCGGCATAGGCGCGGCGATGATCGGTTGGTACGGCACCGCGATGCTGTGCTATGTCACGCCAAAGGAGCATTTGGGCCTGCCCGACCGTGACGATGTGAAGGTCGGCGTTGTGACCTATAAGCTTGCGGCACATGCCGCCGACCTTGCAAAGGGCCACCCCGCCGCGCAAGTCCGCGACGATGCGCTCAGCAAGGCGCGCTTCGAATTCCGCTGGCGCGACCAATTCAACCTAAGCCTCGATCCCGACACGGCGGAGCAATATCACGACCAAACGCTGCCCGCCGAAGGCGCAAAGTCCGCGCATTTTTGTTCCATGTGCGGACCAAAATTCTGCTCAATGAAAATCAGCCAAGAAGTGCGGGAGTTTGCCCGTTTGCAGAACCAACCAGCCGAAGCGTTCATCGCGACGGAAGAGGCAGAGGCCGGCATGGCGCAAATGAGCAAGGTCTATGACGAAACCGGCCGCGAGCTATATATGGGCGCGGGTGATCGGGAGCATGATTAAGCGTTAATCCGCGCGGCTAACCGCCAATCGCTTCCTCGATCCACACTCGTGCATCGGGGAAGCTGCGCTCTAATTCTGGCAAGTCATTGACACATAGAAATTTGATCGCGTCGCGCTCCGCCCCGCGCAGAAAGCCGCTGACATCATCGGCGGTCCATTGGCCATGCGCGCCGACGGCAATGTGCAGATAATCGCGCGTGTCCAATATCGCGGCGCTATTATCGGCAAGGCAGGCATGGTTGTGCAGGCTTTGTGGCAGGAATTGCGCGGTGTCGCGAAAGCGATAGCTGGCGTTGTGTGCAAATTCGGCCGCGTAGGTCGCACATAAATCCGCCATCACCGAACGCTGCATCGGGTGGACGACATGCGCGCTTTCGAACACATGGTCGGCGCTATAGCCAATCATCTGCGCGGCGTTAATCTGGTTAAAATGGTTCAGCAGGCTGGCCTCATCCCGGCTCGCGCCACAGGCGGCCAGATCGCTGTGGTCGGTCCATTTGCCGCGCAGCACGGGGCCATCGCCGGCAAAGAAATCCGACGGCGTAACCGGCGCGGTCAGGAAGACGTCATCATTGAAATATAAGAAATGTTCGGCCAACCCGGGGATGCGCCACAACATGGTTTCAATCGACAGCGAATTGAACGTCGGCAACGCATTGTCCGCCCCGTCAAAGATATCGCGATGGTCAACGATGCTGATCTTCGCCGCGCATTCGGGCGGCAATTGCGTGATCTGCGGAATTTGATTGTCGGTGACGATCCATATCCGCCGCACCCACGGCGCATTGTTGGCGATGGAACGCACGCAGTAATTCAGCTCGTCACTGCAGATCCAGCGATGGGGGTTGGTGCCATTATCGTGGAGCGGCGCACGCGCGAAAGCATCCGCCTCCGCCTTGGCCTCTGCCAGATAGAAATCCCTTTGTGCCTTATGCGCGGGGTCCGCCCCGTCGACCCACGTAATGACTGCATCGACCTCTATCATTCACCCACAATTTACGCCCCGTTTTTTGCCGCTGTAGGTTTATGCAAAGGTTTTGGGAAATGTAAAATCTTTGGGGGGTGGAAAGGGCGTGATGACGGTCACGGGCCCGTGCGGTTGGCGTTGCAGCAAGGAATTGTAAAATTCTGTTTACAATGTCGTCTCCCGCGATATCTTTGGTGCCGAAGATGGGAGCTTGATTGATGTTCGCAAGTCTTAGGGGGCGACTGGAGAAATACATGGACGAAGAGGATTTGTCTGGCCTTAGTCCTTCAAATCGGAACTATATTGTCGGGTTGGTCTTTTTCGCCTTGCTCGTGCTGGGACCTGTTCAGCCATATGGCATGATGGTTCGCACCACCTATTTGATCGTAATACCAGCCGCCGTCTGGTTTGCGCTTCGTCTATTTGGCAAGCACTTGGACATCGATATCCAGAGCAATGACTACATTAATCGAGCAATCACCGCGAGCTTAGCTGGAATGCTGGTTTTGGCTGCTTATCAAGCTGCGACAGCTGAGAGGCACGCGGTATGTACACGGTCTGCGCCGGATGGGGATTGCATAGGTGACCTCATCACGAAAAGCGGACCAGACAATGCTACCGCGTTCATGTTGGTCCTTTTCGCAGGCTTTGCATTTTGGTGTGCCATAATGAGGCGACCTACTAAATGATTGTCTGCCTCGGATGGGGTTCACTCGTATGGGACCCAAAAAAACTCCCCATAAAAGGCCAGTGGCAGAATGACGGACCGTATGTACCTGTTGAGTTCCTACGTCAGTCCAACAATGGCAGACTAACACTTGTCATCGACCCGCTATCAAAGCCAATGCCAATTCTCTGGGCGGAATTGAGTGTGTGTAATCTTTCCGAAGCTGTCGAGCAGCTAAGGATTCGCGAAGAAACCTCCTGCAAGCAGATTGGGCGATGGCCCTACGCGGAAGGCTATGATTACGAAAACGAGATTGGCGATTGGGCCAAATCCAAAGGAATAAATGGTGTTGTTTGGACTGCACTCGGTCCAAAATTTTGTGACGAAGATGGTCATCGCCCGTCGCAATGTGAGGCCATTCAATATTTGCGTGGCCTGACTGGCGACGCACGCAATCTTGGGAAGGAATATGTCGAGAAGGCCCCGGTGCAAATTGACACAGTTTATAGAAGGGCATTCACAACCGCCCTAGGTTGGAAGGCATGATTACCAGCCTAACACTCGCCAATTCGAATTGCGGTGACAATGCACGGAATAGGAGTTGGGTCCACTGTCACCGTAAATCCAGAGGTAAATTTACAGCGGTGTTTTTATGACAATGTCTGGAAGCGACGGGAGCGAAACAGCGAAGACTAGACTGATACCGGCGAGTATTACTGCCTTCCTAATCGTATTGTTGTTTACTGGATGGGGTTATTGGACGCAGCTAGGATATCACAAGCAAGCCACCGACCAATCCGCACAATATGAGCGCTGGGCCAAGAATGAGGTAAGGTTCGGGTGCCCTAGCTTCCGCCCCCTCTCCAAGACTGAATGCTCGTATCAGGCCAAACAAACCGCTCACGAAAACAAGCGTGACGAATACGATCTCTATGCTCAGCGCACTTCGGCTCTTTGGGCAGGAATAATGGCTGTTGCAGCCCTCGTTGGCATAGGGTTGAGCGGTGTTGGTGTGTATCTAGTTTGGACTACTTTTCGTGAAACGAAGCGCAGTTCCGATCTAGCAAAAAGTAGCCTTGATTACACAAAGATGATTACTCAGCGCCAAGTGGAAGCCATCGTTTATTTTGCTGCGGCACATTACGAAGATAAGCCTCGAAGGCCTACTGCGACGGTTAGGGACATTGGTATTATCAAATTCTCTCTCGTAAATTATGGCAAAACTATTGCTTACGATGTTGAGGCTACAATCGATGTCCTTGCCCCAGATTTCGAAGGGGACGGCAGCAGAGTAGTGTTGGCGGAAGAAAAATTCGGAAAAGAATTTTACCCCGCTGGCAGAAAGCGAGAATATGAAATCGAGTTCACGTGGCCGGATGGAATAAAAAGGGAAATTATCAGTCGGTATGACGCTATCGAGATTGAATTTAAAATCACATACGGACTGTACGCTGACGATACGGAAATCAGCGCTGTTCATGAAGGCAGTATGTTGGCGTTCCTAGGGCACGATCGAGAACGCGTCGATTTCGTTCCTCCATACAAAGGCTGGCATACAAACTAGTAAAATGCGAATTACCGTGACACCTACGATAAACCCCAAACATTGACCGCGCCGCGCCGGGAACACGCACCCCATCCGTCCAAACGGAACACCGCGCGCTCCGGCCCGTTATCCTTCCCTTGATACTCTCCGTATGCTGATGCTGACGTGCTTTGGCTGTTCGGATCAACCGAAGGAGCTCCATATGAATAAAGCACTTATCACAACATTGATCGCCGCGACTGCGCTGACGGGGGGCTGCGCCTCTTATGGCGGTGGCTCGGCATATGATGATGGCGGCTTTGGTTATTATGACCGCGCGTCCTATGACCGTTATGGCAATTATGATTATAACCGGCCCGACCCCCAATATAATGGCTATTATGCCGACCGATATTATCGCCAAGACCGCCGTTATCGCGAACGGCGTCTGACCGATAATGACCGGATTTATCGTGGCCAGAATGGCCAATATTATTGCCGCCGGTCCGATGGCACGACGGGTCTGATCGTCGGTGCCGTTGCCGGCGGTGTGCTGGGCAATATTATCGCGCCGGGCAATTCGGATACGCTGGGCACCATATTGGGTGCCATTGCCGGTGGTGCTGCCGGACGCGCCATTGACCGTAAAGACGTGCGCTGCCGCTAAGGCATATCACGAACGGGCGATCGCTGCGGGTCGCCCGCCCGAAAAAACAACTTTCCTACATAGTCCGCTTTATGTTTCTGTTGCGGACATGACAGATGCATCGCCGCCCAATCCAAAGCCCAATTTAAACGCCGACGCCCGTTCCGACGCTGGCTCCGATGCGGATTTTGACGATCTGTTGGCCTTCACCCCCGTGCCGATGCAGCGCCGCCGTGCCGATGGGTGGAGCGCGGAGCGGCAGCGGCGCTTTATCACCGCTTTGTCGGTCATGGGGGCGGTTGGCCCGGCGGCGCGGGCGGTGGGCATGGGGCGGGCTTCGGCCTATCGCTTGCGCGAACGGGCAGGGGCGGCTGGCTTTGCCGAGGCGTGGGACATTGCGATTGCCTGTGGCGCGGACCTGCAATTTCACACCGCGCTGGATCAGGCGATTAACGGCGTCACCACGGTGCGCGTGATGCGCGGCGGCATGGTTGAGGTCATGCACGCGCCCGACCGCAAAGTTCTGAACGCGGCGTTATTGTCCAAAACCCGTCTGTCCGCGGCGCTTTCGGCGCAGGCGCAGGCGGTTAAAGCGACAAGGGAGACATAAAAAATGCGTGGCGTGGTTGCTTTTGTCGCTTTTGGCGTGCGCCATATTGCGATGGCTTTATATACCAAGGCCATGGATTTTCGGCATCATGGCCATCAACCCCATAAGGATTTACATTTCATGCGACACATGTCCTCGCTTCTCATCCTCGCCGCTGCGGCGGTCACCCCCGCCGCTGCCTTTGCCCAGCCTGCGCCCGTGGATATCGCCGCCGCGCGCGCCGCATTGACGGGGACATGGTCGGGGAAGCTGGAATATCTGGATTACACCGCCAAAAAATGGTTCGGCATTCCGGTCAGCACGCGGATTGAGGATCAGGGCGACGGCGCGACCATCATCCGAAAGTCCGACTTTGACGATGGGCCAAAGGCAGGGAATGTGCGGATTACCACGATCGAGCTGTTCGATCCGGCGGCGGCTACGGTGACCGCGGGGACATTTCGCAAGGGCCGCAGCGTCGATATATTTACCTATGCGGTGCGATTTGACGGCCCGCCCGCCGATGCAACGCATTGGACGATGGTTGAAGAGGCGCTGGGGAAGGATGATGACCGCCCCGCAATGCTACGCCTGACGACCACGCGCGATGGCGACAGCATCGAAACATTAAAGCAGATTGATTTTCAGGATGATAACAAGGCCGAATGGATCACGCGCAACCGGACGCGGCTGTCGCGGATTGGTGGTTGAGGAATGGCTGGCATAACCCCCGATCCGCGTTATGCTGCGCGCGACCTAATCATCACCCACAAAGGTTGAACCATCATGACGAAGCCGAAAAATCCAAGCTGGTTTGACATTTCCATGGATGCCTTCGCGCTCGCGGCGGAATCCAACATGGTGATTGCGGCGCGCTTGGGCAGTCTGGCGCTTGGCGGGCCAAATGCGGTGCGTGAGGCGGAGCGGATGGTCAGCGAAAAGGTCGCGGCGAACATGGCACTTGGCGCGGACCTGATGACCGGCAAGCACGGGCTTACCCCCGAAAGCATAGTCAGCGGCAGTATCAACCATTACGCCAAACATGTGGCCGCGAACCGCAAACGGCTTTTGGGCTAAAGCAGGCGGGGGAACATGGGCGGAAAATGGCGGTGAAGCAGGGGAAAAGCGGGATTCGACCTTGTTGTTTGCTAATAGCGTAAATTAGGCGTATACCCCCATCACGCTATCGTCGACCGCGACGGAATTTGAGGCGCGTATCTGATGAAATAAGCGGAGCGTGCAACGTTTTTCCCAACACGACTTGGCTACCCACTTGGCGCTGTTGCCCGGTGGTCACCTGTTTCGTGAAAGGAACATATTATGCCTACTGGCACCGTAAAATTCTTCAATGCCGATAAAGGCTATGGCTTTATTGCACCCGATGGTGGTGGCGATGACAGCTTCGTGCACATCTCGGCTGTTCAAGCTGCTGGCATGCACTCGCTCGACAAAGAGCAGCGCGTAAATTTCGAAGTCGAAATTGGCCGCAACGGTAAAGCTTCGGCTGTAAATCTTTCAGCTGCTGATTAATCAGCACTAAGGTTGAAAAAAAGGGCTGCCCAACGGCGGCCCTTTTTTTGTGCGCGGCGATTAACGTTTCCGGACAAACTCCGCCCGCAGGACGAGGCCCTTGATGCCGTCAAACCGGCAGTCAATCTCCTGCGCATCACCAGTCAAGCGGATGGATTTGATAAGCGTTCCGCGCTTCAATGTCTGGCCCGCACCCTTTACGGTCAGGTCCTTGATCAACGTGACCTGATCGCCGTCGGCCAAAATATTCCCAACCGCGTCACGGACCTCAACTGCGCCGTCTTGTTCGGATTTGGCATTGGCTTCCGCCGCGCTTATCCATTCGCCAGAGGCTTCGTCATAGACATATTCGTCGTCGGCTCCGTCCGTCATCATTTAATCCCCGTTTTGATATTAACCCGCCATAGCGCCAATTACGCGCGCGTGAAAGCCGGTTGCAATTTGCAATGATGTCAGTAAGATTTTTAACATAGAGTGGAGAGTGATATGGCGCAGGCTGAAACGGTTGTAGATGTATTGATTGTAGGCGCTGGTTTATCCGGCATTGGTGCGGCGGCGCATCTGACCATGCAATGCCCCAATAAAAGCTATGCCATTGTCGAGCAGCGCGCTGACATGGGCGGCACTTGGGACCTTTTCCGTTACCCAGGCATCCGGTCTGACTCTGACATGCATACCTTGGGCTACCGCTTCAAACCGTGGCTGCACGAAAAAACAATTGCTGACGGCCCATCGATTCATGAATATGTCCACGAAACGGCTGATGAATATGGCATCACGCCGCATATCCATTTTGGGCACAAGGTTGTCTCGGCAAATTGGTCCAGCCCCAATGCGCGCTGGCATGTAACGGCCAAGGCGGTCGATGGCGGTAAGGAACGGCGCTTTGCCGCGCGCTTCCTGTTCATGTGTGCCGGTTATTATGATTATGATCAGGGCTATAAACCCGATTTTCCGGGCGAAGCCGACTTTGGCGGCCAGATTGTTCACCCGCAGCATTGGCCAGAAGGACTGGACTATAGCGGCAAGAAGGTAACGGTTATCGGTTCCGGCGCGACCGCGGTGACGATTGTGCCCGTGATGGCGCAACAGGGCGCGCAGGTGACGATGCTGCAGCGTTCGCCGACCTATATGGTCTCGCGTCCTGCGATTGACCCCTTCTCCAAATTTGTGCGTAAAATCATGCCGGAAAAGCTGGCTTATGCGCTCACGCGTTGGCGCAACATTAATATGCAGCGGTTCACCTATTGGTATGCCCGCCGCAATCCAGCGAAGCTCGGTGAAAAGCTCGTCAACATGGCCCGCGAAGCGCTTCCGGCCTCAGTAGATGTTGATACGCATTTTGTGCCGAAATATGGCCCATGGGAACAGCGACTGTGCCTTATTCCCGATAGCGACATGTTCACCGCCATAAGCGAGGGCAAGGCGGAGGTGGTGACGGACCATATCGACCATTTCACCAAGACGGGTATTCAGCTGAAGTCCGGCAAGCATATTGAATCCGATATCGTGATCACTGCGACCGGTCTGAACCTTGTCACGATGGGCAAGACAGCCATCAGCGTGGACGGTGAAGCCATCAATTTTGGCGAGCATTTCAATTACAAGGGCGTGATGTTCAACGACATTCCGAACTTCGCCAGCGTGTTTGGCTATATCAACGCGTCCTGGACGTTGAAGACCGATATCGTTGCCGATTATGTCTGCCGATTGTTGTGGAAAATGGATGACAAAAACGCGCTGGTGGCAACGCCGCATCTTGATGATCCGGATATGCCGAAGCTGCCCTTTGTGACGGACTTTAGCTCAGGCTATTTTGCACGCAGTTTTGACAAGCTGCCCAAGAACGGGGACCGCCATCCATGGCGCGTGCTGCAAAATTACGCCGCTGAAAAGAAAATCCTGACCCAGGATCCTGTGGACGACGGCGTCATGGTCTTTTCTGCACCGCATTTCGCAGCCTCCCATAACGAGAATGCGGAAACGCTGATCGCAGCCGAGTAATACCCGACGGTGGGGCCTATATCAGCCCTCCCTATTGCGAACCGTCGCGGCAACGCGGTGGGTTTCAATGGCGGCCTCTGGCGTGATGATATGTGTGCGGTTGCGAACCACCCATATAAGTAACGCGAGCCCGGCCAGTGCAGCAAATGCAACCGCCATCAGCGCGTAGCTGGTGTAGCGTTTCATATCTTGCGTGTGCCCGACAATTTCGGGCGCTTTGTCGGTGGTCGTGACATCCCAATATTCGATCATTGGCTTGTTGCGGTACCGGACCACGCGCACTTCGGATATAACCCATATTTTGCCATGCTGAGCAGCGAACGTCAGATAGGCCCCGGACCCTTGATGCTGTTGAATGGCCGGAGCCAGTCGTGGCGCATTCTTCAAAAGCTGCGACATTTCGGCAAACTGCACGCGGCTATCGTCAATGAAACCCGGGGCGACATATTTTTCGGCCGCCTTTTGGTCTCCGCGACGCACCGCCTCATAAAAAGGCTTAACGACCGCCGTTATTTCCGCGGGCAGCGGCGGACGTGCGTCGGTTGAGCGGTTACATGCCGATAGGCCCAATGCTGCGATCGACATAACGAACAAAAGAAAAATACGTAACATTTCTGAATTATCTCCCGTTCCCCGCCTATTGCCGCTATCGCAGCTATTATGCGTTATGACGATCTGATCCAACCTGACAACGGCCAACCGGCCACACCAATCCACATAGTCGATAAAAATGGCTTTGCTGCATGGCTTGCTGCGCAACCCGACCCTGTCCGCACGGCTGTAAAAGCACAGAAGTTTGAAGGTAGCGTAAACGATAGTGCGATACTTCCCGGCGATAAGCCCGGGGAATGGGCTGTCATCGCCGGTGTGGCGGATGCTTCGGCGCTTGGCGTTTGGAACCTGGCCAAGCTATCGGACATTCTGCCCGAGGGAAGCTATCGGTTGTTGGATGCGGACGCTGGTGAAGCGATGCTTGGGTGGGTGCTTGGTCAGTACCGATATCATGAATATCTCAGCGAACCGAAAGCAACCGGCGCGCGCGTGCTGCTCGTTCGTGAACCCGGCAAGATCCATAATATCGTGCTTCAGGCGCGCGCCACGGCGCTGGTGCGCGATCTGGTCAACCGTCCGGCGGGTGACCTTGGTCCCGACGCGCTTGAGGCCGAGGCTAAACGCATCGCCAAGGCGCATAAGGCAGATGTGACAGTGACGGCAGGCGAAGCGTTGGAAGCGGGCTTCCCGCTCATCCATGCTGTCGGCAAAGCAGCGGCGCGCGAACATGCCCCGCGGCTGATTGAGCTGGAATGGGGTGACCCGCGCCACCCACGCATCGCTATTGTGGGCAAAGGCATAACGTTCGACAGCGGTGGTCTTGATATGAAACCGGCGAGCGGCATGCGCCTGATGAAAAAGGATATGGGCGGCGCGGCCCATGCGCTTGCGCTGGCTGAGCTTATCATGGCTGCGCATTTGCCGGTACGCTTGCATATGCTCGTCGCTGCTGCCGAAAACAGCATATCGGGCAATGCTATGCGGCCGGGCGATATCGTTAAAAGCCGCAAGGGCATTACGGTTGAAATCGACAATACCGATGCGGAAGGGCGCCTCGTGCTTGCCGACGCGTTGACCAAAGCGGTTGAGGATACGCCTGAGCTTATCATCGATTTCGCGACGCTGACCGGCGCGGCGCGCGTTGCCTTGGGGCCTGATTTGCCCGCAATGTTCAGCAATGATGATGAAACAGCCGACGCGTTAATCGCAGCGTCAAAGGCGCAGACGGACCCGCTGTGGCGGATGCCATTATGGGCACCCTATATGGAGCTGTTGGATAGCGATATCGCGGACATGACAAACAGCGGTGGGGCGTTCGCAGGCGCAGTAACGGCGGCGCTCTTTATGCAAAAATTCGTTCCTGATGATGTGCCGTGGGTGCATCTGGATACCTTTGCGTGGCGACCAACCAATAAGCCCGGCAGGCCAAAGGGCGGTGAGGCCCTTGGATTACGCGCCGTCTTCGGCTATCTGGCGGACAAATATCCGGCACGTTAGGGTGCCGAACATGTTACATTTTCGGGGGCGTAAGTAGTTGGCAGACGGACACATGGGGGCGGGGAAGCGGCCCATCTATACATTGAGTGGGCACAGCCTTGTCGGCGATAAGCGCACAACCCCCATTCGCGGGGATCTTGCCGACATCAGTCTGGCCGGAAAGCTGTTCGCGCCGCATTATGCCGTGCCGATGCTGCGCACGGGCATTGCGCCCGTGACCGAAATTCATGCCGAGGCGCACGCCACATCGATGCCCGTCAGCGCGTTAATGCATGGTGAGGAGTTCGCCGTGCTTGATGTCGCAGGCGAATGGGCGTGGGGATATTGCCTGCACGACAATTATCTGGGCTATGTGCGCTTTGCCGAGCTTGGCGATGATTTTGACGCCACACATATTGTCAGCGCGCCTGCGACATTGCTGGTTTCGGCACCATCGACGAAGGCGCAGGTACTGGCGCGTTACCCCATGGGTGCGCAGTTGCTGTGCGGCAGCCCAAGCGAATGCGGCAACTATCTAGCCTGCGAAAACGGTTTCGTGCCGTCGGCCCATGTGTCCGAAATCGGACGCGTTGCGGCATCACCCGCGGATTTGGCAGAACAGCTGATCGGCACGCCCTACAGCTGGGGTGGACGCAGCGGCGACGCCATTGATTGCTCGGGCCTTGTGCAGTTGGTGTTCGGAATGAATGGGCATATGCCCCCACGCGATGCCGATATGCAGCAGGCAGAATTTGGTGAAGAACTGGCCGACGGCGATGCGTTGCAGCGCGGCGATCTGGTGTTCTTCCCCGGCCATGTTGGTATCATGGCCGATGCCGAAAACATCATCCACGCCAATGGCACCGCGATGGCGGTGAGCGTTGAACCACTGGCAGATGCCGCGGCACGCTTTGCCGAGCATGATGCGGCGATTGTTGCGCGCAAGCGGGTGATGTGTTGACCATGACGTTGGTCTCGGCCCGAACCGTAACCCTGAGCAGCAGTTGCGCAGCAACTGCGTCTGTCGAAGGGTGCTTCAAGGTTTGCGCTGCCGCCGATACACACCCTTCGACGGGCGCGGTCGCTGCGCGCCCGCTTCTCAGGGCTACGGTCTTATTTGAGCGGGTGATTTAAAATGACCAAATCGATCTTCATCGACGGAGCATCAGGCACCACTGGCCTTGAAATCGCGGACCGGCTCGCTGGCCGCGCGGAATTTACGCTCATCACGCTTGATGATGACAAACGCAAAGACCCCGCTGCAAAACGTGAGGCATTGAACGACGCCGATTTCGTCATCCTGTGCTTGCCCGACGATGCCGCAAAAGAGGCAGTGGCAATGACGACGTCAGGCCACACGCGCATCATCGACGCATCGACCGCGCATCGGGTGAATCCCAACTGGGCTTATGGCTTCCCCGAATATCGCACTGGCCAACACGACCGGATTGCCAATGCACGGCTTGTCAGCAACCCTGGTTGCTACCCCACCGGCTTTTTGGGGCTGGTTGCACCCTTGGTCGCTGCCGGATTGATCCCCGCAGACTGGCCCTACAGCGTCAACGCGGTGTCGGGCTATTCGGGCGGCGGCAAAGCATTGATTGAACGGTTCGAAGGCGGTGACGGTGCGGATATCGGCTTTCGCACTTATGGCCTTGATCTGAACCACAAGCATGTCGCCGAAATGCAGCAACATGCAGGGCTCGGCTTAGCCCCGATATTCTCACCCGCCGTGGTGCGCGCATTCCGGGGCATGGTGGTCGAAATACCGCTGCCCATCTCGGTTATGCCCGGCAGCGATGATCCAAACGAAATTCGCGCTGCGCTGGCTGAGCATTATGCCAATTCGCCCGTCGTGAAAGTGCACCAAGACGCGCCGCCAGCGGAACTGCTTATCCGCGCCGACCAAGCACCGTCCGACAGGCTTGATCTCTACGTTCTCGGCTCACCCAACGGCGCGCAAGTCCGGTTGCTGGCGATGCTGGACAATCTCGGCAAAGGCGCCAGCGGCGCAGCGGTGCAGAACCTGAACATCATGGCCGGTTTGGGCGAGACGATTGGGTTGCGGTTGTAAGCGCGACAATCGGATAGAGCACCGCGTCACCCTGAACTTGTTTCAGGGTCTTAATTTCTATTTGGTACAAAAAGTAAGATGCTGAAACGCGTTCAGCATGACGTGGTAGAGACCTCAATAAGGCGGCTGATGCCATCCCTTCGGGCTGCTCGTAAATATCTCGCAGCCGTCTTCGGTGATACCGATGCTGTGTTCAAATTGCGCGCTTAACGAACGGTCGCGCGTGACTGCTGTCCAGCCATCGTCGAGCACTTTGCCTGCAGCCTTGCCGATGTTGATCATGGGTTCGATGGTGAAGATCATGCCCGGACGGAGCTCTGGGCCAGTGCCGGGGCGGCCGACATGGACGATTTCGGGGGCATCGTGGAATAATTGGCCAAGGCCATGGCCGCAGAAATCGCGCACGACGCCATAGCGGTGCTTTTCGGCGTGGGTCTGGATCGCGTGGCCTATGTCGCCGACGCGGTTGCCGGGCTTGGCGGCTTCGATGCCGAGCATCAGGCATTCATAGGTCACATCGACCAAGCGCTTTGCCTTTACCGGCACATCGCCGACGAGGAACATGCGGCTGGTGTCGCCATGCCAGCCATTTAATTGCGGCGTGACGTCGATGTTGACGATGTCGCCGTCCTTCAATTTCTTGTCCGACGGAATGCCGTGGCAAATGACATGGTTGATCGAAATGCAGCAGCTGTGCGTGTAACCGCGATAGCCCAAGGTTGCCGGCACCGCGCCGCCGCGTATCGTCATCTCGCGGACGATATCGTCCAGTTCTTCGGTGCTGACACCCGGCACGACATGCGGCACCAATGCATCGAGGATTTCGGCTGCCAAGCGGCCGGCCTTGCGCATGCCTTCAAAGCCTTCAGGCCCGTGCAATTTGATGACCCCGTCGCGGGCCTGCATCGCCTCTTCGGGCGTAACGCTTACATATTGTTCCATGCGAGCGATATAAGGCAATAATCCCCACTTTGCGAGGGGGTGAATTATGCTATCGCGTCCTTATGACAGATTCCCGCATATATACCGCAGCGCTTGTAATCATCGGCGACGAGATCCTCTCTGGCCGAACACAGGACAAAAATGTCGCGCAGATTGCGCTTTGGCTCAATATTCAAGGCATTCGCTTACGCGAAGTGCGCGTGGTGGCCGATGACATGGATGCCATTATAGAGGCGGTGAACCTCTTGCGGGCACGCAATGACTATCTGTTCACCACCGGCGGCATTGGCCCAACGCATGATGACATCACGGTTGACGCGATCGCAGCCGCGCTCGGCGTCGATGTTGTCATTCATCCAGAGGCAAGCGCCGTCCTGCACGCCTATTATGAAACGCGTGGGGGCATTAACCCGGGCCGCCTGCGCATGGCGCGCGTGCCCGATGGCGCTGACCTTATTCCTAACAAGATGTCGGGCGCGCCTGGCATTCGCCACGGCAACATCTTTATCATGGCTGGCGTGCCGCATATCACCGCCGGAATGTTGGATGCCCTGACCGGCACATTGGAGGGTGGCGCGCCCTTGTTGTCACAACAAATCGGCTGCTGGGTGGCCGAAAGCGAAGTTGCCAAACTATTGGGCGATACCGAAAAGCATCATGAAGGTTGTCAGATCGGCAGCTACCCATTTTTCCGCGAAGGCAAGGTCGGGGCGAACTTCGTTGTCCGGACAACAGACGCGGATAAGCTTGCCGAATGCATCGAGGCGCTGAAACTTGGTTTGCGCGGTTTAGGCTATGATACCGTCGACGGTGGAATTTAAGCGCAGGTTCGTCAGCCCGTTCATGTGCAGTCAAGCCTTCGTTCCGTTATGGGGATTGTAATGCGCAAATTCACTCAATCGTTCGCTTTCGCAGCTCTGCTGCTCTCCACCGCCGCATACGCACAAAATGTAGCGCCCGCCGCAACGGTCGCGGCAAAGGCGGCGCCAGTTCCATGGCTGTACGAAGGCAGCGACGTACCTGTTGACGACACTTGGACCTTTGGCGTTTTGCCCAATGGGCTGCGCTATGCGGTGAAGAAAAATGATGTGCCTGCGGGGCAGGTGTCCATTCGTGTGCGGATCGATGCAGGCGCGTTGCATGAAAATAATGACGAGCAAGGCTTTGCCCATCTGATCGAGCATTTGTCTTTCCGTGGATCAACTTTCGTGCCCGATGGCGAGGCCAAGCGCATTTGGCAAAGGTTCGGCGTCACCTTTGGTAGTGACAGCAATGCGCAGACGACCCCGACGCAGACGGTCTACAAGCTGGACCTGCCCAATGCAACGCCCGAAAAGCTCGACGAGTCCGTCAAAATCATTTCGGGCATGATCCGCAATCCGCGTATCTCGCCCAGTGCATTATATGCCGAACGCGCCATCGTGCTTGCGGAGCTACGCGAAAATAGCGGCGCGCAGATGGTCTATAGCGATGCCCTGCGTCAGCACGCATTTCAGGGGCAGCGGCTGGCAAACCGGTCGACGATTGGTACGCCTGAAACATTGCAGGCGTCCGACGCCTTACGCCTGAGTGCATTTCATGACCGCTGGTATCGGCCCGAAAATGCAGTCGTCGTGATGGCTGGCGATATGGAACCCGCGCAGCTCGCCAATCTGGTGCAGAAATATTTCAACGACTGGAAAGGGAAGGGCGCCCGCGCGCCTGAGCCTGCCTTTGGCGACCCAACGCCGCAGGGCACCCCCACGCGGGTACTGATTGAGCCAACATTGCCCACCACCGTCAGCATTGCTTACTTACGCCCTTGGCGGAAAGTTAACGATACGATTGCGTATAATGAGCAGTTGTTGATCGACGCGCTTGCGCTTCAGATCATCAACCGCAGGCTTGAGGTGCAGGCGCGCAGTGGCGGCAATTATCTGTTCGCTGAAATCGCGCAGGAAGATATTTCGCGCACCGCGGACGCGACTTTGGTGTCGATCACCCCCGTTGGCGACAAATGGGAAGCGGCAACGCGGGATGTCCGCGCCGTCATCGCCGACGCGATTGCCACGCCACCATCGGTTGCGGATATCGAGCGTGAGAAAACGCTTTTCGGAAATGCGTTGCGCACAATGCTCGACAGCTATCCGTTTGAAGCCGCCGCGAAGCAAGCGGATGATATCGTCAATGCCGTGGATATTCGGGAAACGGTGGCCGCGCCAAAAACGGTCGTTCAGGTTTATGAGGGCATGAAGGACAAGTTTACGCCGCAGCGGCTGCTGGCGTCGACCCAAAAGCTGTTCATAGCGGACGCGACACGGTTAATGTTGTCGTCACCCGCGCCGATAGCGGACGCAGACAATCGTGCGCTTGCCGCATTGAACGCCGTCGTATCGGCAAATACGACTGCGCGTTTATCCGAAAATACCCTTGGCTTTGCGGCATTACCCAAGCTTGGCGCTCCCGGCAAGTTGGTGAGCGAGGAAACAATCTCGCGCTTGCAGATGACCCGGCTTGAACTGTCGAACGGCGTGCGGGCGTTGCTGTATCCGAACAAGGCCGAAAGCGACCAGATTCGCGTGCTCGTCCGTTTTGGTCGCGGTTACCAAGCCGTTACCCCTGACAATGGCAGCTTGCTGTGGGCAGGGCCGATCGTCTTGCCGGAAAATGGCATTGGCAAGCTCAAGCGCACGGAAATTGACCAGATGGTCAATGGGCGGCGCATTGAACTCAACTTCTCCATTGATGATGATGCATTCCAGTTTGGCGCAAATACGCGGCCTGATGACCTTGCGGATCAGTTGACGTTGATTGCCACGAAGCTTGAGCATCCCGGTTGGGACCCGGCGCCGGTTGAACGGGCAAAGGCGCTCGCGACGTCGGGTTATGCGAGTTTCGAAATGTCGGCGACCTCCGTGTTGCAGCGTGATTTAGAATATCTGCTGCGCAACAATGATCCACGTTGGAAGGCCGCGGTGCCGGCGGACGTTGCGAAAGTCGATGCAGCCAAGTTCGAAGCATATTGGAAGCCACTGATGGCGCAGGGACCCATTGAGGTTCTTCTCTTTGGAGATTTCGACAAGGCAGCGGCGGTTGCGGCGTTGGAAAAGAGCTTTGGCGCTTTGTCGCCGCGCGTGCCGATGCCCGTCGCGGCAGCGGCGCGCGATGTCCGTTTTCCAGCGCCGACCGCGACCCCCATAAGGCTGACCCATCGCGGCGCGCGTGATCAGGCCGCAGCGGTGATGGCATGGCCCACCGGCGGCGGAATTGCTGGCATCAGCGAAGGACGGCAGCTGGAAACGTTAGCCGCGATTTTCCGTGACCGGTTGTTTGAGAAATTCCGTGCGGAGCAGGCAGCAAGCTACAGTCCCGACATGGCGGCCAATTGGCCCGTCGATTTCAACAGCGGTGGATATTTGATGGCCTATACGCAGGTCAAACCCACCGACGTGGACCTTTTTTTTGCATTCGCGGACTCGGTTGCAGCGGATTTGATCGCCAATCCCGTGAGCGCCGATGAACTGCAGCGTGCGGTCGAGCCGACCAAGCAAGCCATTGAGCGCGCTGCGTCAGGCAACACATTTTGGCTCAACCAGCTCAAGGGATCGACATATGATCCTGAACGTTTCGCGGCATTGGGGACGCTGTACAGTGATTATAACAGCGTGACGCCCGAGATATTACAAGCACTGGCAAAGCGCTATTTCGTCAAGGACAAGGCGTGGAAGCTTGTGGTCGAACCTCAGCCTGCAAATGCAGACGCTGCAAGCTCGCGCTGACGCTGCTTTTGTCCTTACAATCCGCTTAGGCGGACAGCGTCAAAGCACATATTTCGACAAGTCAGTGTCTTTTGCGATGCCCGATAGCTGCTTGTGCACATAGTCCGCGTCGATCAGTATTACGTCACCCTTGCGGTCTTCGGCATCGAAGCTGATATCTTCCAACAGCTTTTCCATAACCGTTTGCAGCCGCCGTGCACCGATATTCTCAACGGTTGAATTCACGTCCACCGCAATGCGCGCGATGGCATCAATCGCATCGTCGCTAAATTCGAGCGTGACCTCTTCAGTCGCCAGTAACGCCGTATATTGCTGCGGCAGATTGGCGCGGGTTTCGGAGAGGATACGGACGAAGTCGGCATGTTCCAATGCGCGCAACTCAACACGGATGGGCAGACGACCCTGCAATTCAGGCAGCATGTCGCTTGGCTTTGAAACGTGGAATGCGCCTGATGCGATGAACAGCACATGGTCGGTTTTCATGGGGCCATATTTGGTCGCCACGGTAGTGCCTTCGATCAATGGCAGCAGGTCGCGCTGGACGCCTTCACGGCTAACGGATCCTCCGCGCACATCCGACACGGCAATCTTGTCGATCTCGTCCAGAAAGACGATCCCATTGGCTTCCGCGTCCGCCAAAGCCGCGCGGTTGACGTCGTCTTGGTCAAGACGCTTTTCAGACTCTTCCTCGACCAGCTTGTTCCAAGCGTCGGGGACCTTCATTTTGCGGCGTTTCAGATTGTCTTTGCCAAAGGCCTTGCCCATCATTTCGCCAAGGTTGATCATGCTGACATTGCCGCCCATGCCGGGAATTTCCATCGGCGTGGTTGGGCTATCAGATACTTCAATCTCGATTTCGACATCGTCCATGTGGCGATCACGAATGCGCTGGCGAAATGCCTCGCGCGTGGCTTCGCTGGCGGTATCGCCCGCCAATGGCTTCAGAATCCGCTCCATCGCTGCGGCTTCGGCGGCCTCACGCACATGTTCGCGGCGGCGTTCTTTCTCAAGACGGACGGCCTCTTCAGCGAGGTCGCGGGCGATCTGCTCAACGTCGCGACCGACATAGCCAACTTCCGTGAATTTGGTCGCTTCGACCTTGATAAACGGCGCATCCGCAAGCTTGGCGAGACGGCGCGATATCTCCGTCTTGCCGCAACCCGTGGGGCCAATCATCAGGATGTTTTTGGGCGTCACTTCATCGCGCAAATCTGCACCGAGGCGCTGGCGGCGCCAACGATTGCGCAGCGCCACCGCGACCGCACGTTTCGCGTCGGCCTGGCCAATAATATGTTCGTCAAGAGCAGCCACAATGGCTTTAGGTGTCAGAGCGTTTTTCATTACTGCCTAAATGGGAAGTTGCTGGTGCCGTTCAAGTGACGCGCGGGTTATGCAGCGCTGTCCAACGTCTCAACGGTCAGCTGATCGTTGGTGTACACGCAGATTTCAGCGGCGATTTTCATGGCATGACGCGCCATTTTATCGGCATCTGCCTCATAATCCGCCAGCGCCCGTGCTGCTGACAAGGCGTAATTACCACCAGACCCAATCGCTGCGATGCCATCATTGGGCTCAAGCACATCGCCATTGCCAGTGAGGATTAATGTCACCTCTTTGTCAGCGACAATCATCATCGCTTCCAAATTGCGCAGATATTTATCGGTGCGCCAATCTTTGGCCAATTCGACCGCAGCGCGCATCAATTGACCACGATGCTGCTCCAGCTTGCGCTCCAGTCGTTCGAACAGCGTAAATGCATCGGCGGTAGCGCCGGCAAAGCCACCAATGACGGATCCGTCATGCAACTGACGGACCTTTTTGGCATTGGGCTTCATGACCGTTTGGCCCATCGAGACTTGGCCATCACCAGCTATGACAACTTTGCCGTTTTTGCGCACAGACAATATGGTGGTGCCGTACCAAGTGGAGGGATTTCCGTGAGAGTGATTTTCCATTTTTTGGATATGGGTCGATTGACGCCAAAGCGCAAGAGAGGGCTTAGGCGCTTTGAATATCTGTCAGGCGGCGTTCCCATGCGAGCGCATGTTGAACGATTTGGTCCAGATTGTCGTAGCGCGGTTCCCAGCCAAAGCGATCCTTGATCGCTTTGTTATCAGAAATCAGCGAGTCAGGATCTCCGGCGCGTCGACCTTCCATTTTGCGGTGCAATTTCTTGTTGGTCACGCGGTCGACAGCATCAAGGACCTGCATCACCGAATAGCCATGGCCGTATCCGCAATTGAGCGTGTGGCTGCGCGCGGGGTCGGCGATAAGTGCCTCAAGCGCGCTGACGTGCGCCGCAGCAAGGTCGCTGACATGGATGTAATCGCGAACGCCCGTCCCGTCTTCGGTCGCATAGTCAGTGCCAAAAACGCTCACGCTTTCCCGCTTACCAAGGGCAGCCTCAACCGCGATTTTTAGCAAATGTGTTGCACCAACAGTGGACTGACCCGTGCGCGCAAGCGGATCTGCGCCCGCGACATTGAAATAACGCAGCGCGCAATAGTTGAAATTATGTACCGCCGCGACATCGCGCAGCATCATTTCAGTCATCAATTTCGACGTTCCATACGGATTGATGGGCTGTGTCGCCATATCTTCGCGCACCGGGCTGGTTTCGGGGATGCCATATGTCGCCGCGGTCGACGAAAAAATCATATGTTTGACGCCGGTTGAAACGGCCGTCTCAATCAAACTGCGGCTTTTGGCGGTGTTGTTATTGTAATATTTGAGCGGGTTCTCAACAGATTCCGGCACAACTACCGAGCCCGCAAAGTGCATGATCGCGTCGATATGTTCATTGCGAATGATGCTTTCGACCAAAACGGAATCGCTGATGTCGCCATAATAGAATCCGGCCTTTTCAGCCACGGCCCAACGGAAGCCCGTTACCAGATTATCGATAACAACAGGGCGATGACCCGCGTCGATTAAGGCGAGCACGGCGTGGCTGCCAATATATCCAGCGCCTCCAGTCACCAAGACGTTGAGTTTTTGTACCATGGTCGCATTTCCCGTTATTGCTATGGCCGACACGCCCGGAATCCGTTCAATGCCCTCATGTGCCTCTATTTCCCGGACTGTTGCATTTTTCATTCAATACTGCGAACCATTTTGGATGGCCATGTTTCTTCAAAATCATGCTGCGGTTGGTTGCGGTAACGGCGGTATTCCGTGCGGATAGCGGTGCACCAGATGACGAGTGGTGTTTTGCCCGCGACGAACGTTTCTGAGATGGTCGGGGCGATCGAAGCGGCTGCGCAGGGCGGGGCCGTCATGTATTTTGCGCCCGAAATGTCGATAATGATCAACCGAAGGCGCGACGAAGCGCGCTTGCATATATTTGAAGAGGCGCAGACCGAATCAATTGGGCGGATCGCTGAAGTTGCATCGCGCAATAACATATGGGTTCACTTGGGATCTCTTCCGGTGGTGCATGGCGCCGGGCCACAACTCGCGAACCGCAGTATCGTCATCTCGGCCAATGGCGAAATTATCGCGCGCTATGACAAAATCCATTTGTTTGATGTGGATTTGAAATCTGGCGAAAGTTGGCGCGAGTCTTCGGCCTATGTCGGCGGCGAAACCCCCGTAATCGTGGAGACGCCGTTGGGAAAAATGGGGCTAGCGGTTTGCTACGATATGCGTTTTCCAGACTTGTTCAGCGCTTATGCAAAAACGGGCGTGGACATCATCACGCTGCCGTCGGCATTTACAGTGCCCACAGGTGCGGCGCACTGGCACACGTTGCTGCGGGCACGGGCGATTGAGAGCGAATGTTTCGTGATTGCAGCAGCGCAATGCGGGGCACATGAAGATGGCCGTGAGACGTACGGCCATTCACTTGTGGTCGATCCTTGGGGAGAGGTCGTACTTGATATGGGAAGCACGCCCGGGCTCGCTTTTGTTGATTTGGATCTCGATAAAATTGTGGAAGTTCGGCAGCAAATTCCCGTCCATCAAAACCGCCGCGCAATAGCTGAGCCTAGATTTTGTGAATAGAATGACCGCGAGCATTTCGGAATGAGCAGCTTTACCCTGATGAATTGGCAAGACCATTTTTGGACAGGATTATCGGCGGCGTCGGCATTGCTGGTACTGGTTAGCAGTGTTGCGGACCAGCGGCGCCATAAACGCACTAAACTCGATCAGGTCGGTATAATGCCTTGGACTGGAATCACCGTATTTTCCGTGCTGATTACGGTATTGTCCGCCGCGTTGGCGATTAAAGGGCTTTAGGTCCTGACCCTAGCCGAGGCACGCCTCAAGGAACGGCTGGTCAAAGCCGAACTGCCGCGCCTTTTCCAGCGTATAGGGACGAACGCCACCCGCGACCCACTCTCCGTGGATTTTGCCGTCAGCGTCTTCGTCGCGATATTCAAATTTGAACAGATCCTGCGTGACAATAACGTCCCCTTCCATCCCGATGACTTCCGTAATCTGGGTGGTGCGACGTGAACCATCGCGCAAACGCTTCACCTGAACGATGAGGTCGACGGATTCCGCGATCTGTCGCGAAATGGCTTCTTTGGGTATTTTGATGTCGCCCATCATGATCATATTTTCCATACGACCCAAGCATTCACGCGGGTTGTTGGCGTGGAGCGTACACATGGATCCATCATGACCGGTGTTCATTGCGGCGAGGAGGTCGAAACACTCCGCACCACGAATTTCGCCCAAGATGATCCGGTCAGGACGCATACGCAGTGCGTTCTTCACAAGGTCACCGATGGTGATAGCGCCATCGCCTTCCAAGTTCGGAGGGCGCGTTTCAAGCGGGAGCCAATGCGGCTGCTGAAGCCGAAGTTCGGCGGCATCTTCAATCGTCAAAACGCGCTCGCCGGGGTCAATCATTTTCGACAATGCGTTCAGCATTGTCGTTTTACCCGAACCCGTACCGCCCGAAATAACGATATTCATCCGGCTTGCGCCCGCAATCTTCAATGCCGTTGCCATAGGTTCGCTCATCGAGCCATAGCCCTTCAACATGTCGATGGTGATGGGCTTTTCAGAAAATTTACGAATGGAAATGGCAGTGCCGCGCAGCGACAGCGGGGGAACAATGACGTTCACGCGGCTACCGTCTTTCAATCGGGCGTCGGCCAAAGGTGTGGTCTGGTCGACGCGTCGACCGACTTGGTTCACGATGCGCTGCGCGATCTGGAACAAATGCTCTTCGTCACGAAACTGGATCGGCGCAATCTGCAGCTTTCCCTTTTTTTCAATATAGGTCTGCAACGGGCCATTGACCATGATATCGGTAATGTCCGGATCGCTGAGTAATTCCTCCAATGGACCGAAGCCGAGCAGTTCGTCGACGAGCACTTTTTCCAAAGCAAATTGTTCGCGGCGGTTAAGCGTCAGCTTGAGTTCGGCCAGCACTTCCAGAATGATCGGACGGAACTCTTCGGTCAGCTCTTCTTTATTCAGCGATGCCGCCGCTTCGGGGTCCACACGCTCCAAAAGGCGTGGGAGAACCTGTTCTTTGATTTTGTGTACCGACGCTTCAAAGCCTTGGGGGCCTTCATCGACTGGTGCCGCGTTATTTGCACGGTCGGACAAGCGCGACATGGCTTCCTGCATGGCGGTCTGTGGACTGCCGTTGCTGCCGCCGGGCAAGTTTGCCGATTCAATAGGAGGAAATTGTTCGCCTCCACCTGTCATTGGCGGATAATCTGGCTGTTGCGCAATCGAGGGCCCACCGCCGGTCATGGGGCGCGCCACGCCAAATGATGAGCGCCCTATAGACAAGCCAGGTTTTTTCCCAAATGCGCTCACGTCATCCCGCTCCGATATTCTATGGACTAAGGATTTCTGGCTACCGACAAATGGTGAATAAATCGGTAACAGTTTGCTCTTATTGGGTTGCCCGACACAGATTTCTGCCGCTTTGCATTCCCGGCAAACACTTTTAAGGGGGGCACGGTAATCGAGGGAAATCCAGTGCATGCATCGTCGGCCCGATCGGGTCTTTTATATGCCGTTTGCGGCTTTGCTCTTTTGTCATTGGGCGATGCGGTAATCAAATCGATTGCCGGTGCCTGGCCCGGTACTGCCGTGGCGGCGCTGCGCTATTCGATCGGTGCGCTGGGCTTGGGGACGTTGTTGTACCTCAAGGAAGGCAGGCAGGGATTTGCTTTGCCCATGCCCAAAGTTCAGATCCTGCGCGGATTTGCCGTGGCGATGGCAACCATCTGCTTCTTTTTGTCGATCTTCGTCATGCCTTTGGCTGAGGCTACGGCAATTGGTTTTACGAGCCCGATGATCACGGCGGTCTTGAGCGCCATTTTTCTGCACGAACGGACGAATGTGACCAAATGGACCGCCACATTTATTGCGTTTGGCGGCGTTCTTCTCATCATGCGGCCCAATGTTGCCGAACTGGGTTGGGTGGCTTTGTTACCCCTTGCAGCGGCCATGTCGATGGCGCTTTTGATGATTGGCAATCGCGCCGTCGCTGGGGCAGGGACGCCGATTTTGATGCAATTTTTGGTCGCGTCGCTTGCGGTGCCATTCATCCTGACAGCAGCGGTTTTAGGGCATTTTTCGGGCGTTGCGACATTGCATATAGGCATGCCGGACTGGACCATCGTGGCGCGCTGTGCCGTCGTTGCGGTCACCGCTAGCTTTGCGCACTGGTTGATTTTTATGGCAACGACCCGCGCGTCGGCCGCAGAAATAGCGCCAATGACATATGTCCAGTTGTTGATGGCACTCGCACTTGGCATATTGGTTTTTGGCGATTGGCCAGACATGACATCGCTCGCCGGGTCCGCGATCATTATCGCCAGCGGTCTTCTTTTGTGGCGCAAGTCGCGCGCATAGTCCCACCGCAATCGCCTCCAATATGGGTGCCAATAGCTTCGCTGCAAATTAGGAAAAGACTTGGCCAAAACGGGCTGCTATCGCTCCGCCATGTCAGACCAAAAGCATCTCTATCTCGTCGATGGCTCCGCCTATATTTTCCGGGCCTATCACCGGCTGCCCCCGCTCACCAATAAACATGGCGAGCCGGTCGGTGCGGTATATGGCTATACGACCATGCTGTGGAAACTGGCGGACGACCTCAATCAAGCGGATGGTCCAACACATATGGCGGTCGTCCTCGATAAATCGAGCCAGTCATTCCGCAACCGTATCTATGACCAATATAAGGCGCATAGGCCCGATCCACCTGAGGATTTAAGGCCCCAATTCCCGATGATCCGGGATGCAACACGCGCGTTTTCTTTGCCGTTGGTCGAAGAGGATGATGTCGAGGCCGATGACATGATCGCAAGCTATGCGCGCGCCGCTTGCGCCGCCGGCTGGCATGTGACCATCGTCAGCAGCGACAAGGACCTGATGCAGTTGGTGGAACCATCCATCGACATGTTCGACACGATGAAAAACGAACGCATTCGCGCAGAGGAAGTATACGAAAAATTTGGTGTCGAGCCCGACAGGGTTGGCGATGTGCTGGCGCTGATGGGCGATAGCGTCGACAATGTGCCGGGTGTCCCCGGCGTCGGACCAAAGACCGCGACCAAGCTTATTCAGGAATTTGGTGACCTCGAAAGCGTCTTGGCCGCCGCGCCTTCGATGAAGCCCTCCAAAATGCGCGATAATTTGATTGAGCATGCGGAAAAGGCGCGTCTGTCGAAAGTGCTGGTGACGTTGAAAGACGATTGCCCACTGCCCATCGCGATTGAAGACATGACGTTGGGGGCAATTCCGGAAGAGCCGCTCGTTGCGTTTTTGGAGCATCATGGGTTCAACTCGCTTTTGAAACGTATCGGCCATGTCGCAAATACCGCTGCCGCCAATAAAGCGATTGCCGGCAACCCGAAGGCCGCAAGCAAGGGCGATGGCCCGGTATCCGCGCCGACAGCGGGGACAGCCGCTTTGCCGCCCGCCATGCCCAAAATTGATGTGTCGACATATGAGTGCGTCACGGATGTTACTCGGCTGGACCATTGGATTTCCCGCGCCCGTGAAACGGGAACGTTGGGTTTCGACACCGAAACAGACAGCTTGCAAGCGGCGAGCGCCAATCTTGTGGGCTTTAGCTTAGCGGTCGCACCGGGGGAGGCATGTTATGTCCCGCTGGCACATGGCGGCACAGATATGTTCGCGGAAAAGCCGGTTCAGATAGCATTGGACGTTGCGTTGCAACGGTTGCGTCCGCTGCTCAGCGACCCAAGCGTGCTAAAAATTGGCCAGAATCTGAAATATGACATGTCGGTGTTGGCGCGGCATGATGTGCACATAACGCCCTATGATGACACGATGGTCATGAGCTTTGCCTTGGATGCAGGCCGTCAGTTGCATGGCATGGACGAGCTCGCCAAAACGCATTTGGGGCATGAATGCATCTCTTATAAAAGCGTCACGGGAACGGGCAAAAGCCAGATTGGGTTTGCCGCCGTTCCGCTGTCGGACGCGACCTGTTACGCGGCGGAAGATGCCGATGTGACCTTACGGCTGTGGCATCATCTAAAGTTACGGATGAGCCCTGAAAAGGCGACCAGCGTCTATGAACTGGTGGACCGCCCGCTTGTGCCCGTCCTGTCGCAGATGGAATGCTTAGGCATTAAAGTCGACCGGGCGGTGCTGGCGCGGTTATCATCCGAATTCGCAGCGCAAATGGAACTGCTCGAAACGGAAATTCATGCCCTCGCCGGGCAGCCGTTTACGATCGGTAGCCCACAGCAGTTGGGCGAAATCCTGTTTGGGAAAATGGGCTATAAGGGCGGTAAAAAAGGCAAGTCGGGGCAATATTCGACCGATGTGACGGTGCTGGAGGATCTGGCGGGGCAGGGCATCGACATCGCACGCAAGGTTCTCGATTGGCGGCAATTGGCGAAGCTGAAATCAACCTATACCGACAGCCTGCAGCAGCAGATTGATCCTAAAACAGGCCGTGTGCACACAAGCTATAGCCTGGTTGGCGCGCAAACCGGGCGGCTGTCGTCGACCGATCCGAACTTACAGAATATCCCCATTCGTACCGAAACCGGTCGTCAAATCCGCGACGCTTTTGTGGCCGAACCCGGCAATGTGATCCTGTCTGCCGACTATAGCCAGATCGAGCTGCGGCTCGCGGCGCATTTTGCGGATGTGGAACCCTTGCGCGATGCTTTTGAAAAGGGCGAAGACATTCATGCGCGCACGGCATTGGAGCTGTTCGGCGAAGTAAACCGCGACACGCGTGGCCGAGCCAAGACCATCAACTTTTCCATTCTATATGGCATTTCCCGCTGGGGACTTTCCAAGCGCTTGGAATCCACCCCTGAAGAAGCGCAGGCGCTTATCGACGCCTATTTCCAACGCTTCCCTGGCATTTCGAATTATATTCAGGAGACGATGGCCACAGTCCGCGAATGCGGTCACTCGACGACCTTATTCGGCCGGAAAACATGGTTTCCGCGCATATCGTCGCCCAATCAGGCAGAACGGCAGGGCAGTGAACGCGCTGCAATCAATGCGCCGGTTCAGGGGACAAGCGCTGACATCATCAAGCGCGCGATGGTGCAAATGGGGCCAGCGTTGAAAGCTGCTGGCTTAGGCCATGTGAAGATGTTGCTGCAGGTACATGACGAACTTGTGTTCGAACTGCCCGAGGCAGATATCGCCGCGGCAAGCGACATCATCCGCGCGATTATGGCAGGGGCAGCCGAACCTTTGGTGAAGCTCACCGTTCCGCTCGGTATCGAAATCGGGACAGGGCCAAGCTGGGGCGCGGCACACTAAGGCGCCGCCGCCCTGGGCGTTTAAGCCCGTTCAGCCGCGATTGCGCGTTTGCACATATGTACCGAGCAGGCGGACCGAGTTGCAATGAAAGCGCAGCTCATCCAGCGCACGGTCAACGGCTGGGTCACCCGGCGCGCCTTCGATATCCGCGAAGAATTCGGTTGCGGCAAAGCTTGCGCCATTTTGATAGCTTTCCAGCTTCGTCATATTGACGCCATTGGTCGCAAAGCCGCCCATCGCTTTGTATAAGGCTGCAGGGACGTTCTTCACTTCAAAGATGAGCGTTGTCATCAACGTCCCCGTCACCCCGGTGTTGCTGACGGGTTCGCGTGATAACACGACAAACCGCGTCGTATTGCTCGCATCATCCTGAACCCCGTCGTTGATCGGGACCAAGCCATACAGCTCAGCGGCGATTGGCGGCGCGATGGCGGCGGCCGACGCGTCATCATTTGCAGCAACAAAAGCCGCCGCAGCGGCCGTGTCTGCATAAGCGACGGGAATGATGCCGTGTGAACGCAGATAATGGCGGCATTGGCCAAGTGCTTGCGGGTGGCTCATGGCTGTTTTCAATTCCGCATCGGCGGATTTCGCCATCAGGCAATGGCGGATCGGCATGAAATGTTCGGCGATGATGCTGAGGCCAGATTCGGGCAGAAGAAAATGGATGTCCGCCACGCGACCGTGCAGCGAATTCTCAATTGGAATAATCGCCCTGGCCGCAGACCCGTCTTTCACGGCGTCAATGGCATCTTCGAACGAGAAACAGGGCAGGGGCAAGCAATCCGCATCATATTCCAACGCGGCAAGATGGGAGTTCGCGCCGGGCGCACCTTGAAAAGCAATCGCTTTTGCAGGCTGTTCATTAGCAGCTAAAGTCATGTTTCGGACAAGAGCGAGTGCGGGTGTGGGATAACTGTTCATGTGGCCATCGCGATAGGATAGCCAAACTTATCCGGCAAGTCTGGAATTGGACACTTGCACGGCCTTACCGACACTATTAGAGGGGCGTGAGAATCCGGCCGTCAGACCGACGCCGGCTTAAAACCGCATTTCAGGGCTGATAACCAATGGATGATCGTAGTAACACAATTGCAGGCTGGGTTTTGGCAGGCGGCATCGTCGCGCTCGGACTAAGCATCGTATCGGGCATGTACTTTCATGGTGAAGCGCCAGAAAAAGAAGGTTTTGCTGTTGCAGCGGAAGCTGGCGGCGAAGCCGGTGGTGCCGCAGCTGTGCCGATTGCAACATTGCTTGCCACTGCTGATGTTGCAAAGGGCGAAGCGGTTTTCAAAAAATGCGCAGCTTGCCACACCATTGCGCAAGGTGGCGCGAATGGCATTGGTCCAAATCTGTGGGCTGCGTTGGGTAAACCGCACGGCCATGTGGCAGGCTTTTCCTATTCGGATGCGCTGAAAAGCGTTCCGGGTAACTGGGACTTCGAAGGCATGGACAAGTGGCTTGCCAACCCTAAGAAATATGCGCCCGGCACGAAGATGACTTTCGCTGGTTTGGGTAACCCCGAAGAACGCGCAAATTTGATCGCGTATCTCAATGCGCAGGGCTCAAACCTGCCGTTGCCACCGCCACCAGCAGCCGATGCTGCAGCACCTGCGGCTGATGCAGCAACCGGTGAAGCAGCTGCCGCGCCAGCGGCTGATGCCGCAGCGCCCGCAGCTGCGGCACCTGCTGCAAAGTAATTACATCAAATCAGTTTGAGACTTCGTAGAAATCGCAGATAGCATTCCATGCTTCTTCTGCGGTTTCTACAAACTGGAAAAGTTCCAGATCACGTGGGCTGATGACGCCCTCGAGCATAAGCTCCTCAAAATTCACAACACGGTTCCAGAATGCGCGACCAAAGAGCAGAATCGGCATCTTTTTGATCTTGCCGGTTTGGACAAGCGTGAGCAGTTCGAAGAATTCGTCGAACGTACCAAAACCACCGGGGAACACCGCTACGGCACGTGCGCGCAGCAAGAAGTGCATTTTGCGCAACGCGAAATAGTGGAACTGGAAACTCAAACGCGGCGTCACAAACAGATTGGGCGCCTGCTCATGCGGCAGCACGATATTGAGGCCAATGGATTCCGCGCCAACGTCATGCGCGCCGCGGTTGGCGGCTTCCATGATGGATGGGCCACCGCCCGAACAAACGACGAAGTGGCGTCGCCCTTCTTCGTCCGTCACATTGGCCTGTCCCGCCAGCTGCGCAAGATGGCGGGATTCGTCATAGAAACGCGCCTTTTCCTTCATGCGTTCGGCAATGATTTTCGACCGCTCATCGGTTGCAGCCGCAATCAAGGCATCTGCAGCATCGGGTTCGGGAATGCGCGCAGAGCCGTAGATGACCAACATGGATCCGATGTTGGCTTCGTCCAGCAGCATTTCGGTTTTGAGCAGCTCCAGCTGGAAACGGACGGGGCGCAAATCCTCTCGCAACAAGAAGTCGGTGTCCTGAAATGCGAGCCGGTAAGATTTGCTTTGCGTTTGTGGGGTAGAAAGTTGCTTTTCAGCAAAGTCTGCTTCTTGCTGGGCTTTGTAGAAGCGGCGATCGTTTATTTTTGTGTCTGTCATTACCCTGTATATAGGGTGCAAGGGCGTGTTCTGCCACCCCTCATCGGCAAAAGCCCCTC
>DLOZ01000018.1:10323-55881 GCA_002479765.1 Sphingomonadales bacterium UBA7471 | reverse complement strand
GCCCCTCATCGGCAAAAGCCCCTTATCGGCAAAAGCCCCTTATCGGCAAAAGGATGTGCCGTTGCGCATCGATCGGGCCATATCAAAATGGAAATGGTTGGCATGTGCGCTATTATAATCAGGGCCAAGCACAGTACCGAACCTTTTGCAGGCGGACTGGTGCAGGCGGCGCAGGAAGGCGCGCTCTTCGCTTGATCCGTTCCAGCCCGTGAGCACCGATACGCGGCGGCCATCGCGCAAAACGAACGCCGAGACGTCTACCGCGTTGGCGAAGGCATGTTCGGATAACTTGCCCGAACGTCCCCCATAGATGTTTCGGCAATTGAACGTGCCCATTGTCTCGATACGGACGACATCAGCGCCCAGATACTGCTTGGCTGCGGGGCGTACGGCGTAGCGTGTCCAATCGGCAAAGTTGGCGGCCAGCGGGCACGTCATTGCTCCCAAATTGGTTGTCGCCGTCCCGAAATCCATGACTTTGATCGTGTCGATTGTCCTGCAGCCGCCATCAAAACTTTTGTTGGGCAAGCCGGCAAATCGGACTGACTTTTCTTTCAAACGTGCCATGCACTGGCGCGCATTTTCCGTTGTGGCGTTTGCACCCGTGCGTTGCGTTTTCGGGGCCTCACGCGCGCTACAAGACGCCAACAATAGCGCGCTCACAACAATCAGAATTCTTGGAGCAGTAACGACGGCCATGTGAGATGTCATAGCAAAATCTTAGCGGTGTGCAGCACCAAATCGACCCAATGAACGTGGTATGGCGGCACAGGCGTGGATATTGATACAATTTCCACGTTGCGCACAGTGGCCAGCGCGATTATCGCGAATGCATGTTGCGAATCATTCTTAATAAGACGTGGGTGTTTTGGATATTGCTGTCTTTGCCAGCGATATTGATGATGCGCAGTTTCTACGCGGGTGACCGCATCGCGATGGATATGCTGCATCCAACGGGCGAATGGTCTGCGCGTTTTATGATCGTCGCGATGATTTTAAGTCCGTTGTTGGCATTGCTGGGACCACGCCCATGGCTCAGTTGGTTGATCCAGCGCCGACGTGCGCTGGGCGTCGCTGCGTTCGCTTATGCGGTGCTCCATCTGGCTTTCTATCTTATTGATATGGGCAATATCGACGACATTATCGCCGAGTTTCTCGCGCTGGGCATCTGGACAGGATGGGCGGCCATGCTGCTGTTTATTCCGCTTGCGCTGACGAGTAATGACGCATCGATGCGCGCGCTGAAAGCGGGGTGGAAGCGGCTGCAACGCCTTGTATATCCCGCTGCCGTGCTTGTTCTGGTACACTGGATATTCATCCACAATAACCTAGTCCCCGCGCTCGTTCATTTCGCCCCATTGGCCTTGCTGGTGGCGGCCCGCTTTTTTCTTCCCCGTACATCTGCATTTAAAGGAGCATGAATATGCGTTTATTGACCTCACTTTCACTGGCCGCAGCGACCGCACTTGCTTTCGCATCGGTACCGGCATCGGCAACCGGCGTTATCACCTGCAAGGCTGGACCGGTGTCTGGTTGGAAAAGCGAAAAGGCACTTACCGATAAGCTCACCAAAGAAGGCTGGACCGTCCGCAAGACAAAGGTCGATGGCGGTTGTTATGAAGTATATGGCACAACGCCGGAAGGCGACCGTGTCGAAGCATATTTCCACCCCGTGACGCTTGAGAAACTATATGTTGGTCGCCGGGGCGAAGTATTGTTTCGTAAGGCGGGTTACTGATCACATTTTGCGATAGTCATTGACAAAGCCGGGGCTGCGCTTAAACGCGGCCCCGGGCCACGCGGTCCCAACGCCGCGCTGCTCTCTGCAAGGAGAAGCTTACATGACTATAGTACCCCCCGCCGTTAAACCGGCGCGTCCATATTTTTCTTCCGGTCCCTGTGCGAAACCGCCAGGCTGGAGCCCCGAAAAACTTCAAACCGAATCGCTTGGCCGTTCGCATCGTGCGAAAATCGGCAAATCGCGCCTTCAACTGGCGATCGATCTGATGCGCGAAGTGCTTCAGGTCCCTGACACGCACCGCATTGGTATTGTTCCGGGCTCGGATACCGGCGCCATCGAAATGGCGATGTGGACCATGCTTGGCGCACGCCCGGTCACGATGATGGCGTGGGAAAGCTTCGGTGAGGGCTGGGTCACAGACGTCAACAAGCAGCTCAAGCTGAATGCGACCGTCATGAGTGCGCCCTATGGCGAAATTCCTGACCTGAGCGCGGTAGATTTTACCAATGACGTGGTTTTCACATGGAATGGCACCACTTCAGGTGCGCGCGTTCCCAATGGTGACTGGATTGCCGGTGACCGAGAGGGCCTTACCTTCAACGACGCGACGTCGGCGGTGTTCGCCTATGATATGCCATGGGACAAGCTGGATGTCACAACGTTCAGCTGGCAAAAAGTCCTTGGCGGTGAAGGTGCACATGGCGTGCTCATTCTCGGGCCGCGCGCTGTTGAACGTCTTGAAAATTACACCCCGGCATGGCCGCTTCCAAAAGTTTTTCGCTTGATGTCGAAAGGCGCACTCGCCGAAGGCATCTTCAAGGGCGAGACGATTAACACGCCATCGATGCTTGCTGTGGAAGATGTAATTTTCGCGCTTGAATGGGCGAAAACCGTCGGCGGTTTGCAGGGGCTTATGGCCCGCAGCAACGCCAATGCGGCTGTGCTCGCAAAAATCGTCGAGGCACGCGACTATCTCGGTTTTCTTGCCGCTGACCCTGCTATTCGGTCAACGACGTCGGTGTGCCTGACCGTTGAGGGTGCTGACGAAGCGATGATCAAGAAAATGGCGTCACTGCTTGAGGCGGAAGATGCGGCTTATGACATCGCCGGGTATCGCGATGCCCCTGCGGGCCTGCGTATTTGGTGCGGCGCCACTGTCGACACCGCAGATGTGGAAGCGCTCGGCCCTTGGCTCGATTGGGCTTATCAGAAAGCCAAAGCTTAAAATCCCACCCGTGCGATTCCCGCGAATAGGGAAATCCGTGACCGCACATGTCCGCGCAAGCCGACAGTCCAGAACATGGATCCCCGGCCAAGTCGGGGATGACGACAAAAGACATATAGGAATTTCAAAATGACCAAGCCACGCGTACTTATCTCCGACAAAATGGATCCCAACGCCGCGAAGATTCTCGCTGAACGCGGCTGTGACGTTGATGTGATTACCGACAAAAGCCCTGAAGAGCTCGCCGCCATCATCGGCGATTATGATGGCCTTGCCATTCGCAGCTCAACCAAGGTCACGAAGGTCATCCTCGACGCCGCCACCAATTTGAAGGTGATTGGCCGTGCGGGTATTGGAGTCGACAATGTGGATATCCCGAGCGCCTCTGCAAAGGGCGTTGTTGTCATGAACACGCCGTTCGGCAACTCGATCACCACCGCCGAACATGCGATCGCATTGATGTTCGCACTGGCCCGCCAATTGCCAGAAGCAAACGCGCAGACACAGGCTGGCCTCTGGCCGAAAAACGGCTTCATGGGCATTGAAGTTACCGGCAAGACGCTTGGCCTTATCGGCGCGGGGAATATCGGTTCCATCGTTGCAAGCCGCGCGCTTGGCCTGCGTATGAAGGTCGTTGCTTTTGACCCGTTCCTGACGGCGGAACGCGCCATTGAAATGGGCGTGGAAAAGGCGGACTTGGACACGCTGCTGGCCAAGGCTGATTTCATCACCTTGCACACGCCGCTGACCGATCAGACGCGCAATATCCTGTCCAAAGAAAATCTGGCGAAAACCAAAAAGGGTGTGCGCATTATCAACTGCGCGCGTGGCGGCTTGGTGGATGAAGCCGCGTTGAAAGAAGCGTTGGACAGCGGCCAAGTCGGCGGCGCTGCATTAGACGTGTTCGCCACCGAGCCGGCCAAGGAATCACCGTTGTTTGGGACACCGAATTTCATTTGTACGCCGCATTTGGGTGCATCGACCAACGAAGCGCAGGTCAATGTTGCACTGCAAGTTGCTGAACAGATGGCGGATTATCTCGTCAATGGTGGAGTGACCAATGCGCTCAACATGCCAAGCCTGTCAGCCGAAGAAGCGCCCAAGTTAAAGCCATATATGACCTTGGCGCAAAAGCTGGGTTCGCTGGTTGGCCAACTTGCGCATGACAATCTGGATAATATCGCGATTGAGGTTGAGGGCGCTGCTGCCGAATTGAACATCAAGCCCATTACCGCAGCTGTCCTTTCCGGTTTCATGCGGCGGTTCTCGGACGCGGTAAACATGGTCAACGCACCGTTTTTGGCAAAAGAGCGCGGATTTGATATCCGTGAAGTCCGCCATGACAAGGCAGGTGCCTATCACACATTGGTGCGTGTCACGGTGAACACGGCCAAAGGCCCACGGTCGGTTGCAGGCACCTTGTTCGCCAACAGCGAAGCGCGGCTTGTCGAGATTTTCGGTATCAGTCTTGAAGCTGAGCTCGAAGGCAGCATGCTGTATATCGTCAACGAAGATGCACCGGGTTTCATTGGCCGTGTCGGTACGGCATTGGGCGCGGCTGACTTGAATATCGGCACGTTCCATTTGGGTCGCCGCAGCGCAGGTGGCGAAGCGGTTTTGCTGTTGTCGATGGATGCAGCGATCCCAGAGGCCGTTCTTAAGCAGTTGGCTTCGCTTCCCGGCGTAAAGACAGTAAAGGCGCTTAAGTTCTAAGCGGGGCTTCCCCGAGAGAACTTTTCGCGTAAAGAACGCGCATGAAGATTCCACCCGACTTGCTGCCTGAAGGCTTCCGCGACCGACTTCCTCCCCAAGCGGAGGTTGCGGCGCGGGTGTCGCGTGCCATGATCGATGTGTTGACACGCTATGGCTATGCCAGAGTAGCGCCAGCCATCGCCGAATTTGAAAGCGCACTTGCCGAACGCAGTGGCGGCGCTGCGCGTAATCAGCATTTGCGTTTTACCGACCCTGTTTCCGGACACACGCTGGCATTACGTGGCGATATAACCGTTCAGGTTGGGCGTATTGCGACAACGCGGATGCAGGAATCACCCCGGCCGTTGCGCTTGTGCTATCATGGTCAGGTGCTGCGCCTGAAGGCAAAGCAACTGCGCCCCGAGCGTGAATTGACGCAGCTGGGCGCGGAATTGATCGGCAATGACAGCGTTGCTGCGGCGTGCGAAATTGTCTGCGTCGCCATCGATGCGCTGGAGGCAGCGGGTGTTAAAGACATTACAATCGATTTTACGCTTCCTGACTTGGTCGAACGGCTTGCCGAAAAGGCGCTGCCTTTGGCCCCCGATAAAATCGATGCTGTCCGTTCCGAACTCGATATGAAAGATGCTGGCGGCTTGAGCATGTTGGGCGCTGATGCCTATCTGCCATTGCTCGCGGCTACGGGGCCATTTGATGCGGCGGTTGAAAAATTGCGTGCGATTGATGCTGGCGGTGCACTTGCCTCGCGAATTCAAGCACTTGAAAGCATCGCCGCGACGGTCGCGGGGCGCGCCAATGTGACGCTTGATCCAACCGAACGGCATGGTTTTGAGTATCAAAGCTGGTTTGGCTTCACGATCTTCGCCAAAGGCTATAGCGCCGCGCTCGGTCGTGGTGGCACTTATTATATCGACCGCGCGGATGGCCCGTCTGAAGCCGCAACTGGATTTTCGTTGTATCCAGATCCGTTGATTGACTTGGCCGAAGAAAGCAATGTGCAGCGCCTTTTCCTGCCGCTCGGTACTGATGCAGCCACCGGCGCGAAATTGCGCAGTGAAGGCTGGGTTACTGTTGCCGCGTTGGACGAGAATGACAGCGCCGCCGTGCTGCGCTGCACCCATATATGGATCAACGGGCAGGCGGTTATCGTCTGAAATCGTCCATCACGTTGCTTTAGGGTGGACGCAGCGCCATCATAATCATAACGGAGCACATGGCGAATCCCTTCGCAGGAAAAAGCTCCTGCGCAGAAAAAGGCCCCAGAGCTATCTGGCTTTGACAGGGAATATCTGATGGCAAATGTAACCGTAATTGGCGCTCAGTGGGGCGACGAGGGTAAAGGTAAGATTGTCGACTGGTTGGCGGAACGCGCCGATGCAGTGGTCCGGTTTCAGGGCGGGCATAATGCGGGCCACACTTTGGTAGTTGGCGAAAATATATATAAATTGTCGCTGCTGCCGTCGGGTATTGTGACGGGCACGCTGTCGATTATCGGCAATGGCGTTGTTCTGGACCCATGGGCGTTGCGCGACGAAATGACGAAGCTGCGTGGGCAGGGCGTTTCGATTACAACAGAAAACTTCGCGCTTGCCGACAATTGCGCGCTGATTTTGCCCATCCATCGTGATTTGGATGGCTTGCGTGAAGCCGCCGCCGGTTCGGGCAAGATCGGCACGACGGGCCGCGGTATTGGCCCTGCTTATGAAGACAAGGTTGGCCGCCGCGCCATTCGCGTTTGCGACCTTGCGCATTTGGATGCGCTTGATGCGCAATTGGACCGTTTGTGCGCGCACCATGATGCGCTGCGTGCCGGTTTTGGCGAACCGCCCGTAGACCGCGCCCGTTTGATTGCTGACCTTAAGGAAATTGCGCCGTTCGTTCTCGAATATGCGCAGCCAGTGTGGAAACGGTTGAACCAAGTGCGCAAGGCAGGTGCGCGGATCCTTTTCGAAGGCGCGCAGGGCGTTTTGCTGGATGTCGACCATGGCACCTATCCATTTGTGACATCCTCAAACACGGTTTCGGGCACTGCCGCGGCTGGTTCCGGTCTTGGACCAAGTGCCGCCGGTTTCGTCCTGGGTATTGTGAAGGCATATACCACGCGCGTTGGTTCGGGGCCTTTCCCCACCGAGTTGGAAGATGAAACGGGCCAGCGGCTGGGCGAACGTGGGCATGAATTTGGAACCGTGACCGGCAGAAAACGCCGTTGCGGTTGGTTCGATGCGGTAATCGTGCGTCAAAGCTGTGCGGTGTCCGGAGTCACGGGAATTGCGCTGACGAAATTGGATGTCTTGGACGGTTTCGACACGATCAAAATCTGCACGGGCTACCGCCTGAATGGCAAGGTATATGATTATCTGCCCGCGCACGCCGCAGAGCAGGCCGCAGTCGAGCCGATTTACGATGAAATGCCCGGTTGGCAGGAAACGACCGCCGGCGCGCGCAGCTGGGCCGACCTTCCTGCACAGGCGATTAAATATATCACCCGCGTTCAGGAACTGATCGAAACGCCCGTTGCTTTGGTATCGACATCTCCGCAGCGCGAAGACACGATTTTGGTGCGCGATCCGTTTGCGGATTAACCGCTTTTCAGCTCTGCGTTCAGCCGCAGGCTAGCGCGCCAGAAGAAGAAGGCGGGGATCAGCCCAAGCCAGGCTGCACCATACAGCACCCAGCGGACGCTTTCATCGCCGGCCATGGGTTGCAGCCAATCGGATAGCATACCGAACAACAATGGGCCCATGCCAAGCCCGATGAGATTTTGTCCAAACACGACAAGCGATGCCGCAATGGCGCGCGCCTCTGGCCGGACAAGGCCTTGGACGCATCCATAAGCAGGGCCGTAATAAGCCGAGTTCAATATGGTCGGCAGAATGAGCAGGGCGACGGCAATCCGCCAATCTTCGGCCCAATAACCGGCAAATAAAATCGGTGCGGCAATCGCCATGCCGATGGCGGGGAGTGTAAGGATATGCCGCTTGTCACGCTTGCCAAAAACATCGGCCATTTTCCCGCCAAGCCATGTGCCGATGATGCCGGAAATGCCAAGTGCGACCGCCATAGCGAGCCCCGCCTCGGTCGTTGATAGGCCGTGGGACCGGATGAAGAAGCTGATCGTCCACAGACCCTTACCGTAGCTGAGGAAGGCGGTGAACGATGCAGCGATAAAGACATATAGATAGGCCTTGGACGTAAAGACTTCACGCACGGCATCTTTAATCGACAGCTTTGCCTTCACGGGCGCGTCTGTGGTGTTGAAATGCGCGCTATCTGCGCAGCGCCGTGGATCGCGGATGAGCAATGGCAGCAGAAACGCCAGCAATATCCCTGGCACACCAACCAGCATGAGCGCCATGCGCCAGCCATATTGGTCGTTGACGACCCCGCCAATGATGAGGCCAAGCAGTCCACCAATTGGGATACCAAGGCCGAAAAAGGCGATGGCCGACGACCGTTTTTCGGGTGGCACGCTATCTGCGATCAGCGAGTGGGCAGCAGGCGTGCATCCCGCTTCGCCGACCCCAACGCCAATCCGTGCAAGCGCGAGTTGAACGAAGTTTTGGGCAACCCCGCATATCGCGGTCATAGCGGACCAAATTGCGAGGCAAATAGATATGAGCCAAACCCGGTTGGTCTTTGCATTATCCGCATAGCGGGCGATTGGTATGCCTAGCACGGCATAGAAAACCGCGAAAGCAGGGCCAGCCAGCAAACCGAGTTGTGTATCACTCAGCCCAAGCTCGCCTTTGATAGGTTCGGCTAGAATATTGACAATCTGCCGATCTAGAAAGTTCAGAATGTACACGATCAGAAGCGCGAACAGCATTATCTTGGGGTTGGTGATCGCCAACCCAGCGCTGCGCACAGCTGTTCGATCATTCATTCCGTTTCTCCTTCTCCGATGCGCAGTTATTCAACTATTTTCGGGATTGTAAAGCATCCGCGGAATAATGATTTCGACAATCGATTGTCCCGACATCGCAAAGGGTGCGGGAAATCGGGTGGTCTGAAAAATCCGTGGTTGACTGTTGGCTGCACCACGTCATTGGAGGACAATATGACCACGCGTGAAACCACGGCTTTCTTGGCCCTCGACGATATTGATCTCACATTGTCGTTGAGCGACAGGGTCATGGTAATGGCTTATGGGGCCATCCAATGGCCATGGTTGCTGCGCAGCCTCGATGGTGGCCGTAAAAAGGATAAGGCGAAACTGCTCGCGTATCTCGATTTGCCGCAGGACGCGTTGCCCAATTTGGGTAGCTGGAAAGCAGATACGCATTTTTTGTGGCACATCGTTTCTGCAATCGAAGAAATGCGCCCGCAACAGGTGGTTGAGCTGGGTTGCGGGGCGTCGACTTTTGTCGCGGCGCGGGCACTACAGCTATTTGGCGGCGGAAAAATCGTCAGCTTTGACCAGCACGGGGATTTTGCGTCGACGACGCAGGATTGGATCCGTGACAACAATATGGATGTCGACATCCGCCATGCGCCATTAGGGCCGCCACCGGCTGGCTGGCCGGGCCATTGGTATCAACTCAGCGATGCGCCAGCTGAAATCGACCTGCTGATCGTCGACGGGCCGCCATGGGCCATTCATCCGCATGTGCGCGGTGCGGCGGCAAGCCTATTTTCGAATTTGCGTCCCGGTGGCCGCGTGCTGCTCGATGATGCTGCGCGTCCCGGCGAGCGTGTGGTCGCCCGCCGGTGGCGCAAAGAGCATCATAATATGGACTTCACGCTCGACAGCAAAGGCGCCAAAGGCACCTTGCTGGGGCACAAGCACCCCGCTTAAAGCTTCGTTTTTCGCGCGTCAGTCACCATGTCGCTGGCAAGGTCCAGCCCCGCTTTGCCATGCGCTGCCGTGTGCGCAGGCGCATGCAATGGCTCGACAAACTCGGGCTCTTCGACCTCAAGCATGCCTTCCCATTTGGTGATGACGGACGTTGCCACGGCGTTACCGACGACGTTGGTTGCGGTCCGCCCCATATCGAGGAACTGGTCAATAGCGAGGATCAGCGCGACACCCTCAACAGGCAAGTCAAACATCGCCAGCGTGCCGGTAATGACCACCAACGATGCGCGGGGCACGGCGGCTACGCCCTTTGACGAGATCATGAGCGTCAGCAGGATCAGGATCTGCGTTCCGATGGGCAAATCAATGCCATAAGCTTGCGCGATGAAGATGGTGGCGAAGCTCATGTACATCATCGAACCATCAAGGTTGAAGCTGTAGCCCAATGGCAGCATGAAGCCCGAGATCCGGCGAGGGACGCCGAAACGATCAAGCTGTTCAAACAATTTCGGCAATGCCGCTTCGCTAGACGCGGTCGAAAAAGCGATGAGCATCGGTTCGCGGATGTATCGAATAAGCGTCCAAATGCGTCGGCCCAAGAAAATCGCGCCAAGTGACAACAGGATCGTCCACAACAATGCGAGCGACAGATAAAATTCACCCACGAGCTCAAGATAGGTCAGCAAAATCGCCAGGCCGCTTTTGGACACCACGGCAGCTAGTGCGCCAAACACCGCAACCGGCGCATAACGCATTACATAATGTGTGATTTGCAGCATCATTTCGGAAAGGGCTTCGGCACCCCGAACGAGCGGCGCACCTTTTTCGCCGAGAGCGGACAATGCGATGCCAGCGAACAATGCGAACACCAAAATCTGCAAAATATTGTTCGTTGCCATCGCTTCGAACGCATTTTTTGGGAAAATCGAGAGGATGAATTCCCAGAAGTCGAGCTTTTTGACCTCCCCAATCGTGGCTGCGGCATTGGTGATGCTATCGACCGGCGCGCCAATGCCTGGCTGGAGCAGGTTGACCATCAACAGTCCAAGGCCAATCGAGATGAAGCTGGCGATGATAAACCATGTGATTGCCCGGAAACCGATTCTGCCCAGCGCACTGCTATCACCCATATGGGCAATGCCGACGACGATGGTCGACAGGATCAGCGGCGCAACCAAAAGCTTGATGAGATTGAGGAAAATATCTGAAAGCAGTTTGAACGTCTTGGAGAGATATTCGAACTGCGTGCTGTCCTGCGCGAAACTGACATGGACCGTGTAACCCACGGCTACGCCGAGGATCATCCCCACCAAAATCCACAATGTTAGTCGCTTGTCCACGCAAAACCTCCCATATTTTTAACTTTTGCCGACGCTACACAGGAGTAATGTCTGTCGCAACAAGTTACAAACGTGACTTGTTTAAGCGCTCGAAGGGCGTCATAAGCTTTGTAATAAAATTACAACCTATTTTGTCGTTGGACATGGCACTTAACCAAATGCTTGCGGGCTCAGGAGATGATTTCATGGCGGCCGCCAAAATTGCTAAAACTACCGGAAAACTCGACAAAAGCCTGCTGAAGGCAATGATTTTGGCATTTACCGAAACAGCACTGCCCGGCGAAAATGAAGGCTTTGACGCCAATGCAACGGAAGAGGCCGCTCGCTTTACCATTCAGACCGGCCTTCATCGCAAAGCTGGCACTGCCGCCATCGCGCTCGATAGTTTCACCGATGCGCAGGGCCGTTTGATGATGCGGATTGCGCTCAATAACGACGACATGCCGTTTTTGGTGGACTCGGTGTCCGCCGCCGTTGCCGCAAATGGCATATCCGTCAAACGCATCATTCACCCCGTGTTGAGTGTCGTCCGCGATGATGCCCTAACGCTCACCGACATCAGCCGGAAGCGCGTGGATGGTCAGGCCCGCGAATCGTTCATCTATCTTGAGACAGAGCGGGTCGATGCGCGGGAACGCCGGCAGCTTGAAGCGCGCCTAATCGCCGTTCTGGCTGATGTGCGTGGTGCGGTTACCGACTGGCGCGATATGCTCGCGGCGTTGTCGGCCGATGCGGACAGTCTGCCTGAAAGCGAGGGCGCTGCGCTCCTTCGTTGGTTCTCCAAAGATAACATGACGGTTCTGGCGCACGAACAGATCAGCCGCGATGGCACGCGGTCCGACCGCCTTGGTTTATCGCGCGTGACCGATGCACCGGTTCTTGCAGAAGACAGCGTTGGCCTTGCGATCAAATGGTTTGAAGACGGCGGCGTCGCACCGCTGGTGCTCAAATCCAACCGGGTCTCAACGGTGCACCGTAACGTCCAACTGGATCTGATCGTCATTCCAGTTACAACCGGCGACCGCATTACGGGCGTAGCGGTCACCGCAGGGCTTTGGACGAGCGCAGCACTCGCAACTACCCCAGAGGCAATACCCGTGCTGAGAACGCATCTGGCGGCGCTTATGGACCGGTTCGGCTTTGACCCTTCGGGGCATGCGGGCAAGGCGATGGCGCATGCACTGACGGCGCTGCCGCACGATCTTTTGGTTGCGCTAAAATTGGATGATCTGGAGCGGGTCACATTGACCGCGATGTCGCTGACGGATCGCCCACGGCCGAAGCTGATTGCGCTGCGCTCGCCGCTTGGCCGCCATCTCTACATTTTCGTCTGGTTGCCGCGCGATGACGTTTCGACAGGCATCCGCAAGCAGATCCAGAATATGCTCATAGATGCCACGGGCGGGAGCTTGCTCGGCTGGACGATTGGTCTGGAGGATGGCGGCGTTGCCTTGCTGCGGTACACGCTCGATCTGCCAGATCGCGATCAAAAGGTCGACGAGGCCGCGCTGGATGACAAAGTCGAGCTCATGGTGCGTGGATGGGAGCCTGCGGTCGAAGCTGCTCTCGCGGCGCTGACCGACGAAAAGCGCGCGGCCGCCATGCTCGTGCGTTACGGCGCCAGTTTCCCCGCCAATTATCGCAGCACGTATTCGACCGAAGAAGCCGCGCGTGATATGGTTGGCCTGCTGACCATGGAGCGCGACCACAGTAAAGTCACCCGATTGTTCGTGGACGGCGATAAGCTTCGCCTCAAAATCTACAGCGGCGGCGGCGCGCTTCCGCTCAGCGATGTTGTTCCGGCGCTCGAGAATTTCGGTTTCGACGTGTTGGAAGAATCACCAACCGCATTGGGCGACGGCAATTATATCCACGATTTCCGACTGTCGCTGCGCGGCGGTGACGTTGCAACCGTCATGAAATCTCCGCACGTCATCGAAGGCGCGTTGAGCCAGGTTTTGGATGGCAGTTTTGAAAATGATGTCTTTAACCAGCTGGTGACGGTCGGTGGTCTTGATCCGCAATCAGTCATCTGGCTGCGGGCATGGTATCGCTATTTGCGTCAAACGGGCGTGACCTACGGCATGCCGACTGTTGTGTCAGCACTGGCCAAAAACGCCAATGTGACGCGTTCGATCATTGCCCTGTTCGACGCCCGGCATAACCCGGCCCATTCCGGTGACCGCGAAAAAGAGATCACCAAATATGTGAAGTCGATCAACACAGACTTGGCCGCAGTATCGGCCATCGACGAAGACCGCATATTGCGCCGATTCTTGGGCATCGTTTTGGCGACGGTCCGCACCAACGCCTTTTCGGCTGCTGCCGCAGAAGCGCTGGCGTTTAAGCTTGATTGCGCGAAAGTCCCGGGCCTGCCTGCGCCGCTGCCTTGGCGTGAAGTGTTCGTCTATTCGCCGCGCGTTGAAGGCATCCACTTGCGCGCTGGCCCCGTGGCGCGTGGCGGTCTGCGCTGGTCAGACCGGCGTGACGATTTCCGCACGGAAGTTCTCGGCCTGATGAAGGCGCAGCGCGTTAAAAACGCCGTCATCGTGCCGACAGGTGCCAAGGGCGGCTTTTACCCCAAGCGGCTGCCCGATATGCGCGTCGACCGTGATGCCTGGTTCGCCGAAGGGACGGAGGCCTATAAGATATTCATCCGCACCTTGCTGTCGATTACCGACAACATCGTCAACGACCGTATCGTGCATCCAGACAATGTCGTCATTCATGACGGGGATGATCCTTATTTCGTTGTTGCCGCAGACAAGGGTACAGCAACATTTTCTGACACCGCAAATGCCATCGCGCTGGAACGCAATTTCTGGCTGGGTGATGCTTTCGCCAGCGGCGGATCGGTTGGATATGACCATAAGGCGATGGGCATCACCGCCAAGGGTGGCTGGCTTTCGGTCCAGCGCCATTTTGCAGAAATGGGTATCGACGTGCAAAAGGAACCGGTCACGGTTGCGGGCGTTGGCGACATGTCCGGCGACGTTTTTGGCAACGGCATGCTGCTTTCGAAAACACTGAAAGTTGTCGCCGCATTCGACCACCGCCACATCTTTTTTGATCCCGATCCCGACCCAGCGGTCAGCTGGAAAGAACGTCAGCGTTTGTTCAATCTGCCGCGCTCAAGCTGGCTCGATTATGACAGAAAGCTGATTTCAAAGGGTGGCGGCGTATTTGCGCGCACCGAAAAATTGATCAAAATTTCGCCTGAAATCAGAGCATTATTGAGCATTGATGCGAAGGAGATTGAACCATCCGCATTGATGACCGCGATATTGAAGGCACCGGTGCAGCTGATGTGGTTTGGCGGGATCGGCACCTATATTAAGGACCGAAGCGAAAGCCATTTGGATGTCGGTGATCCGGGCAATGATGCGATCCGCGTCAATGGTGCGGACGTTCGAGCAATGGTCATCGGCGAAGGCGCCAACCTTGGCGTCACGCAGGCTGGACGTATTGGGTATGCATTGCGCGGTGGCCGGATTAATACCGACTTCATCGATAACAGCGCCGGCGTGGATTGTTCGGATAATGAGGTGAACATAAAAATTGCGCTCAATGCGCAAATGCGTGCCGGCAAGTTGAAAGAGCCTGCGCGCAACGTGCTGCTCGCTGATATGACCGATGCCGTTGCGCATTTGGTGCTTGAGGATAACCGCCTGCAAACGCTCGCGCTTTCCATCGCGGAAACCGGCGGGGCAGGGGATTTGCCGGCCTATGTCCGGCTTATTGAAATCTTCGAAGGATCTGGCAGGCTTGACCGTTCGGTTGAGGGGCTCGCGCCGAACGAGGAACTGTTCCGCCGCGTAAGTGAAGGGCGCGGTCTGACCCGGCCTGAATTGGCCGTGCTGCTGTCGACGGCAAAGCTGGCCGCGCAGGACGGCGTTGAGGACGCGCCTTTGGCACAAGATGCCTCAATGGACAGCGAACTGCTGGCTGCGTTTCCAGAGGCGATGGTCAAGGCGCACAAAAGCGCGATTCTGTCGCACCGTTTGCGCAAGGAAATCATCGCGACCAAATTGGCCAACCGCATGATCAACCGGTTGGGCATGCTGCACCCGTTTGAACTTGCGGAGGAAGAGGGCTGCGGCCTTGGTGATGTTGCGGCGGCGTTCGCCATTGCCGAACGCATCTATGATCTGCCATCGCTGTGGCAGGCCATCGATACGACACCCATGCCGGAGGCAACGCGGCTGATGCTATTCAACCAAGCTGCCGTTGAAATTCGTGCGCAGATGGCGGACATCATTCGCAACGCGCATGAAGGCCGCGATGTCGGTGCTGCCACCGCCGTATATGCGCCCGTCGTGCAAAAATTGTCCGCCGCGCTGGACGGGTTGTTGCCCAATGATGTCCGGCTTCAGACGGAACGTTTTGGCGCACGGCTTACGGAAAATGGCGCGCCACGCAAAATTGCCGATCGGCTTGTTGAAATGGCGCAGTTGGACGGCGCTATTGGCCTCGCGGCGTTGTCGTCGACGCAAAAGGGTGATGTGACTGCGCTGACGCGTGCGTTCACCGCTTTAGGCGATGCGCTTGGCTTAAGCTGGGCGCAAGGGGCGGCGATGCAGATTGATCCGCATGACCCGTGGGAACGATTGTTGGTTGCAGGGCTAGCACGCGATTTCCAAACGATGCGTTTGGATTTCCTACGCCGCCGCGCCGCCAAGAAGCCGCTTGAGGATGCACAGGATTGGCTGCAAGCCAACACCGTCCGCGTGCGTGCATTCAAGGCGATGGTCGACCGGGCACGCATGGCAGGCATACCCACGCCCGCGATGCTGGCACAGGTTGCCGGTCAGGCACGGGTGCTATTGGGGCGTTAAGCCCCTAGCTCTTGGATGGCGCCAACCCGGCGGGGTTACCTTTGGTTGAGGGGTTCGAAGCGTTTTGCTTCTTGGGGCCCTCGGCCTTTGGTTTGCGGACTTCGCGGTTCGATTTCTTTTGGCTCTTTGCCATTATGTTTTCCTTTCGGGGGCGGAGGGGACAACGTGCAAAGCGCCGGATCGTTCACGCGAACGTCCGGTGATCCTTATCTATATGCACGAATGGCCCCGGTTGTAAGGGCGCCCGCCGAAATGGAGTGATTAAGCGACTGCCTCTGCTTCACGCTTATAAATGCTATTCAGCGGATGGCGGAACAGCTTCGTCACCATGGGTTCGAAAAACTCCAATGGCAGCGTGTCATATTCGGGATCGAAGGATGGGCAGTCATATTTGTCGATGAATTCTTCGGTGTCAGCAAACCATTCATGACCGCGGAACTTTTCGCGCATGTCCCGATCAAGCCCAAGATGGTGGAAGAAGTTGTGACCTTGGAAAATGCCGTGGTTTTGGACAATCCAGTGCAGTTTTTCCGAAACGAATGGCTTTAATATGGCAGCAGCAATGTCTGGGTGGTTTGCCGCGCCAAGTGTATCGCCAATGTCGTGCAGCAGCGCCATGACGACATAATCTTCGTCGCGTCCATCACGATAGGCGCGCGTCGCGGTTTGCAAGGAATGGGTCAGCCGGTCCACCGCGAAACCGCCAAAATCGCCATCGAGCAGCCGAAGATGGTCCAATATCCGTTGTCCGCCATTTTGCGAAAACGGGATATTGTGCCGCATGATGATCTGCCAATCTTCTTGCGTGCTCTGCGACATGTCGTGGAAAGTTGCGCGGTCTTCGTGGTTGTCCATGGTCGATATCCTCTCCCCAAAACCCTATCATGTCCTTGTGACGAAACAAGTGCTTCATGCGCGCGCAAAATGCGGCTAGACCGATTTTATGGCGGTACTTGAGCTTACAGACAAACCCTTCTTTGCCGATAAAAATCGTGCGTTTTGGAATCTCCATTCAGCCGGATGGGCAGGCGCAGTCATTTTGCGCGCTGCGTCGGGTATTGCCCAGGGGCAGCCGGTCAGCTTCCTTGTGCCCATCCTGATATCAGCGGTCACGGGTTATTCGATCACGCTTCTGCTATCGGTTATTTACCGATTCCTGATTGATCAGCGGCCATTTGTTACGTGGAGCCTGACGTTCGTCGCGGTGTCCTTGGCCACCATTGGCTACGCGTATATTGACGTGTGGGTGCTGCAAACCATTCGGGACGGGGTGGATGAAACGCCCTTTGCGCAATTATGGCTCGCCGCGATCTATATCAACTCGGTGCTGTTGGCGGCCTGGTCTGCGCTATATTACGCGATCAATTATTTCGTGCGCGCTGAAGAACAAGCGGATCAGATGATGCGGCTTGAGGCGCAGGCCACCAGCGCGCAGCTGACCATGTTGCGATATCAGTTGAACCCACATTTCCTGTTCAACACATTGAACAGCATATCGACGCTCGTGCTGCTGAAGCAGACCGAGCAGGCAAATGCCATGTTGTCGCGGCTATCGTCATTTTTGCGCTTCACCCTCATCAACGAGGCTGCGGCCAAGGTGCCGCTGACGCAAGAGATCGAGACGTTGAAGCTCTATCTCGATATCGAAAAAATGCGTTTTGAAGAACGGCTGCGGCCATATTTCACGATTGAGCCTGCTGTCGAGGACGCTCTGGTGCCGTCACTTCTGCTGCAGCCATTGGTGGAAAATGCCATTAAATATGCGGTGACGCCGAAAGAAGAGGGCGCCGACATTTCCGTGACCGCTCAACTCGTCGGCCAAAGAGTGCGGATTACCGTATCGGACACGGGGCCGGGCTTGCAGCCGGGTCAGCAAGATCACAGCCTCTCCACCGGTGTTGGGATGGCGAACACCCGCGAGCGACTTTCACAAGCTTATGGCGACGATCAACGCTTTGAACATTATGTAAAAGCGGGCGGAGGATTTGAGGTTTTGTTGGAACTACCATATCAAAGCCGGATTATTGTAGGGGAGGACAATCAAACGGGGGTTAAGCAGCAAGGAACAATATCCGCATGAGCATTCGTACAATATTGGTCGACGATGAAAAGCTGGCGATCCAAGGCCTTGCATTAAGGCTGCAGCCGTTCGACGACATCGAAATCGTCGCCACCTGCCACAATGGCCGGGAAGCCATTCGCAAGATTAAAACGCTGAAACCCGATCTGGTGTTTCTCGACATTCAGATGCCTGGATTTGATGGCTTTTCGGTTGTTCAGGGCGTGATGGATATTGATCCGCCGCTGTTTGTCTTTGTGACGGCCTATTCGGAACATGCGATTAAGGCGTTCGAAGCGCAGGCGATCGATTATCTGATGAAGCCGGTCGAACCGGAGCGTTTGGCAGACACTATGGACCGTGTACGCAGCAGGCTTGCCGACAAGCGCACATCGGATGAGCTGGACAGGCTTCGCAATGTCATCAATGAGGTCGCGCCGGATGCTGCTGATAATCTGAGTTCGATGGACGATGACCTAGGGTCGACCCGGTTTGAAAAGCTTATCAATATCAAAGATCGCGGCCAGATTTTCCGCGTCGATGTCGAAAGCATCGAACGGATCGATGCGGCTGGCGATTATATGTGCATCTACACCGCCGACAACTCGCTCATCCTGCGCGAGACCATGAAAGATCTGGAAAAACGCCTCGATCCACGGACGTTCCAGCGCGTCCATCGTTCGACAATCGTCAATTTGGATCAGGTGCGGCAGGTGAAGCCGCATACGAATGGCGAATGCTTCCTTGTGCTTGAATCGGGCGCACAGGTGAAAGTCAGCCGTTCCTATCGTGACGTCGTAGCCAGGTTTGTCCATTAAGGAGAATGAGGATGGCAGACGCCGATACGTCACCACGCATGAAGGCCAGTGACTTCCATCCCTATATTCTGGAAATTTTCGATGGTTATGTCCACGGCAAGCTGACCAAACGTGAATTCATCCGCGAAGCCGGCAAATTCGCGGCTGCGGGCGTCACCGGCCTCATGATACTTAACCAGTTGCAGCCGGATTATGCTTTGGCGCAGCAAGTTAAGGCCGACGATCCGGCAATTGTCACGTCGCGGGTGACGGTACAAAGCCCCGATGGGCATGGCAGCATCAGCGGGCTGCTTGCGCGACCAGCCACGGCCAAGGGCAAGCTGCCGGCGGTATTGGTGGTTCACGAAAATCGCGGGTTGAACCCGTATATCGAAGATGTCGTGCGTCGTCTCGCTAAGGCCGGTTATATGGCGTTTGGTCCCGATGGCCTGTCGTCAGTCGGCGGTTATCCGGGCAATGACGAAAAAGGCCGTGAGCTGCAGGCAAAGCTGAACCCGGGCAAATTATTGGAAGACTTTTTCGTCAGCTTTGAATTCCTGCGCGATCATGCCGACAGCACAAGCAAGGTTGGCGCGGTGGGTTTTTGTTATGGTGGCGGCGTCTGCAATGCGTTGGCTGTTGCCTATCCGGAAATGGCTGCGTCCGTGCCATATTATGGTCGCCAGCCAACTGCGGCCGAAGTTCCTGCCATTAAGGCGCCGCTGTTGATCCATTATGCCGAGGCGGACGAGCGGATCAACGCAGGTTGGCTTGCCTATCAGGCGGCGCTCATTGCGAACCAGAAGGCGTTTCAGGTGCATTTCTATCCGGGTACGCAGCATGGCTTCCATAATGACAGCACGCCCCGTTTTGACAAAGCAGCGGCAGACTTGTCATGGGCCCGCACGCTCGCATTTTTCGAGAAAAATCTGCGTTAGCGCCGGTCTTTGAAAAACGCCTGAAGCAGTTCAGCTGATTCGTCGGCGGATATGCCAGAATATATTTCGGGGCGATGATGCACTGTGGGTTGTTCAAACAAGCGCGGACCATGCGCCACAGCGCCGCCCTTGGGGTCCTCAGCGCCATAATAGAGGCGGGCTATGCGCGAATGGGCAATCGCGCCTGCACACATCGCACAGGGCTCTAGTGTGACCCACAGGTCGCATCCCATGAGGCGGTCATTGCCAAGATGCGCCGCAGCGGCGCGGATGGCGAGGATTTCGGCGTGGGCAGTGGGGTCATGATGCTCAAGCGGACGGTTGGCGCCACGGCCAATAATGACCCCATCCTTGACGACAATCGCGCCCACGGGCACTTCGCCTTGCGCGGCGACTGCCTGCGCCAATTTGAGCGCTTCGTTCATCATTTCGCGGGCTTTGGACAAGGGCATGTTAGTTTGCTAGCGTAGATTACTGCTTTTGACCACACATCGGCTTGACCTTTTCGGTGTGGAGCGTTAGGGGCAGCGACTTTCGCGGGACAGTGATTCCGCATACACTTTTTTTATACAGGACATACATCATGGCGCGCATCTGCGAACTCACCGGTAAAGGCCGTCTGGTCGGCAACAATGTGAGCCACGCCAACAACAAAACCAAGCGTACATTCCTGCCTAACCTGCAGAATGTCACTTTGTTGTCGGATGCCCTTGAGCAGGGCTACAAGTTCCGCGTTTCGACCCACGGTCTGCGTTCGGTTGAGCATGTCGGCGGTCTCGACAACTGGTTGTTGAAGACTTCGGACGAGAAGCTCTCGACAAACGCGCGCAAGGTGAAAAAAGAAATCGCCAAGAAGCAAAAAGCTGCGGCGTAAGCCTGACGGCTGCTTTCGCAGCCTTTAGCTATAGCGAATCAAAACCGGGGGCAGCCACTGCCTCCGGTTTTTTCTTGTCCGGGACAGAGGCAATACCCTCGCTGTCCCGATCCTTATAGCTGGTCTTTGGTTCGTTTAAGTTAGGCAGGGGCACGATAAACGGCCGATCTGCCCTGGCATGATTTGCAAGTTCAAATCCCAAGCGCGTTCATCATTTTCTGGCTGAATATGAACGATCGATAACAGGTACGTTCAGCATTCGGTCAATCACGCATCTTCATAAGGCCATTATTGGCACAGCAAATCGCCGAGTTGCCCAATGCGGGCCGAACCTGAAAACAAGGAGTATCGATCGTGGGAAATTTGAAAAAGAGCATCGGTGCACTGGTACTTGCAGCAACGACCGTAACCGGATTTTCGGCCACACCAGTTTTTGCCCATAATGGTGATGATGGCTATTACAGCCGCGGTGACCGTTATGACCGATATGACCGTCGCGAATATCGTCGTGGTGACCGCTATTATCGCAACAATGCCTACCGCGGCAATGCGCGATGCGACAAGGGCACGGGCGGCACCATCATTGGTGCAGTTGCAGGCGGCCTGCTTGGGAACGAAGTCGCACGTCGCGGCAACAAAACCGAAGCTAGCATCATTGGTGCAGCCGTCGGTGCCTTGGCCGGTCGTGCCATCGACAAGTCGGACAGCAATTGCCGCCGCTACCGCTAAAATATCAACCTTTCGTCCGGATGTGATCCCTGAACCTTATTCACATCCGGGCGGAACCCAATGTCAGGCTTGAGCCTGAATGTAATCCGCCAGCCTTCACCTGAGGGCTGGCTTTTTCGTTTCAACTGAAACTTGTCTGCCTGCGCTTTATCGGCCAAAGCGCCGCAATGACTTCATCACTCGAATCCGCACGAACCGCCATCCGGCCCTTCCATCGCAAGTCTGAACCAGAAGTGCTTGCCCCATTGGTGGTCGCCGCTGCTGTCGATGGCACAGCCCGCGCCGAAGTTGTGCGCACCGCGCGGGGCCTTTTGGCTGATTTGCGCCAAGTACAAGCCGATGGGTGGGTGAACCAGTTTCTGCAGGAATATCGTCTCGGAACGGAGGAGGGCACCGCACTCCTTTCGCTTGCGGAGGCGTTTTTGCGCGTGCCTGATCCCCAGACGGCTGATCTGCTGATTGCCGACAAGCTGACGGAAGCGGAATGGGGCAACCATAAGGGGCAGTCATCAAGCTTGCTCGTGAACAGCGCAACTTGGGGGCTTGTCCTCGGCAAAGCCGTTCTGGGCGACAGCACAAGCACATTGAAGCGCCTGATTGCAAAGGCAGGCGAGCCATTTGTGCGTCAGGCCGTTGGCGCGGCGATGCGGCTCATGGGCCAAGTTTTCGTGATGGGCCGCGATATTGACGAAGCCATCAAGCGGATGGAATCAAAAGACAACCGTGGCTTCACCGCCAGTTTCGATATGCTTGGCGAAGCCGCGCGTACACAACATGACGCAGAACGATATTTCCAATCCTACGCCGCGGCTATCGCAGCCGTCGGTCGCAACGCGGCGCGCGGGCATAGCGTTTCTGTAAAATTGTCGGCGCTGCACCCGCGGTACGAAACCGCGCAGAGTGCAACATGCGTTCCAGAATTGGCCGATATGATTACGCAATTGGCGCGTTCCGCCGCCGCGCTTGGCGTGCAACTCACCATTGATGCCGAAGAAGCCGCGCGACTGGAAATGAGCCTCGACATCATTGAGCGTGTCGCACGTGATGGTGCACTGCGCGGCTGGGATGGCTTAGGCATGGCGGTGCAAGCCTATTCAAAACGCGCCCGTCCCGTCATCGCATGGGCCAATGCACTGGGCGATGACACGTCACGCATCATGCAAGTGCGCCTCGTTAAAGGTGCCTATTGGGATAGCGAAATCAAACATGCGCAGGAACGCGGGCTAACCGATTTCCCGTTGTTTACCCGCAAGCCAGCAACGGACGTATCCTACCTTGCGTGCGCCAAAGATATGTTTGAAGCCGCCAAAATTCGCCCCGCATTTGCAACGCATAACGCGCTTACTGTCGCGACGATTTTGCAGTGGGCGGGGGACAATCGCGATTTTGAATTTCAACGCCTGCATGGCATGGGCGAAGGGCTGTTTGAACGTCTTGTACGCGAAGAGGGTTACCAGTGCCGCACCTACGCGCCGGTGGGCGGACATCGCGACTTGCTCGCCTATCTGGTCCGCAGACTGCTGGAAAATGGCGCCAACAGCAGTTTCGTGCACCAACTGGCGGACCAATCCATCAGCGAGGATGAACTGCTCGCCGATCCGGTAGAGAAAATCATGGCGGTTGGTGGTACAGGGCATCCGGCGATCGCAGCGCCTGCTGATCTTTTTCAGCCAGAGCGGACGAATAGCCTTGGCATTGATCTGGATGATGTGGTGATCCTGCAGGAAACGGCGGCCGAGATCGCGCGCCCGGTTCAATTGGACAAGCCAACAACGATTGCCCCCGAAGGTGCGGTCACGACGGCGCTTGCCGCCTATCCGGCATGGTCAAATACCCCATTGGACGAACGCGCGGACTGTCTGGAGCAACTGGCCGACCTGCTCGAGACGCACCGCAGCCGCTTAATGGTTATTTTGGTGCAAGAGGCGCGCAAAACGATCCCCGACGCGCTCTCCGAAGTACGCGAGGCGATTGATTTTTGCCGGTATTATGCCGCGCGCGCACGTACCGATTTAATACCTGTTGAATTGCCGGGCCCAACGGGCGAACGAAATATTCTGCGGCACGAAGGTCGGGGTGTTTGGGTTGCGATTGCGCCATGGAATTTCCCGCTGGCCATATTTTTGGGACAAGTGGCGGCAGCATTGGTCACTGGCAATAGCGTGGTCGCGAAGCCTGCCCCGCAAACACCCGCCATTGGGCAATACGCAGTGGCGCTGGCGCATGAAGCGGGCGTTCCCGAAGATGTGCTCCAGATTGTTACCGGCGGTGGCGACGTTGGCGCTGCTCTGACCGCCGATGTCCGCATTTCTGGCGTGGTGTTTACTGGGTCCGTTCCCACCGCAAAGGCCATCGCGCGCAATTTGCTCGCTGATGATGCGCGGCCATTGGTGCCGCTGATTGCGGAAACGGGTGGCTTGAACGCCATGATTGTCGATTCCACGGCTTTGTCCGAACAAGTCGTTCGTGACATCATCATCTCTGGTTTTCAATCGGCGGGCCAGCGTTGTTCGGCGTTGCGGTTGTTGCTTCTGCAGGAGGATATCGCAGAACATACGCTTGAGATGCTGCGCGGCGCGATGGACATGTTGAACGTTGGTGATCCGGCTGATCCCGCTACCGACATTGGACCTGTCATTGATCAGGATTCCTATGACAAGCTGATGGCCTATCGTGCCGAGGTGAAGGACAGAATAGTTCATGCGATAGATGTTCCAGCGCAAGGCCTGTTTGTGCCGCCAACGGTTATCCGTCTGGACAATCTCGATGACCTGAAACGCGAATGGTTTGGCCCATTGGTGCATGTTGCAACATGGAAGGCTGGCGAGCTTGAGGCAACAGTCGCGCGGGTGAATGCCAAGGGATTTGGTCTGACGATGGGGCTGCACAGCCGGATTGCGGGCAGCAGTGCATTGGTCGAAAACCTTGCCCGCGTTGGCAATCTGTACATTAACCGGTCGATGATTGGCGCGGTGGTGGGTAGTCAGCCATTTGGCGGCGAGGGCTTATCAGGCACTGGCCCGAAAGCAGGCGGACCGCATTATTTGTACCGCTTCTGCGCCGAACGGACGACATCTGTCGATACAACAAGCGCGGGTGGCAACGCATCGTTGCTGTCGCTTGAGGACGATAGCTGACTTTGACCGTCAGTGAATGGTCCCCAAAGTTGTACGCGCGCTCAGCATGATGATGAGGCGTTCGATCTGGCGCCAGCGGCAATAATGCAGATGATTGCCAACATTACGGCTCTTTACCGCGCGTTCGGCGGCTTGAATGCCGGCTTCTGGGCCGAATGTGTCCATTAATCTGTTGGCTTCAGCAACATCGCGCGGTTCGACGTAGAGCGGCAGATACATAGAGACAGCGGCTTTCGATGGTTGTTTTAGGGCGCAGACGGGCCTGGGAGGATTGGCCCATCTGCAAAGCCTTATTACAAATTGCGTGTCGCGTTTCCGTCAAAGCAATTGGTTAGCGCACATTAAGCATGAACATCGGGCTTGCTAGGCTGCGGCACTTGGTGGCAAAGAGCGTCTATGTCTGAAACACCAAACAATCAGCCCCGCCTTGCTGGCGGTATCTTCGTCGCTCTCGGTTTGTTAATCGGCGCTATTCTAGGTGTGGCATTGGATCAACCATCCGCCGGATTGGTTATCGGTATGGCAATCGGCAGCATGATCGCAGTGGCGATATGGTTGTTTGATCGTAAACGAAGCACATAAGGGTCAGAAAAATGTGGAAGCATGTTCGCAACATTATGTTGATATTCATTGCGTTGGCGCTTGCTGGCGTATGGTACATTACGCGCCCTGACGTTGCGCAATTGCCGTTGGATGCAGTGACCGGGCCTAAGCCCAATATCACTGAGGGCCGCGAACAGATTTTCCCGACCATTAAGGTTGCAGAGGTTGACCGCTGGAAAGCCGGCGAAGCACCAATTGCTGCGCCGGGTCTGGTTGTCGAGCGCTTTGCAGAAAGTCTCGACCATCCCCGCAACATGTATGTCTTGCCCAATGGTGATGTTCTCGTCGCTGAAGCAAATTCGCCGCCGCGAGACGTTGGCGGTATTGAAGGGTTCGTCATGAAATGGCTTATGGACAAGGCTGGCGCGGGTGTGCCGTCTGCCAACCGCATCACATTGCTGCGTGACGCCGATGGAGATGGCAAGGCGGAGTTGAAAACACCGTTCCTCACTGGCCTCAATTCGCCATTTGGCATGGTGCTGATCCGCGACACTTTGTATGTTGCGAACACCGATGGATTGATGGCCTTTCCATACAAGACAGGCGACACCAAGATTACTGCGAAGGGCAAAGAGCTTACAAAGTTGAATGCCAAGGCGCCGAACAACCATTGGACGCGCAACCTTACTGCATCGCCCGATGGAAAGAAGATTTACATTTCGGTCGGGTCAAACAGCAACATTGCTGAACATGGGATAGAATCCGAAAATGGCCGCGCGATGGTGTTCGAATATGACATCGCGAAGGACAAGAAAATTCCATATGCCATCGGTTTGCGTAACCCTGTTGGCCTCGATTGGGATAGCCGTGGACGCCTGTGGACGGTTGTCAACGAACGCGACATGCTTGGGTCGGATATGGTGCCCGATTATCTTGCCCTTGTGGAATTTGGTGCCGATTATGGTTGGCCGCAGCATTATTGGGGCGGCTTTACCGATCACCGCGTTTCACCACCGAAACCAGAAAAGCGGGAATATGAACGCCGCCCTGATTACGCCTTGGGTGCGCATACGGCCCCCTTGGGCCTTGCTTTCGGCTACAAGGGTAAATTGGGCGCTGGACTGACCGAGGGTGCGTTTGTTGCGCGCCATGGCTCTTGGAACCGCAAGCCCGTATCGGGCTATGATGTCATCTTCGTGCCCTTTCCAAAAGGCGAGCCTGCCGGAAAGCCAGTCAACATTTTGACTGGGTTCTTGGACAAAGACGGCAAAGCGCAGGGGCGGCCCACGATGGTTGTGATCGCAAAGGACGGTTCGCTTTTGGTCAGCGACGATGTGGGCAATATTGTTTGGCGGGTTCGGGCGAAAAGCTAAATCCGTCGGCCCGCGCGGCCGGCAAGTTCCACTGTGTAATGCCATGCTATGCGGCCCGACCGGCCGCCACGGCTTTGCGCGAAACTTAAGGCATCGGCCTCGTCCCAATCGAGGTCGAAGTGCGCCGCGTAGCTGCCAACCATTTTCAGATAGGCGTCCTGATCGGGATATTGAAAACCGAGCTTAAGGCCAAACCGGTCCGCCAGCGCCAGGCTATCGTCCACGGCATCGCGTCCGCCCGTATCCGGATCCGCGCCATTTTCTCTTTCAACGATGTTCCGGCGGTTGGATGTCACGCACAAGCGGACATTGTTCGGGCGGGCTTCAACGCCGCCTTCCAGCAGCGACCGCAACAGACGCGCGCTTTGGTCATTGGGCTCGAAAGAAATGTCGTCCACGAACAATAGATATCGGCGGCCTGATGCAGCGAGCTCGTCGAATAATGCAGGCATGCTGGTGATTTGGTTCGCCGCCGCCTCGACAAGCGCGATGAAAAAGCCTTCTTCTTGCAACGCCGCGACCACCGATTTGACCAGCGCGGATTTCCCCATGCCGCGCGCGCCCCACAAAAGGACATCATGCGCGGCAGCGCCCGAAGCATGCCGCCTGCTGTTTTCGATCAGGTCGGCTTTCTGCCGGTCGATACCAACGATAAGGTCAAGCGGCAGTGGCTTGAAATCATGCACCGGTGCCAATGCCGTGCCGTTCCAATGATAGGCCGGATGGGACGATAGGTCCGTCGGTGGCGCTGGCGGCGGTGATAGCCGCTCCAGCGCCTCAGCAATGCGTTTGAGTGTGTGGTCGTTCAAGCCGCCAAATCCTCGGCATCCAATGCGTAGAGCAAGTCGGCACCGGCCATTGCGCTGCCTTTGAAAGCAAAGGCTTCGGGAACCATGACGTCCAAATAATAACGGCAGGCGACGATTTTGGCCTTCAGGAACGGGCTCGTATCTCCGGCGTCAATTTCGGTTTGTGCCGCCCGCAATTGCTTCAGCATCAACCAGCCTGCGGTCACGACGGACATCATGTTGGTATAGGCGTAACTGCCCGCGAGACGGTCATCCACGCTTGCGTTCAACATATATTCGGTCACTTCAGCGCAGGCTGCACTCAATGCCGAAAGACCCGGCTGGTCGGTGGCGTCTTGGGAGATGGCCGCGAGATGGTTCCGAATGACATCGCCGCCTTGCATCGCGAGTTTACGCCCGACGAGATCGGCGGCCTGAATGCCGTTGGTTCCTTCATAAATGGCGGCAATCCGGATATCGCGATAAAACTGGGCTGCGCCCGTTTCCTCAACAAAGCCCATTCCGCCATGCACCTGAATACCCAGCGAGGCGATCTCGCTGCCCATGTCGGTGCCGTAGGTCTTGGCCAGCGGCGTCAGCAGATCAACCATGTCCTGCGCGCCAGCTTCGCCGAGCGTGGCACGGTCAACATAGCCCGATGCCAGATAGAGCAAGGCCCGTATCGCTTGCGTGCCCGCTTTCATACGCAGCAGCATGCGGCGGACATCGGGATGTTCGACAATCGCGACGGACTCGCGCGACGGTCCGCTTGCTTTGGCCGATTGAACCCGTTCACGGGCAAACCAGATGGCTTTTTGCGTTGCCGCTTCGGCAATTTGAACGCCTTGCAATCCTACGTTTAGCCGCGCGTTATTCATCATCGTGAACATCGCCCGCATGCCACCGAATTCAGGGCCGATCAGTTCGCCAATACATTCACCATCTTCGCCAAAAGCGAGAACGCAGGTTGGGGATGCATTAATGCCCATCTTATGTTCGATTGATACGACCTTGATATCATTCGCTTTGGTAAAGCTGCCATCTTCGGCAACCTGATATTTCGGGACCAGAAATAGCGAAATGCCCTTGGTTCCAGCTGGGCCATCGGGCGTGCGGGCCAGCACGAGATGGACGATGTTTTCGGCCATATCATGGTCGCCAAAGCTGATATATATTTTGGTGCCCTTGATTTGATAGGTGCCATCGCCGCGCGGAGTGGCGGTGGATTTCAGCGCACCGACATCGGAACCTGCCTGTGGCTCTGTCAGGTTCATCGTGCCAGACCATTCGCCAGTTGATAGTTTTGGCAGGAACAACTGCTTTTGCCGTTCTGACCCATGGTGGTTGATGGCTTCAATCGCGCCAACCGACAAGATTGGGCACAAGGCAAATGCCATGTTCGCAGCGCCCAAGGAATCCAGCGCAACAGTCGCCATCGAAAATGGCAGACCCTGGCCACCGAACGCCGACGGTGCGTTTATCGAGCCCCAGCCATTGGCCACATAGGCTTTGTAGGCCGCGACAAAACCTTCGGGCATGACGACTTTGCCATCTTTCAAACGCGCACCAACAGTGTCGCCGATCCGGTTGAGTGGGGCAAATTCGCCCTCGGCAAAGGCACCAATGCCTTCCACAATCGCTTGCACCATATCGGGTGTGGCATCGGCGAAGCGGTCATGTTGCGACAAGGCTTCGATACCTACGATATGCTTCAGGACAAATGCTTGTTCAGTAACGGGTGCAGAAAAGGCCATGATCAATAAAAAATCCTGTTAAATCGTGTCGATGAAGGCCTATAGCCGCGAATGATGTTTGGCTCAAATACCTTGGGGAATGGCTGGGTCCTGCCCGCTGATGACGCTGCAATAACGGCCGCAATGGAGCTTTTGCGTTCCGGTCAAATCGTCGCGATTCCCACCGAGACGGTATATGGCCTCGCGGCGGACGCCAGCAATGCCGATGCTGTGGCCAAGATCTATGCGGCAAAGGGGCGTCCGGACTTTAATCCATTGATTGTGCATGTTGCCGACCAATTCGCCGCGCAAAACTTGGCTGAATTCAGCCCGATGGCACATCAATTGGCGCAGGCATTTTGGCCGGGGCCGCTTACGCTGGTGCTACCTCTCAGAGCGGATGCCGACATCGCTGGCGCCGTTACGGCTGGGTTGCCGACCATTGCATTACGCTGCCCCGCCCATCCCGTCATGCAGGCACTGCTTAAAAAAACCGGCCTGAACATTGCGGCGCCGTCCGCCAATAAAAGTGGCGGTATAAGCCCGACCCGTGCCGAACATGTGTTTGCGGGGCTTGGCGGTGCGGTTCCGATGATCTTGGATGGAGGGCCGTGTTCTGCCGGACTCGAATCCACGATTGTTGCCGTGCGTGACAACGGTTGGCAGATATTGAGACCGGGTCCAGTCACCGCGGCGCAGATTGAGCGTGTTCTCGGGACCGCTCCCTTGGCGGCATCGGGCGACAATATTGAAGCGCCGGGACAATTGGCGAGCCATTATGCACCGTCAAAGCTTTTGCGCTTAAATGCCGTCCAGCCGGAGCCCGGCGAGTGGCACATCGGATTCGGGGAAATTGAGGGCAATGATAATTTGTCCGCGTCGGGAGACCTAGCGCAGGCTGCAGCCAATCTATTTGACGCACTTCACAGGGCCGATGCGAGCGCCGCATTATCCATATCGGTCGCGCCAATACCGCATGAAGGGATTGGTGTGGCGATAAACGACCGGCTGCAGCGGGCATCGATCCGGTGAAATGGGTTATAGGCATTCTGTTGATGGCGGCATGGATAACCCCAAGTGATGCCGCTGCACCTGCGGATGTGGCAGCGTACCAAGCGCTTGCCCAGCAAGATCTCCGTTTGGCGACCATCGGCTATCGGCTTGCCCAAGCAAATGCTCCATTCTGCGACCGGAAAACACAAAATATTGGCTGGGTTTTGCATGACGAAGCCCGATATCCCGACAACGGTCTTGCAAAGACAGCTTTCATTTTTCGGTCACCGGTGGCGATCTCGTCGGTTGTGGCTGGTGGCGAGGCTGCGCAGCTAGGGCTTCAGGCGGGCGATGGCATTACGGCGGTTGACGGCATTGATGTGACTGGCCCAATCGTCGTGAAGAAGGGGCGCGCAACGGCGCGGATTGAGAAAATACAGACCCTTTTAAAGGACGCCTTTGCCAAATCCGGATCGGCGGTCGTGTCGATAAATACTGCCGCTGGGCCCAAAGACGTGAAGTTGCAACCTCCAGCTGTGTGTGCATCAGTATTTTGGGTGGATACCAAGACCAAGCTGGACGCTGGCGCAGATGGGGTTTCCGTGCGCGTTACCGAAGGAATGATGGCCTTTGCAGCTGCGGATGATGCGGAACTGGCGGCGGTTGTCGCGCACGAAATGGCGCATAATTTGCTTCGGCACAGGGATAGGTTGGCGGTGACAGGAAGGGCCAAAAAGGACATACTCGCAACAGAAATAGAAGCGGACCGCCTGTCGGTTTGGTTGATGCAGAACGCTGGATATGATCCGGCGGCAGCGCTTCGTTTCATTGAGCGATTTGGCCGCAAAACCGGCCTTGGCATTTTTTCGGACACAACCCATTTGCGGTGGGGCAACCGGCAAATGCTTATGCAGGCGGAAATTGCCAGCATGATGCAGGTCGATGCGCAAAACGGGTTTCGGCCACCGCCTCTGTTGCGTCCGTCGAACTAGGGTCAGGACCCTAGAAAATAAGTTGCATATCAAAATGCTATTTCATCCGAGCGCGCTCTCGTCTATCGCGTGATGTGTAGTAGTGCAGGAGAGCGCAAATTGCCGACATCGAAGCGATTTTTGATTGGGCTTTTGCCGATTATTGCACTTGCCGGCTGTGGTGAGGCATCGGACAGCAAAAAGGCAGCGGTTGAAACAGCCCAGGTTGTGCGCGTGTTCACCGTGGAAAAGGGAAATCTTGAACGCGAAATTAGCGCGGTTGGAACGGTGCGGTATCGGCGGGAAACGCCGCTGGGCTTTACCACCCCTGGAAAAGTCGCCGTTGTTCGCTTTGAAGAAGGTGATTTTGTGAAGCGCGGCGCGTTATTGTCGGCGTTGGATGCCACGACTGTTGGCGCTGACGTAAGCGTGTCCGTCGCCGAAAGAGACCGTGCGCGTGCCGAGTTTGAACGCGTGCGATCATTATATGCCGATGGCTGGATTACCAAAGCGCGTTTTGAAGCGGCGGATGCTGCTGTCAAAGCTGCTGATGCCCGCGTTCGGCAGGCTGGCTTTGCGCGCAGCACGGCGCAGCTTTATGCGCCATCCAACGGCGTCGTTTTGCAGCGCAATGTTCAGCCAGGACAAGTTATCGCTGCGGGTACACCAGCGCTCATATTGGGTGAAGCCGATGAAGGCTTTGTCTTTCGCGTCCCCATCGTCGATCGTGACGCGTCAAAATTGCGCGTGGGTATGGCGGCGGACATCATGATCGAGTCAGCGGGCGAAGGGCCTGTTTCTGCGACCATTTCGGAAATCGATGGGCGCGCGAATGAAGCAACGGGCGCGTTCACCGTCCAATTCCGGCTGCCCTCGCGCGCAAACTTGCGTTCGGGACAGATTGGAACGGCCAAAATTAAGCTTCCTGCCATGGAAAGCGGGAACCTGCTGCAGATTCCAGCTACCGCATTGTTCGGGGTCCGCACCGGAGAAGGCCTTGTATACATTGTCGCAAAAAACAATCGCGTCGAAACGCGCAATGTCGCGATTGAACGCGTGTCTGACACATTCGTGACTGTGTCGGGTGGCCTAAAGCCGGGGGACAAGATTGTGACGTCGGGGTTGGAAAAACTGCGAACGGGATCGCCCGTGCGCATTATCGCGACGCAGCCTTAACAGATGCATATCGCCGAAATCGCCATTCGCCGGTGGCAATTAACCTTAGTGCTTTTTACGCTGCTGTGCGCGCTTGGATTCTCCGCATTCCAACAGGTGCCGCGCGCGGTTGATCCGCATTTTTCGATGCCTGTTGTGTCGATTGTTGCCGCGCAACCCGGCGCGGACGCAGCGGAGATTGAGCAGACGATTACCAAGCCAATCGAAGAGCTGGTTCAGGGTCTGGAAGACGTTCAAAGCGTAAGTTCGACCAGCAGCGATGGCAACGCCGTCATTCGGGCGGAATTCGACTGGTCGGGCGACCCTGACCAATATTTCAACGACACTGTTCGCGAAGTGACGGCCATCCGCAGCCAACTTCCGGCCGATCTGCAAAAGCTGCAGTTCGAGAAAATTCGAACGACGAATGCATCCATTCTGCAAATCGCTTTGCTGAGCGAGACGGCCAGTTGGTACCGTATGGAAAAATATGCGCGGGATATCAGTGAGGCACTGGGGCGTTATCAGGAAGTCCGGCAGTCCGAAATTTATGGGCTACCTCAACCGGAAATAACCGTCGCCATCAACTCGGGACGTTTGGCCGAGTTGCGCATTCCCGCAAGCGCAGTGGTCGACGCAATCCGTTTGGCTGGCGCTGATGTTCCAGCCGGTGCCGTCACCAGCGGCGCACGCCGTTTTAACATCGAAGCAGGCGGCGCGTTTCGCGACCTTGATCGCATACGCAATTTGCCCATCCGTACCAATGATGGAACCCTGTTGCGGGTCGGCGATGTTGCAGACATTAAAATGGGATCGGCCGAACAGCGTGTAAAGGTCAGCCATAATGGCCAACGCGGGGTCTTCATTACGGCCAACCAAAAACAGGGCACAGACGCGACGAAGCTTCGTAACCGGTTGATCCAAGAGCTTGAGATTCAAAAGAAGCTGCTTCCGCCCGATATAAAGGCAGTCGTGCAGTTTGATCAAAGCCGCGATATTCGCAAGCGTCTTCAGGAACTTGCCCGCGACTTCACCCTTGCGCTGTTTTTGGTGCTCATCACGTTGCTGCCTTTGGGCTGGCGCGCGTCGGTGATCGTGATGATATCGATTCCGCTGTCGGTCGCTTCGGGATTGCTGGCGATTTCGGCATATGGATTTAACCTGAGCCAGCTTGTGGTCGCGGGTTTTATTCTGACGCTTGGCTTGCTGGTCGATGACTCGATTGTCGTTGTCGAAAACATTGCGCGACATTTGCGGATGGGCAAAGGGCGGAATGAAGCGGCCATCGACGGCACCAGAGAAATCACCATGGCGGTCTTGGGATCAACGGGTGTTTTGGTGTTTGCCTTCCTTCCGCTGTTCTTTTTGCCGGAGGGGGCGGGTAAATTCACCCAGAGCTTTATCGCGACAATCGTGTCGACGATTACCGCCTCGATGATCGTGTCGCTGACTATTGTGCCGTTCCTGGCCAGTCGCATCCTGAAACGGGAAGAGCATGAAGGCGGCAATCCGTTACTTCAGTGGCTGATGTTGAAGATCGACAGAGTTTATCACCCGATGTTGCATTGGGCACTGGATAGACCGCGACGGTCGGTATGGGGTGCCCTTGCGGTCACCTGCGCGGCATTTCTCTTGATCCCATTGCTCGGTTTCAGCCTGTTTCCAAATGCGGACACATCTTATTTCCGCGTCACGGTGGAGGCGGAACAAGGCGCCAGCATTGCAGAGACCGGGCGGATCGTTCGGCAAGTTTCGGAGATTTTGAAGACCGAGCCCGCGATCAAAGTCCGGGCCGAAAATGTCGGCGCATATAATCCGCCTGTCTTTTACAATGTTTTCCAACGCGGCGAAAACCCGACGCATGGCGAAGTATTGGCTATCATGGAAAATTGGGAAGGGTCAAAATCCCGGGCCATGGTCGACCGGCTGCGTAAGAAGTTTGACGAGATATCTGGGGCACGCATTAAGCTGGTATTGTTCCAAAACGGAGCGCCGATAAACGCGCCTGTGGAATTCCGGGTATATGGGCCCGATCAAGACGAGCTCAAACGTATTGCGGCCAAAATGGAGATGGCGCTGCGCGAAACGCCGGGGGCACGAGACATTAACAACCCAGTCGCTTTTGACCGTATTGACCTTGATATCCGGGTCGATGACGCAAAAGCGGCGCTGCTGGATGTGCCTGCAGGCGCTGCACGCCGGGCGGTCCGACTAGCCATCAGCGGGGAACGTGCGGGCACATTCCGGGACGAAGAGGGCGATAGCTACCCCATCATTGTGCGGCACCCGCTTACCGATACCCAGCCGATATCGGCGCTGGAATCCATCTATGTGTCCAACCGCAGCGGGCAGGCGGTTTCGTTGGCAGAAATTTCCAATCCGACTTTGGAATCAACGCCAGCGGCAATCTACCGCTACAATCTGCAACGTAATGTCAGCGTGACGGCGCAGGTATCCGACGGTGCGGTCATTTCAAAGGTGAACCTGGACGCGCAGAAGAAGATGGACGCCATTCCCCTTAAGCCGGGATACAGCATTGCGGTCGGCGGTGAGGCGGAAAAAATCAATGAGACATTTGCCGGTTTTGGACCGGTTGTCATCGTTGCCCTATTTAGCATCTTTGCCATTCTGGTGGCCGAATTTGGCCGGTTCAAAGAGGCATTGGTTGTCGCGGGCGTTATCCCGTTGGGGACGTTCGGTGGCCTCATCGCGCTTCTTGTTACTGGCAACAACCTCTCATTCTTGGCCGTGATTGGCTTTATCGCGCTCATCGGGATTGAAATCAAAAATTCGATCCTGCTGGTTGATTTCACCAGCCAATTGCGCGCCAGCGGCTATGCCCTGCGCGAGGCGATTGAAAAGGCGGGAGAGGTACGTTTCCTTCCGGTGTTGCTGACATCGGTAACGGCCATTGGCGGGCTTATGCCACTCGCACTTTTTGGCGGTAGCCTTTACGGGCCACTGGCGATCGTATTGATCGGGGGGTTGATTTCTTCGACTGTGCTATCACGTATCGTCACACCCGCCATGTATTTGCTGGTTGTCCGCGGGGATGTCGCGAAGGCACCAGATTCCATTCAAGTTCAAGGATAAGCACATGTCACATGATGAAGCGATTTTCGCCGGCGGTTGCTTCTGGTGCACGGAGGCTGTTTTTGGCCAGTTGGCCGGGGTGCACAGCGTACAAAGCGGATATATTGGTGGGACTACTGTTGATCCCACATATAAAGAGGTTTGTGGCGGTCAAACGGGGCATGCCGAAGCCATCCGCATTGCCTTTGACGCCGAAGTCATCAGCTACGCCGATTTGCTGGAGATATTTTTTGCAACGCACGATCCGACACAATTAAACCGTCAGGGGAATGACATCGGAACGCAATATCGGTCGGCAATTTTCCCGTTGAATGATGACCAACGTGCCGCCGCTGAAGCCGGCATTGCGAAAGCTGCGGCGGAGTGGCCGGCGCCTATAGTCACTGCGATTGAAGGCCCTGCAACTTGGTATCCTGCCGAAGATTATCATCAGGAATATTGGGAGGGTGAAGGGCAGCGGAACGCATATTGCCTGGCCGTCATTCCGCCAAAGCTAGCGAAGCTGAAAAAGGGATTTGCCGAACGGCTCGCCGACTCCGCATAGACAATGCAGATTGGCGCGTTAAGTATACGTCATGACACATAAACCTGTTCGAAAAGCCATATTCCCGGTCGCGGGTCTCGGTACCCGCTTTTTGCCTGCGACAAAGGCCATTCCAAAAGAAATGCTGCCGATAGTTGACAGTCCGCTCATCCAATATGCGGTTGATGAGGCGCGTGAAGCGGGTATCGAGCAGATGATATTCGTGACGGGTCGCTGTAAGAGCGCAATTGAAGACCATTTTGATATCGCGTTCGAACTTGAGCACACAATGGCGGCGCGTGGCAAAGACACATCAGTGTTGGCGAGTTCACGCCTGACGCCCGGCAACTGCGTGTATGTGCGGCAGCAGGAACCACTGGGACTTGGGCACGCCATCTGGTGCGCGCGTGACATCATTGGTGATGAGCCCTTCGCCATATTCCTTCCCGATGAATTTATGCATGGTTCGCCGGGATGTATGAAGCAGATGGTCGACGCCTATCAGAACATTGGCGGCAATGTTATCAGCGTGCTTGAAGTACCCCGGCAAGCGGTATCCAGCTATGGCGTTATTGCCCCCGGCGCGGCGCGTGGTGCGATTACAGAGGTGCTTGGGCTTGTTGAAAAGCCAAAGGTTGAGGACGCGCCGTCGAATTTGATTGTTTCGGGGCGCTACATCCTTCAGCCCGAAGTGATGGATATTCTGGAAGGCCAAGAAAAAGGCGCTGGTGGCGAGATCCAGTTGACCGACGCCATGGCGCAAATGCTCGGCAAGCAACCTTTCCATGCCGTCACATTTGACGGAAATCGTTACGACTGCGGATCAAAAGTAGGTTACATTGAAGCCAATTTGGCTGTAGCGTTACAAAGAGCTGATATGGCAGCCGAAGTTCGCGCCATTGCGGTCAATTTGTTAAAATAGGCTTGTTGCGCGAGATATTGGGGGTTTCGAAATGCGTTTGATTGTTTGTGCTTTGCTGTGTGTGCTCCTCCAAGGATGCGTTGCTTCGATTGTGTCGGATGTTACGAACGCACCCATGAAAGCCGTTACAAAGACGTTAGATATTTTGACCACCAGTCAATCTGAAGCTGATGAAAAACGCGGCCGTGAATTGCGGAAACGCGACGAAGCTCTTGGGAAGCTCAGCCGTAAACGTGCCAAGGAGAATAAACGCTGTGCCGGCGGTGACCGAGACGCATGCGAAAAGGCAGCGGACCTGAGCGATCAGATTGAGCGGGAAAAGAATCGCGTACGGTAAACGCATTTGTCTGCCAACCGGTAATGGCTGTCGACCAACGGCCAATTTCCATCAAAACTTTGTATCTCGTCGATTGCTAAGCTTTTTGGTCGAACGCAGCTTTCGCCCGAGGTCTCCCGTCCGTTAAACCACCGGCATAGACCGATGGGGAAGATGCCCGCGGGTCTCGTGGAGGGTTAATGCGCGTTTTTGGACTACGTCTGGCATTGTTTACGTCGGCTATGGTTGTGATTACTTTACCGTCTCAAGCTGTTGCCAATGACAGCGGCGCAAATGCAGAGGCATCTTCGGTTCGGGCCAGCAGTCGGCAATTCACGCCCGATTTTTTCACCACTTACGCCCCCGTTACCGCGCTGGACATGGTGAAGCGCATCCCGGGATTTTCCATCAGTGAAGGCGAAGGGCGTCGCGGCTTTGGCGAAAACGCCAGTAATGTACTGATCGATGGAGACCGACCATCCACAAAGTCCGATGATATATGGACGATGCTGTCCCGGATTCCGGCAAGTCAGGTTGAGTATATCGCGTTGTCAGAGCAGGCCGGCGCGGACACCGAAACGCAGGGGCAAGGACAAGTCATAAATATCGTCCGTAAGCGGACTGCAAAGATCGGCGGCACCTATGAAGGGACGATCATCGCTGGAACCCGCTATGGTTTCCAGCCATCATTGAACGCGTCGGCGACGCTCCGGCGGGGTGAAACAAGCTATGAATTGAACCTGTCATCTTATTCTGAACGGGTCTACGGATTTGGCCCTGAAGATTTTAAGACAGGATCGGCTGTCTTGCTGGAACGGCGCTTTTACAATGGCAAAGGCGGCCATGACCAAGCTGCCTTTGGCGGCTCGATCAAAACCAAATTGGGCGACAGCAAGGTCAACCTCAATGGCCAAGTGCGCTGGGATGACAGTTTCGACATTCGGGAGGCGGACTATTTCAATGGCTCCGGAGTGGACACCGCTGATGAGCTGTTACTGCGCGGCGGCCCCGTTAGCGACATCAGTTATGAAGTCGGCGGTGACATTGAATTTTCCGCTGTACCCAAGACGAACACCAAAATTGTGACGTTGTATCGATCGGGGCACGAAAGCGCCTATAGCAGCATCGAAATCGCCCGCATCGGGCAGCCGGTGACGTTGTTTGAAACGCGCAGCCGTAACACGCCCACAGAAGCCGTTATGCGCATCCAGAACGACTGGAGTGGGGTGGGCAGGCACGCCGTCCAATTCGGCGCTGAGATCGCTTATAATCGCCTTGATGCCCGTTTTAGCGTCGCCAATTCGGTTGCAGGTGCGGTGACCAGTTTCCCGGCATCAGATGTCCTTGTTCAAGAAACGCGGTTTGAACCATTTGTCAGTGACGTATGGACGCTTGGCTCCTCTTGGAAAGTCGAAGCCGGCGCCATTGCCGAATTTTCCAAACTCACCTTGTCGGGTGACAGTATAGCGGAGCGGAGCTTTCAATTTATCAAGCCCCGCGCAATTGCGACGTGGACAATCAATCCGCAAACCACCTTGGAATTGCGCGCTGAGCGTCAGGTTGCCCAACTGAACTTCAATGAGTTTGCGACCTCGGTTGATGTGACTGTCGGCAATCAGGTGGATGCTGGAAATGCAGACCTTGTGCCCGAAAAAACAACGACTTTCTCCGGCCTCATCCGCCACAAGTTTCTGGAACGCGGCAGCATTCAGTTCCGTGGTGATTATCAGCTGGTCAGCGATACCCAGGATCTTGTGCCCATCACTATCCGTGACGGCAATGGAGCGATCACTGCGCAATTTGATGGCACCGGGAACATCGGCAAAAGCAAGCGATGGAATGCCGAGCTGGAGGTAACATTACCGCTGGATTGGCTGACGCAGCCCATCGGGTTCGCGGGCATCGAAGCGAAATATATTGGCCATTATCACGGCAGCAAAGTGACCGACCCCGTCACTGGTTTGAACCGTCGCATGTCCAACCGTCCATTGTGGCACCAACAATGGGATATCCGTTATGATATGGCCGACCTTGGCCTTGTCTATGGCGCATCTTTCAGCGTTCAGGAACCAAATTACGCCTATTTCTTCAACGAGATCAGACGCCAGCATGAGGGCACACGATCGACGCTATTTATCGAATATAGCAAGTTCAGCCTAGGGACACTCCGGTTCCAAGTGACCGACATGGCGGGTTTCCATCGTGATCGGTTTATTTATGCGGGAACGCGGGCATCGGGAGGGCTCGATCAGATCGTGAACCGGAAACGCACCCTCGACCCGTTGCTTCAATTGACTTTGTCGGGGAAATTCTGATTATTCGCTGCGCAACGCTTCAATCGGCGAAAGGCGAGATGCCCGGATAGCGGGGTAGCCGCCAAATATGATGCCAATGACTGCCGAAAACGCGACGGACATGATTGCAGTGTCCAACCCGACGGGGGCGGGGAAGTCGGCCACTTGCTGAAAAATCGCTGCAGCGAGGACCGCCAAGGTTAGGCCGATAGCGCCGCCAATCACGCACAGCACAGCAGCTTCAACGAGGAACTGGTTACGGATGTCGCTGCGCTTTGCGCCCAGCGCCATGCGAAGGCCAATTTCCCGCGTGCGTTCGGTAACGCTGACGAGCATGATGTTCATGATACCGATGCCGCCCACCAGCAACGATATGGATGCTATCGCGACCAAAACGGCCTGAAAAATCTGGGTTACTTGACCGGTCGTCTCGGCGATTTCCGTTGTTGTGCGCACAGTGAACGGGCTAATTCTTCCTTTGGGTACGCGGTAGCGGTCGCGTAACATACGTTTGATTTCCTGCTGCCCCGTGAACAGCGAATCTTCGTCCTCGAAACCGACAAACAGCAGTGTCACATCGTCAGGCCCCTGCATCGCCGTGGTCTGCAGCCGCTGACGCAGCGTCGTGATGGGCACGACAATTTGGTCGTCATTGTCATTACCCAAATTGCTGCCCTTACTCTCGAGCAAACCTATCACCTTAAAGGGGACGCGATTGATGCGCACGGTTTCGCCCACAGGATTTGCGTCCGCGAACAGCTTGTCGGCTACTGTCTGCCCAATCACAACAACCCGTGCCGCCGCACCGACGTCGCCATCGGTTAGAAAACGGCCTTCGGACGCGGTGACGTTGGACACAATGCCATATTCAGGTGTGGCACCAGTCGCTTGTGTGGTGGCGCTGCGGCCCGGTGTGACCAGTTGGACGCTGCTGCGGATCTGGGGTGCAACAGCGCTCACGCCCGATACCTGCCGCAAAATGGCACGGCCATCGCGCTCGGTTAAGCGGCCGCGGTCTGTGGAACGTGGCGGGCCGCTGCCGCTGTCGGGCTGCGGCACGACGATGGCCATATTCGAACCTAAAGTCGCGATCTGCTGCGTCACCGAAACCTGTGCGCCATTGCCCACCGCTACCGCCAAGATGACGGCGAATACCCCGATCATCACGCCAAGCGTGGTGAGTATGGAACGCATCAAATTGGTGCGCAGCGCCGTCATCGCAATTGCAATATTGACGCCCCAGCCAGCGATGGAGTTTAGCAGCTTACTCATCCGGCAACCGCACGGCGACGCGATTTGACCGCCGCGTCTTCGATGACGCGCCCGTCGCGAAAGATAATGCGCCGTTCGGCATATTCGGCAATATCGGGCTCATGCGTGACGACGATGAGCGTGATGCCTTCGTCGTTCAACTTTTGGAAAATGCCCATGATATCGAGCGATGTCTGTGTATCCAGCGCGCCTGTGGGTTCGTCGGCGAGCAGCATGAGCGGATCAGTGACCAATGCACGGGCGATGGCAACGCGCTGTTGCTGGCCACCCGACAGCTTGGCAGGGGTGTTCTGCAAACGGTTACCAAGCCCCATTGCCTCAAGCTTCGCCTGCGCACGCTCCCGGCGTTCGGTATAGCCAAGGCCAGCGTAAATGAGCGGCACCGCCACATTGTCCAACGCGCTCGTGCGGGCGAGCAGGTTGAACTGTTGAAACACAAAGCCAATTTTGCGGTTACGGATTTCAGCTAACGCGTCGCTGTCGAGCGTTTTTGTATCGATGCCGTCGAGTAACAAGGTTCCAGACGTTGGGACATCCAGACAACCGATCATATTCATAAAGGTCGATTTGCCCGAGCCGCTAGCACCCATAATCGCAACGAACTCGCCACGCTTTATGGTCAGCGAAACGCCGTTGACGGCGTGCAGAACCTCGCCGCCGATCACATAATCTTTTACCAGATCATGCGTTTCAAGAAGCGGCGCTGTCATCTTCGTCCGCATTGTCGTCGGTTTGGGCCTTCGGCTTCAGGGATTTTGTCCGGATGAAAACTTTGTCGCCCGCTTTGATGCCCGAAGTCACTTCCGTATAATCGTCACCTTGTAGGCCGATCTGAACCTGTATCCGGACGGGGCGATACGGATCGCTTCCTGCCAGATACAATGTCGGCTTAGGTGTTCCCTTTTTTGCGGGCGCCGCTGGCTTTTCTTCTTTCGGTTCGCCCCGGTCGGCCAATTTGGGACGGAAGCGAAGCGCGTTGGTTGGCACGCGCAGCACATTGGCCTTTGCGCCAGTGATGATTTCTACATTCGCGGTCATTCCGGGCAGCAATTTGCCATCTTTATTGTCTACGTCGATGATGACGAGATAGCTGACCACATTCTGCGTTTCGACGGGCGCTTGGCGGACCTGCCGCACTTTTGCGCGGAATAGATCATTGGGGTAACTGTCGACGGTGAAGGTCACATCTTGGCCTTCGACAATTTGGCCAATGTCTGCTTCGTCAACCGATGCCTCGACCTGCATCTTGGTTGTGTCGGCCGCGATTTCGAAAAGGTTCGGGGTCTGGAAACTGGCGGCGACGGTGGTGCCGGGTTCAACAAGTTTATTGATGATAACGCCGCTGGCGGGCGCGACAATCACGGTGCGGTTCAGGTCGAGCCGTGCTGACGAAAGCTCCGCAATGCCTTGGCTGATCTGCGCATTGCCGCTTTGCGTTTGCGCCAGTGCAACCTGCAAGGCGTTGCGCGCGCTGTTAAGCTTGCTTTGCGCGATGTCGAGGCCCGCTTTTGAAACAAAGCCGCGCTCGGCCAGCGCCCGTTGCCGCGCAAAATCGCGTTCCTGTATCTCAAGCTCCGACCGCGCACGGGCGACATTGGCAACCGTTTGCTGCAAACTGGCGCGGGCGAGCGCGACTTGCGCTTCGGATTGCTGCACGCGCGCACGCACGCGGGTTGAGTCGATCTCGGCGAGGACTTGGCCTGCCTTAACCGGCGAATTGAAATCGACATAGACCTTGGTCACTTGTCCCGATACCTCGGTGCCGACCTTGATTGTATTCAGCGCGCGAATTTTGCCGCTGGCCGAAACCTTACGCAAAACTTCGCCGCGCGTGACGGTCTCGCTGATATATTCATAGTCATGCGGGGTAGGGCGCATGATGCGGTAGAGAATGAATAGCAGGACAAGCGCGATAATCGCTGACCAGACGCGGTGCCGTTTCACCCAAGCCCGTATTGTTTCAAACATCCGACCTGTCCTCAATTGTCTTCGGTCACTGTATATGTAGTGCAAAAAGATTAGGCCAGTGATTTATTCATGTAACACAGCAAAAAGCCCGCCGGAATTGCTTCCAGCGGGCTTTTGTTATTCGTTGAAGGAAGCGAAGCTTATTCTTCTTCGCTGCTATCTACAACATCATCGATGGCGGCGTCAGTGGTGGTCAGATCATCTGAAATAACCTTTGCCAACACATCGTCACCGATGGCTGCTTCAGAACCCTGTGCCAATTCGGCAGCATGCTCTTCAGCTGCTGTCTCAGGCGCAATCAGGCTTTCCTGAAGCTTTTTGTAGCTGGCACGAAGCGCAACGTCGCGGCTTGTCGCGGCAATCCGCATGCGGTTCATGGCAGAACCCGTACCCGCAGGGATCAGACGACCAACGATGACGTTTTCCTTCAGACCGGTCAGGATGTCCTTCTTACCTTCCACTGCGGCCTGTGTGAGGACGCGTGTGGTTTCTTGGAAGGATGCTGCCGAGATGAACGAACGTGTCTGCAACGAAGCCTTGGTGATGCCGAGCAATACGGGGTTACCGGTTGCAGGCGCCTGACCCTTGGCCAGCTTTGCATTGATTGCGTCCATTTCTTCGCGGTCAACCTGTTCGCCTGGAAGCAAGGTTGTGTCGCCACCGAATGTGATTTCAACCTTTTGCAACATCTGACGAACGATCGTTTCGATGTGCTTGTCGTTGATCTTCACGCCCTGCAAACGATACACTTCCTGAATTTCCGCAACCAGATATTCAGCCAATGCTTCAACGCCCATGACTTCAAGGATGTCATGCGGGTTCGGCGAACCAGCAATCAGGTTGTCGCCCTTACGAACGAAATCGCCTTCCTGAACATCCAGTACCTTCGACTTTTGGATCAGATACTCAATGCGTTCGCCTTCTTCCGGAACAATCGCGATCTTGCGCTTCGCCTTATAGTCACGGACGAATTCAACGCGGCCCGAAATCTTCGCAATGATTGCGTTATCCTTCGGAATACGTGCTTCGAACAATTCGGCAACGCGCGGTAGACCACCGGTGATGTCGCGGGTCTTGGCAGATTCGCGAGTCACACGCGCGATAACATCGCCTGCCTGAACCATGGCACCATCTTCAACCGAAAGCATCGTTCCAACGCCGAGCAGATAACGCGCAGCTTCACCGCTATCGTCATCCAGCAAGGTAATGCGTGGACGAAGGTCTTCCTTCTTGGTGCGGCCGCCGGCACGATCTTCGATCACGACGCGCTGGGCGATACCCGTCGCTTCGTCAGTTTGCTCGGTCAGGGTCTTGCCATCGATCAGGTCCTGATATTTCACAATACCCGATTTTTCGGTGATGATTGGCATGGTGAATGGATCCCATTCAGCCAGACGGTCACCAACATTGACCTCCGCACCATCTGGGAATGCCAGCGTCGCACCATAAGGCAGGCGGTGAATTTCCATCTCGCGGCCATCCTTGTCGACGATGACAAGTTCACCGTTACGGGCCATTGCCAGACGCTTCTTACGCTTGTCGACGATGGTTGGCAGATCCCGATACATGACCTTACCCGCTGCGGTTGCATCAAGGTTCGACTGTTCGTTCAACTGCGCCGCACCACCGATGTGGAAGGTACGCATGGTCAGCTGGGTTCCAGGCTCACCGATGGACTGCGCAGCGATAACGCCGACAGCTTCACCAATGTTGACTGGCGTACCGCGTGCAAGGTCACGACCGTAGCAGGTACCGCAAACACCGACCTTGGATTCGCACACGAGCGGTGAACGGATCTTAAGGGCCTGAAGGCCGGTTTCTTCCATCGCAGCAACCATTGCCTCGTCGAGCAAGGTTCCGGCAGGGATCAACACCTTGCCATCAAGGCCAAGGATGTCTTCTGCCGTAGTACGGCCAAGGACACGCTCACCAAGTGAGGCGATGGTCGAACCACCCTGAACGATCGAACGCATTTCCAGCGCGCGCTGGGTTCCGCAATCGACTTCAACGATGGTGCAATCCTGCGATACGTCGACCAGACGGCGTGTCAGGTAACCTGAGTTTGCAGTCTTCAGTGCGGTATCGGCCAGACCCTTACGGGCACCGTGGGTCGAGTTGAAATACTCGAGAACGGTCAGACCTTCCTTAAAGTTCGAAATGATCGGTGTTTCGATGATCTCGCCTGAAGGCTTGGCCATCAGACCGCGCATACCGGCAAGTTGCTTCATCTGCGCTGGCGAACCACGCGCACCGGAGTGGCTCATCATGTACACCGAGTTGACTGGCAATTCACGGCCATGCTCGTCGGTTGGTGATGCCTTCAGCTTGTCCATCATGGCGTTAGCGACCTTGTCACCACATGTGGACCAGGCATCGATGACCTTGTTGTACTTTTCCTGCTGCGTGATCAGACCGTCCTGATACTGCTGCTCAAAGTCGGCAACGATTGCCTTGGTTTCGGCAACCATTTCCGTCTTTTCTTCCGGAATGATCATGTCGTCCTTGCCGAACGAAATACCGGCCTTGAACGCATATTTGAAACCAAGCGCCATGATGGCATCGGCGAAGAGAACCGTGTCTTTCTGACCCGTGTGACGATAAACCTGATCGATAACGTCGCCGATTTCCTTCTTGGTGAGAAGGCGGTTGACGGTTTCGAATGGCACGCGGTGGCTCTTCGGTAGCGTTTCTGCGAGCAACATACGGCCAGGTGTGGTGTCAAAGCGAACCATGCGCTCAACACCATCTTCACCGGTCTGTGGAACGCGGGCGATGATCTTGGAGTGGAGCGTTACGGCACCAACTTCAAGCGCCTGATGCACTTCGGCCATGTCGGACAGCATCATGCCTTCGCCTGGCTCGCCGCGGCGATCCATTGAAAGATAATATAGACCCAAGACCATGTCCTGTGAAGGAACGATGATTGGTTTACCGTTTGCAGGCGACAGGATGTTGTTGGTGGACATCATCAAAACGCGTGCTTCCAACTGGGCCTCAAGGCTCAATGGAACGTGAACAGCCATCTGGTCACCGTCAAAGTCGGCGTTAAAGGCCGAGCATACGAGCGGGTGAAGCTGGATAGCCTTACCTTCAATCAGGACAGGCTCGAACGCCTGAATGCCCAAACGGTGCAGCGTCGGTGCGCGGTTCAGCAACACAGGATGTTCGCGGATAACCTCGTCGAGGATATCCCAAACTTCCTTACGTTCCTTTTCGACCCACTTCTTGGCTTGCTTCAGGGTCATCGAAAGACCCTTCGCATCCAGACGCGAGTAGATGAACGGCTTGAACAGTTCGAGCGCCATCTTCTTTGGCAGGCCGCACTGATGCAATTTCAATTCAGGACCGGTCACGATAACCGAGCGACCCGAATAATCGACGCGCTTACCCAAAAGGTTCTGGCGGAAACGGCCCTGCTTGCCCTTGAGCAT
>DLOZ01000018.1:9645-10295 GCA_002479765.1 Sphingomonadales bacterium UBA7471 | reverse complement strand
GAGCATGTCGGACAGCGACTTCAACGGACGCTTGTTGGCGCCGGTGATCGTACGGCCGCGACGGCCATTGTCGAACAATGCGTCAACCGCTTCCTGCAGCATGCGCTTTTCGTTGCGGACGATGATGTCTGGCGCGCGCAGTTCAATCAGGCGCTTCAAACGGTTGTTACGGTTGATAACGCGGCGATAGAGATCGTTCAGATCGGAGGTCGCAAAACGGCCACCATCCAGCGGCACCAATGGGCGCAATTCTGGTGGAATGACGGGAATGACGTCCAAAATCATCCACTCGGGCTTGTTGCCTGAATCGATGAAGCTTTCGACGACCTTCAAACGCTTGATGATCTTCTTGGGCTTAAGTTCCGACTTGGTAACAGCAAGCTCGTCGAGCAAGTCAGCACGCTCTTGCTCAAGGTCGAGGTCCATCAACATGGTCTTGACGGCTTCTGCACCAATGCTGGCGGTGAAGGCGTCTTCGCCATATTCGTCCTGCGCGTCGAGCAATTCGTCTTCGCTCAGCAACTGGAACTTCTCAAGCGCGGTCAGGCCAGGCTCGGTAACGATGTAGTTTTCGAAATACAGCACGCGCTCAAGCTGCTTCAACTGCATATCCAGCAGCAGGCCAATACGCGACGGCAGCGACTTCAGGA
>DLOZ01000018.1:5475-9592 GCA_002479765.1 Sphingomonadales bacterium UBA7471 | reverse complement strand
CTTCAGGAACCAGATGTGGGCAACCGGCGCAGCGAGCTCGATGTGACCCATGCGCTCACGGCGCACTTTGGTGACGGTGACTTCAACGCCGCACTTTTCACAGACGACGCCCTTATACTTCATGCGCTTATACTTACCGCAAAGGCACTCATAGTCCTTCACGGGTCCGAAGATACGTGCGCAGAACAGGCCGTCACGCTCTGGCTTGAACGTACGGTAGTTGATGGTTTCGGGCTTTTTGATTTCACCAAAAGACCAGCTGCGGATTTTTTCCGGCGATGCGATCCCGATCTGGATCTGGTCAAATGTTTCGACCTTGGCGATGGGATTGTTGAATTTGCTCAGTTCGTTCATAATCTTTTCCTCATTGGGCTTTTGCCCATGAAAACCTAAGGGCAGGGGGCGGACCTAAATCCGCCCGGCTCTGCTTATTCCGCTGCCTCGGCAAAGCCCTCGTCACCTTCGATCAAGTCATGTGCTTTCAGGTCAACATTCAGACCCAATGAGCGCATTTCCTTAACCAGAACGTTGAAGCTTTCGGGGATACCGGCTTCAAAGCTGTCGTCACCCTTGACGATCGCTTCGTAAACCTTGGTACGCCCGATAACGTCATCGGATTTGACCGTGAGCATTTCCTGCAAGGTATAGGCCGCGCCATATGCCTGAAGTGCCCAGCATTCCATTTCCCCGAAACGCTGACCACCGAATTGCGCCTTACCACCGAGTGGCTGCTGCGTAACAAGGCTGTACGGTCCGATTGAACGGGCGTGGATCTTGTCATCAACAAGGTGATGCAATTTCAGCATGTAGATGATGCCTACGGTCACCTTACGGTCGAACTTGTCACCGGTACGGCCGTCAAACAGGTCGGATTGACCCGAACCGTCAAGTCCAGCGAGCTGGAGCATATTGGTAACGTCCGCTTCACGTGCGCCATCGAACACAGGTGTGCCCATTGGAACGCCGGTGGCGACATTGCTTGCAAGTTCAATGATGTCCGCGTCGCTGCGGCCCTTGATCTCGTCGGCATAATCTTCGCCATAGGCTTTCGCCAAACGTTCGCGCACAATTGCTGGCGGTGCTGCGGCTTCGGGGTTCGGGTTATTGTGTCGCCACTCTTCCAAAGCCTCACCAATTTGCATGCCCAGACCGCGTGCGGCCCAGCCAAGGTGGGTTTCGAAAATCTGCCCGACGTTCATACGCGATGGAACGCCCAACGGGTTGAGAACGATGTCGACAGGTGTACCATCGGCCAAGAACGGCATGTCTTCTTGCGGAAGGATCCGCGAGATAACACCCTTGTTTCCGTGACGTCCGGCCATTTTGTCGCCTGGCTGCAGCTTGCGCTTCACCGCGACGAACACCTTGACCATCTTGAGCACGCCAGGTGCGAGTTCATCACCGCGCTCCAGCTTCTCACGACGATCTTCGAACTTCTCAACGATCAGCTTGACGGCGTCGTCATACTGAAGCTTGACCGCTTCGAGGTCGCCCTGAACCTTGTCATCGGCAACCGCGATTTTCCACCATTCGTGACGCTCGACTTCGCTGAGATTTTCCTCAGTGATCTTGTCGCCCTTCTTGATGCCCTTTGGCGCTGCGGCTGCAGTTTGACCAATGAGCATGTCTTTCAGGCGGTTGTAGGTCGCACGGTTCAAAATCGAACGTTCGTCCTCGCGATCCTTCGCAAGACGCTCGATTTCTTCGCGTTCGATGGCCATCGCACGCTCGTCCTTGTCGATGCCGTGGCGGTTAAACACGCGCACTTCAACAACAGTACCAGCCACGCCAGGTGACAGACGCAAGGATGTGTCGCGCACGTCGCTTGCCTTTTCACCAAAGATCGCGCGCAGCAGCTTTTCTTCTGGCGTCATGGGGCTTTCGCCCTTTGGCGTGATCTTGCCGACCAGAATGTCACCGGGGTGCACTTCTGCGCCGATGTACACGATGCCAGCTTCGTCGAGGTTGCGCAGCGCCTCTTCACCAACGTTTGGAATATCGCGGGTGATATCTTCAGGTCCAAGCTTGGTATCGCGGGCCATAACTTCGAATTCTTCGATGTGGACCGACGTGAAGACATCGTCTTTCACGATGCGTTCGGAGATTAGAATCGAGTCTTCGTAGTTGTACCCGTTCCAAGGCATAAACGCGACGAGGCTGTTTTTGCCCAGTGCGAGTTCGCCCAGTTCGGTCGAAGGACCGTCGGCGATGATGTCGCCAGCTTCAATAACGTCACCCACCTTCACCAATGGCTTTTGGTTGATGCAGGTGTTCTGGTTCGAACGCTGGAACTTTTGCAGCGTGTAGATGTCGACGCCCGATTTACCGGGTTCAACGTCGCCAGTCACACGGACAACGATACGGGTCGCATCGACTTGGTCGACGATACCGGTGCGGCGTGCAGCGATAGCAGCGCCGGAGTCGCGGGCAACGGTTTCTTCCATGCCAGTGCCGACAAACGGCGCTTCTGCACGGAGCAAAGGCACGGCCTGACGTTGCATGTTCGAACCCATCAATGCGCGGTTGGCGTCATCGTTTTCCAGGAACGGGATGAGCGATGCCGCAACCGAAACCAGCTGCTTTGGCGAAACGTCCATCAACGTGATCTGGTCGCGCGGTGCCATCAGGAATTCGCCAGCTTCACGTGACGAAATCAGGTCCTCGGCAAAGCTGCCATCGGGGTTCAGTTCGGCGTTTGCCTGCGCGATGGTGTTCTTCTGCTCTTCCATGGCGGAGAGATAGACCACGTCGTCGGTGACTTTATTGTCGATGACCTTGCGGTACGGCGTTTCGATAAAGCCATATTTGTTGACGCGGCTGAATGATGCCAGCGAGTTGATCAGACCGATGTTCGGGCCTTCTGGCGTTTCAATCGGGCAGATACGGCCATAATGTGTTGGGTGCACGTCGCGGACTTCAAAGCCAGCGCGCTCACGCGTCAGACCACCTGGTCCAAGGGCCGAAACACGGCGCTTGTGGGTGACTTCCGAAAGCGGGTTGGTCTGATCCATAAACTGCGACAGCTGCGAGCTGCCGAAGAATTCGCGCACCGCAGCAACCGCTGGCTTTGCGTTGATCAGATCGTTTGGCATCACGGTGGATACGTCAACCGAGCTCATACGTTCTTTCACGGCGCGCTCCATACGGAGCAGACCGACGCGATACTGGTTTTCCAGCAATTCGCCGACCGAACGGACACGACGGTTGCCGAGGTTATCGATATCGTCGATTTCGCCCTTGCCGTCCTTCAGGTTCACCAGTTCCTTGACCACGGCGAGGATATCCTCCGTCCGCAAGGTGGTGAGCGTGTCTTCAACGTCAAGCTGCAGACGCATGTTCAACTTCACGCGGCCAACGGCGCTGAGGTCGTAGCGGTCTGGATCGAAGAACAGGCCAGCGAACAATGCTTCTGCGGTTTCGCGCGTTGGCGGCTCGCCAGGACGCATGACGCGGTAGATCGCATCCAGGCCCATGTCGCGGTTCTCGGCCTTGTCAGCCTTCAACGTGTTGCGCATCCATGCGCCGGTGATGACATGGTCGATGTCGAGCAGCTCAATGCTGTCAATGCCGGCCTTGTCGAGCGCTTCAAGGTTTTCAGCGGTGATTTCGTCACCAGCTTCGACATAAATGCGGCCCGTCTTTTCGTCGATCAGGTCGAACGCCGAATAACGGCCAAAGATTTCTTCGGTCGGAATTAGCAAATGCGTCAGGCCATCCTTGACCGCTTTGTTCGCGGCGCGCGGCGTAACCTTGGTGCCCGCAGGGAACACGACTTCGCCAGTCTTTGCATCAACGATGTCGAACATCGGTTTCGACGCACGCCATTGTTCCGCGTTGAATGGAATTTTCCAGCCACCAGTGCCACGTTCAAATGTCACGCGGTCGTAGAAGTGGCTCAGGATTTCTTCGTCGTTCAAGCCCAGCGCATAGAGCAAGGTCGTGACCGGCAATTTGCGCTTACGGTCGATACGGACGTTGACGATATCCTTGGCATCAAATTCAAAGTCGAGCCACGAACCACGGTACGGAATAACGCGCGCGGCGAACAAATATTTGCCCGAAGAGTGCGTTTTACCGCGGTCATGGTCAAAAAGAACGCCCGGCGAACGGTGCATCT
>DLOZ01000018.1:1210-5438 GCA_002479765.1 Sphingomonadales bacterium UBA7471 | reverse complement strand
GAACGGTGCATCTGCGAAACGATAACGCGCTCTGTACCGTTGACGAAGAAGGTGCCGTTATGCGTCATGAGCGGCATGTCGCCCATATATACGTCCTGCTCCTTAATATCGAGGACCGAACGCGCTTCGGTGTCGGGGTCAACCTCAAACACGATGAGGCGCAATGTCACCTTCATCTGTGCGGCATAGGTAATTCCGCGCTGACGGCATTCTTCCACGTCATATTTGGGATCTTCGAGTTCGTAATGGACGAAGTCGAGTTCCGACGTTCCGGCAAAATCCTTAATCGGGAAAACGCTGCGCAGCGTTTTTTCGAGGCCGGATACATAGCCAATGGACGGGTCAGAGCGCAGGAATTGCTCATAGCTTTCGCGCTGAACCTCAATCAGGTTGGGCATGTCGATAACTTCGTGGATGTTACCGAAGATTTTGCGGATACGCTTTTGACGCGAGAGTGTCGCAGGAGCGGTACGGGTTGCCATAAGGTGCTTTGCCTCAGTTAGAAATGTCAAACGCGCGAAATTCCTTTTCACCAGACAAGAAAAGGCCGCATGGCAAAGGTCCGAAGAATCGGGTCCTGCCGTGCAGCCGTTTCGCGTATGTGAAAATCCAGACCCTTCAATGCTTTAGCCAAGTTGCGCGACGACAAGGCCAATCCCGATGGGTCAGATGTTGGACGTCGTATAGAGCCGCAGGCGGTGGGGGTCAACCCCGGCCTGCGCCGATCACAGGCAATTCCGCGGTGGCGCAGCACCCGCAAGAGGGCCGGATTTGGCCCTTAAGGATACAAAAGGCACCTGCGGCGATGCAATGATTGTCCCCTTTGTCGCTTTAACGTTTGAGGCGGCTGTTGTGCGAACCCCGATCAGCCAGAGGGGCAGTTACCGATGACCGCGCCGATGATCGCAGGGCAAATCCTACATTTCAAGGGGGGCGGTGGCGGGATGACCCAATCCCGTCACCCTGAACTTGTTTCAGGGTCTTACTTTCGACGCCGAGGATAAAAATTAAGATCCTGAAACAAGTTCAGGATGACGGACGCGGGCGGTCAAACAAGTTCAGGATGACATGGCCAAGATACGATAGAGTAGTTGCCGTTTACGTCGGCTAACGATACGTCTTGTGCACGCGCGAAATTCGCGCATCGATGGATAGGACCTGAACTTTGGCTAAAGGCGTATTTCTGCACCGCGCTGACTCCATTTACGATGATCGGCCAGAAGAACGGTATCAATTTCCAAGTCAGTATCTCTCCAGAGCAAGTCAATTTGTTGGGGACTGGGTCGTTTATTATGAACCGGTCAAGGCTGGAAAAAAGGGCTATTTTGCCATTGCAAGGGTCGAGGAAATCGTTCCAGACCCGACCATTGCAAATATGTATCTCGCTCTAATTGAGCCAGGTTCATACTTGCCGATGGAGTATACCGTTCCGTTCAATGATCATGATGGTTTAGTTGAGCGCGGTCTACTCAACGAAGCTGGCAAGATTTCCGGTAGGGCTCAAGCCGCGGTCCGGCCAATCTCCCTAGAAGACTTTAATCGTATTTTGGAACGCGGAATTCCGGATGTGGACGATATGCTGCCAAGGACAGACGCATCCGATCCAAAGGTCGTCGAGAGCCATTTCAGTGAAACAGTAGCGCCGTTCATCTTTGACCAAGAGCGGGAGCGAATAAGTTCGATCAGCAACCGTCTTGTTCGTGATCGGGTCTTCCGAAAAATTGTTCTTGATGCGTATGATTGCAGATGCGCGATTACCGGATTTAAGTTCATCAACGGTGGCGGGCGTGCTGAAGTTGAGGCCGCCCACATCAAACCGGTCGAAGCAAACGGTCCCGACATCGTCGCTAATGGCATCGCGCTCTCGGGAACGGTTCACTGGATGTTCGACCGAGGTCTGGTTAGCTTATCGGATGATCTGGATATCCTTGTTTCAAGGCAGGTGAACGACTCCGATCGTATTTGGAGCTTAGTCAATCCAAGCCGCAAGGCGGAATTGCCACGCCATCCAACGCTCCGACCTCATCCAAGATTTTTGGAGTGGCATCGGCAGAATTGTTTTAAGAGCTGATGTTCCGCGGCGCGGCTGCGTTGCGGGCACCAAGCACATTTTACGACTAGATGTAGGAGTGAATTTGATGGCTACGACATCTCGCTTTTTGATCGTTGATTGCTGCGCCAAGTCAAAAGGCAGAGTTTACGAACATCTGTTTGCATCCCAGTCTTATTTGGACGCATCAAAATTACATTCAGATCACTGGAATAAAAATCACGTTTTTTCCCAATTTACCAAGTCGTCACTGTATGTCCTAACTGGCCGACCGCGACGTTGGCGTCTAGCATCGCAGATATCCAGCGGTGGCTGAAAAATACTGATGATGTTGAGAATTTTGGCTCGAGTGTGTTGCTAAATCGTTTTGAAACCTGCTTGTCCGACACGAGCCAGCTCCAAAAACCACTTTCCCACACACCCCCATCCATTATCCCGATTCACATAGCGTGATACAGGCGTTCCGCCATGCTTGATGGGGCGGGGCTGCCCTGCTAGGGGCGGCTGCATGACCGAACTCTCGCTTATCCGTAATTTTTCCATAATCGCGCACATTGATCACGGGAAGTCGACCCTTGCGGATCGGCTGATCCAGCAAACGGGCGGCCTGACGGCGCGTGAGATGACGAGCCAAGTCCTTGATAATATGGACATTGAAAAAGAACGCGGCATCACGATCAAGGCGCAGACGGTGCGGCTGGATTATACCGCGAAGGACGGCATTACCTATCAATTGAACCTGATGGACACGCCGGGCCATGTCGACTTTGCCTATGAAGTCAGCCGCAGCCTCGCCGCGTGCGAAGGCGCGTTGCTGGTCGTCGACGCCGCGCAAGGTGTTGAGGCGCAGACGCTGGCCAACGTCTACCAATCCATTGAGCATGACCATGAAATCGTGCCCGTCATCAACAAGATCGATCTGCCCGCGGCAGAGGTGGACAAGGTGAAGGCCGAGATTGAGGAAATCATTGGCTTGCCTGCCGACAATGCGGTGCTGACTTCGGCGAAGTCGGGCATCGGCATTGATGAGGTGTTGGAGGCCGTGGTCACGCGCATTCCCCCGCCAAAGGGCGACCGCAACGCGCCGTTGAAGGCGATGTTGGTCGATTCATGGTACGACCCCTATCTGGGCGTCGTCATCCTGATCCGCGTCATCGACGGCGTGATCAAAAAAGGTCAGGAAATCCAATTCATGGCCGCCGGCACAAAGCATTTGGTCGACCGCGTCGGCTGTATGCGGCCAAAGCTGGAAATCCTGTCTGAAATCGCGGCGGGCGAAGTCGGCATTATCACCGCGCAGATTAAGGAAGTCGCGCAGACCCGTGTGGGTGACACCATCACCGATGCAAAGCGCCCCGCCGCCGAACCGCTGCCCGGGTTTAAGGAAGTGCAGCCCGTGGTGTTCTGCGGCCTGTTCCCCACCGACGCTGCGGACTTTGAAAAATTGCGCGAAAGCATCAGCAAGCTGCGCCTGAACGACGCATCGTTCAGTTTTGAAACCGAAAGCAGCGCGGCGTTGGGCTTTGGCTTTCGCTGCGGGTTCCTGGGGCTGTTGCACCTTGAGATCATTCAGGAGCGCCTGACGCGCGAGTTTGATCTGGACCTTATCACCACCGCGCCGTCGGTTGTGTACAAGCTGGAGCTGAGCCGGTCGAAGACCGAAGATGCGCGCAGTATGGAACTGCACAACCCCGCCGACATGCCCGACATTAACCGCATCGCGGAAATTCAGGAGCCGTGGATTGAGGCGACGATTTACTGCCCCGACGAATATCTGGGCAGCATATTGAAACTGTGTCAGGACCGGCGCGGCATTCAAAAGCAACTGACCTATGTCGGTGGCCGTGCGCAGATCGTCTATGAACTGCCGCTCAACGAAGTGGTGTTCGATTTCTATGACCGGTTGAAGAGCATTTCGCGCGGCTATGCCTCGTTCGATTACCACCAGATCGGCCATCGCGAAGGCGACCTTGTGAAGATGAGCGTGCTGGTCAATGGCGACCCGGTCGACGCGCTGAGCATGATCGTCCACCGCGGCACCGCCGAAGCCCGCGGCCGCGGCATGTGCGAGCGCCTAAAAGACCTCATCCCGCGCCATCTGTTCAAAATCCCCATCCAAGCGGCCATCGGCGGCAAAGTCATCGCCCGCGAAACCATCGCCGCGATGCGCAAGGACGT
>DLOZ01000018.1:0-1140 GCA_002479765.1 Sphingomonadales bacterium UBA7471 | reverse complement strand
CCGCCAAATGCTATGGCGGCGACATCAGCCGCAAGAAAAAGCTGCTGGAAAAGCAGAAAAAGGGCAAGGCCAAGATGCGGGAATATGGCAATGTCAGTATCCCGCAGGAAGCGTTTATCGCGGCGCTTCGGATGGGTAAGGAGTAGAAGATTTACAGTAATGAACTTCTATTCCGTATTTTTCATAATCCTTCTTATTTGGAACCCAAAGGACGTCCTCACCTTTGGCACGTTTTTCCATAGCAAATTCTGGAAATTGATAAGTAATTTCTATTGGTATGTTGCGTTCTGAGTAAACATTGCGCCAGCTTTTCATCGATTTTTTTAACTTAATTTTTATTTTTTTATTAATATCAATTTGGTCTATTTCTTTATCCGTAAATGGTCCTCCATGCATGCTGGCGTAACTTCTTGGCATAATGAAGCGTTGCTTTGCGCCGAGGAACAAAAATTGCGCGCAAGACGAAGAACAAAACCCGCTAACGACAGATTTGTATTTATATTTACTTAAATATTTAGCTATCATTATAGAATTTGTGATTTCTCCGCCGGATGACGATAGTATTGTTGTTACATTTTGTTTGATTTTTATTTTTTTTAAAGCAATAATGTGTGGACCGGGGACATAAAAATCCCCGCCCCAATCAATCTCTCCTGTGATGCAGAGAGTATTTTCTTTTGGAAAATACTTTATAATTTCTTTGTTGTTTTTACAAAGTTGTGCGTGATAATTTAATTGATCGCACGAATCTAAAGCACAAAATTGCGCCATATTCAAATAAAGAGCTGAGATAAGTGACATTATTAGTGGTAATATCTGCAGCCGGTGGTGTTCCGACTGCAGAATAATTGTATTCTATGGGCAGGTTATGATTGTTCTATCACCATCCTGAGTAACAATGGGGTCTTGTCCATCAAGACAACGATATGTCACTTTACCAGTTTCTGGATCAATTGTACCTACAACGCGACCACCACTTGTTGGAGGAGGAGGGGGCGGTGGTGGTGTATTAGTTCCGCCTGATACATGATCTATCTCATCTGGTGAAATAATTTCGATTTTGTAAAATAAATTACTGCAAAAATTTTCCATAATATTCTCCTATCATCAATTTTTACATCCCATATTTAAATTATATTT
>DLOZ01000029.1 GCA_002479765.1 Sphingomonadales bacterium UBA7471 | reverse complement strand
ACGCCCGTAGGGCCGCTGAACAAATAGCTGCCGATGGGCTTTTCGGTGTCACGCAAGCCTGCACGGCTGAGCTTGATGGCGCTGGCCAGCACCTCAATGGCCTTGTCCTGTCCGAACACAACGCGCTTCAGATCCGCTTCAAGCGTGCCGAGCGCGGTCTTGTCATCGCTGGACACCTGCTTTGGCGGAATGCGGGCGATGGTGGCGATAACAGCCTCAATCTCGCGCGCAGTAATCAGCTTCCGGCGTTTTGACGGCGCAACCAGCATTTGCATCGCGCCAACCTCGTCAATGACGTCGATGGCCTTATCGGGCTGCTTACGGTCATTGATGTAGCGTGATGACAGTTCCACCGCTGCCTTAATGGCCTCTGGCGTGTACTTCACCTTATGATGCTCTTCGAATGCAGACCGCAAGCCAGCGAGGATTTTGATGGTATCCTCAATGCTTGGTTCGTTGACGTCAATCTTCTGGAACCGGCGCAGCAACGCGCGGTCTTTTTCGAAATGGTTGCGGAATTCCTTATACGTCGTCGAACCGATGCAGCGAATGGTGCCGCCGGACAAAGCAGGCTTCAGCAGGTTGGACGCATCCATCGCGCCGCCGCTAGTTGCGCCCGCGCCGATGACCGTATGGATTTCGTCAATAAACAATATCGCGTCGGGCAGCTTTTCGAGTTCCGACACCACGGCCTTCAGCCGCTCTTCGAAATCACCACGGTAGCGGGTGCCGGCCAAAAGCGCGCCCATATCGAGTGAATAAATCACCGCGGGCAACAATACTTCTGGAACCTGCTTTTCAACGATACGGCGCGCCAGACCTTCGGCGATGGCCGTTTTGCCGACGCCGGGTTCACCGACATATAATGGGTTGTTCTTCGACCGGCGGCACAAAATCTGCACCGTGCGATCGACCTCGGCCGTGCGGCCGATGAGCGGATCAATGCGGCCCTGCTTGGCTTTTTCGTTCAGATTGACGGTGAACTGGTCAAGCGCACCCTCTTTCTTGTCCTTCGTTGCCTTTGTATTTTCAGGCTCTTCACCCTTTTGCTCAGAACCCGTGACCGGCCGCGGCTCTGCAAGTTTGCCGTCCTTGCCAATGCCATGGCTGATATAGGAAACCGCGTCGAGGCGGCTCATATCCTGCTGCTGCAGGAAATAGACGGCGTAGCTTTCGCGTTCGGAGAACAGGGCCACGAGAACATTGGCGCCCGTCACGACATCTTTGCCCGAGCTTTGCACGTGCAATATCGCGCGCTGAACGACGCGTTGGAAGCCGCTGGTGGGGGAGGGGTCTACCTTGCCTTCGACCCGCAAGCTTTCGAGTTCGGTGTCGAGATAGGTGATGATGATATCGGATAGCTCGCCCAGGTCGACGCCGCATGCCTGCATGACCTTTGCCGCATCTGCATCGTCGATGAGCGCGAGCAGTAAATGTTCAAGCGTCGCATATTCATGCGCACGGTCGCCTGCGTGTTTCAATGCGTTGTGAAGCGTTGCTTCCAGCGACTCCGCAAATGATGGCATGTTATCGTCTCCCTTAAATGAGTCGCTGTCGCTTGAACTCTATATTGGCGCGGCCTTCTTTGCTTTCAAGCAACATGAGGCAGATAACGGTTTTCATCCCCAGTTTCTTAATCCTATGGGCCGTTTTGCGCCATCTGCCGTTTATTTTTTGAACAAAGCGTCGGCAACGCTGCGATGTTTGCTGGCAAAGGCTATTTTACCCTCACAGCGTACAATTTCTGCCTTTAATGCCGCGATACGGGATTCAAGTTCTGCAACAGAAAGGGAATCAATATCTTGCTTCACAAGACTGCTGAGCGGGTCGTCCCGGCGTAACGGTAGGTTGTCGTCGATTTCCATGGTTCATATTTTACCCAACAGCGGTTGCTGTCAATATGATGCTTCCCTAAAAGGCATCTCAATTGACATGGGGATGCAATAGACATGGAAAAACTGCCTGAATTGATGACGGCTATCGAGATTTCGACGCCGGGTGGCCCTGAAGTACTGATCGCGGCAGAGCGGCCAGTGCCAAGCCCTGGCGACGGTGAGCTGCTTTTGAAGGTTGCCTTTGCCGGCGTAAACAGACCCGATGTCATTCAACGCAAAGGTCTATATCCGCCGCCGCCAGGCGCGAGCGATCTGCCCGGATTGGAAGTATCGGGCGTGGTCGTTGCGGTGGGAGCGGGCGTGTCCCGCGAATTATTGGGCACGCGCCAATGTGCGTTGGTATCGGGCGGCGGATATGCCGAATATAGCATCGCCCGCGCCGACGTTTGCTTGCCCGTTCCAGCGGGAATGGACATGGCGCAAGCTGCGGCATTGCCTGAAACGCTGTTCACCGTGTGGCACAATGTGTTTGAACGTGGCTACGCGGCGTCCGGCGAAACGATCCTCATCCATGGCGGCACGAGCGGCATTGGAACCATGGCGATCAAATTGGGCAAATTGTTTGATCTCAATGTCATTGTGACTTGCGGTTCGGACGACAAATGCGCCGCAGCAAAGGCAATCGGCGCGGATCATGCCATAAATTACAACAGCACAGATTTTGTCGCTGAAGTACAAACGATTACCAACGGCGCTGGCGTGCATCTTGTCCTCGACATGGTCGCAGGCCCGTATGTTGCGCGCAATCTTCAGTGCCTGCGCGAAGATGGCCGCCATGTGACCATTGCGGTTCAAGGCGGGATGATCGCTGAACTCAATATGGCCTATATCATGTCCCGCCGGTTGATGCTCACCGGATCCACTCTACGCCCGCGCACAAAAGAGTTTAAGGCTTTGTTGGCGCAGGAAATATCAACAACGGTTTGGCCAATGGTATGCGACGGCGCGTTGCGGCCCGAAATGGACCGTATATTTCCGTTGGCCGATGCCGCCGGTGCGCACGCCTATATGGAATCCGGCGCGCATGTTGGGAAAATTCTGCTCGAAGTTTAAGCGGCTGGCGGCGGTAAGCCATCCAGCCATGCTTTTACGTCGGCAGCGCTCTTCTCCGGAATTTCTTCCATGGGGATGTGGCCGACGCCGGGATAAATAACCAGCTTGGATTGCGGCAAGGCGTCCGCGAACCACCGCGCAGCACTTACGGGGATGAGGTTATCCTCTTCTCCCCACATGATCATCGCGGGCACCTTGATCGCCGCCAGCTTCTCTGTGCTGCCGGCGTGCATGTTTCGCAGGTTTGCAAAGCGCTTCATGGTTGCTTCGCGGTTACCGGGATAGCGGTTAAGCTCCCAATAGCGGTCGACAAGTTTTGCGTTGATCTTCGATTGAACGCTCATGGATGTTTTGACGCTGGCTTCAAAAATGCTGCGTGGGGCAATAAAGCGCGCGGCCTCTTTGATAACTGGCATCCGCATCAAACGGAAACCGAGAGGTAAATTACCCGATTTGGCAGAAGGCTGGCCGCTGGCATCCACCAGCAACATTGCTTCGACTTTTTCGGGGTGGGTGAGTGTGTACATCCATGTGACGCCGCCACCCATGGAGTTGCCGCCGATTATGGCCTTTTTGACATTCAACCGCGTCAGCAATCTGTCGACGACCTCGACATAAGACGCGCTGTCATAGGTGCCGGATGGATTTGGCCCGGTAAGGCCATGGCCGGGAAGGTCCATCGAAATGATACGATATTCCTTGCCCAATATCTGGACCCACGGCTCCCACGTATGCAGCGAGGCGTTCGATCCGTGAATGAAGACAAGAACGCGGCCGTCCCGATTGCCTTCATCGCGATAGTGGAGGCGCAGGCCAGGTTCCAGTTCGGCAAAACGCGATGCGCCGCTGCTATATTTGGTTTCCATTGCTGCGGCAACGGTATCTGGCGCATATCCCCAGATAAAGACGGCGGCGACCGCGATCACGAGCGCAACAACGAGCCATTTGATAAGACGTTTCATTTCTTCCCCCAATCAGGTGCTGGATTGCATGCCAGAAAGGCTATGCGCAAGCCCCCACGCGCATTGCCGCTTGCCGATACGGTAAAGTTCGCCTAATGCGCTGTTCAAGATTTTCAGGCCGCTCCGTAAGGGGCGGCCCTTATTATTGGAGCAAAAGACATGGCCACCCCTTTGATGCCACATGCGACTGCCGCTTGGTTGGTCGACAATACTGGTTTGAGCTTCGCGCAAATTGCTGAGTTCTGCGGCATCCATATTCTTGAAGTTCAGGCTATGGCCGATGACATGACTGGGTCGAAATACACCGGTCGTGACCCAGTGCATGCTGGCGAATTGTCGATGGAAGAAATCGAAAAGGGTCAGGCAGATGAAGACTATGTCCTTCAAATGTCCAAGGGCCCGGATCAGGTACGCCGCACAAAGGGACCGCGCTATACGCCAGTGTCAAAGCGTCAGGATAAGCCAGACGGCATTGCATGGCTGTTGCGTAATCATCCGGAAATTTCCGATGGCGCCATCTGCAAGTTGATCGGAACGACGCGCAACACGATTGCCGCCATTCGCGATCGCAGCCACTGGAACATCGCTGAAATCCAGCCAAAAGATCCCGTAACGCTTGGTCTGACGTCGCAACGCGAACTTGATGCCATCGTCAATCGTGCCGCTAAAAAGGCAGGCATTGATAACACTGCGGCAAATGATGCGCGCCTTGGCTCGGATCGTGAGGCTCTGATCGAAGAATTGCGCGCAGAGCGTACCGAAGCGGCGCGCCGCGCGGAAGCTGCTCTCAACGGTGAAGTAGAAACCACTGAAAAGGCAGAGCTGACAGCCGATACTTTGTTCAAAAAAGCGGGCGAATAAGGAAGACGTCGTCATTGCCTTAATCGCTTGATTAAGGCACGGGTGGGCTATGGCTACCAAAGCACCCCCTGATTACGACGCGTCGCTTGCCGACCACGGATTTGAAGCAAAAGAGTTTAAGGGGCTAACCTACCCCTTGGGGGATCATGCCCCGGCTTATGGCGAAATCTACCCCATCGCGCCGGACATTGGCTGGACGCGTATGCCCGTGCCCGGTAATCTGGCCCATATCAACCTGTGGCTGTTGGACGAGGGCGAGGCCGGCTATGCGCTTGTCGACACCGGCCTTTTCATGCCGCCGACCATTGAACAGTGGAAAGCGATGTTCGCGGGCAATTTGGCCGACCGCGAGCTCAAACGGATTTTCGTAACCCATTTCCACCCCGACCATGTTGGCTGCGCGGGATGGCTTTCCAACAAGTTCAAGGTCCCCGTCTGGATGAACCGGACCGAATGGTTGATGGCGCGGATGCTTGTTGCAGATCAGGCGGATCAGCCGCCGGAAGATGTATTGAACAACCGGCGTTTTGCGGGTTTTGACGAAGAACGCATCGATGCCGTGCGTAAGCGCGGTTGGGGCGGATTCGCGCGCGCAGTATCGCGGCTGCCGACCGGGCATGTGCGCATGGACGACGGACAAGTCATCCGCGTTGGTCAGCGGGATTGGACCGTGATGACAGGCGGAGGACACACACCTGAACATGCCTGCCTTGTTGATTTCGACAATGGCATGATCATCGCGGGTGACCAGATTTTGCCGCGTATCACCTCAAATGTATCTGTCATGGATAGTGAGCCCAATGCTGACCCGTTGGGTGAATGGCTCGACTCCATCACAAAATTTCGTGACGCATTGCCTGCGGATATGCTGGTCCTGCCAGCACATGGGGAGCCGTTCACCGGGGTGCATGTCCGGTTGGATAGACTGGCGTCCGGCCACCATGAACGGCTCGACAAGTTGGAAGCAGCCCTACGGCACACAGAAATGCGGGCGGTCGATACATTTGCCTTGCTGTTCGACTGGGAAATTGATGACACGGTTTACGGTTTGGCCACCGGCGAGGCGCAGGCGCATTTGCGCTACCTGCACTTTGCCGGTCGGATAAAATGTGAAATCCGCGATGGTGTTGGATGGTATCACGCGGCATAAAGGGCGCATGACCCAAAATATCTGGAACAGTCGTTACCTGCACCCTGTAAAATGGGACCAACATTTTGCGCCGTTGGCCTTGCACGATATGTTTTTCCAGTCCGCCGAACGGATGGGCCGTGCCGCAATCGCCGATTTCATGGGCCGTAAATATAGCTACGCCAATATGGCGGACACCGTCCGGCGGGTTGCGCGTGGTCTTCAGGATAAAGGTATTGGCAAGGGTGACCATGTCGGTCTCTTTCTGCCGAATGTCCCGCAATATATCGCGGCTTATTATGGCGCGCTTGCCGCCGGGGCGACCGTGGTTAACTTCTCGCCCTTATACACCGTTGATGAACTGGCGCATCAGGTGGCGGACAGCGGTACGTCGATCTTGTTCACCGTATCCGCTGCGGCATTGCTGCCAACCGCTATCAAGGTTCTGGACAATAGCAGCCTGAAGGAACTGATCGTCGGCAGCGTCGCCGAAGCATTGCCCAAGGCGAAAAGCTGGGCCTATCGGTTGCTGAAACGCAGCGACATTGCCGCAATACCCGACGACAGCAGAATTACGCATTATGCGGCGCTGATCGCAAATGATGGCGATTATGCTGTCCGGCCTTGCGCGCCGGAACAAGACATTGCGCAGCTGCAATATACAGGCGGTACGACAGGCACGCCAAAGGGTGCGATGCTCAGCCACCAGAATATAACGGCGAACGCGCGGCAGATTAACATGCTAGATCCGCACAGCGCGGTGAACGAGCCCAATCGCCCCGCAGATGACCGTATTCTCGGCGTGTTGCCGTTCTTCCACGTGTTCGCCAATGCAACCGTGCTTAATCGCACTGTCGCCAATGGCGGTGAAATTGTGATGCTGCCACGTTTCGAGGCGCGCGCAGCGTTGGCGGCCATTAACCGCACGAAGGTGACATCATTGCCCGGTGTGCCGACAATGTATCAAGCATTGCTCGATTGCCCCGATATTGCCAAGACCGATTTCACCAGCTTGCGCGCATGTATCTCGGGTGGCGCACCTTTAGCGGCGGAACTGAAAGAACGTTTTGAAAAGGTAACCGGCGCAGTCGTGATCGAAGGTTACGGGCTGACCGAAAGCTCAGGCGTTGTGTCGTGCAATCCGTATGAAGGTATCAACAAGCTCGGCAGCATTGGCCAACCCGTTCCGGGTACTGATGTGAAATTGGTCGACAAGGAAGACCCGAACAAGCCAGCGCCGGACGGCGAACCGGGCGAATTGGTGTTTTCAGGTCCGCAGACGATGTGCGGATATTGGAACCGCAAAGATGCAGATGCCGAGGTATTTCTGGGCAAATATTTGCGCACAGGCGACGTTGCGACCATCGACGAAGACGGCTTCATCCACATCGTTGACCGTTTGAAAGACATGATCGCGGTGGGCGGCTTCAAGGTGTTCCCAAGTCAGGTCGAAGATGTCCTCTACAAACATCCTGCGGTCAAAGAGGCGCTGGTTATTGGCGTGCCGGATGCGTATCTTGGTGAAGTACCGCGCGCATTTGTGACGTTGCACGATGGCGCTGAGGAGGATGGTGCCGAATTGACGACGTGGCTGAACCCGCGTCTTGGAAAGCATGAACGGGTTCAAGGTGTTACCATCCTTGACGTCCTGCCAAAAACCATGATCGGAAAGCTCGACCGCAAGGCTTTGCGTTCTGCGGTCGGGTCCTAAGCATTCGGTTGCGTGGTGACCGACACCGGAGAGATACGCAAAATCATCCATGTTGATATGGATGCGTTCTACGCCAGCGTAGAGCAGCGCGATAATCCCGAATTGCGCGGTAAGCCGGTCGCCGTCGGAGGATCGTCCAAACGCGGCGTTGTGGCGGCGGCAAGCTATGAAGCACGGGCGTTTGGCGTGCGGTCTGCCATGCCTTCGGTGACTGCATTGCGGCAATGTCCGGACCTTATTTTCGTGAAGCCAAGGTTTGAGGCGTACAAGGCTGTGTCGCGTCACATTCGGGAGATATTTGCCCGGCACACCGATGTAATCCAGCCGCTATCTTTGGATGAGGCGTATCTTGACGTTACGCACGATAAACAGGGCATTGGTTCGGCCGTCAAAATTGCCAAAGCCATTCGCGCGGCCATTCGCGAAGAAACCGGACTGACAGCAAGCGCTGGTGTGAGTTACAACAAATTCATCGCCAAGCTGGCGAGTGATCAGAATAAACCTGATGGCATGTGCGTGATATTGCCCGAACAGGGACCGGAATTTGTCGCAAGCTTACCAGTGCGGCGGTTCCACGGTGTGGGGCCACGCACGGCTGAAAAAATGGCCAAGCTTGGCGTGCATACGGGTGCAGACCTTGCCCAAAAGGACGAGATTTGGCTGTTGCAACATTTTGGCAGTTGGGGCGCTTATCTGTTTCATGCGGCGCGCGGGATCGACAACCGCCCCGTCAACGCAAATGCTGTGCGTAAATCCATTGGCGCTGAAAGCACCTATTTCGAGGATAAACGCAGCGAGGATGAATTACGCGAAGCGTTAGACGATATTGTCGAGATCGTTTGGGATCGTATCGACCGTAATCAGGCTCAAGGAAAAACCCTGGTCTTAAAGGCGCGTTATTCCGATTTTCGGACCGTCACACGGTCGCGGACGGTTGGGCACATATTATCTGACCGTTCCGCAATTGCGACGCTGGGGCATGCGCTGTTGGACCAGATTTTGCCCGTCGAAATGGGCGTTCGCTTGCTTGGGCTGACATTGTCGGGACTTGTTGATCAAGGTGAGATTGCAACAGCGCCAGCCATGCAAGGACAGTTCACATTTGATCATGTTGAAAAATGAAACAATCGGCGTTATATCATAAAACTGTTATGCAGTCATAATACAGGAAGCAGAATGGCGCGGCCACAAACGGATATAGAAGCTGGTAGAACTGCGTTGCTTGAAGTCGTCGATGACCTTGTTCGTAAACGCGGGTCGGTCGATATTTCCATGACCGATTTGGCCGCAGCAGCGGGCATGTCGCCGTCAAATCTGTATCGCTTTTTCGACAATAAGGAAGCGTTGTTAGAGGCTGTAGCCGAGCGTTTCTTTGCAGAAAAAATTCGTATCATGGTCGAAGTAACCGAGTCCGACTTGCCGGTTCGCGACAAAATGTACCAATATTTCGCCCGGCGCTATTTGGCCTCGGTCGAGCAGTATGAGGCCGAGCCCGAGCTGTTAAAGAGCTATTTGGAAATTGGTCAGCAGCATTTCGAAGTGGTCCGCGGGTACGTGGACCTTGGCGACCATTATCTTGCGATCATCGTGGCCGAAGCAATGGATCAAGGCTATTTCCAAGGCCTGTCTATTGACGAGGCGGTGTCGCTCATCAACCAAATGCTGCATTGCTATACAAACCCCGACATACTTTTTTACATCGGGACAACGAAGCTAAGCGTTACAAAGTTGGCCATGATAGTGGACGCCGTGTTTCAAGGGCTAGGTAAAAAGATGGCGACCCAATCGGCACCCGGTTCGCACATGAAAATCGTGTCTTAACCGCCCGTATTGGCCTTCAAACTTATCGTCATCACAGCAATGTGGCGACGAAGACATATTCGCTTTTACAACATGCCTCCTCTGATTTAAGCAGGTGATTAAATTAGGGGAGCGAACAACGATGCGGGTCGAAAACGCCGTTTTTCCAGGCACGGAGCAGATCACGTCCTTTTTCGGCGGTCCTGAAAATGGGCCCTTTGTGATGGTCAACCTTCTGAAATTCAAAGAGACCGCAGAATATGCCGATGGCAGCGATGCTGACCTCAGTGGCGCTAAGGCGTATGCCCGTTATGGCAAGGCTATTCAGGCATGTCTCGCCGCGGTCGATGGCAGGCAGATTTATGCCGGGCCTGTAACTGGCCTGATGATTGGCGAGGTTGAAGAGCTTTGGGACATGGTTGCTTTGGTCGAATATCCGTCGCTGGCGGCCATGCAGAAAATGATGTCCTCCCCGGAATATCGGGCGATTGAAGTTCATCGCAAAGCTGGCCTCGCCGGCCAACTCAACATCCGCACGAGCCAGATTGGACGCTGACATTATGAAACCTATTAAAAACCGCATCACCGAATTGCTTGGCGTTGAATATCCGATCATTCAGGCGCCCATGGGCTGGATCGCGCGGGCGCAACTGGCTTCGGCCGTTTCAAACGCCGGTGGACTTGGGATCATTGAAACGTCCTCCGGCCAATTGGAGGAAGTGCGCGCAGAGATTATCAAGATGCGCGAGCTGACGGACAAGCCCTTTGGCGTGAACATTGCGCAAGCCTTTGTCCGTGATCCCGGCATCGTCGATTTCGTCGTTGATCAGGGCGTTAAGTTTGTCACGACGTCGGCGGGCGACCCGAACAAATATTGCGGTCCGCTAAAGGCTGCGGGGCTAACCGTATTTCACGTTGTGCCGACTTTGGCTGGCGCATTGAAGGCGATTGAGGCTGGTGTCGATGGCCTGGTCGTCGAAGGCGGCGAGGGCGGCGGGTTTAAAAATCCCAAAGATGTTGCGCTCATGGTCCTTTTGCCGCTCATCCGGAGCAAGGTTGACGTGCCGATCGTCGCCGCTGGCGGAATGGTCTGCGGACGGACGATGGCGGCGGCTTTTGCGCTTGGCGCAGAAGCGGTGCAAATGGGCACGCGGATGGTCAGCGCGGCGGAATCGCCAGTTCATCAAAACTGGAAAGACGCGATCATCAACGCCAAGGAAACCGACACGCTGTTCCTGAACCGTCATGGCCCGGGCCCCGCGTTGCGTGCGTTGCGTACCGACCGGACCGAAAAGCTGGATGTGACGCCTTCGGATAATATCATGGGCGAAATGCGCGGCGTGCTCGATTTGTATTTTGGCGGTGACATGGAAGCTGCGATCGCGCTGTCGGGACAAGTTGCCAGTCGCATTGATACGGTCAAGCCTGCCAAACAAATCATCGACGAAGTCATGGAAGAATTCCACGACGTGATGAACAATATGCGCAACGACTATCTTTAGGAGCCGCTTTGGACCCTGTCCTTGAAGAATTTCTGAGCGATCCCGCGGCGGATGTTTCCGCGCTGCACGATGTTGCGCGGATTAAGGCAATTCTCGAGCAATGCGCGCGCGATGGCCGGGCAATAAGCTATTCTGAGTTGCTGCTCAACCTTGGTTTCCGGTTTACACGGCCAAAGATGCGCGTGGTGTGCAAGACGTTGGATAAAATTGACCAGATGACGCTTGCCGAAGGTCGACCAGCGCTTGCCGTGCTCGTGGTGCGCGAGGGCGACGGCTTGCCGGGGCAAGGGTGGTGGACCGGGCGTACCGACTATCAGGGCGAATGGACGGGGCCACAGGCGCAAGAGCATATCCGGAAGTTACAGAACGGCATATTTGCATATTGGCAGGGGCAATCCGGTTGAGCGACGATATCGCCCTATTGGTCACGGCCTTTGCGCGGCGGGTGTTCGGGGGAACCGGTGACGTTGAAAGCCTTGTCCGGCTGACAGGCGGCGCGAACATGGAAAGCTGGTCGTTTGATTATGCGGGGCAGGGATATGTGCTGCGGCGGTCGCCATCGGCGGACATGATGGCGGGCAGAACCTATGGCCATGACGTGGAGGCGGCTGTCGTTCGTGCGGCCTTTGCGGCGGGCGTGAAGGCGCCAGAAATATTGGGTGAGGTAACCGCTGCTGATAATCTCGGAACCGGCTATGTAATGCGCCGTGTGGAGGCAGAGGTTAACCCTGTAAAAATCTTGCCGAACGCTCCGCCGGGATTGTTGAATGATTTCGCCCGTGAACTCGCTGCAATCCATGCGGTGCGGTCTGATACGCTGCCGCAGTTGCCTGAAACCAGCGCGGAGAGCTTGCTGGCCGAGTTGCGGGGACGGTTCATCACCTTTGGCGCGGATCGCCCGGTGAGGGCGCTCGCGTTTAAATGGCTTGAGGACCATTTGCCTTCGCCGGTTCCCGCCGTCTTGCTTCATGGCGATTTTCGCATGGGCAATATCATGGTGGATGCTGATGGGCTCGCCGCTGTTCTCGACTGGGAATTGGCGCATCTGGGGGACCGGCATCAGGATCTCGCCTTTGGCTGCATTAACAGCTGGCGGTTTGGATATATTGACCGGCCCGCATTTGGCATTGGCCCGTTGGACGAATTTTTTGCGGCCTATGAAAGCGTGAGCGGTAGTTCGGTCGAACCGGAACGCTTCCGTTGGTGGCTCATCTATTCGACATTGTGGTGGGGCGTCTGCTGCCTGCAAATGGCCGATATCTGGCGCAGTGGTCTCGATGAAGGGTTAGAGCGTGCCGTGATTGGACGGCGGACTTCGGAAACCGAAATTGATTTGCTGATGCTATTGGAAGCGGATGCGCCTGAAGCCGAACGTAGCCCCATTACGCTGCCTTCACCTGCAGCACCTCGACGGCTGGGGGAACCATCCACAACAGAAATGCTGGAGGCGCTTGCGCGTTGGATTGAGACCGACATCAAACCACAGGCCAAGGGACGTGACCGTTTCATGGCTGCCGTCGCGGTGAACGCACTGGGCATGTTGCAGCGTCAAGCGACTGAGCCATTACACGTGCATGATAAGTCGCTTTGCGATGCATTATTGGCGGGCCGACAATCACTCAATACCCCGGGGTTGCTGGCGCAGTTAAAGGCGCAATCGCTCGCCAAACTTGCGGCTGACCAACCCAAATATTCAGGCTTGGCCGCGGCCAGAAAAAAATGGACAATCTAATGCTCTTCGAAATTCCCACAGAGATCACCGACTATTTGGCCGAACTCGACGCGTTCATTGATCGGGAGATTAAGCCGATTGAAGCGCGCGACGACAATATCCGTTTTTTTGATCATCGCCGCGAAAATGCGCGGACCGATTGGGATAATGACGGCCATCCGCGTGCTGATTGGTGGGCATTGCTTGCCGAAATGCGGCAGGTGGCGGACAAGGCCGGACACTACCGCTTTGCTATCCCGCAAGAATTTGGCGGGAAAAATGGCTCCAATCTGGCGATGGCGGTCATCCGGCACCATCTGGCGCATAAGGGCTTAGGGCTGCATAACGACCTGCAGAATGAAAGCAGCATTGTCGGCAATCTCGTGCAGGTTTTGATGCTGCGTGATTTTGGAACGCCGCAGCAAAAGGCCGCGTTTATTCCGCCTATGCTTGAGGGCAAAATGGGGTGGAGTTTCGGCCTGACCGAAGAAGATCATGGCTCTGACGCAACGCATATGGATACGCGCGCCGTGCCTGAAATGCGTGACGGTGTTGCAGGCTATCGCATCAACGGCAACAAGATGTGGACGACCGGTCTGCCCTATACATCGCATGTGATGACCTTTGCGCGCACCAGCGGTGAAAATGGCAAAGCGCGCGGCATTACCTGCTTTGTTGTGCCAACGGACGCGCCGGGATTTGAAATTGGCGAATATATGTGGACGTTCAATATGCCCACCGACCACCCGAAGGTTAAATATACCGATGTCTGGGTGCCGGAAAGCGCCATCCTTGGCGAATTGGACAATGGTCTGGCTGTTGCGCAGCATTTTGTGCACGAGAACCGTATTCGCCAAGCCGCAAGTTCGCTCGGCGCGGCCCAATATTGCATTGATGAAGCGGTGAAATACGCACGTGAGCGTAAGCCATTTGGCAAACCTCTTGCCGTAAATCAGGCCATTCAGTTCCCCTTGGTCGAACTGCAAACCGACGCGGAGATGCTGCGCCTTTTGATTTACAAAACCGCCGCCGAAATGGACAGCATGACCAAGCCTGAAGTCGCAGTGCGGTTATCGGACAAAGTCAGCATGTGTAATTATAAAGCGAACCGGTTGGTCTGCAACGCTGCGGACTTCGCGATGCAGGTGCATGGTGGCATCGGTTATTCACGCCATAAGCCGTTCGAGCATATCTACCGACACCATCGGCGCTACCGCATTACCGAAGGTGCAGAGGAAATCCAGATGCGCAAAGTGGCGGGACATTTATTCGGATTTATGGGGTGATGGTGATGCAGCCGGCAACGGACTTTTTGGAAGAGAGCAGAGCATTGGCAGGGCTTCTTGCTGCACTGTCCGATTTGGATTTCGAAACGCAAACGCAGTTCAAAGGATGGACGATCAACAACATCATCCGGCATTTGCATGTCTGGAATATCGCGGTGGATCTGTCGTTGCAGGATGAGGCGGCATTTGGTGCATTTGTCACCGCGATGATGGAGGGAGTCCGGGGCGGGAAATTACCTGCTTTTGAGGCGTCCTATTTGGATGGACTTTCTGGACAGGCTTTGCTCCATGCGTGGCTGGAACGGGCTGAGGCCGTTGCTGCGGCTTTTGCCGAGGCCGATCCGAAACTGCGGCTAAAATGGGTCGGGCCCGATATGAGCGCGCTAAGCTCCATAACCGCGCGTCTCATGGAAACATGGGCGCACGCACAGGCGGTTTATGATGTTCTGGGCGTCGCACGTGAGGATAAGGACCGCATCGGCAATATCGTCCGGTTGGGCGTCAATACATGGGGCTTTACGTGGAAAAACCGGCGCCAAGACCCGCCGGGGCCAATGCCGCAGATCCGTCTGACTGCGCCATCCGGTACGATATGGGAATATGGCGAGGCGTCGGACAGTGGGCTCATTACGGGCAGCGCGACCGAATTTTGTCAGGTTGTGACCCAATGCCGCAACATTGCTGATACGTCGCTTGCAGTCACCGGAGAAGTCGCGCATCAGTGGATGGCAGTTGCACAATGTTTTGCCGGGCCGCCGCAAGATCCGCCGCCAGCGGGATCGCGTTGCATGGCCAATAGGGGAGTTTGATCGAATGAAGATATTTGCTGTTGTTTCACTGAGTGCTGCTTTGCTGGCAAGCTCTCCCCTTGCGGCCCAGACGGTAGAACAAGTCACTGTCGTCCATGCCGGGCAATTGCTCGACAAGCCTGGAACGCCGCCACGCGGTCCATCCACTGTCATCATTCGTAATGGCAGGGTGGCCGAGATTTTGGCCGGGCATCAGCCCGGACCAGCTGGCGCGAAGCTGATCGATTTGAAGGACACGTTTGTGCTTCCCGGTTTGATCGACAGCCATGTGCATCTCGATAGCGATGCGGGCGGCAATGCAGCGTTGATTGAGGCTGTGACCGATAGTCCTGCCCGCGCTGCATACCGCACCGCCGCAAATGCAAAGAAAACGCTGATGGCGGGCTTCACCACCGTGCGCAATTTGGGCGATGGAAGCGGCGCGACACTGGCGCTCCGCGATGCCGTTGCCGCCGGCGAGCTGCCGGGGCCACGGATCATCGATGCGGGGCGCTCTATTTCGACGACAAGCGGCCATATGGATGCGACGCTGTCGGTTTCGGAAGATCTGCATAACAGTATCAACCAAGACAATCTGTGCGATGGCGTCGAAAGCTGTCGTCAGGCTGTGCGTAAGCAAATCCGGCGCGGCGTAGATGTCATCAAGATAGCAACAACAGGCGGCGTAAACAGCCGCATTGGCGCGGGCCTTGGCCGGCAATTATTTGATGATGAAGTTAAGGCATTGGTCGATACCGCACATTTATATGGCAAGAAAGTCGCCGTGCACGCCCATGGCGATGATGGCATTGATGCAGCGCTTGCCGTTGGTGCCGACTCTATCGAACATGGGACGATGCTGACCGATGCGAGCATCAAATTGTTCAAAATGGCGGGCGCATATTATGTCCCGACGCTCTCAACTGTGAATGGGTACATTGAACGGCTTGCCGCGAACCCCAATGCCTATCCGCCAGACGTTTTGGCAAAGGTTAAATGGCGCATTGGCGTTACGGGTAAAAGTCTTGCAAAGGCGTATCCAGCTGGCGTGAAAATTGCGTTTGGGACAGATGCCGGTGTCTCAAAGCATGGAAAGAACGCGGACGAGTTCGAGCTGATGGTCAAGCATGGCATGCCCGCCAGCGCGGCCATACAGGCTGCGACGATGAACGCGGCAACTTTGTTAGGCGTGGAGAAGGAAGTGGGCAGCCTTGAACCCGGCAAAGCGGCCGATCTTATTGCCGTTGCAGGCGATCCCACATCAGACGTCACCGTTTTGAAGGCGGTGAAGTTCGTGATGAAGGATGGCCGGGTTTTCAAGGACGAATAATAATCCCGATCGCGGGATCTGCTTTGCCCTGAAATGTGTCGGTGAACGCGCGAATAGCTGTCGTTATTCCAGTGCGTTCATCGATTTTCACGACACCGTCCACGGCGCCAAGGAAGCTTTTCCAGCTTGTGGCAACCGCTTCGCCAAAGCCCTTGGGGCCAAGTTCCTGAATGGTGGCGACGGCGTGGTCGGGGGCGAAGAAAAGAATGGGCTTGGGGCCCGGCATTGCATCGCCATTGCCGCCCGGGCTGTTCGCGCCACGTGCATCGACATGCGTTGCGCCGACAAGGCAGCTATACTTTAGATGCTCCCCGAGCGCGTCGTGGATGCCGCGCAGCAATCCGCTGTTACCGGCAAAATCGACGGCTACCGAGGCAGCAGCCGGCAAACTGCCAACGTCATCATAAGCGATGACTTCGTCATAGAGACCTGAATTGGCAACGAACGCGACATTGCCTTTTGATGTCAGGCCAATCCGCTTGATATGCGGCGACAAGTCCTTCGCAACGCTCGCGAGGCTCATAGATGTTTTCGATGACGCGCTGGTCATGACCAGATTCTGCGCGCCGAACCAATCTTCGCGGCGGAACATGGCTTCAATGAGAAAGCCCGTTTTGAACAAAGGCCCAAATAGCATGCGCTCTGCCTCTTTGGCGGGATCATGCTCGGGGTCCGCATTGATAAGGCTATACTGGTTATAGATCGGGCTCATGGGCTGCCGATGGGCTGCGGTGTCGGTGAAGCCGCTAGCGCTCACTTTTCCGGGCAAGACGTCCAAATGCGTGCCCATCGGAAGATAGCCGTACACGCGCTCACCAACGGAGATTTCGGGGTGGCGGGACTCTGTGACCACCGCGTGCCCCCACATGGGAACGACGCCCCACGCGCCTTCAGCCGGAAAGAAGTTCCAATATCCAAACATATCGCCAATGACGGCATAAGTGATGTTGTTTGCGGTTACCGAGAAGCTCTCGATTTTCAGCCGGAGTGCGCCATCCGCCAATATGGGCAGGTCGGCATCATGGACCATATTTTCCGAAAGCTTCGCTTTGTTTACCCATATTGTCTGCGCCATGACACTCTCCTCAACATATCAATGTGATTCATGCTTTGACAATCACATTGCAGTGTGAAAATAGCGAATCATGTTTCGCTATTCTGCGAATGTTGGAGGTCATATGTCCACCCAGTTAATTGAAAAGCTTCGTAATCTCGTCAACGAAGGCGGCTTGTCGCGCTCGGGGCTTGCGCGTGCGGCGGGTCTTCATGCCAATACCTTGCGTGATCTGGATGATGCAGGCTGGAATCCAACAGCGGAAACACTGCGTAAGTTGGAAAGCTATCTCTTTTCGAATGATGACACCCCTGCGCTCGTTCCGATCGAAGAAATCATCGAAGAAGCCCGCAATGGCCGCATGTACATCCTCGTTGATGATGAAGACCGCGAAAATGAAGGCGACCTTATCATTCCAGCGCAAATGGCAACGCCGGACGCGATCAACTTCATGGCGACCCATGGCCGTGGCCTGATCTGTCTTTCAATGACAAAGGCGCGCTGCGAGCAGCTTGGCCTGACGCCCATGGCGCGCGAGAACCGTGAAAGCATGCAGACTGCCTTTACGGTGTCCATAGAAGCGCGTGAGGGCGTCACGACCGGCATTAGCGCAGCTGACCGCGCACGCACGATTTCGGTCGCTGTGGATGCCTCCATGGGGCCGGATGACATTGTTTCCCCCGGCCATGTCTTCCCCCTGACTGCGCGCGATGGCGGCGTTCTCGTGCGCGCAGGGCATACCGAGGCGGCCGTCGACATCAGCCGGCTTGCCGGTCTCAACCCCTCGGGCGTGATCTGCGAGATCATGAAGGACGATGGCACCATGGCGCGAATGGATGACCTTGTAGCGTTTGCCCGCATGCACAATTTGAAAATGGGCACGATCCGCGATTTGATCGCCTATCGCCGTCAGCATGACCATCTGGTCGAAAAACGCGCGGAAATGAAGTTCCAAAGCAAGTGGGGCGGTGAATGGACCGCCATGACCTTTTACAACAAAGCCACAGGCGACGAGACAATGGCGTTGGTGAAAGGCCGTATCGATCCCGAAAAGCCGACACTTGTCCGTATGCACACCATGTCGATGTTTGTGGACGTGTTCGGCGAAGAAAATGAGCGTTCCGGGCTTCTTTCGCGCTCGATGGAGTCCATTGCGGCCGAAGGGGCAGGGGTCATTGTTGTGATCAACAAGCCGATGAAGGGTATGGTTTCGCGTTTCATGCAGCTTCGCGCCGAAGGCAAGCAGGCTGGCGCGCCCGAAATCGAAGAGCTGCGCGATTATGGTGGCGGCGCGCAAATCCTGACCGAGCTGGGTGTCCACGACATGATATTGCTGACCAACACCCATCACACACTGGTTGGCCTTGAAGGCTATGGCCTTTCCATTGTAGGCGAGCGCGCAATTCCCGGTACCGGAGGCGAATAATGGCAAAGTTTTTAATAGTTGAAGCGCGGTTCTACGACCATTTGAATGATATGCTGGTTGCTGGTGCAAAAGCCGCGTTGAAAGCCAAGGGGCATGAGGTCGAAGTCATCACCGTTCCCGGTGCGCTCGAAATTCCGGGCACGATTGCGATGGCCGCCGAAACGCAGCAATATGATGGCTTTGTTGCCATTGGCGTCGTTATTCGCGGCGAAACCTATCATTTTGAAATCGTCGCTGGCGAAAGCGCGCGCGGCATCATGGCGTTGACGATGGACGGAATTGCCATTGGTAACGGCATTTTGACCGTCGAGAATGAAGAACAAGCAATCGTCCGCGCTGATCCCAAGCGGAAAGACAAGGGCGGCGAGGCAGCCATTGCGGCGATGGCCTTGCTAAATCTGCAAAATCGTTTCAACTGAAACGATGAGCGCACCGACTTTATCGACCCAAATCAACACCGAATCTGACGACTACAAAAAACGTGTCGCGCACAACCGTGCGCTGCGCGATGAACTGTGGGCAAAGGTTGCCGAGGCCGCATTGGGCGGCAATGAAAAGTCACGCGAACGGCATACATCGCGCGGCAAACTGCTTCCGCGCGAGCGCGTCGAGCGTCTGCTTGATCCCGGCTCACCATTTTTGGAAATCGGCCAGCTTGCGGCCAATGACCTTTACGATGGTGAGATTCCCGGCGCGGGTTTGATTTGCGGGATAGGTCGCGTTTCGGGGCACCAGTGTATGATCGTGTGCAATGACGCGACGGTGAAGGGTGGCACCTACTACCCGATGACCGTCAAAAAGCATTTGCGCGCACAGGAAATTGCCGAGGCCAATCACTTGCCGTGTATTTATTTGGTCGACAGCGGCGGTGCGAACCTGCCGCATCAGGACGAGGTTTTCCCCGACCGCGAGCATTTCGGGCGTATCTTCTTCAATCAAGCGAATATGAGCGCCAAGGGCATTCCGCAAATCGCCTGCGTCATGGGCAGTTGCACCGCGGGTGGCGCCTATGTTCCGGCGATGTCGGACGAGAGTGTCATCGTCCGCAATCAAGGCACAATCTTCCTCGCTGGCCCGCCATTGGTCAAGGCTGCGACGGGTGAGGAAATCAGCGCCGAAGATTTGGGCGGCGGCGATCTGCACGGCCGCAAATCGGGCGTGGTCGATCATGTCGCGGAGAATGACGAACATGCGCTGACCATCGTGCGCGATATCATCAGCCACTTAGGGCCAACCCACAAACCCGACATTGATTTGAAGGAACCACGGGCCCCCAAATACGACACCGACGAACTTTACGGCGTCATCCCCGACGACGTGCGCGCGCCTTATGATGTGCACGAAGTCATCGCGCGCCTGGTCGACGGCAGCGAGTTTCATGAATTCAAGGCGCTGTACGGCACGACGTTGGTCTGCGGCTTTGCGCATATCTGGGGCATGCCCGTCGCGATCCTCGCGAATAACGGCGTATTGTTTTCGGAAAGTGCGGTCAAAGGCGCGCATTTCATCGAACTTGCCTGTCAGCGGCGGATACCGTTGCTGTTCCTGCAGAATATCAGCGGCTTCATGGTCGGCGGCAAATATGAGGCGGAGGGCATCGCCAAACATGGCGCAAAGCTTGTCACCGCCGTCGCCACAGCGAGCGTGCCCAAGATCACCGTCTTGATCGGCGGCAGCTTTGGCGCGGGCAATTACGGCATGTGTGGACGGGCTTATAGCCCACGTTTCCTGTTCACTTGGCCCAATGCGCGCATCTCGGTCATGGGCGGCGAGCAGGCCGCGAGCGTGCTGGCGACCGTCCACCGCGACGCTGCGACATGGACCCCAGAAGAAGCCGAAGCGTTCAAGGCGCCTATCCGGCAGAAATATGAAGACGAGGGCAACCCCTATTACGCGACATCGCGCCTGTGGGATGATGGGATTATCGACCCGGCGCAGACAAGGGATGTGCTGGGGCTGGCCTTCGCCGCAGCGCTAAACGCTCCCGTCGAGGAGGCGCCCCGCTTTGGGGTGTTCCGGATGTGAGCAAGATGATCCAGTCCCTCCTCATCGCCAACCGTGGCGAAATTGCCTGCCGGATCATCCGCACGGCGCGTTCGATGGGTATTCGCACCGTTGCGGTCTATTCGGATGCCGATGCCAAGGCGCTGCATGTGCGGGAAGCCGACGCGGCGGTGCATATCGGGGCGTCTGCGGCACGTGAGAGCTATTTGGTGGGCGAAAAGATCATCGCCGCGGCCAAGGCCAGCGGAGCCGAGGCGATCCATCCGGGCTATGGCTTTCTGTCCGAAAACGCGGAATTCGCGCAAGCCGTAATCGACGCTGGCCTTATCTGGGTCGGGCCGGCACCCGCCAGCATCACCGCGATGGGTTTGAAGGATGCGGCTAAGACATTGATGGCCGAGGCGGGTGTGCCCGTCACCCCCGGCTATATGGGCGAGAACCAGGACCCCGTGTTCCTTGGGCAGCAAGCCGCCGAGATCGGCTATCCCGTGCTCATCAAGGCCGTCGCGGGCGGCGGCGGCAAGGGGATGCGCAAGGTCGATGATGCGGCGGACTTTGCCGACGCGCTCGCGTCGTGCCAGCGTGAGGCTTCCGCCTCGTTCGGCAACGCGCATGTCCTGATCGAAAAATATATTCAGCGCCCGCGCCATATTGAGGTGCAGGTGTTTGGCGACACGCACGGCAATATCGTCCATCTGTTCGAACGTGATTGTTCGCTGCAACGCCGCCACCAAAAGGTGATCGAGGAAGCCCCCGCTCCCGGCATGGACGAAGCAACACGTGAACAGCTCTGCGCGGCGGCGGTGAAGGCGGCCAAGGCGGTCGATTATGTCGGTGCAGGTACAATCGAGTTCATCGCCGACGCCTCCGAAGGCCTGCGCGTCGACCGCATCTGGTTTATGGAAATGAATACGCGGTTGCAGGTCGAACATCCCGTGACCGAGGAGATCACCGGCGTCGATCTCGTCGAATGGCAACTGCGCGTGGCGAGCGGTGAACCGCTTCCGCTTCGGCAGGATGAGTTGCGCATTGATGGTCATGCCATCGAAGCGCGACTTTATGCCGAAGATCCGGCGAAGGGCTTCTTGCCGAGCGTTGGCAGGTTAGAGTTTTTTGAGCTCGACGGCAGTGTCCGGATTGATACCGGCGTGTGTCAGGGGTCCGAAGTCTCACCATTTTATGACCCAATGATTGCCAAAATGATCGCCCATGATTTGGACCGCGAAGGCGCGATACAGTCGCTTGCATGGGCTTTGAACGACAGCAAAATTTGGCCGGTTAAAAACAATGCTGCGTTTCTTATCAACGCGCTTGAGCATCCTGATTTTGCGTCCGGCAACGTCGATACCGGCCTGCTACAGCGCGCGGGCGACGATTTGATACCTGACGAGAACGCGGATATTGATGATCTGGCGCGGAGCGCAGAGCAGTATACCCATCAAGCCATTGCGGGTTTCCGGCTCAACGGTGATCGCAATCACAAGGCGGTTCTGTCGGTTGACGGGATCGCAACCGAAGTCGACATTCCCATTGTTGAATATGTCGACCCGCGGCCGTTCGTTTTTAGCCAAAACGCTCCAAGCGGATTTTTCCAGACTGGAAATGGGCAGACTTGGTGGGTCGAACCTTATCGCTATGCAGGCGGCGCCCATGCATCGGCCCATGACGGAGACATATTCTCCCCCATGCCGGGCCGGATCATCGCAGTCGATGTCGCGGCGGGCGATGTGGTGACCAAGGGGCAGAGGCTCCTCACGCTAGAAGCGATGAAGATGGAGCACAGCCTAACCGCCCCCTTTGACGGCGTTGTGGCGGAACTAAACGCAGAGGCTGGCGGACAGGTGCAGGTCGAGGCATTGTTGGTACGGATAGAGGCGGCGGACGAAAAATAAATGATAGCCGCGCGTCACCCTGAGCTTGTTTTGGCTCTGCCAGCCTTTGGTTCCAGGGTCTTACTATCGGGCGGCAAAAAGTAAGATGCTGAAACAAGTTCAGCATGACGTTTCGGGAGTGAGCAGTGGCAGGCAAATACTTTAACCAATGGCAAATCGGCGACACTATCGTCCATGACATCCGGCGCACGGTGACTGAGACCGATAATCTGCTGTTCTCGGTCATGACCCATAACCCGCAGCCGCTGCACATTGATGCAGAGGCAGCAAAGGCCAGCGAGTTCGGACAAATCCTCGTCAACGGCACCTTTACCTTTGCCCTTATGGTGGGGCTGTCGGTGGGGGACACGACCCTCGGCACGCTGGTGGCGAACCTTGGCTATGACAAGCTGATCATGCCTAAACCGGTGTTTATCGGAGATACGCTCCGCGCCGAAACCGAGGTGATTGGGCTAAAGGAAAGCAAGTCGCGTCCTGATGCCGGCGTTGTGACCTTCCTGCACCGCGGCCTTAACCAGCGCGACGAGGTAGTATGCAGTTGCGAGCGCGCGGCGTTGCTAAAGAAAGCGCCGACTGATATCTAGGCGGTAGTGCTGAGCCTGTCGAAGTACGCCCCGCCGATAAGCGCCCTTCGACAGGCTCAGGGCTATGATGAAGTTGAAAGGCGTCGCCTCCATGAAACTGCGTTCACTCCTCTTCGTCCCAGGCGACCGGCCGGATCGCTTCGCCAAGGCATCCGTCAGCGGTGCCGATGCGATTATCATCGACTTGGAAGACTCCGTCGCATTGGACCACAAGGTTGCTGCGCGTGAAGCGACTGCGGAGTTTTTGTCAGGCGACCGGTACGTGCCGGTGTTTGTCCGTGTAAATCCGCAGGATAGCCATCTGACCCATGACGATCTGGCGTCGGTTTTGCCCTATATGCCGGACGGCATTGTCCTGCCCAAGGCGGAGGGCGCACGTTCGGTCCATTGGCTCCGCGCAGAAGCCGCAGCGGTGGCGGACAGTCAGGATGGCGAGGCTCCGCCAATCCTGCCGATCGCGACCGAAACCCCCGGTGCTGTATTTGATCTGGGGACTTTGCGCGAAGTTTCGCATTGTCTGGCGGGTGTGAGCTGGGGGGCGGAGGATTTGCCCGCGGCGGTTGGCGCCGCAACGGCGCGTGAGGCCGATGGTCGCTACACAGCGCCTTATGAGATGGTGCGCAGCCTGACGCTCTTCGCGGCGCATGCCGCTGGCGTTGCGGCCATCGATACGGTGTTTCCGAATATCAGCGACGAGGCTGGGTTGTCAGCCCATGTTGCGCGCGCGGCGCGGGATGGCTTTACCGGAATGCTTGCCATTCATCCATCGCAAGTAAAGTCGATTAACGCCGGCTTCACACCATCGCCCGAGCAGATTGCGCATGCCCAATCGATCGTTGATGCATTCGCCGCCAACCCGGGATCAGGTGTGTTACAAATCGACGGAAAAATGATCGACGCGCCGCATTTGAAGGCGGCGCTGTCGATCTTAGCGCGCGTTTAGGCGGCTAGTTTCCGCAGCACATAGTGCAGGATGCCGCCGTTCATGAAATATTCGACTTCGTTCGCGGTGTCGATGCGGCACAGCGTGTCGAAATTGAACGTGCTGCCGTCCTTGCGGGTGACCATGACGGTGACCGTCTGGCGCGGCTGAAGCTTTCCGACGCTGGTGATCGTGAAGCTGTCGTCGGCGTTTAGGCCCAAGGTCGTGCGGCTTTCGCCTTCCATGAACTGCAATGGCAAAACGCCCATGCCGACCAGGTTTGAACGGTGGATGCGTTCGAAGCTTTCGACGATGACTGCGCGGACGCCGAGGAGGTTGGTGCCTTTTGCGGCCCAATCGCGGGACGAACCGGTGCCATATTCCTTGCCGGCGATGACCACCAGTGGCGTGCCGTCGGCTTTGTGCTTCATGGCGGCGTCGTAGATGGGCATGACTTCGCCATTGTAGCTGCTCATGCCGCCTTCGATTCCGGGGACCATTTCGTTCTTGATGCGGATGTTGGCGAAGGTGCCGCGCATCATGACTTCGTGGTGGCCGCGGCGGGCGCCGTAGCTGTTGAAGTCAGCTTTGCTAACCTGATGTTCCATAAGGAATTTTCCGGCCGGGCTGTCCGCTTTGATCGATCCGGCGGGGGAGATGTGGTCGGTGGTGATGGAATCGCCCAGGATCGCAAGCGGCTTTGCCTCGATGATATCCATCACCGGCGCCGGCGTCATGCTCATCCCTTCAAAATAGGGCGGATTAGCGACATAAGTCGATCCGGCGCGCCATGTGTAGGTGTCCGAACCTTCGACCTGAATCTTCTGCCAATGCGCATCGCCTTCATAGACGGTCGCATAACGCGCGGTGAACATCGAACGGTCGATGTTTGCGGTCATGACATCATGCACTTCCTGATTGGTGGGCCAGATATCACGCAGATACACGTCCGAACCGTCGGTCGTCTGACCGATTGGCGTGGTGGTGAAGTCTTCGGTCACGGTGCCCTTCAGCGCATAGGCGACAACCAAGGGCGGCGATGCGAGGAAGTTCGCGCGTACATCGGGCGACACGCGGCCTTCAAAGTTGCGGTTGCCCGAAATGACCGAGGCGGCAACAATGTCATGGCCGTTTATCGCGGCGGAGATAGGCTCTGCCAACGGGCCGGAGTTACCGATGCAGGTCGTGCAGCCATAGCCGACAAGGTTGAAGCCAACCGCGTCGAGATCCGCGGTCAAACCCGCACGGTCAAGATAATCGGTCACCACCTGTGATCCGGGGGCGAGCGATGTCTTCACCCATGGCTTGGGCTTCAGGCCAAAGGCATTCGCCTTGCGCGCAACCAATCCGGCGGCCACCAGAACGCTTGGGTTCGATGTGTTGGTGCACGACGTAATCGCCGCAATCACCACGTCACCGTCGCCAATATCGTGCGATTTGCCCTCAACCGCGACGCGCTTTGCGCTGTCATGCTTGTAGACGTTGATGAGATCGTCGTTGAACACATTGTCGACTTGCGTGAGCACAACCTTGTCCTGCGGACGCTTTGGTCCGGCAAGCGATGGCACAACGCTGCCCATGTCGAGTTCAAGCGTGTCGGTGAAAATCGGGTCCGCCATATCGGCATAGGCCCAAAGCCCCTGTTCCTTGGCATAGGCTTCAACCAATGCAATCTGCTCTTCCGCACGGCCGGTGAGGCGCAGATAATCGAGCGTCTTGTCATCAATGCCAAAGAAGCCACAGGTCGCGCCATATTCGGGCGCCATGTTGGCAAGCGTCGCACGGTCGGCCAGCGACAAGGACGCAAGGCCGGGGCCATAATATTCGACAAAGCGGCCAACCACGCCCTTGGCGCGCAGCATTTGGGTGGCGGTAAGCACAAGGTCGGTCGCGGTCACGCCCTCGGCCAAGGCGCCGGTCAGTTTGAAGCCAACCACTTCAGGGATCAACATCGATACTGGCTGGCCAAGCATTGCGGCCTCCGCCTCAATCCCGCCAACGCCCCAGCCCAGAACGCCAAGGCCGTTGATCATGGTCGTGTGGCTGTCGGTGCCAACGCAGGTGTCGGGATAAGCGATGGTCGTGCCATCTTCGGCTGCGCTGGTCCAAACGGCCTGCGCGATATGTTCCAGGTTCACCTGATGGCAAATGCCCGTTCCAGGAGGGACCGCCTTAAAGTTATTCAGCGACTTTGAACCCCATTTCAGGAAGTCATACCGTTCTGCATTGCGCTGATATTCGATTTCGACATTCTGCTCGGCGGCCTTTGGGTGGCCGAATTCGTCGACCATGACGCTGTGGTCGATAACCAAATGCACAGGGACGAGCGGGTTGATTTTCGAAGGGTCGGCCTTCAACGCGGTCATCGCGTCGCGCATCGCGGCCAAATCAACCACGCACGGCACGCCGGTGAAATCCTGCAGCAAAACGCGGGCAGGGCGATATTGAATTTCGCGGGTCGACTTGGGGTCTTTCTGCCAATCGATCAGGGCTTGCACGTCCTGCACCGAAACGGTGAAGCCGCCATCTTCAAAACGCAGCAGGTTTTCGAGCAATACCTTCATCGAAAACGGCAGGCGGGACACATCACCCAATTTTTCCGATACTTTTTTGATCGAAAAATAATCCACCGTCTTGCCGCCAGCGGTCAAGGTGGAACGGGTTTGCAGGCTGTCTAATCCGATTGCGGTCATGTTGGTACTACCCCTTCAAAATTAAGGCTTTTGGCCGGATGGGGAAGACGACACGGTAGGCGCTTGCTGCAACCCATGAAACGCGCGTCAAACCAGCGTAAAAGCGGGAGATTCGTTTGCTGGCCGCGCCTTAGCGCGGATGGGGTGGGGGTGCAAGGTGGCAGCGTGGTCGTCACTCTGACATTTTGCAAAGGCTGTTGTAGTGATAGTTGCCACACTTCACGCTGGTAACGATACCCGCCTGCCAGTTTTCTTGAAACTATTTGGAACTACCAACTTACCCCTGTCCGCCTCCGAATTTAACATTGTCAATCGCGTCTAGGAAGTCGGCGGGAGTTTTATATTGCGGCATTGACTCCAATGCGCGATAAACCGCGATCCAAGCATTTTTAAAAAACTCTGAGAGCGTGTGCTCGTCATCCACAGTTGAAAGGTGATGAATTCGCTTCGAACGAAGCGCATAAGATTTTTTGAAATTGGCTAGTATATCACGTCGTTTTTTTGCATCTCGTTCAATTAAAAAGGCGATGCGCTCACCAACGCCGTTTTGGATGGGCTCTTGCTCGCGCAGAAAAAGGTGTTCCAAGGAGGACATAACATAAATTAGGCGATTGTTGACGTCATGGGTCGCGACACCTTCAGCGAATGCACCGATGGCTTTGCCAACCCGAAATTCAAAAGGCGACAAAATTCCATTTTGAAAAAACACGGAAAAATTCGCAAAACCTGATTTCATATCGCGATCAAGTTCGGCGAACGTTATCTTTCGAGAAAACATTCCATACTCAAGCATGCTTTGAGTGAGATGAGTTATTTTGTCGTTCGCGATCGTAAGCGCTGTCGTTGTTCGATGATAGTGGCAGCCGTGAGGGAAGCAAGGATAGGCAACATTCCAACTGACAGCAGCGGGTGACATAAAGCGGAACATCTCGGTAATCTGGAAGGCTGTTTGGGTAGCCATATCCTTTGCAAAATTTGCTTCGCCTAAGATATTGACGTGGACGCAGGTAAGATGGCCAAGTTCACGGACTAACGCCGCGGACGCTTCTTCTATTCGGGCAGCGTGCTCTGGATTTCTTTTTACTGCTGGTTCACTCGTTTCCCAAAGCATTTGCTTATCCATCGGCGCAACCAGCACGTCACCGATCCGAAATGGGCGCTCAATCTCAACGGCTGAAATCGGAATTGCGAGGTGATGTTCGCCATAAGCCATTGATGCTTGCAACATTAGATGGTCACTGAGGCTCGATGGTGAAGAGGACCCATAATTCGCTCTCCACCATTCAAATATTGTTTTCTCGATAAACTCCGAAGAAAAGCCCTTATTCAACGGCTTTGTTTTGCCAACTTGTTCAACCAGGCGTCTCAGATTTTCATAACCGTGATCAAAAAGACCAATTTCATATCTGTCTAGGGTAAAATATCTCGCTACCGTTCTACCGGTCATGTCAGTATATGAAAGTGTTGGTTCGCCTAATACATCTTTTTCGCCAATGATGTCGTCTGTTTCACGACGTGTTGGAAATGGATCTGATGTAAATTTCTCAAACGGCTTTTTTATTGCAAATTTTAAAAGTTCCACCCCTTTTACGTTGATGGATTTTGCAGCATTTTTATTTAGTGTCGCATCACCGAAATGAATATTTGAAGTCATTACCATTTGGCGCTCCACATTTTTAAGATGCAATGGCCTTTTGAAGATAACCTAAGGCCATTTTTTTTCGGGAACATTTCTAAAATGCGAAATAAAGACGTAAGATGCTGAAAAATTTCCAGACTGACGGACCTTAGGGAAATATACATGTGTGATCATAGTTGGCACGCCCGGTCATACTTGTCGCCTTTGGTCGCTAACTTCTTAATTTATCCTATCTTGTGGTTTGACGCGATGGCCCTGCGTGGACCGCGCTAAGTTGCCCGGCTGACTCGTTTGCGTCTAATCGCCCGCCATTCTGCTTCTCTAACAACAGCTTCAGGTCGCTCGTGTGGGTCACGATTTCAATTCGCAGTTCCGCAACTCGATCCGATACCGTTGAGATTTTGCTGTCCGCTCTGTCGAAACGATTGTCGATTTGGCTTTGAATCAAAAAGAAAGCCGACACAAACGCGGTGCTAAGCGCGACCAGGCCCCATTTTGCTAGCTCCACATCCCTTCCAATTTCGGGTTTCCAAAGAGGTGTGATTATACCTTCACCGTCGCGGCTCGACATCGGGTTAGATTTTTGCGGCGTGTAATCATTCGGTGCAAAATATGGATTGCCCTCGCTATCCATAATGCCGGTTGGCCGGAAAAGCGGATTGCTAGTTTGAGAAGCATTATCCACTATTCTGATCGTCCAGAAAAATAAACTCGGGCGCAATCTTGTTGAGATATAGCAGCATATCTCGGAACCCCTCGACTGGCATTATCAACGTTCCAACATGGCGAACTTTATATCCGGGAAAAGGGCCGTCGGCGGCCTCCAACATTGCCTCGGTAAATGCGATTCTAACATTAGATCCCAGCCTGGTAGCGAAAACGCAACCATCGGCATAGACGCTTGGGGAGTCGATAGCGGATGTTTTTACAAGATGCTCGGAAATAGACGCTGATTTTTCTAAAAAATCTTCGCTCATTATTTGTAACTCCCGCATCACAGAATGGAAGACATTTCTGTTTATTATTAGGTCATTCTAAATATGCCAAGAGTGCATTTTTTATATTTTACATCATGTTACAAATTATGTTGAATTTATCGCGGTGTCTAAGTCCTCTCTGAAACGGCGATCATTTGATGTTATATTAAGAAAAATATCGGGCCGTTTCTAAATCAAATAGAACTCCCCCGACAGCTCGATCAGCGTGACTGCGGCGGCAGCCCGTCCCTCACACCAAAACCCGCACCCTTTTATCCCGCGCAGTTTGGCCGTGGGTGATTTCCAACTGGCTGACCGATATCCCCAATAGCTTGGCCAAGATGGCCAGCACGGCCTTGTTCGCTTTGCCATCCTGCGGCGCGGTTGCGGTGTTAGCCGCCATTCCGATCCAGTGTTCTTCTTACCAAATATAAGTGAAGCCACTGAATGCCCAGAAACAGAAAACCCATAAAGAACATAGCGGGTATGACGAGTTGCTCATCACCAGCTCTGGGTTTTGTGGTGAGGCTAAGTGCAACATATGAGGCAAGGACAATGATTGCTAATGCCGGAATGAAGGCCAATGCCACACGACGCGGCGCATACCAAGTAACCTCGCCGTTAAGCCACCATTGCATCGGCAAGCGTTGCTCACCGGAAAACCGGCTATTGGCGCGAAGCGCAAGCCATATCATCACGGCAGCGAAAGCAGACCCGATTGTAAGCAGCACCATTGTCTCCTCTCCCTCAGTATAGTTAGCTTTCTCTGGCTCCGTCCGCAATGTTGGCGTGTCCGGACCGTCCGCTTTCGGTCGAGATTGCCGGTAGCTATGGGGTGCCAGGTGGGGAGGGGGAAAATTGCCGGTGGGTGGATGGGGGTGTGTTGGTGCGGAGAGGTGCAAAGGGGGGGAAGGGAGGTGGATGTTGGAGCCGAAGCTGCCTGACCGATCGAAGTCGTGCAAAGGCCGTTCGCTTAAGTCCCATTATGGGTGGGAAGCCGACATATGTATGAGCTTCGGTTTCCGGCTTATTCAGGGCCGGGAGCGGACGGTCAGGTTTTGATTATGAGACTTTAGAAATCCGAACGACGGAAAGAAACTCTACTTCGTGGGCGCTAAGCGTTTCATAATCCCGCTTAGCTGCTTTGTATTTCGGTCATCCCCGGCATAGCCTGCTTGCATTGGCGATATGGCAATGCAGCTAAGATAGAGAAAAGATTCATCCTGTAATTGGTCGGGGGAAGGCTTGGCCGGATTTTGACCAAGTAATAAGCCAGGCAGCGCCGGAATATCCGTCTTATATGCCTTGGCCATTTCCTTCATTTCTGGCGATGCGCTTGCTGCCATATTTTCGGAAAAGCTGACGGCATAGGCGTTATAGGTGCCTATTTTAGACGCGCAGAACTTTGCACCCTCCGCTTCATTAGGAAAATTGATGTTCAGCGCTAAGCCGGCCGGAAGCATCCGACCGCCCTTGGATGCGACATCCAAAGCGCGGACCAATTCGGTACTTTTTTTGGCGATGGCGGGCGATTGTGCATTCTCTAAATCGGGACCAGCACTGTTCTGTCCCGCACTTAAGGCAATTGCCGGCAGTCCGCGCAACGCGGCAAATTGCGCTGCGCTGATCGTGCCGCTGCTGATCGCAATAGCGCCAACATTTTGCCCTTCATTTGGGCCAGAGAGCACAAGATCAGGTGCCTTGCCCCAGCGCTTCATTGCGACGATATCCAACCCGTATAACACCGCCATGACTGGTGTGGAGTTCACATAATAAAAATCACTGCCCAGACCTTCACGCGTCATCGGGCCAGCGCCGGATGCACTTGCATTGGCGGCGTTGTTGCGGCACGCCGACTCCAACGGGGTAAGTGGACGCAAACCTAAAGCTGCGCCCATTCCACTTTGGTTCTGGCAGGGAACCGATACAATCACATCATGACCATCAGCCTTCAATGCTTTGTACAGCGCGACCACATTGCTGGTCAGGCCGTCATCATTGGTAATGACGATATTGCGCGCTTCAACAGCAACTGGGGCGGTGAAAGCCGAAAATGCAGCAGCGGCAAAAAGGTAACGCATATCGATTCCCCTGGGGTTTATAAGTTAGAGCGCAGACCGAAGGTCATTGCTCTTAACCTTACATTATGATCTTGGCTTCGACGCCAAAGGTTCTGGGTTCGTTGAAGAAGCCCTGTATGCCAGAGCGCGGAGCCCCGCTTTTGTAGAACAGATGCTCTTGATTGAACAGGTTCCGTGCCCAAACAGCGATGGTGAGTTTTGCATCTGACGCGCCTATATCGATGTCGGCAAACGCAAGGCGACCATTAAAGATAAGTGCCTTTTCACCCTTTGGCTGGGCATATCGCACGGCACGGGTGACGGGGTCAAATTCAGGATCACTATAGTTGCCGTAGAATCCATCATTGAAGTTGCCATCAACATGTGCGCGGATAGTGAAATCTTTTAATGGCAATTCATAATCGATGGACGCACTTGCCGTATTTTCGGGCGTGTACACCTGATAAATGGGGATCGGCACCGTAATAAAGACATTACCGGGTTGTGGAAATGGGTTGAGTGTAGCTGGGATTTTGACGCTGTTGTAAGCATAGCTCGCGGAAAGGGTTAGTCCCGTGACGGGGGCGAGATTAAATTCAGCTTCAAAGCCTTTCAGCTTACCCGTGCCCGGAGCGTTCACAGTGTCGGAGGTAGTGCGCGTCGTAGCAACGCGGACGCCGTTGACGATATCTTCATACAGGCCGAAAAAGTCGAGCTGGATGGATTTATAATCGCCTTGATAGGCAGCAACATTAATCCGCGCGCGCCCATCCAGAAATTCGGCTTTGGCACCAATTTCAAACATTGAAACGGTTTCAGGATTAAATGCCGCATAGCTGAGCGAACGCGAGTTTGCGCCACCTGATTTGTAACCAGTGCTCCATTTTCCGTAAATAAGGACATCTTCAGCGGCGTCGAAGGACAGGTTTACCAACGGGTCAAAACGCGACCACGCGGCGTCCAGCGGGACTGGCCGGGTAACATTGACACCATTGATGGGGATCGTTGGCGTCGTGCCGTTAATAGTGAAAAGCTCGCCTACCTTTTCATCCCGCGTCCAACGTCCGCCAAGGGTTATGTGGAAAACATCATTGGCCACTGGCGGCGTGTAAGTTGCTTGGCCATAAACACCCATGCTTGTCGTTTCAACGCGGCTGGCACGCTGAACAATTTGCGTCGCATAATCGATTTGCCGGACCGTGATGGCCGTTCCATCAACGTCTGTGAATTGCAAAGTGTTGAACGCTTTTGCGCTATCCTCTGCATTCTCCTGATAATACAGTGCGCCGGCTGCGAATTTCAATCGTGCGAAATCTCCAATGACCTGAAACTCCTGACTGATTTGGTCTTGGGCAAAAGGTGCCAGACTGTAACGGCCAAACTGAAACCCGGCGAAACTGGCCGTCGGATTTGCGGTTGTCCGTGGTTGCTGGAGAGAAGGGATATTGATGGCGTTGTCATATTGTGACTGCGTCATATCGCGATAAGATGATATGGATTTTAAAGTCAGATTGTCGGTCACATCCCAGTTCAACCCTACACGAACGCCCTGTGTGTTGCCGACGCTTGCTTCTTGCGGCATACCAACCGGGGTGCTCGATGCGCGCCGTGGCTGCACGATTGGCAAGTTAGCAAGTCGGTTGGGTAAAATCGCCGGTGACGTTGCCGTCGCTGGAGCACCTACGGGTCCCTCTACCAATTGCAGATAGTTTGTGCTTGTTGCATCCCGCGCGATATCGAAAGCGACATTGGCCGTAAAATTGGTTGACGGTTTCCATTGTGCCTCTGCACGAAAACCGCGCTTATCAAAACTTGCGTAATCAAGCGCGTCTGGGAACGGGTTCTTCACGAAACCATCACGCTTTGTCATGATTCCGTCGAATTTGAGGCTAACGTTATTTGTCTCAGGCAAGTCAAGATGCGCTTCGGCTCTGTAGCTTCCGTAATTGCCAAAGCCTAAGGTTGCATCCAAGCCAAATTCGCCGCTCGGTCTTTTGGTGACAACGTTTACCGCGCCACCTTCCGTGTTGCGTCCAAACAGCGTTCCTTGCGGTCCTTTGAGCACTTCGATGTTCTCAACGTCGTACAGCGCGGTTCCCAACCCTTGGGCACGCCCCATGTAGACACCATCCACATAAACGCCGACGCCTTGATCACGGGCTGGTTGGTTGCTGTCTGACAAAACGCCAACGCCGCGCACGTTAATGATGAGCGCGCCTGGCCGCGAAAAGAACGGTGCAACACGCAGCGACGGAATGGCGCCATCACCGAGATCAAGCAGTGACTGGATATGACGATTTTCAATTCCCTCGCTGCCCAATACGGAAATGGAGATAGGAACGTCCTGAAGATTTTCGGTACGCTTTTGCGCTGTCACGACAATGTCGGTCAAGCCTGCGCTATCTTCGTTGGAGGCTTCTTGCGCCATCGCCGTGTTGGCTGAATAGACAGCCAAAATGGCTGCCACTGACACGGTGGCAAACTTGTTAAGGTTTCGCTCTGCAGAATTCGAAAACATCGTCATAAATAATCACCCCGTTGATTTGGGGGCGGATTAGTTCGTCAGAAAGACTCTGGCGTGTTGGAAATATTTCAAATTTCCAGCCACTGGCCATATCGCTGTCACATAAGTGCCAATTTTCATCGGGAAAAATGGCCGGAGGGTGGAGGGGGGATTTTGGGCGCGGGGAGGCACGGAGGCAAACCCAACGCTGCTGCCCCTGCACCCCGCCCTTCTGGCTTCGCAATGCGGTAGCGGCCGACGGGCCTACCGTCGCAGCCTGAATGTTAGGCCTATCGTGCGCGGATCGCTAGGCGTGCCAAGGATCAGCCCGGAATTGCCCGCCTGAATGGTCAGGTTCTGGATGTAGTTCGCGCCCAGCAGGTTACGCGCGAAGATGGCAATCTCCCAGCCGTTGCCTTGCGCGTCTTCCTGCCGATAGCCGATGCGCGCGTTGGTCAAGTTGTAGCCTTCGATCCAAGTGTATTGCGACAAGGTGGGATCGCCGAAGTAGCCGCTGCGCCAGTTGCTATCGGCGTGGAGCACCAGTGAGCCGCCGGCCAGCGGTAGGGCATAGTCCACGCTCAAGGTCTCTGACCAGCGCGGCAGGCCGGCAAGCGGCTTGCCGGTAAGATCGCACGCTGCGGTCGTCGATGTTTGGACCTCCAGCGGGCACGGCCCAGCGGGGTATCTGGTGTAGGTGCCGTCACCATAGGCCAACGCGCCCGTCAGCGTTAGCGCCCCCAGCCGCAGCGCTGCGTCGGCCTCGATGCCTTTCACCCGCACTTCGGGAATGTTGGAAAGATAGCCGCGCAGCGCCACGGTCTGACTCGAATCGACCACGGTTGCCTGAAAGTTACGCAATGTGGTGTGATAGGCGGCAAGGTTGAGCGTGAGGCGCTGGTCCCACAGTTCGGCCTTGATCCCGGCTTCCCATGTCGTGTTGCGTTCAGGCCTGACCACGGCGGTAGAAAGCGTCGGCTGGTTGTCCGCATCGAGCGGCAGGCCCGACATGTTGATACCGCCCGATTTGAAGCCCCGGGCGAAGCTGGCGTAGAGCCGCACCACATCCACCGGCTTCCATGCCAGATTGGCCCGCCCTGAGAGGCTGCCGTCACGGTCGCGCGCCGAATAGCTTTGCGGCCGCAGCACGCTCAGCTTGGCACTGTTAAGCGCGGTGCTATTGGTCGCAAGCCCGCCGAACACTGTGGTTTTGTAGTCGCCCTGCTTGTCCTCCTGCGTATAGCGCAGGCCGCCCGTGACCGTCAGGCGGGGCAGGATGCGCCAATTCACTTCGGCAAAGCCAGCATAGCTGTCTACGGCAAAGCGGGTGTCGCCGGTCTGCCCATATCCGTCGAGCAAGTTCATCGGCACCGGCATCGCGCTTGCGCCCGTTGTGCTACCGATCAGCCACGGAGCACCATAGGGGCCATAGACGCTGTTGGGATGGCCGGTCAGCACCTGCCGGAAATAGTAAAGTCCCGCGACATAACGCAGTGCATGGTCGCCATTGGAAACGAAGCGCAGTTCCTGGCTGATCTGGTCCTGCCGTGAAGGGATGCGCTGGATCAGCTGGATCGGCAGGCCGGTATAGTCCCGGTCATTTGCTGCATCCCAGTTCCAGAATCGCCATGCGCTGACCGAAGTGATCGTGGCGGGTCCGACGTTCCAGTCCGCGGTGCCGGCGATGCCACCCTCGCTGGTCTTCACGGCAAGCGGCGCGTCGATATCGGTGAACCGGTCATAGGGATTGGTGCTGGCGGGGGTGTAGCCTGCCGCTGCCGCAAGTGCCGGGAATTGGCGTCCGGTCGCACGCAGGCTGGTGCCGACGCGCAAGTAGACCTGTGTGCAGCACTCGCTGCCGAAGTTGGCAAAGTCGGCGATCAATTTGAACCTGAAATCGCGCGATGGCTGCCACAGCACCTGCCCGCGCACTGCCTGCGTGCCGAGCGTGTTTTGATCCTGCCCTGTACGCACGTTGCGCAGCACCCCGTCGCGGCGGGTCACAGTGCCGGACAGGCGGTACGCCAGCGTGTCGCCTGCTAGCGGCCCCGTCGCCGAAACGCGCGCCTGCACGAAGCGCCGCTCGCCCACGCTCAGCTCCACATTCGCGGCGCTGGTAAAGCTGGGTGCCTGCGAAACGATGTTGATCGCGCCCGCCGTTGTGTTCTTGCCGAAGAGCGTCCCCTGCGGCCCGCGCAGTACCTCGATCCTGTCAATATCGGAAAAGTCGAAGGCCGCGGCCGCGGGGCGCGCATGGTAGACTCCGTCCACATAGTAGCCAACACCCGGTTCGAGCCCGTCGTTGGCCTGGCTCACCGCGACCACAGTCGATCCGAGTCCGCGAATGGTGAAGGCCGTGTTGCGCGGGTTGGCCGAGGAGTAGTTGAGCGCAGGAACCAGCGTGGTTAGCCCCTGGGTATTGAGCGTGTAGGACTGCTCGAGCCAATTGCTCCCAACTACGGACAACGCGGCGGGAACATCCTGTGCATTTTCAGGCCGCTGCCGAGCAGTGACGATGATAATCTCAGCAACTCCATTGGCTACAGGTACCTTTTCCGCCATGGCGGGCATGGCAAGGACAAGGATTGCACCGGCCAACAGGCCGCTGGCGAGAGTGGTGTGCAAGAAGGTCCCCCATAGTCGCGAAACAAATCTATACTTCACCATATATAGATGAGGGGATCAGGCAAGCCGACTTCGCGGGGTGATATCGGCCAAATCGGAAATGTCCGCTGAACATAGACTTTGCCGTAACATTGGGTCAAGTTCAGGGTGGGAACAAAGCCCTTCGCTCACACCAAAACCCGCACCCTTTTGTCCCGCGCGGTTTGGCCGTGGGTGATTTCCAACTGGCTGATGGATATCCCCAACAGCTTGGCCAAGATCGCCAGCACGGCCTTGTTGGCCTTGCCATCCTCCGGTGCGGTGCGGAGCCAGATTTTGAGTGTGCCGTTTTCAATCGCGGCCTTTTCAACCTTTGCCCCCGGCACCACGCGCAGCGATAGCTCGTTCCGGTCGGATATCAGCGCGGTGATCGCTTGCGGGGTCAATGTGGGGGCAGCCATGTTGGTGCGATAGCGCAGGAACCGCTTTCCTACAATATTCCAAATAGGTTATTATATTTCATATAATGAACCAATGGAGTTTATATGGCACGCAAATCCGACGCTTCTGACCTTGTTTTGACAATATTGCCCGATTCGGCGCAGCGCATTCCGTCCGGGCCACGGGTGAACCGCAACCGGTTGATGCCCGGATTGCGCGTGCGGCATGACGGGTGGACCGAGGAGCGGACGCAGCGCTTTTTTGATGCCTTGGGCCATACCGGTTGTGTGCGCGATGCGGCGCGGGTGGCGGGGGTTTCCAATGCGGCGGCGTACCGGATGAAGCGGCGCTTTCCGTTATTCGCGCAAGCGTGGGAGGATGCGCTGGACCGGGCGGGGCAGGGGTTATTGGCGATTGCCTATAAGCGCGCGGTGGAGGGGCGGGAGACCGTGATCATCCGCGGCGGGCAGGAATATGAACGGCGGATTACGCCGTCGGACGCGATCCTTGGCCTGTTGCTCAAACGCGGCGATATGGCGGGGACGGGCGCGCTGCCGGGGGGCAAATTGCCCGATGATGTATTGAGCTTTGACGAATGGCAACGGCACAAGCGCTTTGACGATTATGGGCGGAAGATCGAGATTGAGGACCCCGAAACATCGAAGGATAAGTTTATCGCCAAGCTGACCGAAATCCGCAACCGGTTGAAAGAATATGGGCGGCAGGGCGTGGCATGCCCGACCTGTCATCAACCGCTGCCTGACGGGTGGCCGAACCAGTCCATGGCGGTGCTGGTTGCGTCGGGATTGGTGGGCCCTGACGAGCTGTTTGATGATTAGGGGCCTGACCCGAGGGGCCTGACCCTAGTCGCGGAAATGCATCGTCGCCGGGTTGCTGATCGCGGCGACTTGAATGAATTGCGGTTTGCTTTTGGGGGTGTCGTCATTGGCTTGGGCGACGCTGGCCAAGAGATAGGACGAAACGCGGTGGCGCGTGCACAGGCCGCCTGCGCCATCGCTGACCAACGGGGTTTCAAATTCGACTGCGATCATCGCGTCCTGCGCGTGGGTTACCGTGCACACGACCAATTGCCCTTCGCATAAATCGAGCACCAGGTGGGTGCCTTCGGGGACGTTCAACAAACCATCGATGAGCGCGCCGGTTTTCGACAGGTTGCGCATCAAGGCTTCATAACGGTGGTCGTCATGGATGATGCCAATGCGGCGGAACACCGAACGGCGTTCGGGGCGGTGGCGCAGCGGGCCGTCGGGGATGATGCGCAATTCGCCGTTCGCCATGCGGGCCAGCAGCGTTTCCTGATCCATCGCCTTTGCGTAAATCCACCCTTGGATAAGGCGCGCGTTCATGCCGCGCACCACTTCAAGCTGGTCAAATGCCTCTACGCCTTCGACCGTGGTTTCCATGCCCAATGCATCGGACAGGCTGATGATCGCGGCGATGATTTTGGCGCTGTTCTGGTCCTTTTGCGTGCAGCCTTCGACAAAGGTTCGGTCGACCTTGATCTTGTCAAACGGGGCGGAGCGCAAATAGCTTAAGGACGAATAGCCGGTGCCGAAGTCATCGAGCGCAAGGCGAACGCCAAGGTCTTTGAGCGCGCGGAAGATGTCGTCAATGGTCTCAAAATCGCCCATGAACACGCTTTCGGTGAGCTCAAGTTCCAGACGGTCGGGGTCAAGCCCGGACGTCCGCAGGGCATGCGCGACGGTATCGATAAGATCCGAGTGCGCAAATTGGGCGGCGGAGACATTGACGGCGACGCGCACCGATTTGGGCCACGCCATCGCGTCCATGCACGCCCTGTTCAGCGCCCATGCGCCAATGCTGTTGATAAGGTCGGATTCCTCGGCAATTGGCACAAAGACGCTGGGGCTTATCGGCCCGCGATCGGGGTGGTCCCAGCGCATCAATGCTTCGAATGCGACCACCATATTGTCATCGGTGCGGACGACCGGTTGGTAATGCAGCGTCAGCGCATCATTGGCGAGGGCATCGCGCAGGCCGTCTTCAAGCAAGCTGCGTTCAGCGGCTTCGTCTTTCAAATGGGCGGCGTAAAAGCGGAATTGCCCCCGTCCGCCGTTCTTTGCGGCGTACAGCGCAAGGTCGGCATTGTCGACAAGGTCCAACTTGTCAACGCCGTCAAAGGGCGAAATGGCAATGCCGATCGAGATGCCGATGGTCGCGCGCTTGTCGTCGATGATGTAGGGTTGCGAGAGAATCTGGATGAGCTTGTTCGACAGTTCGCCCAGCTTGCCGCGATCGTCACAGTCGGGAAGGATGATCTGGAATTCATCGCCACCCAGGCGGCCGATCTCGCCCGTGCTGCCGACAGCGCGTTCAAGGCGGCGGGCCACCTGGCGCAGCAACGTATCACCCGCCGTATGGCCAAGCGTATCGTTGACGACTTTGAACCGGTCGAGGTCAAGCATCATCAGCGCGCAGCTGCGCTTGGTGGACTTATACGCGGCGAGCGTGCTCTCCAGCTTTTTGTCCATGCGGTGGCGGTTCGCAAGGCCCGTGAGCGAGTCAAATTCAGCAAGGCGCGAGTCCACAAGCTTGCGCTCATGTTCGATGGTGATGTCCTTTGCGCTGCCGCGATAGCCCTGGAACATGCCGGCTTTGTCGAACTTCGGATGGCCCGATAGCGACCACCATGTTTGCCGGCCACGGCCCTGTGGTTGGCTGAGGGTAAAGCGCACCGTTTGGTCGACGATCCTGTTGCGTGCGGTCAGCTGAAAATTCAGCGGCCTTTCCGAACGCTCCCCGGGCGTCGAGGCGTCGGTTTCAAACAACTGCGTGATGGGGTGCGCGAGCAATTCCTGCACGGGCCGGTTCAGCTTTTCAGCCGCGTTTTCGGAGATATAGATCAACCGGCCTTGGGCATCGGTCGCCCATAGCCAGCCAATGCCTGCATGTTCGAAGTCGTCGAGAATTTCGAGGCGCCGGTTTATGTCGGCAGGCGTAATGACGGCCGCAGCATCACCACCCGAAAAGCTTTTTAATAAACGCGAAATAGCCATCGTTACCAATCAACGCCAATGTGCAGGCGGGTGCACCTCATCCCATGTGGCTGAATTTAAACGGCTTTGGTTAACATGTTGCTAATGACTGTCGCGCTACGGAAAACGTATATTTTTACATAATGTTACATGAAGTTGCATAAATATCATGCATTTATCCCTGCCGCAAAAGATCGGTAACCTCGTCCAACGTGCCGCGCACGCGCAGCAGCTGATCCTTACCAAAGACGATCAGGCATTCATTATCGGCATTGTCGGCGGTGCGGACGAATTGGACGATTTCGGGGTTCACCGATATGCGCTGGCCGCGATTGTCGGTCATCATAACGAACGGGATCATGGGCTGTCCTTTGGAGAGAATGTTGCCGGCGTCCTTAACATAGGTGCACCTTGCGCTCTAACACTTCCGTCCGCCGCGCCTTTCGCACGCAAGCTGGTTCAGCCGCGCGCATTGGTTTGGCTGGCTTTTCCGCGCAAGCGCCGCTACAGCCGGGGCGATGAATCCCGTAATCCTTGTCATGTCCGGCGGAGCGATCGGTGCAGCACTGCGCTATGGACTGTCGCGTGCGCTGCCCATGAATGTCGGGGGTTGGCCATGGCCGACCTTTGCCGCAAACCTGATTGGCGGGCTGGCCATGGGGTTGCTGGCGGCATGGCTGGTGCGCGGCGATGGAGCCGCAGAGCCCTTGCGTCTGTTTTTGGGTGTGGGTGTTTTGGGCGGCTTTACGACGTTCAGCGCCTTCAGCCTTGAAATGGCGCAAATGGTGCAACGCGGGCAGGGCATGATGGCGGCGGCATATGCCGCGGTTTCGGTAATATTGGCATTGGGTGCGGTCTTCGCCGGAATGATGCTGGCAAGGACAATTTGGACATGAGTAAGCACGACGAAAAAGGCATTCGGCAATTCGTCGTCGCCCCTGATGATGATGGCATTCGCCTGGACCGTTGGTTCAAACGGCATTTGCCCGACGCATCGTTCAACATCGTGTCGCGTTGGGCGCGCACGGGGCAGTTGCGCGTTGATGGCAAGCGCGCGGCGCCGGGCGACCGGCTGTTGGCGGGGCAAACGCTGCGCGTGCCGCCTGCCGATGTGTCGGCATCCTCCAGCGCGCGTCCGGTGCGCAAGCGCCGCGATCTGACCGAAGACGAAATGGAATTTGCGCTGAGCATGGTGATCCACAAGGATGACGCCGCGCTGGTGATCAACAAACCCGCTGGCCTCGCGACGCAGGGCGGCACCAAGACCGAGAACCATGTTGATGGTTTGCTCGACGCCTTAGGATTTGAACTCGATAACCGGCCAAAGCTGGTGCACCGTTTGGACAAGGACACGTCGGGCGCGCTTTTGCTGGCGCGCACCTCGCGGTCGGCAGGGCATTTTGCCAAGGCATTTTCCTCACGCACCGCGCGCAAGGTCTATTGGGCGTTGGTCGTTGGCGTGCCTGACATCGCCGATGGTTTTATCGACCTGCCGATTGGCAAGCAGCCCGGCAGCGGCGGCGAGAAAATGCATGTCGATGAAAAGGACGGCCAGTCGGCCCGCACCCGCTATCGCATCGTCGAACGCGCCGGAAACGCCACCGCATGGGTTGAATTGCAACCTTATACCGGCCGCACCCACCAGTTGCGCGTCCACATGGCCGCGATTGGCCACCCGATTGTTGGCGACGGCAAATATGGCGGCAAGGACGCCTTTCTGACAGGCACGATCAGCCGCAAAATGCATTTGCACGCGCGCCGCATCCGCATCGACCATCCATCCGGGCACCAGATTGACGTGCGCGCCGATTTGCCCCCTCATATGCAATCGAGCTTTGAAGATTTGGGCTTCGACATAGACATGGGCGATGCACTGGTGCTGGATGCACCCAAATTCAGCGAAACGGCGGAAGGCAAAAAGCGCGTTGCCGCCAATATCGCCAAATCCGCGCGCAAGGAGCGCAAGGGCGAACGCCGCGCGCGGGGGTCCGTGTCGGACAAGCCCAAAACCACCAAGCGCAGCCAAATGGCCGCTGGCAAAAAAATCGCCGCCAAAAAGCCCGTGATCAAAAAAGCCGTCAGCAAAAAACCGGCCGGGAAGAAGGTCACGTCAAAGGGTAAGCCCTGATGCATCCCAATGCTGCATTTCGTTGGGAAGATCGCGACGCCATGCGCGCTTTGGCCAAGGATATCAGCTTTGGCATGCTATTCCTGAATACCCCCGATGGGCCACATGTCGCGCATCTGCCATTTGTATTTCTGGACGATGATCGCATCGGTTTCCATATGGCGCGCAACAATGCGATAGCGCGCTATCTAGACGGCGCAGAGGCGTTGTTCGTCATCAACGGGCCGGACGGGTATATCAGCCCGGATTATTACGGCATTCCTGACCAGGTGCCGACATGGAATTATGTGGCGATTGAGCTTGTGGGCTCTGTCCGGAAAATGGACGAAGCGGCGTTAATTGCCCAATCGGACGCGCTGTCACATCATCAAGAATTGAAGCTGGCGCCCAAACCCGTTTGGACACGCGCGAAAATGGCCGACGGCATGTTTGAAAAAATGCTGCGCGGGATTTACGGTTTTGAAATGCACATCACCACGTGGCGCAGCACGTTAAAGCTTGGTCAAAACAAGGCCGAAGCTGTGCGGTTATCGGCCGCAGATGGCGCAGAGGAAGCAGGCAACGTCGCCATCGCCCATGCTATGCGTAACCTCACCCCATGACAAAACTCGCCATTTTTGATTGTGACGGCACGCTGGTCGACAGTCAGGCAAATATTTGCATGGCGATGGAGCATGCCTTTGAAGAGGCGGGGCTGACGCCGCCGATGCGGCATGAAACGCGGCGGGTGGTCGGATTATCTTTGGTGGAATCGATGCGGATGTTGTTGCCAGAGGCCGCAGATGATCTGCACCATGATTTGGCTGACAAATACCGCGCGGCGTTCTGGGCATTGCGCAGCAACGGGCTGGTCGATGAACCATTATATGACGGCATGGCGGCGCTTTTATCCTCTCTGGATGAAAGCGGCTGGATGCTGGGCGTGGCCACCGGAAAGTCCGACCGGGGGCTGACGCGTTGCCTCGACCATCACGCACTCCGGCCCTTGTTCGTCACATTGCAGACCGCGGACCGCCACCCGTCCAAGCCACATCCGTCGATGGTCTATCAAGCCTTGGCCGAAGCAGGGGCCGACGCCGCCAATGCGGTTGTCATTGGCGATACGGTATATGACATCCACATGGGCCGCGCGGCGGGAACACGCACTGTCGGGGTCAATTGGGGCTATCACAGCGTCGCCGACTTGCGCGAGGCAGGCGCGGATTACATCGCCGAGAGCATGGATGAGTTGAAAGTCTATCTGGAGAATTTTGCATGACGCCGCATGATGACAAGACGCGCGACGATACGCAGGCGCAATATCGGTTTCTGGTCATCAACCTGTGCCGGATTGGCGGCGCGATCATGTTGGTGATAGGGCTGGCCGTCATCGCGCGTCAGGCCTTTGGCCTGCCCATCGCCGCGGGTTATGTGCTGTTTCTGATTGGCATGTTCGCGTTCCTGCTCGTGCCGGTGTTTCTGGCCAAAAAGTGGAAGAGCAAACCGTTGCCATGAGACGATTTTGGAAAGAGGTTACCCTAGAGCCGAGCAGTTTTGGGCATGCGGTGCGGCTGGATGGCCGGCCGATAAAAACGCCCACGCACAATGTGCTGGCATTGCCGACGCAAAAGCTGGCGGATGCGGTGGTTGCCGAATGGGACGCGGTGGAAAAGACCGTCGATCCGCTGTTGATGCCGATGACGGGCTTTGCCAACGCGGCGATTGATCGCATTGGCCCTGATAGGGATGGCTTTGCCGCCGCGATTGCGGCCTATGGCGAAACTGATCTGTTTTGTTATCGCGGCGCTGCGGGTGAAGCATTGGCGGATCGGCAAGCCGAAATCTGGGACCCGTGGCTCGACTGGGCCCGCGCCCGTTATGATGTCAGCTTTGTGATTGTGGAGGGTATCATGCACCAGCCACAGCCTGAAGCGACGCTCGAAACCCTGCGCGCTGCGGTGGCGGCGCGCGGCACGTTCGAACTGGCCGCCATGGCAAAGCTGGCGCATTTGTCGGGCTCGCTGATCGCGACGCTGGCCATTGTCGAACGCGCAGGCGCGGCGGAGGATATTTGGAACGCCAGTTGCCTCGACGAACTGTGGCAGGAAGAATTATGGGGTGAGGATCATTGGGCGCAGAAAAACCGCAATGACCGCGCGCAGGAATTCATGGCCGCCGTCCGGTTTCTCGACCTGCTGACGCCGGATGTGTAAGCTTAACCATAGGTAAAAGCCCATCTTGGGGCAAAGTTGGTCCGAGCTTATGTGCATGCAGCATGTAAGGAAATCCTGATGACAGACGCTTCGCCCAAAAATACCGCAATATTCACGTTAAGGCCTTTGCCCAAGGCGGCATTTGTCGCGGGCTATACTGGTTTGTTGCCGCAGATTTTTGCCGCTGCGCTGGTGTTTTCGGGATCGGAATATCGCTGGACCGGGCTTGCCGCCGCTTATGGCTATGCGGCGTTTATCTTCAGCTTTTTGGGCGGCATGTGGTGGGGATTGGGCGTTACCACGCGCCGTGATGATGCATCGGCAACCGCGATATTTGCGCTGGCTGTGGCACCAAGCCTGCTGGCGTTCGCCACTTATCTGCCGTGGATATGGGGCTGGGAATGGCCCGGACCATCGCTGGCGTGGCTTGGGTTTTTTGTGCTGGGTTCACCGCTGGCGGATCGCTGGCTTTCCGCGCGCTGCCATTTGCCGGACGGCTGGATGAAGCTGCGCTGGCACCTGTCGATCGGTTTGGGCGGGATTACGCTGTTGCTCGCAGCGGTGGCCCCGACCGCTTAAGACGCCGCGAGGTCGCGCACGAAACCGATTAGTCCCTTTTGCCGGCGGCGCTTCATGCGTTCTGCGGCAAGAATCTGGCGGACCTTTTCAAAGCAGCTCTGCACATCGTCATTGATAAGGACATAATCATAGCCGTCCCAGTGGCCGATTTCGGCCTTGGCGCGGCTCATCCGGTCGGCGATGACCGCTTCGCTGTCTTGCGCGCGGCTGTGTAGGCGGCGTTCGAGTTCGTCGATCGATGGCGGCAAGATGAATACGCGCACGACGTCGGGGCCAGCTTCCTGATACAGCTGCTGCGCGCCTTGCCAGTCAATGTCGAACAAGACGTCGCATCCGGCGGCGAGCTTTTCTTCCACAGGGGCCTTTGGCGTGCCGTAGCGATGGCCAAAAACATGTGCCCATTCGAGGAATTCGCCGTCTGCGGCCATTTTCTTGAACGTTGCCGTGTCGGTGAAATGGTAATGGACGCCCTCAATCTCACCGGGCCGCGGTTCGCGCGTGGTGTAGGATACTGATAAGGCGATTTTTTCGTCCGCTTCCAACAACATGCGTGAAAGCGTCGATTTGCCTGCGCCTGAAGGTGACGAAAGCACGAATAGAAGGCCCCGGCGTTCCAGTTCGTGCGGCTTATGATTATCCGTATTGCCCATAGCCGCTAGTGCGCGAAAGGGCAGGGCGGCGTCAAGAGGGAAGCTTTAGGGACAATGAAAGCGCGTTAGCCTTCTTTGCGGCCCTTGCGCTGATCATATATGCTTTTCGCCACGATCGCGCCGCCGACAAGCAATAGCCCCGGAATGGAGCGCGTCGCCAAGCGCGTGGCCACCACGCCAATGCCTGCACCCAGCAAGCCATGGCCACGTTTGCGGCCAATCACTTCACCAATAACGGCGCCTGCGATGGATTTTAGCATTCTTGCTCTCCTTCTCCATGCGTCATCTTACGCTTACCCACTTCGTCATCCTGAACTTGTTTGTGCCCTGCACGCCTCCGGCTCCAGGATCTTACTTTATCACCGTCCCACGAAAATTAAGATGCTGAAACAAGTTCAGCATGACGGTGTGCGATACGGTTTGCGATCAAACCATATCTTCCGGTCGGACATGGGTATCGAACGTTGCTTCGTCAACCAGTCCGGATGCTAACGCGGCTTCGCGCAGCGTGGTTCCGTTTTTATGTGCTGCCTTGGCGATGTTGGCCGCATTGTCATAACCGATGACGGGCGCAAGCGCGGTGACGAGCATGAGCGAGCGTTCGACAAGCTCCGCAATGCGGTCGCGATCCGGTTCAAGCCCGGCGACGCAATTTTTGGCAAAGCTGTCCATGCCGATGCTGAGCAACTCCACCGAACGCAGCACATTTGCGCCAATGAGCGGTTTGAAGACGTTCAGCTGCAAATGTCCCTGCAGTCCGCCAATCGTCACCGCCTGATGATTGCCCATGACTTGCGCCGCGACCATCGTCAGCATTTCGCACTGCGTGGGGTTGACCTTACCCGGCATGATCGAGCTGCCCGGTTCGTTTTCCGGCAGATGCAGCTCGCCAAGGCCGGAGCGCGGGCCTGACCCAAGCAAGCGGATGTCGTTGGCAATCTTGGTGAGTGACACGGCAAGCGTGTTGAGCGTGCCCGACATCTGCACCAACCCGTCATTGGATGCCAGCGCCTCAAACTTGTTGCGCGCGGGTTCAAAGGCGATGCTCGTCGCGGTCGAGATTTCGGCGGCAATCGCGCTGTCAAAACCCGCTGGCGCATTCAGGCCCGTGCCGACCGCTGTGCCGCCCTGCGCAAGCTTTTGCACATTATGGACAATTGTCCCTTCGATCCGCGCACGGTTGGCGATCAGTTGCGCGACAAAGGCGGAAAATTCCTGACCCAAGGTCAGCGGCGTTGCGTCCTGCAAATGGGTGCGGCCGATTTTGATGATCGCGCCCCACGCTTTGCACTTTTCGGTCAGCGCATCGGTCAGGCGTTGCAGCGCGGGGAGCAGATCGCGCCACACCGCGATGGCCACCGCGACATGGATTGCGGTGGGAAAGCTGTCGTTCGATGACTGCCCCATGTTGACATGGTCATTGGGGTGCACCGGCGTTTTGCCGCCGCGTGTGCCCGCGAGCGCTTCATTGGCGATGCCGGCGATAACCTCATTCACATTCATGTTCGACTGCGTGCCGCTGCCCGTTTGCCAGATGACGAGCGGGAATTGATCGTCATGCTTGCCCGCCAATATGGCGTCTGCGGCGGCGATGATCGCGTCGGCAATGTCCGCAGGCAGCGCGCCCGATGCTTTGTGCGTTAACGCGGCGGCACGTTTTACATGGGCAAGACCGTAGATTATGCCAATCGGCATCCGCTCCTGCGCCGGAAAGGGAAAGTTCGCGATACTCCGCTGCGTCTGCGCGCCCCAATATGCGTCGGTGGGGACCTCTATCGGTCCAAAACTGTCGGTTTCAGTGCGGGTTTTCCCCGTCACTTTTTCCGTCCGAAGTCCACGCTGACGACGTTGGAGCCGTCTTCGACGACGACGGTGGGGCCGTCATTGCCGGCTTCTTCATGCGGTTCGGGCTCGCTTTCGCCTGCATCGACATGGAATTGCAGCGCGAAATCCACGGCTGGATCAACAAAGGCGGTGATCGCGGAGTAAGGTATGAACAAATGCGACGGGATCTGGCTGAACGACAGGCCAACTTCGAAATGTTCGGCCTCTACCTTCAGGTCCCAATATTTGTGCTGCAGCACAATGGTCATTTCATCGGGGAAGCGTTCGTGCAGATGCTGCGGAATGGCAACGCCCGGTGCTTGCGTCTTGAACGTGATGTAGAAATGATGGTCGCCGGGCAGGCCATCGCGCGCCACATCGCCCAGCACGCGGCCAACGACGGCGCGCAATGCCTCTTGCACAACGTCATCATAAGGAATCAGGCTATCTACATGCTCTTCGGTCATGCCCGCTTGGTGGACGTCCGCGCGTGTGAAATCAAGATACTTGTTGCCTTAAGCCAACTTGCCAAATGCGCGCATGAGGCTATATCGGCGGCCATGCGTACAGGCTCCATAAGTCGCAAGACGAACGAAACGTCCATTGATGTTGAGGTGAACCTCGACGGCACTGGTGTGTATGACGTGTCAACGGGCATCGGTTTTCTCGACCATATGCTCGAGCAACTGTCGCGCCATTCGCTGATCGACCTGAAGGTGAAGGCCGTTGGCGACCTGCACATTGACCAGCACCACACCACCGAAGACACCGGCATCGCGATTGGCGAGGCGGTGTTGCAGGCATTGGGCGATAAACGCGGCATCACGCGTTATGGCACAGCCTATGCGCCGATGGATGAAACGTTGACACGCTGTGCGCTCGATATTTCAGGTCGGCCCTATTTCGTTTGGAAAGTGTCGCTTGGTATGCCGCGTTTGGGCGAATGGGATACCGAGCTGATCGAACATTGGTTCCACAGCTTTGCGACCAGCGCGGGCATCACGCTGCACATCGAAAATCTCTATGGTTCGAACAACCACCACATCGTCGAAAGCTGCTACAAGGCTTTGGCCCGCGCCTTGCGCCAAGCGGTCGAGATTGACCCGCGCAAGGCAGACGCCATCCCGTCGACCAAGGGCACGCTTTAGGCCGTGTCACTTGCGCTGATTGATTATGGCGCGGGCAATCTGCATTCGGTGCACAATGCGTTGAAAGCGGCGGGCGCAGGCGACGTGCATGTGACCGCCGATCCTGATGTTGTTGCCAAAGCCGACCGCATCGTTCTGCCCGGCGTTGGCGCCTTTGCGCATTGTATGGAGGCGCTGTCCGCGATTGACGGCATGGTCGCCGCGATGGAGCAGCGCGTGCGCGTTGAGGGCATTCCGTTTCTGGGCATTTGCGTCGGCATGCAGCTTTTGGCCGATGCGGGCGTTGAGCATAAAACGACGCGCGGGCTTGGGTGGATTGGCGGCACCGTGCGCGCGATTGCACCGGCTGCGGATTTGAAAATCCCGCATATGGGCTGGAACGACGTTGTTCCAACGCAAGGCGCGCCGCTGATCGAAGCAGGCGAGGCGTATTTTTTGCATAGCTATCATTTTGATGCGACGGACGATGCGGACGTGCTGGCGACCACGGACCATGGCGGCACGCTCGTCGCCGCTGTGGGCCGTGACAACATAATGGGTGTCCAGTTTCATCCCGAAAAAAGCCAGGCCTATGGCATTAATTATCTGAAACGCTTTTTGGAGTGGCAGCTGTGATAGTCTTCCCCGCGATTGACCTTAAGGGTGGCGAAGTTGTGCGCTTGGCCGAAGGCGATATGAACCGCGCAACGGTCTATGCCGATGATCCCGCCGCGCAGGCGATGCTGTTTGCCGAACAAGGCGCTGAGTTCCTGCATGTCGTGGATTTGGACGGTGCCTTTGCCGGACGCCCCGAAAATGCCGAGGCGGTTGAGGGCATCATCGAAAATTTCCCCGGTTACATCCAATTGGGCGGCGGCATTCGCAATACGCAGACGGTTGAACGTTGGTTCGACATGGGCGTCGCGCGGTTGGTGATTGGCACGGCGGCGCTCAAAGACCCGAAGTTCGTCAAAGAGATGGCACGCGAATTTGAAGATGGCATTGTCGTTGCGGTCGATGCACGCGACGGCTTTGTCGCGACCGAAGGCTGGGCTGAGAAATCCGACATGCCGGTGATTGATCTGGCGCGCCGGTTCGAAGATGCGGGCGTGGCGTCCATCCTGTTCACCGATGTCGGCCGCGACGGGATGCTGACCGGATGCAATATCGACGCGACCGTTGATCTGGCACGGCGGGTGAACATTCCCGTGATCGCCAGCGGCGGGGTGAAGGGCATTGATGACATCCACATGCTCGCGCTGCATGCCAAGGACGGTATCGAGGGCGTGATTACCGGCCGTGCGATTTATGATGGACGGCTGGATCTGGCGACGGCGATAAAAGTGGCGGAGCGGGCGTGACCGTGCCTTCAAACCACACCGAAGCCCTGAGCAGCAGCCGCTTCCGGCTGCGTCCGTCGAAGGGTGCCCATAATGCTGGTGCATCACCGATGGACGTCCTTCGACTTTCATCAGCGCGTGCCGCGCTGATGGCTCAGGACTGCGGTGAAACGTCGATGGCGAATTGCGTATGACCGTCCGTGTCCGTGTCATCCCGTGCCTCGACGTATCCAATGGCCGCGTGGTCAAGGGTGTGAATTTTGTCGACCTGCGCGACGCCGGTGATCCGGTGGAGCAGGCGCAGGCATATGATGCGGCGGGCGCGGATGAGCTTTGTTTTTTGGACATTGGCGCAAGCCATGAAGGGCGCGGCACGATCATTGATGTGGTCCGGCGGACGGCAGAAGTATGCTTCATGCCTCTGACCGTCGGTGGCGGCGTGCGCAGTGCAGAGGATGCGCGCGCGTTGTTGCTGGCAGGCGCAGACAAGGTCGCGGTCAACAGCGCGGCGGTTGCGCGACCAGAAGTCGTCGCCGATATCGCCGCACGTTTCGGCAGCCAGTGCGTGGTCGCTTCGGTTGATGCGCGGCGGACGGGTAATGGATGGGAAATCTTCACCCATGGCGGCCGCAAGCCAACCGGCATTGACGCGCTGGAACATGCCGTAAAACTCGCCGAACTTGGCGCAGGCGAATTGCTTGTCACCAGCATGGACCGCGATGGCACACGTGACGGCTATGACCTCGCACTCACCCGCGCGATTGCCGATGCGGTTAACATCCCCGTTGTCGCCAGCGGCGGAGTCGGTAATCTTGCCCATCTGGTCGACGGCGTGCGTGAAGGCCATGCGAGCGCGGTGCTCGCGGCGTCGATTTTCCATTTTGGCCAGCACAGCATCGCCGATGCCCATGCGGCGTTACGGGCGGCGGGATTGCCAGCGCGCGCTTGACCCATGATGCGCAAAAAAATTCGCTTCCCGAGTCCTTGACGTGTCATAAATAGACCCTATCTGGGCTCCGTTAGCACTCGCCTTGTATGAGTGCTAATGCACATTCATTGCCGTCCCCTGCTTGATGTAGGCGTGGCGGGATGGCGAAACAGAAAAAGGATAGTTCAACATGGCATTTCGTCCATTGCATGATCGCGTTCTCGTCCGTCGGGTCGAGGCCGAAGCAAAAACCGCTGGCGGGATCATCATCCCTGATACAGCCCAGGAAAAGCCACAGGAAGGCGAAGTCGTCTCCGTGGGTTCCGGTACACGCGCCGATGACGGCACTGTAACCGCACTTGATGTCAAAGTTGGTGACAAGATCCTGTTCGGCAAATGGTCGGGCACCGAAGTCAAGATCGACGGTGAAGACCTGTTGATCATGAAGGAATCGGACATTTTGGGAATCGTTTCCTAAGCAACATAGATGTTTCCCGGCGCAGGCCGGGATCCAGTCCAAACACAAGAATCTGGACCCCAGCCTTCGCTGGGGCACACAATTAAAGGAAAAATATCATGGCTGCTAAAGACGTGAAATTCGGCCGCGATGCGCGTGAACGCATCCTGCGCGGCGTAGACATTCTGGCTGACGCTGTAAAAGTAACGCTTGGTCCAAAGGGCCGTAACGTTGTGATCGACAAAAGCTTCGGCGCACCACGCATCACCAAGGACGGCGTTAGCGTCGCCAAGGAAATCGAACTAAAAGACAAGTTCGAAAATATGGGTGCACAGATGGTCCGCGAAGTTGCTTCGAAGACCAACGACGTTGCCGGTGACGGCACGACCACTGCAACAGTTCTGGCCCAAGCGATTGTTCGCGAAGGCATGAAGTCGGTTGCTGCGGGCATGAACCCAATGGACCTGAAGCGCGGCATCGACACGGCGGTAAACGCGGTTGTTGCTGACCTTGTAAAGCGTTCGAAGCCAGTTGCTGGTTCTTCGGAAATCGCACAGGTCGGTACGATCTCTGCAAATGGTGAAGCTGAAATCGGTAAGATGATTGCAGACGCCATGGAGAAGGTCGGTAAGGAAGGCGTTATCACCGTCGAAGAAGCTAAGGGCCGTGAAAGCGAGCTCGAAGTTGTCGAAGGTATGCAGTTTGACCGTGGTTACCTGTCGCCATATTTCATCACCAACACCGAAAAAATGTCGGTCGAGTTGGACAACCCATATATCCTGATCCACGAAAAGAAGCTCGGCAACTTGCAAGCCATGTTGCCAATCCTCGAAGCTGTGGTGCAGTCGGGCCGTCCATTGCTGATCATCGCTGAAGATGTTGAAGGCGAAGCGCTTGCAACTTTGGTCGTCAACAAGCTGCGTGGCGGCTTGAAGATTGCTGCGGTGAAGGCACCTGGCTTTGGCGATCGTCGCAAGGCGATGCTGGAAGATATCGCGATCCTCACCAAGGGTGAAATGATCAGCGAAGATCTGGGCATCAAGCTTGAAACCGTTACCTTGGGCATGCTCGGCCAAGCCAAGCGCGTCACCATCGACAAGGACAACACCATCATCGTCGACGGTGCTGGCGAAACCGATGCGATCAAGGGCCGCGTAGAAGCGATCCGTGCGCAGATCGAAAACACAACCAGCGATTATGACCGTGAAAAGCTGCAAGAGCGTTTGGCGAAACTCGCCGGCGGTGTTGCCGTGATCAAGGTCGGTGGTTCGACCGAAGTTGAAGTGAAAGAGCGCAAGGACCGCGTTGATGATGCGCTGCACGCAACCCGCGCAGCCGTTGAAGAAGGCATCGTCCCAGGCGGCGGTACTGCACTTCTGTACGGTACAAAGGCTCTCGAAGGCCTCAAGGGCGCCAATGACGACCAGACACGTGGTATCGACATCATCCGCAAGGCGATTGTTGCTCCACTGCGTCAGATCGCAGCCAACGCCGGATATGACGGTGCAGTTGTCTCGGGCAACCTGCTTCGTGAAAATGACGAAACCATGGGCTTCAACGCATCGACCGACGTTTACGAAAATCTCGTAACCTCGGGCGTTATCGACCCAACCAAGGTTGTTCGTACAGCGTTGCAAGACGCGGCATCGGTTGCCGGTTTGTTGATCACCACCGAAGCTGCGATTTGCGATGCGCCAGAAGATAAGGCTGCTGGCGCCGGCGGCATGCCAGGCGGCATGGGCGGAATGGGCGGCATGGGCGGTATGGACTTCTAATCGTCCAACGCTTTTTGAAGCACAGCAAAATGGGCCGGAGGGGAAACCTTCCGGCCTTTTTTATTATGTGGGACTGAGTCGCGTGGGTGCGTATGCGAAGGAACAGGCTTCTCAATTCTATTTTTTGAGAATATAATCGACCTTAGCCATTGAAATATTGTAATTTTACTGACCATAAAATATCTGTTGCACTGCAAAATAATAAGCGTATTTGCCGCCGCCCTAGCAATAGAGGTTTCCGGTCATGCAAAATGCGCATTCGGGTTCAGTTGAGTCTTCATCCATCCACAAACATTCACTCGCGGCGCTGACGGTCGGTGCGATCGGGGTCGTTTTCGGCGATATCGGCACCAGTCCGCTTTATGCCTTTCGCGAGGCGCTCCACCACAGTGCACCTTCGGGCGGCATTCAGGAAGCGGCGATATTTGGGGTGCTGAGCCTCGCGCTTTGGTCGTTGATCCTTGTCGTTACCGTCAAATATGTCATCTTCCTAATGCGCGCCGACAATGATGGTGAGGGCGGCGTGCTGGCACTGCTCGCGCTTGCAGGACGCGGCATTGGTGGCCGCAAGGGCGCGGTGCTTGCGCTTGGTGCGGTAGGGGCAGCGTTGTTCTATGGCGATGCGATTATTACTCCGGCGCTGTCCGTGCTGTCGGCAGTGGAAGGGACGAAAACCATTCCGGGCATTGGAGAGAATATCTCTCAGCAAACCATCATCTACATTACCTTGGTCATCATGGTTGCGCTGTTCGCCATCCAATCGCGCGGGACGGCGCTGGTATCAAAACTGTTCGGGCCAATCTGCGTGGTCTGGTTTCTGGCCATTGGTGGCCTCGGCCTGATGCATATATCCGACTATCCAGCCATTTTTGGTGCGCTGTCGCCGCATCATGCGGTCTCGTTTCTGGCGAGCAACGGCATGGTTGGTTTGATCGTGCTGGGTTCCGTGTTTTTGACGGTCACCGGAGCCGAAGCATTGACGGCGGACATGGGGCACTTCGGCCGCTTCCCGATCCGTTTGGGGTGGTTCCTTTTGGTATTCCCGGCGCTCAGCCTGAATTATTTTGGCCAGGGTGCATTTGCCATGGCGGCGCTTAAACAGGCGCGTGCGGCGGGCGTTCCACTTGAAACACAGGATTGGTTCTTCCTGATGTCGCCCGAGGCAGTGCGCGTGCCGATGATCATCTTGGCAGGCCTTGCCACGATAATCGCGAGCCAAGCGGTCATCACGGGCGCCTATTCGCTGACCCAACAAGCGATCCAGCTTGGGCTGCTGCCCCGTATGAAGATTGTGCAAACCTCTTCGGGCAGTGCAGGGCAAATCTACCTTCCGGCGATCAATTGGATGCTGTTATTTGGCGTCTGGTTACTCGTCGTCCAATTCCGCAATTCGTCGGCAATGGCGTCCGCTTATGGCATCGCGGTCACAGGAACGATGGTGGTGACGACATGCCTTGCCTTCGTTGTCGTGCACAAGCTTTGGCAATGGAACCTCGCCAAATCCTTAGCGGTGATCGTGCCGTTTCTTGTCATCGACCTCATCTTCTTCGGCGCAAACATTTTGCGCGTGGTTGATGGCGGTTGGGTGCCGTTGGCCGTCGGTGCGCTGATCTGCCTGATTATCTGGATCTGGGTGCGCGGAAAGCAGTTGATCGACAGCAGAGAAAATGAGGGCGCCATGACACTTGCGGAACTCGGCAAGTCACTGGCGAAAAGCAAGGTCGCGCGCGTCGACGGAACGGCGGTGTACCTGACCGCCAACCCAGAGGGGGTTCCCGGAACGATATTGCACAATCTGAAGCACAACCGCGTGTTGCACGCGCGCAATATCGTGCTGTCCATCCGCACCGCCAGTGTCCCGCATGTGCCAAGCGAAGAGAGGTCGACCTATGTCAAAGTCGATCAGAATTTCGCGCGCGTCATTCTGAAGTACGGCTTTATGGAAACACCCGACGTGCCAAATGACTTGGCCTTGGCAATTCCCGCAAAAGATGCGCCGCTGGATTATATGATGACGAGCTATTTCATGGGCAAAAGCGTTTTGGCCGCGTCAAAAGATGAAGGCCTTCCGTTGTGGCAGGACATCATCCTGATCTTTCTGCAGCGTAACGCCTATAACCCGGCTGAATTTTTCGGCATTCCGTCCAACCGCATTGTCGCCTTGGGCGGGCAGGTGGTCATCTAACTTGGATTAGCCGTTGGCGCGGCGTTGTTCGGCGATGCGTTCGGCGGTGAGGAGCAACGCTTCTAGGTCAGCCAAGTCGATGTCGAAGCTTTCATGCGCTTCCTGCACGGCCTGATCGATATCGGCGCGCAGCAGGCCAACGGGTAGGGCGGGTGTGGCCGCCGCGCGATGCGGATAGCTATGGCCGCTGAAACGGTGGAATAACCAACCGGCCGCGAGCAATGCCGCGGAATTCGCGGCGACGATCGACATTGGGTATATATAGCCCGCGTCGACAATGGCTTGGCCACCCAAAATGGTCGTGATGGCGACAGCGCCGCTGGGCGGATGAAGGCAACGCAGCAACGACATCAACAAAATCGACGCAGCCACTGCAATGGCGATAGCGGCAAAGGGGACGGGTACCATATGCAGCACCGTCACGCCGACCAACGCGGAAATGACATTGCCGCCGAATACGGGCCATGGCTGCGCCAAGGGGCTGGAGGGCACCACGAAAACCAGCACCGCCGATGCGCCAATGGGGGCAATCAGGAACGGCAAAGCAGGGAATATGTCCTGAATGCCTAGGCCTGCAAGCGCCGCGACGAGGACGCCAAGGCCAGCACCGGCACATGCGATCAACCGGTCATGCAAGCTTGCGCCGGCAAGTTTCGGTACGAACAGGTGCCACCGGCCCGATGTTTTTCGGGTCGCCATGCGCTTAGGCGCTCATGCGCTGCAGCATCTCGCCCATTTTCTGGTGGAGCATATTCATGGCCTTCAACGGGCGAACCATGACCTTGAAATGGGTGATGAGGCCGTCATCATCGCAGCTAATCATGTCGATGCCATTGATTGCGATACCGTCGATCACGGTCTTGAATTCAAGAATGGCGCTGTTTTCGCGGTGCCATTCGCCGACATAGGCAAATTCGGCATTGCCCAGCGTATGCCCCGCGGCGGCGAGATATTTGGCGGTGATCGCCTTGCCCATTTGCGGTGAGTGCACGACGGGGCTTTCGAAAACGCAATCGTCGTGCAGGACGGCGGATATCGCATCAACATCGCGTGACAGGGCAACTGTGTGCCAGATTTCGGCGGGGTTATGGGGCATGACATGTTCTCCTATACCGTAGTGCTGAGCCTGTCGAAGCACGCCTGTCGGGGGTAGTGCTACACCCGATAAGCGCCCTTCGACGGACGCAGCCGCGTTGCGGCTGCTGCTCAGGGCTACGGTGGTTTAATATCCCAGATCGAGGTTTACCATTGGTTCAAGCGCTGCGCCTTGGCGGTAGCGTTCGAGATTTTCGAAAAAGCGCGTGGCGGAACGCACGAACATCTTGTCCTGCGCGCGGCCCGACAGGTGCATGGTGACATGCGCGTTATCGAGCGTCCACAGGACATGGTCCGCTGGCAAAGGTTCGGGCGTCGTCACATCAAGGAAGGCATTGGCGATTTGCTTGTCCTGTAACGCAGTGACCAACGCGTCCTGATCAATGACGGAACCGCGCGCGATGTTGATGAGCGTTGCGCTATTTTTCATCGCGGCAAGTTCATCTGCGCCAATCATGCCGTCGGTTTCCGCGGTCGCGGGAACGGCAAGGATGACCCAGTCAAAGTCCCCCAATTGCGCACGCCATTGATCGGGCGTCAGCGTATTTGGACCTGCCGAGCGGCGCACAATGGTGACATCAACGCCAAAGGGCTTCAGCCGCTCTTCAATCAGCTTGCCAATCGCGCCATAGCCCAGCAGCAAAGCCTTGGAACCGAACAGTTCAACCTTGCCGGGCGAATCGAGCAGCCATTCGCGGCGCTCCTGCGCGCGGACAACTTCGCGATAGTTTTTGGCGACCGTCAGCATGCCCATGACGACATATTCGGCGATGGTGATCGCGTTAATGCCTGCGCCATTGGTGACAACACAGCCCTGCGCCTTCAACTGCGCCAGCGGCATGCCGTCGACGCCGGCATAGATGCTGTTCAGCCATTTCATGTTGGTGGCGGCATTGATGACCGTGGCCATATCGCCCTTGTCATACATGTCGAACCAGCCAATTTCAGCCTGCGGCGCGAGTGCGAGCGCCTCTTCCTTCGACATGAAGAAATGCGGCTCGATCCAATCGGGCAAGCGTGGTTCAATGAGGGGGCGCACAAGCCCCGACATCACGAGTTTCGTTTTGGTCATATGTTTAGTCTCCAATCCCAACCAAGCGGGTCGCCGTCCATGACTTCAACGCCTTTGGCGATGAGGTCGTCGCGGATGGCGTCGGACTTGGCGAAGTCTTTTGCGGCGCGCGCGTCTTTGCGCAGCACCAGGGCGGTTTCGATTTCGGCCTCGGTAATGACGGCGACTTTGGGCCGGATGCGGAGGTCGGCGCGGTTTAGACTTTGAAGGTTCAGACCCAGAACTGCGTCCATCTCGCCAATCGCGGCAAGATGCTGAGCCACGTTGACCTTTTTCAAACCGATGAGCGTTTCTAGCGATGTTATTGCGACAGCCGTGTTGAGGTCATCTTCGACTGCAGCGGCGAAGTCTTTAAGCGCCGCCGAAATTCCCGGAGCAACGTCACCCTGAACTTGTTTCAGGGTCCATTTATCAGCTTCAACCGTCGGTTCGTTGGGCACGATGGATGCTGAAACAAGTTCAGCATGACGGGTTTGGGTATCAGCATGACGGGCCTTGAGGTTTGAGACAGCCATCACCATCCGCTTCAACCGCACCAGCGCGGCCTGCAATCCCTCCCAGCTAAACTCCAGCTCGCTGCGGTAATGCGCTTGCAGGCACATCAGGCGGTAGGCGAGGGGGTGGAAGCCTTTGTCGATCAGCAATTGCACGCGCAGGAACTCGCCCGATGATTTGCTCATCTTGCCGCTGCGCTCGATCAGGAAATTATTGTGCATCCAAAATTGTGCGCCGCTGTGGTCACCGCCGCAGCGCGCCTGATTTTGCGCGATTTCATTGGGGTGGTGGATTTCGCGATGGTCGATGCCGCCGGTGTGGATGTCAAACGGCAGGCCAAGCAGCGCCTCTGACATGACCGAGCATTCCAGATGCCAACCCGGCGCGCCTTTGCCCCATGGGCTGTCCCATTCCATTTGCCGCGTTTCGCCCGCAGGCGTCTTGCGCCAGATGGCAAAGTCGGCGGCGTGGCGTTTGCCTTCGACCTCTTCGATGCGGCCTTCTCCATCCTCGGTCTTGGCACGGGCCAATGCGCCATAATTGGCAACGGTCGAGGTATCGAAATACAGGCCCGATTCCAGTTCGTAGCAATGCTTGTCGGCAATGCTTTTCGCGTAGGCGATCATCGCGGGCACATAATCGGTCGCAATCGACCAATGCGCGGGCTGACGGATGTTCAGCGCCTTGATATCGTCCCAATAGGCTTGCGTATAATGGCGCGCGATGTCCCAGATCGACTGCGCCTTTTCCGCCGCCATCTTCTCCATCTTGTCCTCGCCCGCATCGGCATCGTCGGTCAAATGGCCGACATCGGTGATGTTGATGACATGGGTGAGCTTATAGCCCTTATATGACAGCACCCGGCCAAGCGTGTCGGCAAAAACATAGGCGCGCATGTTGCCGATGTGCGGATAATTATACACCGTCGGGCCGCAGGTATAAACCCGCGCCTCGCCATCATGGACGGGTGTGAAGGGTTCCAGTTTGCGGGTCAGGCTGTTGAAGAGTGTAAGTTCGGACATGGTTTGGCGATGGCTTAGCTACGGTGCAAGGTCAAGAGTTGCCTCATCCTCCCCATCGACTTGCGATG
>DLOZ01000022.1:43388-68112 GCA_002479765.1 Sphingomonadales bacterium UBA7471 | reverse complement strand
ATTTAATAGGTCCTGACCCTAATATTTTAGGATAGATTATTTGCCTTCGGTCTGGCCTTGCGCAGGCTCGGGCGGACGCATTGCTTCCATGGCAGTTTTCAGTTCAGCCATCGAAATCTTGTCGTCCTTATCGGTATCGATCATCCCGAAATACTGGACCAATGGTCCCTGTGCTTCGTCCTTAGCGATGAAGCCGTCTTTATTTGCATCGAGAAACGCAAAGATTTGCTCGGGCTGCGGCGTACCACCGGCCGGTGGCGGCGGAGGCGCGTCCTGAGCTATCGCAACTGGGGACAGGACGAGTGCAGCCAGAATGGCCAATGATGTACGCATGAATAATCCTTTGAACAATGGAATGACTGTGATGGTCAGCCCAAGCTGAACCTACCCTTTACTACCGTAAAACAATGGCCTGACAACCACACATGTTCACAATCAAGACGGCAGCCAAGATAACCGCCGCGCGCCGATGCTTGATAGGCGGTAAAATTGTCACGGCCCAGCTCGGCAGCCCAATAAGGCGTCAGGACGGCATGGGCGCTGCCGGTAACGCTGTCTTCGTCCACCCCTGCACCCGGAACAAAAACGCGGCTGACAATATCAGTGTCCTCTCCGCGCGCCGTGGCGGTGAAGCTGTCATCGCCAAGTGTCGCAAGCGCCTTCATATCGGGCTTCAGCGCCAAAATTTCTGCCGCCGTTGCGTAAACGAACATATTGTAGCGGTCGGGGTTGCTGCGCATCGACAGGGGATTGCCGCCCATGGCCTGCAACATTTCGGGGTTATTCACCGGCTCTGTCGGGATTGCCGGCAATGCGACGGCATAGCCATCACCTTCGCGGCGCACTTCCAATATGCCCGCTTTGCGCGTCCGGAACGTGACGCGGTCAAGCGCAGGGTTTTGGCTCAGAACGATATGCCCGCTCGCAAGTGTCGCATGGCCGCAGAGGCGGATTTCAACCTGTGGCGTGAACCAGCGCAATTCATAATCGGCACTGCCGGTTTCATCAGGCACGTAGAAAGCCGTTTCGGCGAAATTGTTTTCCTCGCCAATTGCCTGCAGCACAGCGTCATCCAACCAGTGCGTGAGCGGCATGACGGCGGCCTGATTGCCCGTGAATGGGCGCTGCGCAAAGGCGTCTACGTGATAATATGGCAAATCAGTCATGTGTATGCTCGTGATGTTCTATGGTTTCGGACGGGATATAGCCCATTTCGTCTTTATGACCTTCGGGGTCGGGGTGGATCAATACTTCGACGCCGGGGAATTCATCCATCAACGCTTGTTCGACTTCGTCCATGATATGGTGCGCCGCCGCGACCGTCATGTCGGGATCGACCCAGACGTGAAACTGGCAAAAGTCATGTGCGCCGCTTGAACGGGTGCGCATATCGTGAATGCCGCGCAGTTCCGGGTGGCGCATGGCAACTTCGATGAAGCGCTGGCGCTTTTCGTGCGGCCATTCGCGATCCAGCAATTGGTCCAACGCCAGACGCGCCGCCTTATAAGCGCCCCACAACAGCCATGCGGCAATCCCGATGCCGAACAATGGGTCTGCTCCGCGCACACCCAGCATCGTATCAAGAACGATTGCGACAATAACCGCAATGTTGAGCAAAAGGTCGCTCTGATAATGCACATGGTCGGCTTGAATCGCGACTGATCCGGTTTTGCGGACAACATAACGTTGATAGGCAAGCAGCCCGACCGTCGCCACAATCGCGATGAGTGAGACCCCAATGCCATATTCCGGATGCGCCGTCGGTTCCTGCGAGCCGAGCCGCACAATCGCGCGCCATGCAATCAGGATGGCCGACAGTATGACGAGCACAACCTGCACCAAAGCGGACAATGCCTCTGCCTTGCCATGGCCGAAACGGTGGTCGTCATCAGCAGGCATCGCGGCGTAACGGACGCTGAAAAGCGTGAGCAACGACGCAAGAACGTCGAAGCCTGTGTCCGCTAATGACCCAAGCAGCGCAACTGACCCGGTCTCCGCCGCTGCAAATATTTTAAGTGCAAGCAGGAACAGCGCCATCGACACGCTGGCGATGGCCGCACGTTTGGTGAGTTCGCCATGCGCATGGTGATGGTGGCTATGCCCAAGGCTCATGTGCGGCGCTTCATGGATACAACATGCCCGTCGTCCAGCCATCGCCGTCGCGTTCATATACCCAACGTTCATGCAGGCGGAATTCGCGGTCTTGCCAGAATTCGATGCGGTGCGGGCTGACCATCCAACCCGACCAATGCGGCGGGCGCGGAACGTCTTGGCCTTCAAAGCGGGTTTCTACCTCGGCAAAACGTGCTTCGAATGTCGCACGGTCGGCCAAGGGACGCGACTGGTCCGAAGCCCATGCGCCCAACTGCGAATTGCGCGAGCGGGTGGCGAAATAGGCATCTGCGGTTGCATCGTCGACGGGGTTCGCCGCCCCCTCAATCCGGATTTGCCGCCGCAACGATTTCCAGTGAAACAGCAGCGCAACCTGCGCATTGTCCGACAATTGCATCGCCTTGCGGCTTTCAAAATTCGTATAGAAAACAAACCCGCCACGGTCGCCAAGGTCGGGGCCATGGCCTTTCAACAGCACCATGCGCACCGAAGGTTGCCCATCTGCGCCTGTGGTCGCCAATGCCATTGCGTTGGAGTCGTTGATTTCGGTGGTCCGCGCTTCGGCAAACCATGCGTCGAACAGGCTAAAAGGATCAGGTCTTTCCATAGTCCACCGATAGGCTAGACTGATGCGGGTTAAAAGGGGCTAGAATATAAAATGAACTGGGAAATGATATTCGGTGTCGCAAATGCGTGGGCGCTGCTTGGCTGGACGGTTTTGGCCTTCACCCCAAAGCGCGAACGGGTCGTGCCTTATGTATTTTTGGCAGGAACAACGTTGCTCGCCTGCCTATATGCGGGTCTTATCATTCCGTTGATGGCGGGACTCATCTCCGATGGCGGTCCTGCAGGCCGCCCGCCTGCGGACTTTACGACCTTAAAAGGGGTCATGGCGCTGTTTGACTCGCCGGGCGGCGCAACGATTGGCTGGATCCATTATTTGGCGTTCGATTTGTTTGTGGGCATCTGGATCGCGCGCAATGCCGACCAGCACAAGATTGCGCGTTGGCTTCAGGTGCCCATATTGTTCTTCACGCTGATGGCGGGGCCGATTGGCCTGCTGCTATATCTTCTGCTACGCCAGATTGCCGGTAAAAAACAGGATAACGCCCTGCTTCCGAGTTGACTTGGGGCACTGTAATACCAATGTAAGTCGGATAAGCAGGGTAAACTGGGACAAGAATGGCTGATCCTTATTCGATATTAGGCGTTTCCAAAGGCGCGGACGAGAAAGCGATTAAATCCGCTTATCGTAAGCTTGCGAAGGAATTGCATCCCGACAAGAACAAGGACAATCCGAAAGCTTCGGAGCGCTTCAGCGAAATTACGCAAGCCTATGATTTGTTATCGGACCCCAAAAAGCGCGGGCAATTTGACCGCGGCGAAATAGACGAAAACGGCCAACCCCGTTTTGCCGGTGGCAACCCATTTGGCGGCGGCGGATATAGCCAAGGCGGGCCCGGTGGTGGCAATTTCGACTTTGGCAGTGGCGGCATTGACCTTGGCGACATTTTTGATGGCTTGTTTGGCGGCGGCGGTGGCCGTCCCGGTGCTGGCCCACGTCCGCAGCAAGCGCCGCCACCCAAGGGCGCGAATATTGCGTATGAACATTTGGTGTCCTTCACGGATGCTGCGACGCTCGCGCCGCAGCGCATTACGCTGGGCGATGGCAAGACCGTTGAGTTCAAACTGCCTGCAGGCCTCGTTGCCGGACAACAGATCCGCATTCCCGGGCGTGGCCAGCCGGGGCCTGGCGGCAATGGCGATGCCATGGTCACGCTAAAGCTTGGCAAACACCCCGATTTGGTGCGCGACGGCGACCATATCCGGATTGACCTGCCGATCTCGATCAAAGAAGCCGTCGATGGCGGCAAGGTGAAGGTTCCGACCGTCGATGGCGCAGTCATGCTCACCGTCCCCCCGCGTACCAATTCCGGTGCCGTTCTGCGGATAAAGGGCAGGGGCTTCACAACAAAATCGGGTGGACGCGGCGACCAGTTGGTCACGCTGATGATTCACTTGCCATCGGACCCTGTGGAACTGGCGCGTCTAGCGGGTGTCCTGTCGGACAATAATGTCCGGGAAAATCTTGGTGTCTGAAATTTCGCCTCTGTCACCGGAGGCACGGGCACATCTTCCGGCGACGACACATGCCGAGGAAAGCGAAGCGACATGGTTTGCGCACCTCGGGCTGACGGGTCAGGTTGTGGAAGTGACCAAGCGTGTTGCCGTCGGTGTGTATAGCGACGGGTTTATTCACGCGGGCAATTTCGCATATCTGTCGTTGGTGTCACTTTTCGCATTCTGCATTGTGGCCGCTGCCATCGCTGGCGCAGTTGGACAAACCGAGTCCGGCCTGGCGCTGATTGAAGCGTTTTTCGTGACTGTCCCGCCAAGTGTCGGAGCCGCGCTTAAAGAACCCATCGAGTCCGCCATGACCGCACGTTCGGGGCCATTGCTATGGCTAAGCGCTGCCGTCAGTCTTTGGACCGCGGCCAGCCTTATCGAAACCTTTCGCGATGTGCTTTATCGGTCATATGGTGCGGCACCCAGCCGTGCGTTCTGGCATTATCGATTGGGTTCGCTCGGTGCGATCATCGCGTCGGTTATTCTGGCGATGGTCGCTTTTTCGGCGCAGGTTGTGGTGACCGCGGTTGAAGATCTGGTGTACCGATACATTCCCACCGCGCAGATGGTTTCTGGTTATTTCGCGTGGGGCCGTATCATTCCATTCATTACATTGTTCGTTGCAATCTATGTCATCTTCGCAGGGCTAACCCCGTCCAAATATCGGTCATCCGCATTTCCCAAATGGCCAGGGCCAGCCTTGGTGAGCATGTGGTGGCTTGGCCTCACGGCGCTTTTGCCGGTTTTCCTGTCGAGCGTCAGCAATTATGACCTAACCTATGGCAGCCTTGCCGGTGTTATGGTGGCGCTCATTTTCTTCTATCTTATTGGGCTCGGATTGGTGACAGGAGCGCAATTAAACGCAGCGCTGGCCAACGCCCATGAAAATGGACTAAAGCAGCGGCAACAAAATTCACCTGATGAATGAGGATTTTATGACAGGATTGATGGCGGGCAAACGCGGGCTGATTATGGGGCTCGCCAATGACAAGTCTCTGGCATGGGGCATTGCGAAGCGTTTGCATGCCGAAGGCGCGGAATTGGCGTTCAGCTATCAGGGCGAAGTCATGGAAAAGCGCGTTCGGCCATTGGCGGAACAACTCGGTTGTGACTTCCTCATCGATTGCGATGTTGCCGACATGGACAATCTTGATCGCGCCTTTGACACGCTGGCGGCCAAATGGGCCAATATTGATTTTGTGGTCCACGCGATAGGTTTCACCAACAAAGAAGCACTGCGCGGCAAATATTTCGACGTAAGCTTGGACGACTTCCTGATGACGATGAACATCAGCGTCTACAGCTTTACCGCTGTTGCCAAGCGCGCTGCAGCGATGATGAAGCCGCTTGATCCCGAAACCGGTGAAGGTGGCGGATCGATGCTGACACTCAGTTACTATGGCGCAGAAAAGGTGATGCCGCATTACAACGTCATGGGCGTGGCCAAGGCTGCGCTGGAAACGTCGGTTAAATATCTGGCGAATGATGTCGGGCCACAGGGCATTCGCGTGAACGCGATATCGGCTGGACCAATCAAGACGCTTGCTGCGTCGGGCATTGGTGATTTCCGCTATATCCTGAAATGGAATGAACTGAACACACCGCTGCGCCGCAATGTGACCATTGATGACGTTGGTGCGTCGTCATTGTATTTCCTGTCCGATCTGGGCGCAGGCGTTACCGGCGAAATCCACCATGTCGATGCAGGGTACCACACCGTCGGCATGAAGCAGGAGGATGCTCCTGATATTGACACCACAAAATGATCGCGGGGCATCGCAACGGGCTGGTGCACTATCGTTCGGTACATATGAAGAAGTCGGAATTAGCAGATGAGCTTTAATACTTTCGGACGCGTTTTGCGCTTCATGACGTGGGGAGAGTCCCACGGTCCTGCGCTTGGCGCAGTGGTCGATGGTTGCCCTCCTGGACTTGCTTTGTCCGAAGCCGACATTCAGCCATTTCTGGACAAGCGCCGTCCTGGGACATCGCGCTTCACCACGCAGCGGCAGGAGCCGGATTCCGTGCGGATTTTGTCGGGTGTTTTTGAAGGCCGGACCACGGGAACACCGATTTCGCTGATGATCGAAAATGTTGACCAGCGGTCCAAAGATTATTCTGACGTGGCCAAGGCCTATCGCCCGGGTCATGCCGATTACAGCTATGACGCAAAATACGGCTTTCGCGACTATCGCGGTGGCGGACGTTCAAGTGCGCGCGAAACCGCTGCACGTGTGGCCGCTGGCGCAGTGGCAAGGGCGGTCATGCCCGACGTACACATCATCGCTTATGTTGCGGAAATCGGCGGCGATGCCATCGACCGCAATAATTTTGAAGCCGCACAGATCGACAAAAACCCGTTTTTCTGCCCGGATGAAGCCGCTGCCGGTCGGTGGGAAAAATTGGTGGATGAGGCGCGCAAGGCGGGATCATCGCTGGGCGCCGTTATTGAATGCGTCGCCACGGGCGTACCGCCGGGTTGGGGTGCACCTTTATATGCTAAACTCGACAGCGAATTGGCTTCGGCGATGATGAGCATCAACGCGGTTAAAGGCGTCGAAATTGGCGCAGGCTTTGGCGCAGCGCGTTTGCGTGGCGAAGAAAATGCCGACCGCATGCGGCCTTCATCGGAAGGATCGAACCATCCCGAATTCCTCGCCAATAATGCAGGGGGAATCGCCGGTGGTATCTCCACAGGTCAGCCCGTGCTGGTGCGGGTCGCGTTCAAGCCGACCTCCTCAATCCTCACGCCCGTGGAAACGGTCACGCGCGACGGCGATGCGACCGACATCATCACAAAGGGCCGCCACGACCCCTGCGTGGGCATACGCGGCACGCCGGTGGTGGAGGCGATGATGGCGCTCGTGCTGGCGGACCAGAAGCTGCTGCACCGCGCACAATGCGGCTAGGGGATCGCGATGCCGAAGGTAGATATTGAAGCCATTCCGCAAACCAACGCGACGGGATATCCCGCAACCTATGCAAGCGCAGTGTCAGGCAGATTGTACCGTCGACTTGCACCGCCCTCCGGCTTGACCGAGTTCGGTGCCAGTCATGTGGTCTTGAAACCGGGCGCATGGTCTTCGCAACGACACTGGCACGAAGATGAAGATGAGATCGTGATCATGCTGTCCGGCGAGGCCATACTCGTCGAGAATGACGGCCGTCACACGATGCGTTCCGGCGATGTTGCTGTATTCCCAAAAGGCGTTGAAAATGGGCATGTTCTCATCAACGAAAGCGACCATGACTGCGTTTTCATTGCGATAGGCCGGCCGGCGGCATCCGATTGTCATTATCCGGACATTGACATGCACCTGTTCAACGGAACCGGATTTCGGAAAAAAGACGGAAGTCCCTTTTAGGACGTGCTCCACAATGCATGAACTATCGTCATCCTGAACTTGTTTCAGGATAACGTGCGACGTGGTTTGTTATCCTGAAACAAGTTCAGGATGACGAACGCGGGTTAGTTCAACCGAAAAGCGGTTTGCGTTACGTAACCGCGTCCTCAATCCGCTGGATCGTCCACGGTTCCTTTGCGGCGGCAGCGTACCATTCTTCCATCCATGGATGTGCCATAATCGTTTCTGCATAGCTTTCGGCAAAACCGGGCAGGGTGAAACCGTACGTCACAAAACGCGTCACGACAGGTGCGAACATGATGTCCGCTGCACTGAATGTACCAAACAGATATGGCCCGTCTTTACCAAAGCGCGAGCGGGCTTCGGCCCATGTTTGCAATATGCGGACCGCGTCTTTCCTTGTCTCTTCGGATATCGCGACGTCGCGAAAGGTCTTGCGCGTATTCATCGGGCATTCGCGGCGCAGGGAGGTATAGCCCGCATGCATTTCCGCCGCCATGGACCGCGCCATGCCGCGCGCGACTTCATTTTTGGGCCAATAACGGTCGCGCCCCACTTTGTCGGCGAGATAATCGATGATCGCAAGGCTGTCCCAGACCACAGCCTCTCCATCCCACAAGGTCGGCACCTTGCCCGATGATGGTGCAAGGTCGTCTTCGCGTTTGCGCTCTTCCCAGCCGTCGCCGAACAAAGGAACAATCATTTCGTCAAAATGCAGGCCGGATTGCTTGGCCGCAAGCCAGCCGCGCAGCGACCAGCTTGAATAGGCTTTGTTTCCGATAATCAGTTTCATAGGTCCTGACCCTAAGAAGCGACGGCTTCCAACACAGCCGCGCGCAGTTCATCAATGCCCCCGCGCTTTTCCGCCGATGTCACCGAAAGCTCGGGATAGGCAGCAACATGCTTGCGCAGCTTTGCCATGGTGTCCGCCTCAACTGCCTCGCGTTCGGACGCTTTGATCTTGTCGGTCTTGGTCAGCACAATCCGGTAGCTGATCGCAGCCGCATCGAGCATTTTCATGATTTCATGATCGACTTCTTTAATGCCATGGCGGCTGTCGATCAGCACAAACACGCGCTTTAACACCGCGCGACCACGCAGATAATCGTTAATCAGATAACGCCATTGCTGCACCGTCTTGATGGGGGCTTTGGCATAGCCATAGCCCGGCATGTCGACGATGCGGAACAACGCTGGTTCACCAACATCGAAAAAGTTCAGCTCTTGCGTGCGGCCCGGTGTATTGGACGCGCGGGCAAGATTGTTGCGGTTCACCAACGCATTAATCAGGCTGGACTTGCCGACGTTCGACCGACCGGCAAAAGCGATTTCCGGGACCGTTGGGTCCGGCAGAAATTCAAGCTTCGGCGCTGATTTCAGGAACGTAACCGGACCGGAGAATATCCGGTTCGGTTCTATCATTCCCGCAATGACATCCGCGCTCACGACCCCGCCTTGGCTTTCGCTGCCGCTTTCTCTTGCGCATCACGCGCCATCTGCTCACGCAACACCGGGTGACGTGAATAGAGCCACTTTTGCTGCGCAATCGACACGAGGTTCGACATGACCCAATACAGCTGAAGTCCAGCGGCAAATGGCGCCATGATGAACATCAGGAACCATGGCATCACGGCGAATACCTGCTTTTGCACGTCATCCATAGGCTGCGGGTTCAGGCGCTGCATCAGCCACATCGTCACGCCAAGCAATATCGGCAAAACGCCAATGGCAATGAACGATGGCGGGTCAAAGGGCAGCAGTCCAAACAGGTTGATCGGTGTCAACGGATCGGGTGCCGACAAATCCTTCAGCCACAGCACGAACGGCTGGTGCCGCATTTCGATCGACAGCAGCAGAATTTTGTACAGCGCGAAGAAGATAGGAATCTGGAGCAAGATAGGCAGGCAGCCCGCGAGCGGATTGACCTTTTCATCCTTGTACAGCTTCATCATTTCTTGCTGCAGGCGTGGCTTGTCATCCTTCCAACGCTCTTGCAGCGCCTTCAGCTTAGGCTGAACAGCACGCATCTGCGCCATCGACGCAAATTGCTTCTGCGCCACGGGGTACATGAAACCACGAACGATGATTGTCAGGCCAATAATGGCTAGACCAAAGTTTCCGAAAAGGCCGAACAGCCAATGCAGTATCCAGAAGAACGGAATGGCGATGAACCAGAACCAGCCCCAATCGATGGCATAATCGAGATAGGGAATGCCCAGATTCTTTGAATAGGCGTCAAGAACGGCCATTTCTTTGGCACCCGCGAACAGACGCGAGCCGCTGTTAAGGGCCGCACCTGGCGCAACGCTGGTATAGCGTGTTGGAATAACCTGCGCCTGATAAACATCGCCGCTGGCACGGAACTTGGCCGATACTGGCGTTTTTTGGTCAGGGATAAGCGCGCCGAGCCAATATTTGTCGGTGAAGCCAAGCCACCCACCCGTGCTGGTGAATGATGCCTCGCCTTTGTTTTCCGCGACGTCGACATAGCCCCAATCATAATTGGGCTTTTCGTCAAAAACGCCCATTGGGCCAATGTGAATATGCGTAAATATCGAACCACCAGATGTCGCGTCGGCAGGTTTCCCGGTGCGGCTGAGCAGCGCAAAATTCGCGACCTCAACTGGCGTAGTGCCGCCATTGGTAAAGGTCTGCTTCGCGGTAATCATGTAGTTTTCGTCAATCGACAGCGCGATATCGAACTTCTGATTAAGGCTGTTGGTCCAGCTTAATGTAACGGGGGTTGTTGGCGTCAACTTGTTGCCGCTTGGCGTCCACACGGTTTTATCATCAGGAACCGTTACGCCAGTGCCAGCCCAACCAAAGCGCGCAAAATAGGCATCTTTTGTGCCCGATGGTGCGAACAGGCGCACTGGCGCCGAATTCTTGGCGAGTGCGGTGCGGTGGGTGAGCAACAAAAGGTCGTCAATTTTTGCGCCTTCAAGATTGATCGAGCCCTTCAACTTTGGGGTTTCCACCAAGATGCGGGCTGTGGACTGAAGCGCGCTGCTGAGCGGAACAGCCTGCGTTTTTGCAGGGGCCGCCTCGACCTGTACATCCGACGTTGCCGCGCCAGCTGGGCTGGTGGCGGTCGTCGCGCTGCTCGTCACAGGGGCGGGGGTTGGAAAGAAATAGCTGGCGACATAAGGCCATCCGAACAGGATAAGGCCTGTCAGCAAGACTGCAAAAATCAGGTTGCGTTTATCGTCCACGTGTAAATCCCCGTTAATCAATCAATTGGGCGTCATGGCACTGGATCATATCCATGCCCACCCCAAGGTTGGCAGCGCAATAGCCGTTTGAGGGCGAGCCAGCCACCCTTAATTGCGCCATGCTTTTGAAGTGCCGTTATTGCATAGGCGGAGCAGCTGGGGCTGTACCGGCAGGTCGGCGGTAAAATACGCGACGGCCCGATTTGCCACGCACGTGCGCATAAGATGAGCAGCTTTGCGATCATACGCACAGCTTCCCCAACGCCTTGACCATATCCGCCCGTAAGGCGTCGAAATCGCGTTCGATACCGCTGTCGCGACCGATTAGAATATGATCCGCGCCTGCCTTGCCCTTGTCGGTGAGCATTTCCTGCGCAAGCGCGCGAAATCGGCGGCGCATGCGGTTGCGGATGACCGCGTTACCAACTTTTTTGGTGATGGTGATGCCCAACCGGATTGCAGGGCTGTCGTCCTGTCTGTCGCGAACCAGCAAAACAAAACCGGGAGTTGCATATCGCTTCCCCCGGTTGGCGGCCAGAAAGTCTGACCTTTTTTTGATAACGCTGTAACCGCGCATGTCGCGGTCCGCCTGCTCGGGGATTAAGCCGACAGTTTCTTGCGGCCGCGTGCGCGACGTGCGTTCAGGATGTTGCGGCCAGCGGCGGTTGACATACGGAGACGAAAACCGTGGCGACGGGCACGCACGAGATTGCTCGGCTGAAAAGTGCGCTTCATGACTGTAATCCTTAAATATTTTGCGTCTTGAAATGAAAAGGGCCGCCGAATCTGCGCAGCGACCGCTTCTGTTGCAGTGGCCGATACGGTCCGAAAGGCTAAAAGTCAACACAGGTCAGGGCATTTTCATGTCTATGTCGTCGCGGCGGAACAGGTGCAGTGTGTCGCGTTTGACGTCGGGAAAAGGCGGGCGGCCTTTGACCTTGTTGCGCCGCAGTGCCCAATTGGCCCAGCGCGCATATTCGGGATGTTGCTTTGAAAGCCGCGAATATCGCTTCTTGGCCCAAAGCGAATGTTTGAGGACCACGCCAAGCCCGATGATAAACTGCGCTAGTCCGCCTGGACCAGGAAGCCAACTGACAAGAGGCGCCGCAACGATCAGCGCCCAACCCAAGATGACCATCGACCAGCGATAGGCGGGCAAATCGCTCCAGCTTTTTCGTTTCGAGCGGTCCATATGCGTCATGTGGGATGGCGGAACGGGTGTTGCAAGTTCATGTCAGAACCAAGCCGTTTTCGCAGAAATTTAAAATCTTTCGCATTGTCCGTAATAGCCAGCATATATTCATGGTTTTGCCGCAATAGGGCTGTAGCACACTCTCTTAACGTTTATGATGAAAGCCTCATGACAATTATCCTGCCGCATCTTCACCGTATAGGCGTACTGCCTTCAGACATCGACTTCATGGGGCACGTGAACAACGCGCGCTATTTGAACTGGGTGCAGGATGCGGTGCTCGCGCATTGGCACAAGCTTGCCCCGCCTGAGGCCGCCGCCAAATATCTGTGGGTCGCGTTGAAGCATGAGATTACGTACCGCAAACCAGCATTTTTGGACGACGACGTCATCGCCTCCGTCGTGCTTGAAAAAGTGCAGGGTGCCCGGTCGTTTTACGAAACAGTCATCAAGCGCGGTGAAGAGGTATTGGCTGAGGTTAAATCAAGCTGGTGCTGCATCGACGCCGTGACCCTTCGTCCAGCGCGTATTGCCGCAGACATTCAGGCCTATTTTTTCCAGAAGGATTGCCAGAAGGATTGCCAGAAGGATTGAATGCGCGCGCCTGTTAAAAGATCGGGTCGTTCGCGCTGTCATCCAGCGGCGTAACGGCCGCATGAATTCCGCACTCAACCTTGTCCCAGCCTTTCCAGCGACCCGAGCGTGGGTCTTCGCCTGGCGCAACCTTCGTGGTGCACGGTGAGCAGCCAATCGACGGATAGCCCTGCGCAACCAGAGGATGCACCGGTAGCGCGTGTTCGGCCATATAGGCTTCGATCCTGGCCTGGTCCCAATCGGCAAGCGGATTGACCTTCAGGCGGCCTTCCTCGATCTCGAACCGCGGCAGCGCCTTGCGGGTTGTGGACTGAAAGGCTTTTCGGCCCGTAAACTGGGCATCAAACCCGGCCAGCGCAGCCTTCAGCGGAAGGACTTTACGAATTTCGCAGCAGCCATCGGGATCATAAGACCAGCGCAGGCCAGTCCCATCCTTTTGCTCCAGATGCGCAGGGTCGGGGGCGATGATGCGCAGGTCCAATAGGCCAAGGATATCGCGCAATTCCTCGCGATAAGTAATCGTCTCAGGAAAATGCTTCCCGGTGTCGAGGAATAGGACAGGCGTGGCTGGGTCAATGCTGGCAATAAGATGCAGCAAAACGGCGCTCTCTGCGCCGAAGCTGGAGACTATGGCCGCATCACCTAACATATTTTCACGCAGCAAGACGGTCAGCATCTCGACTGTATCACGCCCACGGAACATGTTGTTCAGGCGAACGGCGTCCGCCTCAGTATAACGTGGTGCGGTGTTGATACGGTCCGCGATGCGAACCTGTTCACCCATGCCGTAGCTTCCAAACGGGAACTGCCGAGTCCGCGGCCTTTTGGTAAAACTGGTCATAGGTTGAAAGCGCGCGCGCGACGGCTTCGGGATTTAACGACGCTTCGGGTGCAAAGCTGTCAAAACCACAGCGCCGCATGAATGCAATTTGGTCGACCAGAACATCGCCTTGCGCGCGCAGTTCGCCTGTATACCCCGCTTCACGCAAGATGCGTGCTGAACTGTAGCCGCGCCCGTCACGATATTTCGGGAAGGCAACTTCGATAAGCGTCAGCCGATCCAGAAACGGGATCAGTGCGCGTGCATCATCATCGGGTTCAAGCCGGACCGCGGTGGCGTTTGACTGGTCCAAAAAGGCATCGAGCGTAACCGATGGCTGTTCAGTGACTTCATCGGTGCGATAGCGAAACTCAACCATAGATCGCCTCCTTAAATGGTTCGAGGCCGACACGGCGATATGTGTCGATGAAACGTTCATCGCCTTCACGCAGGGTCTTGTAGACTTCGGTGGCCTTTTCGACCGCGTCGACAACGCCGTCTTCATCAAAGCCGGGGCCAATGATTTTCCCGATGCTGACGTCTTCCGCGCCGGAGCCGCCGAAGGTCAGCTGATAATTTTCCACACCCTTTCGGTCGACACCCAATATGCCGATATGACCCGCATGGTGATGTCCGCACGCATTGATGCAGCCAGAGATTTTAAGCTTCAGCTCGCCCAAATCCCGTTGCCGGTCCATGTCGGCAAAGCGCGTCGCAATTTTCTGCGCGACGGGGATGGAGCGGGCGTTGGCTAGGCTGCAATAATCGAGACCGGGGCAGGCGATGATGTCGCTGATCAGGTCAAGATTGGCATGTGCCAAATCGGCCTCGCGCAATGCTTGCCACACCGCATGCAGATCACGTTTCGCCACATGTGGCAGGACGATGTTCTGCGCATGGGTGACGCGCAATTCGTCAAAGCCATATTGCTCAGCAAGATCAGCCATCATATCGATTTGCGCCGATGTGGCATCGCCCGGAATGCCGCCAATGGGCTTCAGGCTGATGTTGACGATTGCGTAACCGGCTTGCTTGTGTGGCTTCACGTTCTGATCGAGCCAAACCGCGAAATCGGGGTCGCTGCGATCGGGCTCTACGTCGGCTGCGTCAAATGCGGGCGGCGCAAAAAAGGCGCTGATGCGTTCCAGCTCTGCCAATGGCGGATCGATGCCCAGCGTTTTGACATGGGCGAATTCTTCCGCAACCTGACGACGATATTCGTCTTCGCCAATTTCGTGGACGAGTATTTTGATACGCGCCTTGTAAATATTGTCGCGGCGGCCATAGCGATTGTACACGCGCAAGCAGGCTTCGATATAGCTGAGCAGGTCGTCGGCTTTGACGAACGGATTGATTTCGGGCGCAATCATTGGCGTACGGCCCATGCCGCCACCTACGAATACGCGCGCACCCAATTCGCCATTTTGACGGACAAGCTCTAGCCCGATGTCATGCAAGCGCATGGCGGCACGATCTTCTGGGGATGCGATGACCGCAATCTTGAACTTGCGCGGCAAATAGCTGAATTCAGGGTGGAATGTGGACCATTGGCGCAGCAATTCCGCCCAAGGACGCGGATCAGCGACTTCATCCGCCGCCGCACCTGCATATTGGTCCGAAGAAATGTTGCGGATGCAATTGCCGCTGGTTTGAATGGCATGCATTTCAACCGTAGCCAGTTCTTCCAACAGATCTGCGCATTCCTCAAGCTTGATCCAGTTATACTGAATATTCTGGCGCGTGGTGAAATGGCCGTAATCGCGGTCATATTTGCGGGCGATATGCGCGAGCATCCGCATTTGACGGCTGTCGAGTGTGCCATAGGGAATGGCGACGCGTAGCATATAGGCATGCAACTGCAGATACAGACCGTTCATCAGCCGCAATGGCTTGAACTGGTCTTCCGTAATCTCACCCGCGATGCGCCGGTTTACCTGATCACGAAATTCGGCAACGCGTGCATCGACGATCGATTGGTCGAAATGGTCATATTTATACATATCAGATTATCCAGTCGCCTGCCGCTGGGTCAGCGGGTTTTAATGTAAGGTCTGGCCGCACCGTTGGCCCAAGCGCACGGACCCTGTCCTTGATATGCGCGGGGCGTGGCCCTTGGGGTGTTGCAACCGCGTCGATGATGTAGGGCGCGTTCACACGGCGTGCGCCTTCCTCGGCATGCAGCACGGCTTCGCCATGCTCACCAACATCAACCGCATCTTCAACATGGAGCGACCAGCCATTGCCGGTCCACCAGGTCACAGCGCCAGAGCGCAATTCATTTCCAGTCAGTAACTTCACGCAATTTTCTCCGCCTGTTTGGCAAAATGTTTGAGCCGGTTTTCGGCATCGGATTTCAGGACAACTTCGCCGACAACGATGATCGCAGGGGATTGGACGCCCTCGCGCTTAATCATGTCGCCCAAATCGGTGAGGATCGTTTGCATCGCACGCGCATCGGGCCGCGTTGCGCGTTCGAGCACCGCAACGGGCGTATCGGGTGACAAGCCGTCGGAAATCAGCTTTTCGGTAATATCCGCAGCGGTCGCAACGCCCATGTAAATGACCAGCGTGCGACCTTTGCCGGCAAGGCCAGCCCAATTCTGGTCGGTCAGGCCCTTGCACTGGCCAGCAACGAAGGTGACGGCGCTGGATGCATCGCGGTGGGTGAGTGGCAGCATTGTCGCCGCAGCGCCGCCCATTGCCGCAGAGATGCCGGGCACAACCTCAACATCTATTCCCGCATCACGGCACGCTTCGGCTTCTTCGCCACCACGTCCAAAAATGAACGGATCGCCACCCTTTAGCCGAACAACCACCCGGCCAACCTGCGCCTCACGCACCAGAATGTCGTTAATGCCGTCCTGCGGGACTAAATGGCGTGACCGGCTTTTTGCGACTGAAATCAGGCGAGCGGACGGGCTAATCAGCGCCATAATCGCGGCATCGACAAGGCCATCATGCACAACAACGTCGGCCGACGCGATCAGCCGCGCAGCTTTCACCGTCAACAGGTCGGGGTCACCGGGGCCAGCGCCCACCAAATAGACTCGTGCTTTTTCCATGACACCAAAATGGACGGCCGCCGTCCAAGCTTCAAAACAGGATTAGTTGGCCATGGGTTAGAAGAACTTTATCGGTTCCGATTTTTAAGCGGTGCGTTCACTTACCGCCGCAGCTTGCCCGTTTCGCGCGCAATCAGGTCCGCAGACTTTTTCAAATATCAGCCTTCGTGCTTCAAAGCTCTCCCGAAATCCCAAATATGCGCCAGTTTTTGATATAAAGGCTGCCAGTCATCCTTTTGGGCAATGGCGTCCCAAATCATCTCGACCTCATCGATCAACATCGCGCAGACGGGGTTGCTTGCCCAATAATCGTCCGATGCGGGGACGGGCGCATAACCGCGCAGGATGTCTTCAAATGCGGCTTGTTCTGTCCCGTTGGTTGCGAATGCGCCTGCCCGTCCACCTCTGTAGCCGTGGAAAAATGCGGCGATGGAAATTTGATCACGGACCATCGCGCGTTCGGCGGCTTCAACAAGGCGCTTATCCTCGTCTTCGCCCTTCGATGTTACGCCCAGTCGCCATAAAAATCGCCGAATAACCGATTGTTGATAGAGGCCGGGAAAGCGTTCTAGTGCGGCAATCAGCGGCGGTGCGTCCGATACCAATCGCAGCGCAACCGCGAGTTGGCCAAGGTTCCAATGCAATGCTTCGGCTTGCCGGCCGAACGCATAAAGTCCGGATTGGTCGAAATAGGCGGCCGTAAAGCTTGGGTCCCATTTTTCGGTGAAACGCCACGGGCCATAGTCAAAGCTCTCGCCCGTGATGTTGATATTGTCGGTGTTGAGGACGCCGTGGACGAAGCCTGCGCCCATGTAGGAACCGGCAAGGTCCGCCACGCGATCCACCGCGAGCCCCAACAACTGTGCTGCGGGGTTGTCGGAAACTTCGACGCCGTAGAGATGTTCGAGGCAATAATGGATGAGCTTGTGCATCAGCGCTTCATTGCCCTCCGCCGCGATGCGTTGGAACGTCCCGAAACGTATATGGCTATGGCTGAGCCGCACCATGACGGCGGATCTGGTGGGCGAGGGCTCATCCCCGCGGATCAATTCTTCGCCGGTTTCAATCAGCGAGAATGTTTTGGAGGTGTTGACCCCAAGCGCCTCCAACATTTCGGTCGCCAATATCTCACGCACACCACCTTTCAGGGTGAGCCTTCCGTCGCCGCGCCGGCTGTAAGGGGTGGTGCCCGACCCTTTGGTGCCAAGGTCCAACAGCCTGTCATAGCCATCACGCAGCTGCGCGAACAGAAATCCCCGTCCATCGCCAATATCGGGATTGTACACACGGAACTGGTGTCCGTGATACCGAAGCGCCAACGGTTCGGGCATGTTATCGGGCAGCGGTTCAAAACGCCCGAAATGCCGGACCCACGCCGCGTCGTCATATCCATCCAGCCCAACAGTTGCCGCCCAACGGTCGTTGCGAAAACGCAATATCGTTTCGGGGAAGTTTGCCGCGCGTACGGGATCGCCAATTTTTTCGCCCAGACTGGCGATTTGTGGATCAGGGCGGTAGGGAGAGTGGATAGGTTCGATAATCATTCAAAGCATCTGGGCGGTGCGAGAAGGAAAGGCAAGTATGGCGGCGGTCCGCATCCTCCATTTGCATAGCAGCTTTAACCTTGGCGGGCAGGAATCGCGCACGGTTCGTCTTATGAACCATTTTGGCGATCAGGCAGAGCATATCGTTTTGTCAGCGGTTGATGATGCCTTTGGCGCTGCCGATGCGATTGACCGGCGTGTCAAAGTCCAGTTCCCCAAAGATGCGGCGCCGTCGTTGAAAGGCATGCCAGCCATTGGGCGCTATCGTCAGCTTGCCCATTATATGAAGAAATTCCATCTCGTTTTGACATATAATTGGGGCGCGATGGATGGGGTGATGGCGCATACCTTGTTCACCCGCAGCATGGGCTTGCCGCCGCTGATTCATCATGAAGACGGGTTCAGCGATGATGAAGTCGACCGGCTGAAAAAACGGCGAAACTGGTTTCGTATGATTGCGTTGCAGCGATCGAATGCGCTGGTCGTCCCATCGAAAACGCTTGAGCATATCGCCCGAACCATATGGCATCAGCCGCTGGACAAGATTTGTCGTTTCCCCAATGGCATCGATACCGACCATTTTAACAGGCGGCCGCAGCGCGGATCTTTTCCGGGCTTTCAGAAACGCACTGGCGAAATTGTCGTCGGCACAATCGCCGGGCTGCGCGCGGTCAAAAATCTTCCGCGGCTTGTGCGTGCGGTTGCGGCCGCCGGGCCAAATGTCCGGCTCGCGATTGTGGGTGATGGGCCAGAGCGTGGTGCCATCATGGCGGAGGCAGAGCGGCTTGGCATATCAGACCGTGTGATGATGCCCGGCTACTTACGTGACCCGGCGCGCTATATTCGCCTGTTCGATATTTTTGCATTGTCGTCGGATAGCGAGCAATATCCGATTTCCCTCATAGAGGCGATGGCCAGCGCCCTTCCGGTGGTCTCTACCGACGTTGGCGACGTACGACATATCCTCGCACGTGAAAACCGCCCGTTCATCGCCCCGCGCACGGACGAGGCTTCTTTGGCGCAAGCCATTAGTGAACTGGCACATGATGCCGGACTTCGCGAAAAACTGGGCAGTGCCAACCGCAATCTGGCCTGTGCATTATATGATGAAGACACAATGTTTGCGCGTTATCGGCAGCTATATGGTTCCGCCATGAAACGTGCCGATTTTGCGCGACAAAGCTAGATAATTGCGATAGCGCGCCATCATGGAAGCGCGCTGAACGGCGCTGTTGTTATAGATTTTAGGGGTTGTATTTGTGTTCAAGGGTCTGAAACCCATAATGTACGGTGGCCGCGAAGTTTGGCCATTGGTCGAAGGTGGCAAGGGCGTTGCCGCCACCAATCATGCAAGTTCTGGCGCATGGGCTGCTGCCGGCGGCATTGGCACTGTGTCGGCGGTTAATGCCGACAGCTATGATGAAAATGGCGAGATGATCCCGCAGGTTTTTCACGGGAAAACACGCGCAGAACGTCATGAAGAGCTGGTGGAATACGGCATCCGTGGCGGCATCGCGCAGGTTCGTCTGGCGCATGAAATGGCCAATGGCAAAGGCGCCATCAATATCAACGTGCTTTGGGAAATGGGCGGATCGCAGCGCATTTTGCACGGCATATTGGAAGCGACCAAGGGGATGGTTACCGGCGTCACCTGCGGCGCGGGCATGCCTTACAAGCTTTCGGAAATTGCGGCGCAATATGGCGTATATTATCTGCCTATCGTCAGCTCAGCGCGTGCATTCCGTGCATTGTGGAAACGCGCCTATCACAAGGTGCCCGAATGGTTGGGTGCAGTGGTGTACGAAGACCCATGGTTGGCAGGTGGCCATAACGGCCTTTCCAACGCGGAAGACCCGCGCAGCCCCGAAGATCCCTATCCGCGCGTAAAAGCGCTACGCGATGTCATGCGCGTTGAAGGCATTTCGGACGACGTGCCCATCGTGATGGCAGGCGGCGTATGGTTCTTGCGCGACTGGAACAACTGGATTGATAATCCAGAGCTTGGGCAGATCGCATTCCAGTTCGGTACGCGGCCATTGCTCACGCAAGAAAGCCCCATTCCTCAGGGTTGGAAAGACGCGCTTACGAAAATTCCTGAAGACGGTGTGTTGTTGCACCAGTTTTCGCCAACAGGTTTCTATTCAAGCGCCGTCATCAATCCGTTCCTGCTTGAGTTGCAGGCCCGTTCAGAACGCCAGATTGCCTATGTGCAGACCGCCGATGCGGAACATAGCGCGCAGCTGGATGTCGGCGTGAAGGGCAAGAATTTCTGGGTGAAGCCTGCGGACCTGATGAAGGCCCGCGAATGGGATGCACGCGGGTTTACGGTCGCTTTGAAAACGCCTGACAACACCTTGGTCTTCGTGACCCCGCCGTCGGGCGAAGTCATTCGCAAGGATCAGAAGGACTGCATGGGCTGTCTGTCGCATTGCGGATTTTCGTCGTGGAAGGACCATGACAATAATTCGACGGGTCGCCTCGCCGATCCGCGCAGCTTCTGCATTCAAAAGGCATTGCAGAATATTGCACACGGCGCGCCCATAGACGAAAACCTGATGTTCGCAGGGCACAGCGCCTATCTGTTCGGCAAGGATCCGTTCTATTCGAACGGTTTCGTTCCGACGGTGCAGCAATTGATCGACCGCATCCTGACGGGCGATTGACGCCGGGTTCATTTACAAGAAATTGCCCTTGGTCGCGAAGCAACGCGATCAAGGGCTATGTAGCATTACGTTGCCGTCAGGGGTGGCTTAATCCAAATCCCAAGCGCGTTCGCCATGGCTTGAAATATCAAGCCCGTCACGCTCCTGATCTTCGCTGACACGCATCGGTACGACCATCGACACCATATAGCCGATGATCAGCGTGACCACGGCTGAATAGGCGCCGACGATGGCCACGGCTTTCACCTGAACCCACAATTGCGATGCCATGCCCACACCTTCGGCATAGCCAGCGCCCCCAAGCGCTTCGCTAGCAAAGACCGCCAGCAGGACGGAACCAAGTATCCCGCCGATACCGTGCACCGCAAAAACGTCGAGCGAGTCATCGATTTTCAACGTGCCTTTGACAAGGCCAACAAACCAGAAGCAGACGACGCCTGCCAATATGCCGAGAATGATCGCGCCACCGGGGCCGATCACCCCTGCTGCCGGTGTGATCGTCGCAAGTCCAGCGACTGCGCCCGTTGCAAAGCCGACGGCGGTTGCCTTGCCGACCTTGATACGTTCAATCATCAGCCAGACAATCGCAGCCACCGAAGCCCCGACATGGGTGTTGATGATGGCGCTGGCGGCTGCGTCATTGGCCGCCAAAGCCGATCCGCCGTTGAAGCCAAACCAGCCAACCCAGAGCAGGCCTGCACCTGCCACTGTGAGTGCGGGGCTGTGCGGGAGCATAAGCGTTTTGGGAAAGCCAATGCGCTTTCCGAGCATGAGCGCGACAACAAGCGCAGAAATACCCGCCGTGGTGTGCACAACAATGCCGCCGGCGAAATCAATGACGCCCTGGTCGGCCAGAAAACCGTTGCCCCAAACCCAGCGGGTCACGGGGACATAGATCAGCAGCGACCATAAGGCGCTGAAAGCCACGACCCAGCCAAAGCGGGCGCGTTCGACCCATGCGCCGACGATCAGGGCAGGGGTGATAATGGCAAATGTCATCTGGAAAAGCGCAAAGGCAAGCTCGCCTGTTGTCTGCCCCTCACGGACAGAATCGAGCAAGCCATTGAACATGACATTTTCAAGCGAGCCAATGAAGCCGTTGCCGCCCACGGAAAAGGCGAGGCTGTAGCCAATGACAATCCAGATCACCGAGGCAATAGCGGCAATCGCGCCGCATTGAACGAGGACCGATAAGAAGTTTTTGGCGCGAACCAGCCCGCCGTAAAAAAGCGCAAGGCCAGGAAGCGTCATCATCAGCACGAGGGCCGATGCGGTCAAAATCCACGCGCTATCACCGCTGTTGGTTTCAGGGATGGCGACCATACCCGCCTGTGCCATCGCTGGCGCTGACATGGCTGCGCTTAAAACCAGCGCTAACTGCACAAATTTCTGGATCATAATTTTCCCTGCCCGCTTATTTGCCACGTCTCTAGGCGCGGGGTAAAAAAGCCTCAAGGCACAAAATTACGGTTCACTGACCGCAATCGACAGAAAATTGCTTATTGCCAGCCCTCAAGCACCTGATCGGGCGGTCGGTGGCCGTCGGCCCATACACGGATATTTGTAATCACGCGCTCGCCCGATGCTTCGCGTCCCTCATATGTGGCACTGCCCAAATGCGGAAGCAGCACCGCATTGGCTATGCTGAGGAACCGTGAGTCTACGGCCGGTTCATGCGTGTACACATCAAGCCCTGCGCCCGCGATACGCCCGCTTTGCAATGCCTCAATCAAGGCGTCTTCATCGATCAATTCACCGCGTGAGCTGTTGATGACATACGCGTTGGGTTTCATGTGCGCGATGCGTTCGGCATTGATGATTTTGTTTGTATCTGCGGTTAACGGGCAGTGCAGTGTGATGATGTCCGAACGGGCCACCAGCCGGTCGATGTCGGGTTCGAACGTGACGCCCAGTTCATCCTCAACGCTGGCGGGCAAGCGGCTGCGTTTGTTGTAAATGATATGCATGCCAAATGCCTTGGCGCGCAGGGCCACGGCCTCTCCGATACGGCCAAGGCCGATGATGCCAAGCGTCTTGCCACCAATGCGGTGCCCCAGCATGCCGGTGGGGCTCCAGCCGCCCCATTCGCCATTGCGCATGGCACGATGTCCTTCGCCAAGCCGGCGGGGCACGTTCAAAATGAGCGCCATCGTTAGGTCAGCAGTGTCGTCCGTAAACACGCCGGGCGTGTTTGTGACCATGATGCCCTTGGCCTTTGCTGCGGCCAGATCGATATGATTGACCCCGGCGCCATAGCTCGCAATCAATTTCAGGCGCGGCGGGGCGGCGGCGATGATGCTGGCATCGATGGAGTCTGTGACCGTCGGCACGAGCACGTCGCAATCCGCCATGGCGGCGACAAGCGCGTCGCGGGTGAGGGGGGTGTCATCAGCATTGAAGCGTGTATCGAAAAGTTCTGCCATGCGCTTTTCAACGGCGGGAAGAAGCGTGCGGGTGACGCGGACAGATGGGCGTTCGATGCGGCTAAGTTCGGGCATGGCAGTGACTAAAGCCGAATATAGGACAAGGTCAAGACAGGATGGTTGCGCTGCGCGCCGCGCTTACGGTATAGAATGAAGCCGATGGTAAAAGTTATGGTTAATCAATACAATTCGATAGTGCGTTGCGGCGCATTGGCGCTCATGCTTTTTGGTGCTGCGTCCGCCGCCGGGCAGGCCCAACAAAAGCCGCCTTATTGGGCCTCGATTTCGAAGCCAGAGGCGCGCATGCGCACGGGTCCAAGTACTGAATTCCCCGTTACTTGGGTGTATAAACGCGAAAACCTGCCCGTGAAGGTGGTGGCGGTGCACAGCGTATGGCGCAAGGTGCAAGACCCAGATGGCGCGCAGGGATGGCTTCATGTCCGCTTGCTGAGCCCCAAGCGGGCTGCCATCGTCATCGGTAAGGATATTGGCGCATTGCGTGACGCGCCCCAAGCCAACGCGCATATATCATGGCGCGTTGAACCCGGTGTGGTCGGGCTTATCGAAGAATGTGAAAAAGGTTATTGCCGCTTCGAAACCGAGGGGCGCTATGGTTATATTGAAACGGCGCGCATCTGGGGCGACGAAGCGCCCTGAGACGTAACGCGTGAGGCTTAAGCCTCGACGCGCTCCGCCAGAACGGTCAGGCCGTTCTCATTCACTTCAGCAAAGCCACCAGCGATGATGACGCGCTCGGGTGTTGCACCCTGCGACGCGTAAATCTCAAGCGCGGCATCGTTACGCAGAGTGCTCATCATTGGGCTATGGCCCTCAAGCACACCAAAATCGCCCTCACTGCCCGGAACGACGACCATATAGACGTCGTCCGAGCGGTAGAGCTTTTCAGGTGTTACGAGTTCGAAACGAAGTGCCATAATGGCTTACGCCGCCTCCGCCGCAAGCTTGGCAGCCTTGGCAACTGCATCTTCGATGCCGCCAACCATGTAGAAGGCTGCTTCTGGAAGATGGTCATATTCGCCATCGACGACTGCCTTGAACGACTTAACCGTGTCTTCGACCTGAACGAACTTGCCGGAAATGCCGGTGAAGACTTCAGCAACATGGAAAGGCTGTGACAAGAAGCGCTGGATCTTACGCGCACGGGTAACCGTCAATTTGTCGTCTTCCGACAATTCGTCCATGCCCAAAATCGCGATGATGTCCTGAAGCGACTTGTACTTCTGCAGCGTTTCCTGAACGCGGCGTGCCGTATCATAATGCTCTTGGCCAACAACGGCTGGTGTCAAAACGCGGCTGACCGAGTCAAGCGGGTCAACGGCTGGGTAGATACCCAATTCCGAAATTGCGCGGTTCAACGTGGTCGTCGCGTCCAAGTGCGCGAACGACGTGGCTGGTGCAGGGTCGGTCAAGTCATCTGCAGGAACGTAAATGGCCTGAACCGAGGTAATCGAACCCTTGGTGGTCGACGTAATACGCTCTTGCAACTGGCCCATGTCGGTTGCCAAAGTTGGCTGATAGCCCACAGCCGAAGGAATACGGCCAAGAAGTGCGGACACTTCGGAACCGGCCTGCGTGAAGCGGAAGATGTT
>DLOZ01000022.1:43203-43327 GCA_002479765.1 Sphingomonadales bacterium UBA7471 | reverse complement strand
AGATGTTGTCGACGAAGAACAGAACGTCCTGGCCTTCTTCATCGCGGAAATATTCTGCCATGGTCAGACCCGACAAAGCAACGCGTGCACGCGCACCGGGAGGCTCGTTCATCTGGCCGAACAC
>DLOZ01000022.1:0-43079 GCA_002479765.1 Sphingomonadales bacterium UBA7471 | reverse complement strand
TCCTTGGCGATAACGCCTGCGTCGAGGAATTCGTGGTACAGATCGTTACCTTCGCGGGTACGCTCACCCACGCCAGCAAATACCGAAACGCCGCCATGGCCCTTTGCGATGTTGTTGATCAGTTCCTGAATAAGAACGGTCTTACCAACGCCGGCACCGCCGAACAGACCGATCTTGCCGCCCTTTGCATAAGGCGCGAGAAGGTCGATAACCTTAATACCGGTGACGAGAATTTCCGCTTCGGTCGACTGGTCGGTGAACAAAGGCGCTTCTGCGTGGATTGGGCTCGACTTTGCCGCGCCAACAGGGCCACGCTCGTCGATTGGCTCGCCGATAACGTTCATGATGCGGCCAAGGGTCATTGGACCAACTGGAACCGAAATCTGCGCGCCGGTGTCACGTACGGGCTGACCGCGGGTCAAACCTTCGGTCGCGTCCATAGCGATCGTGCGAACGGTGTTTTCGCCAAGATGCTGTGCAACTTCAAGGACGAGGCGGTTGCCGTTATTGTCGGTTTCAAGTGCCGACAAAATGGCAGGCAGCTGGCCAGTGAAGGTTACGTCGACAACAGCGCCGATGACCTGCGAAATGCGGCCCGTTGCACCGGCAACGTTAATCGCGGTTTGGCCAGCGCCAGCCTTTGGCGCGGGAGCCTTGGTTGCAGCAGCTTTTTTCACAGGCGCTTTTTTAGCGGCTGCGGCGGGTGCTGCGGCCTTTTTTGGAGCGGCGGTCTTCTTCGGGGCGGTTGCCATTTGCTTCTTCCTTGCCTTTGGATGTCGTTAAAGCGCTTCTGCGCCTGCGATAATTTCGATAAGTTCAGTGGTAATCGCCGCCTGACGCGTGCGGTTATATTGAATAGTCAGCTTGTTGATCATGTCGCCCGCATTGCGCGTTGCGTTGTCCATTGCGGTCATTTTTGAACCCTGCTCGGACGCAGCATTTTCGCGGTTTGCGCGAAGCAACTGAACGGCAACATTGCGCGGCAACAAGTCAGCGAGGATTTCTTCCTCGTCTGGCTCATATTCAACCGTTGCAGAAACGCCCATGGCATCGCCTTCACCTGCGGCAACGGCGACGGGCATCAGCTGAATTTGCGTTGGTGTTTGCGTAAGGACGTTTTCGAACTTGCTGAAAAACAGATGCGCGACATCAAACTCGCCCGCTTCAAAACGTGCGGTCAAATCTTCACCCCATGCTTGCACATCAGCGTAAGTGAGCTTGCCCAAATCGCCTGGTTCAATGCTGTGGATGATATCGCCACGGAAAGTCCGGCTGAGCTGATCGCGGCCTTTCTTTCCGATGGTGTAGAATTTAACGGTCTTGCCTTCGGCCTTCAACGCCTCTGCCTGACGGCGGGCAAGACGGACGATATTAGTGTTGAATGCGCCAGCAAGGCCCTTGTCGCTGGTGGCGACAACGAACAGATGCACGTCGCTGTTGCCCGAACCAGCAAGTAGCTTTGGCGATTGTGGACCGACCGTTACCTTCGACGCGATGCTCGATACGACCGCTTCCAGTCGCTCGGCATATGGGCGTGATGCTTCAGCTGCTTCGGTTGCCCGACGCAGTTTCGCAGCAGCGACCATTTTCATCGCCTTGGTGATCTTCTGGGTCGACTTGACCGAGTTGATCCGTATTTTGAGGGCCTTAAGAGACGCCATCTATTCTTCCCTTTGCCGTCACCCTGAACTTGTTTCAGGGTCTTAATTAAGATGCTGAAACAAGTTCAGCATGACGGGTGATTGTTAAGCGAAATTCTTCGTGAACTTGTCGAGAGCCGCCATCAGCGCCTTCTTGCTGTCGTCGCTGAAGTCGCGGCTGTCGCGGATTGTCTTCAGGATGCCAGCATGGTTGGCACGAAGGTCAGCCAGCATGGCGTCTTCATAGCGGTTCACGTCGGCAACCGGGATGCCGTCGAGATAGCCATTTGTGCCAGCGAAGATTGACGCTGTCTGCTCTTCGAAAGGCAGTGGCGAGAATTGCTTCTGCTTCAACAGCTCGGTCAGGCGCGCACCGCGGTTCAGCAGCTTTTGCGTCGACGCGTCGAGATCCGAACCGAACTGCGCGAACGCAGCCATTTCGCGATATTGCGCAAGCTCAAGCTTAATCGAGCCCGATACCTTCTTCATCGCCTTTGTCTGTGCAGCCGAACCAACGCGGCTAACCGACAGACCAACGTTAATCGCAGGGCGGATACCCTGGAAGAAAAGGTCGGTTTCAAGGAAGATCTGACCGTCGGTGATCGAAATCACGTTGGTTGGAATATAGGCCGAAACGTCACCAGCCTGCGTTTCAATGATCGGCAATGCCGTCAACGAACCACCGCCATTGGCGTCGGACATCTTTGCAGCGCGCTCAAGCAAGCGGCTGTGGAGATAGAAAACGTCACCAGGATAGGCTTCACGACCTGGAGGACGACGCAGAAGAAGCGACATCTGGCGATAGGCAACGGCCTGCTTCGACAAATCGTCATATACGATGACGGCGTGCATGCCGTTGTCGCGGAAAAATTCACCCATCGCAACACCTGTGTAAGGCGCGAGATACTGAAGCGGTGCAGGCTCCGAAGCGGTTGCAGCAACAACGATCGAATATTCCATCGCGCCTTGTTCTTCCAATGCACGAACGATTTGCGCAACGGTCGAACGCTTCTGACCAACGGCAACGTAGATACAGTAAAGCTTCTTCGATTCGTCCGTGCCCTTGTTCACTTCCTTCTGGTTGATGAACGTGTCGATGGCGACAGCGGTCTTACCGGTCTGACGGTCACCAATGATCAATTCGCGCTGGCCGCGGCCAACAGGAACGAGGGCGTCGAGCGCCTTAAGGCCAGTCTGAACAGGTTCCGAAACCGATTGGCGTGGGATGATGCCAGGCGCTTTGACTTCAACGCGGCTGCGCTGTGTGGTCTTAAGCGGGCCCTTGCCATCAATTGGGTTGCCAAGGCCGTCAACAACGCGGCCAAGCAATTCCTTGCCGACAGGAACGTCAACGATCGTGCCGGTACGCTTTACAACGTCACCTTCGCGAATTTCACTGTCGGTTCCAAAAATAACGACCCCGACATTGTCCGCTTCAAGGTTCAAGGCCATGCCCTGAATGCCGTTCGCGAACTCGACCATTTCACCAGCCTGAACATTGTCGAGGCCGTGAATACGGGCGATACCGTCACCAACTGACAGAACGCTACCGACTTCCGAAACCTGAGCTTCGGTGCCGAAATTGGCGATCTGGTCCTTAATGACCTTGGAAATTTCTGCGGCGCGGATATCCATTTTGCTACTTAGCCTTTCATCGCGTTAGCGAGGGTGTTCAAACGGGTTTTAATAGAAGTGTCGATCATCTGGCTGCCGATGCGGACAGTCAGGCCACCCAATATGGATGGATCGACTTTGGTTTGGATGGCCACGTCGCTGCCGACGCGTGCCTTAAGGTTTGCGGAAAGCGTCTTCATCTGCGCCGCGCTCAAGGCGTGCGCGGATGTAACTTCGGCGGTGACTTCGCCGCGATGGGCCGCCGCAAGCGACGAGAATGCCCGCGCGACTGATGCGGTTTCGCCGAGCCGGCGATTGTCAGCAAGCACGCCCAAGGTCTTGGTCGTCAAAGCATCCAGCTTCATTGCCTTGGCAACAGCAGCGATCGCTTTTTTCGCGTCCGTCCGCGTCAACACAGGGTTGGTGGTCAGTGACTTAAGGTCTGCCGATTCGTTCACAGCTTTGGCGACCGACGTAAGGCTTTTTTCAACGGCGTTGATGGAGTTGGCGTCACGCGCCAACTCGAACAATGCCGTCGCGTAACGGCCAGATAGACTGGCTTGTATATTAGCGCTTGTGCCGCCGGAATTATCCACGCGTTGAAGTCCTTAAATGTACAACTGATGTATTTGCTGAACCAGCCGAAAGGTTGCCCTGTCTCTAGCGTCGCCGCGCGCCTAGCAGGGCTTTTGTTGCGATGCAAGATTGGGAATTAAGTTCATTGCATAGTGTTGCGGCCACAAACTTGTTCTGGTGGTGCAAACGGGCGTTGCACGGCAATCGAAAACACGTGAAATGCGGCATGAGAGGAGACCGAGATGGGGGACATGATTCGGATGACAATGTCGGACGGCGCGGAAATTGCCGTCTACCATGCCTTGCCAGATGGTGAGCGACGTGGTGGCCTTGTGCTGGTGCAGGAAATCTTTGGCGTGACCGACCATATTCGCGAGCTTTGCGACGAATATGCGGCCGATGGCTATGAAGTTTTATCACCGGCTATTTTTGATCGCGAGCATCCGGGTTTTGAGGCCGCCTATACGGGGCCTGATTATAACCGCGCTGTGGAATTGGCGCGCGATCTCCATCCATTTGTACAGTCGCTGGATGACGCGCAGGTCTGCATTGATGCCTTGAAGGGTAAAGGCCCCGTTTTCATCACGGGCTATTGCTATGGCGGGTCGGTGGCTTGGGCCCTTGCTGGCATCAGCGATGATCTTGCGGCCGCCAGCTGCTATTATGGCAGTCTCGTGCCGACAATATATGCGGACCAAACGCCCAAATGCGCCACAATCGCGCATTTTGGCAGATATGACCACGGCATCCCGATGGAAGGTGTAGAGGCACTTATTGAAAGGGCGCACCCCACCGCGCAGATATTTGTGTACGACGCCAACCATGGGTTCAATTCGGACCGGCGCAAAGACTATCATGAAGACAGCGCCGATCTGGCGCGGGCGCGGACCCTGGCTTTATTCCGCGCATGTGGCGGCTAAGTCGGTTTGAAAGCAAGTTTTGGGATGCGGGCTCGTTGGTCGATGGGTAAATTGGATTGAAACGAGCCAGAGACGACACATGACAATGCCAACTAGTTTCCCGGACCAATCCAAGAAGATCGACCCAGATTGGGCGTTCGATGCTTTTGACCGACGTGACCGCGCGTTTGACGGGCAGTTTGTCGGCGCGGTCAAAACGACTGGCATTTACTGCAAACCAAGCTGTCCGGCCCGGCGGCCCTTGCGCGAAAATGTTACCTTTTTCTGGCGGGCAGAGGACGCGCGCGTTGCTGGCTATCGTGCTTGCATGCGCTGCAAACCCGATGAGGTTGGTCGCGACCGTGCAGCGATCGTTGCTGCGCTAAAATTAATCGAAAAGGCCGAATGCGCAATCTCGCTGGAAGATTTGGCCGCTGCTGTCGGTTATGCGCCGCATCATTTTCATCGGTTGTTCAAGCGGGACACGGGCGTGACGCCGGCGGCCTATGCGCGATCGTTGCAAGCAAAGCGCGCCGAGGCTGCGTTGGACAGCACAGCCACCATCACGCAGGCAATTTACGAAGCAGGCTATTCTGGCCCAAGCCGCTTTTACGCGAATACAAAAGGACATTTGGGTATGACGCCAAGCGCGTGGAAAAATGGTGGTGCAGGGGTCGAAATCCGCTGGGCAGTGGTTGATACGATATTGGGAAAGATGTTGCTGGCCGCGACCGATAAAGGCATCTGCCGCCTGTCATTCGATGAAGATGAAACCGCGCTGCAACGGCGGTTCCCCAACGCAGATATCATTGCCGGGGGCAGTGCTCTCGCGGATATTATAAAGGGCGCGATTGCGGCTATTGAGAATCCTGCACACATGCCGGACTTGCCGCTGGATGTCGCGGGCACGGCATTTCAGCAGGCCGTCTGGAACGAGCTGAAGCGCATTCCGGCGGGTGAAACGCGAACATATGCAGATATCGCTGCTGCGGTTGGCAGCCCCAATGCTGTGCGGGCGGCGGGAAGTGCCAATGGCGCGAATAATGTCGCTGTCCTGATCCCCTGCCACCGGGTTATCCGCTCCGACGGTTCGCTTGGCGGCTATGCATATGGCCTGGAGCGAAAACAGGCCTTGCTGGACAAAGAACGCGCGCAAGGACGATTATTGTAACCCGCGCCTGTTGGCTTAGGGTCAGGACCTATGGGTAAATTGCCCGCACAAAATACAGGCCTTCGGGTGGCGCATTTTCCGCCAAGGCGGAACGGTCTGCTGCATCCAGCGCAGCCTGCAAATCGTCGGCGGTCCAACGGCCAAGCCCAACCGCCACAAGGCACCCCACCATCGACCGCACCTGATGATGCAGGAATGACAAGGCAGCAGCCTCGACGATGACATGCTGCCCTTCGCGGCGGACGTTCAACCGTTCGAGCGACTTGACCGGGCTTGCCGATTGACATGCCGTCGACCGGAAGGTCGTGAAATCATGCACGCCCACCAAAATTTGCGCCGCTGCGTGCATTGCGTCGGCATCAAGATGCGGACCAACGCGCCACACACGGCCCTTTTCCAAAGTGAGCGATGCGCGGCGGTTGAGGATGCGATATTCGTAAGCCCGGCCAATGCAGCTGTAACGCGCGTGCCAGTCGTCGGCCACTTCCTCGCAATGTAATATCGCGATGGGGTGTGGCCGCAAATGGGCGTTGATGGCTTCCATCAATCGGAACGATGACAGTCCTTTTTCGACATCGACATGCGCACGCATACCCAATGCGTGGACGCCAGCATCGGTGCGGCCTGCGCTGTAGACCAATGTCTTTTCGCCGGTGGTTTTGAATATAGCCTCTTCGATGGCGCCTTGAACCGAAGGGCCATGGTCTTGCCATTGCCAGCCCATATAGGGGCCGCCGTCAAATTCGATGGTGAGCGCAAAGCGGGTCATTGCAGAACTGTGCCCGCCGGGATTGCCTTGCCACGCAGCAAGTCTGCGGTCTGCATGGCCGGTTTGCCGGCGCGTTGGATAATTGTCGGGCGGATCGCATCCACGCCGCATGCGATAGTCAGTTGATCGTCCGAAATTGTGCCGGCGGTGCTGCTTCCCGCAACGATGTCGGCGGCAAGCACCCGATATCGCTCGCCCTCAAATTCGAACCATGCACCCGGCGCGGGGTTATATGCGCGTATGTGTCGTTCGACCGCTTCGGCGGACATTGAAAAATCCAATTTGGTTTCTGCCTTGTCGATTTTGGCGGCATAGGTCACGCCATCTTCCGGTTGCGGCACACAAGGATGGGCATTGAGGTCCAATAAAACCCGCACCATCAATTCTGCGCCAAGCTCGGCTAGCTCGCTGGTGAGGATGCCCGTGGTCTTGTGCCCGATTTCGATTTCCGTCGTCGCACGAACGGGGCCGGTATCAAGGCCTGCTTCCATTTGCATGACCATGACGCCCGTTGTGGCGTCGCCCGCCAAAATAGCACGCTGAACCGGCGCAGCACCGCGCCAGCGCGGCAGCAGCGATCCGTGAATATTCAAGCAGCCATGCCGTGGCGCGTCCAAGATCGATTTGGGTAGGATAAGGCCATATGCCGCGACAATTGCGGCGTCGAGGTCAAGCGCTGCAAATTCCGCTGCGGCATCGTCCTGCCGCAGCGACCGCGGCGTGCGTATATGCAAACCCAGCTCTTCGGCACGCTGGTGCACGGCGGACGGCGTAAGCTTTTTACCGCGGTTGGCGGGGCGGGGCGGCTGCGAATATACGGCAACCACATCATGCCCAGCGGCAACCAGCGCGTCGAGCGCGGGCACAGCAAATTCGGGTGTTCCCATGAAGGCAAGTCGCATCGTCACTTTTCCTTTGTTCGAAAGCCCCCTAAGACCCGCAGCATGGCATCGCAAGAAATAGACGCATTGGCACAGGCATTGTCGAAATTGCCCGGACTGGGTCCACGCTCGGCACGGCGGGTTGTGCTGCACCTCATGAAAAAGCGTGAAAGCGTGTTGATGCCGCTTTTGCGCGCGTTGGAGCAGGTCGAACAACGGCTGGTCGTCTGCAGCACGTGCGGGAATATCGATACCGGCAACCCCTGCGGCATTTGCGTCGATCCACGCCGCGACATCCGTTCCATCTGCGTTGTTGAGGACGTATCCGATTTGTGGGCGCTGGATCGTTCGCGGCTATTTCCGGGAAAATATCACGTCCTGGGCGGTCGGTTATCCGCATTGGATGGCGTTCGGCCGGAGGATTTGAACATCGAAGGCTTGGTTGCCCGTGTTGCCGCGGGCGGCGTTGACGAAGTCGTCTTGGCCATGAATGCCACGCTGGAGGGGCAGACAACCGCGCATTATCTCGCGGAACGGCTTGAACAATTTCCGATACGCTTGACCCAATTGGCGCATGGCGTGCCTGTGGGCGGAGAGCTTGATTATCTGGACGATGGCACGTTAGCACAAGCATTGCGCGCCAGACGTCCAGTCGGTTGATTTATCGCACGACCGTCCCTATCTGCGACCCATGGCGATATTACCTATTCTTGAAGTGCCCGATCCGCGGCTGAAAACCATTTCGACTCCCGTCGAGACATTTGACGCGGATTTGAAAACGCTGGTCGATGACATGACCGAAACGATGTACGCCGCACCCGGTATCGGGCTTGCCGCTATTCAGGTCGGGGTTCCCAAGCGCCTGTTGGTCATCGATTTGCAGGAAGAAGAAGGCGAAGGGGGCGCACCCGTTCGCAACCCGCGGGTATTTGTGAATCCGGAAATATTGGATCCGTCGAACGAACACAGCCTGTATAACGAAGGCTGCCTTTCCGTCCCTGACCAATATGCAGAGGTCGAACGCCCCGCGCAAATCCGTGCACGCTGGCAGGACCTTGATGGCAAAGTTCATGAAGAGACAATGACGGGCCTCATGGCAACCTGTCTCCAGCACGAGATGGACCATCTCGAAGGCATCTTGTTCATTGACCACCTGTCGCGTCTAAAGCGTCAGATGGTGCTCAAGAAAATCGAGAAAGCCCGCAAAATGGGCGGCGGGCATGTCCATAATGAGCATTGCCGCCACTAAATTGCGTTCGCCGGACAAGCCGCCGCGCTTGATCCGCTGCGTTATTTTACAAATTGCGTCGGTGCGGGGCTGATTGTCACGAACTTGCCCGACTGAATTTCCTGCACCTCAAGCATGCGCTCGGTGAGGCCATTGGGCATGAAGCGGAATGCGCCATCAACGCCGATGAAGCCTTGCGGATCGGTCAGCTGCGCAACAGGGAATTTCGTCCCCGGACGCCAGTCACGTGCGACCCGCGCAATCAAAAGCACCGAATCATAGCCAAGGCTGGAAAGGCGCAGTGGCGCCTTGCCAAAGCGCGCCCGATATTTGGCGGCATATTGCGTATAAAGCGTGTCGGAGACGCTCGCAAACCAGCCGCCATACATGGCCGCGTTACCCGCCAATGAGCCATCGATATTCCACAAATCGGTGCCGAGAATTTTTGTATTGCGCATCCCGTTGCGCCGAAGCGCTGGCACCAATACAACGCCTGCACGGCCGCTATCGGCAATCAGGACAGCATCAATCTGACCCAATTTTGCCAACCGGCGCGCCGCGGCATCCGCGGACACTGTCGTGCCATCGGATTCTTCAATGGCAACAAGCGTACCGCCTGCGCTGCGTACTGCAGAGGTGAGGTTCGATTGCGCGCGCTGCCCATATACGTTGGTCGAAACGACGCCTGCAAAGCGGTTATAGCCTTGCGAACGGGCGTAGCGCACAACGCGGTCGATGGATTGATTGGGCAAATGGCCAAGCAAGAATACATTTTGCCCGGCGACGCCGACATCGTTTGAAAAGCTGATGATGGGCACAGCTGCGGTGCGCGCGACTGCGGCGGCCTCCACAACATCATCACCACGCAGCGGGCCCAATATGACCTTGTTCCCATCGGTGACCGCACGCTGTGCAGCTGCGGCGACGCCGGTGCTGGTGTCATAGGTGATCATACGGATGTTGGTCGCTTTTGTGTCGGCCAGCGCAAGCGCGGTCGCGTTGGCGATGGATTGGCCAACGTCGGCGTCTGGACCCGTTACCGGCAGCAGCAGCGCCACGCGGTGCATGCCGTCCAGCGGATCCTCAGACACCACAGGGGGTGGCCCTTTGCCCCCACGCGGGGCGGTGGCGCAGGCCGCGAGCAATATGACCGAAGCCAAAACCAGCAGCTTTTTGATCTGTCCTGCTAAAGCTTGCGGCGTTGCGCCGCTTGCTGCATTGGATGCGCTCATGAATGTTCCCTTGGGTAGAAGCATATAAATCAGATGATGTTCGAATCGGGCTTATATGTCGTTGCGACACCGATCGGCAACCTTGCAGATATGTCACAACGGGCGATTGATCTGCTGGAAGCCGCAGAAATTGTGGCGGTAGAAGACAGCCGGGTAACCGGTAAATTGCTACACCATCTTGGCCTGAAGAAAAAGATGCGGCGCTACAACGACCATAGTGGCGAGGCTGAGCGCGAGTCATTGCTCGCGGCTGCGCGCGGTGCGGTGGTTGCGCTGGTGTCAGATGCCGGGACGCCGCTGATTTCAGACCCCGGTTACAAGCTGGTGCGCAGCGCACGCGCGGCAGGCGTGCCGGTATATACGATCCCCGGTGCGAGCGCGGTAACGGCGGCGCTGTCGATTTGCGGTTTGCCGACGGACCGCTTTCTGTTTGCCGGTTTCCTTCCCAATAAAGCCAAGGCACGCGTGGAAACGTTGACGGAGCTGGGGCAGGTAAAGGCGACGTTGGTTTTTTACGAGGCGGGGCCGCGTCTCGCTGCATCGCTTTCCGCCATTGCGGAGACCTATGGCGACCGCGAAGTCGCCGTCGCGCGGGAACTGACCAAGAAATTTGAAGAGGTTATAACGGGCACCGCATCCGAACTTGCCGCGCGTTATGCGGCGCAAGAGCCAAAGGGTGAAATCGTCCTGATCATCGGTCCGCCGGCGGATGACGTTGCCTATGACACCGGCGATGTGGACGCAGCCTTGCGCGAAGCATTGGATACCATGTCCGCCGCCAAGGCCGCTGGCGTTATTGCCAAGCGTTTCGGGCTGGAGCGCAGCGACGTCTATGCGCGCGCTACGCAACTGAAGTCGCAGTGAACCGGTTGGCCGCAGAAAAATTGGGGCGGCGCGGCGAAAATATTGCCGCCTGGTTTTTGCGGTTAAAGGGGTGGCGGGTCGTTGCCGCGCGTGTGAAAACGCCGCGCGGCGAGGTTGACCTGATCGCGCGGCGCGGCAAAACCATTGCGTTCGTCGAAGTAAAAGCGCGTGCAAATGTGCGTGACCTCGCCACCGCGATTGACGCCTACAGATTACGCCGCGTCGCCGCTGCGGCCGAAATTCTCCTCCCGAAATATGGAAAAGAATGCGAAAATATGCAGATAGACGTGATTATGGTTGCGCCATGGCGTTGGCCGAACCATCTGCCAAACGTCTGGCACGGATAAGGACAAGCAAATGGCAATACAAATGGCGGTCCAGATGGACCCGATGGACGGCATCAACATTCATGGAGACTCCAGCTTTGCGCTGATGCTTGCTGGCCAATCGCGCGGCTATGATATTTGGCATTATGATGTGATGTCATTGACGCTCGACGCCAACGACCGGCTGACGGCGCTCGCACATCCCGTGCATGACCTCCAACGCGTCGAGGGCGCACATTATCGGTTCGGTGCGCCACAGCGCATTGATCTGGGCGCGGACATCGACGTCGTGCTGATGCGGCAGGACCCGCCATTTCATGTAGGCTATATCACCGCCACGCATTTGCTCGAACGCATCGAGCATGAGACGTTGGTGGTCAACAACCCCGCCAGCGTGCGGAACGCGCCGGAAAAGGTCATGGTACTCGACTACCGCAAGTTCATGCCACCAACGCTGATTACGCGTTCACTTGATGAGGTCCGCGCATTTCAAAAGGAACATGGCGCGATTGTCGTAAAGCCGCTCCATGGCAATGGCGGCAAGGCCATATTCCGGATTGAAGCCGATGGCAGCAATGTCGGCGCGCTGTTTGAGGTGTTCAATTCGACATGGCCCGAACCGCATATGGTGCAGCCATTCCTGCCCGACGTTGCGAAGGGCGACAAGCGCATCGTTCTGATCGATGGCGAAGTCACAGGGGCCATCAACCGCCGTCCGGGTGAAGGCGAGTTCCGTTCCAACCTTGCGGTAGGCGGTAGCGCGGAAGCGACGTTATTGACCCCGGAGGAGCACGAGATTTGCGCTGCGATGGGGCCGCGTTTGAAGGAACTTGGGCTGATATTCGTCGGCATTGATGTTATTGGCGGAAAATGGCTGACGGAAATCAACGTAACCTCGCCAACCGGTATCGTCGCGATTGACCGCTTCAATGGCACCGATACCGCAGCCAAAATACTCGATGCCATTGAACGCAGGCTTGCCGGCCGGAGTTAATGGAAGACTGGATTATCAGGCTCGTCGAATGGGGGCATTATTGGGGCGTCGCCCTGCTGATGCTGCTGGAGACGGTTTTTCCGCCTGTCCCGTCAGAGGTCATTATGACCGTGGCGGGTGTGTCCGCGTCGCGTGGGACGATGAGCCTTTGGGGCACGATCGCGGCCGGAACCGCAGGCGCGATGCTTGGTAACTGGCTGTGGTATTGGCTGGCCATCAAGTTTGGCGAAGCGCGAATGCATGTGTTTATCGACCGCTACAGCCGTTGGCTCACGCTTGACTGGGCAGAGATTGAGCGCGGACATAGCCTGTTTCGCAAGCATGGGCCAATCATCGTGCTTGTGGCGCGCATGTTGCCGACGCTGCGTTCATTGATTTCGATTCCCGCTGGTCTGTTCGGTATGTCGCTGCGCCGTTTTCTGGTTTTCTCCACGATTGGAACGGCGGGGTGGAGCGCGGCTCTCGCCTGCGCGGGCTATTTCTTGGGCTCACAATTTGACGATATCGAAAAGTGGCTTGGGCCTTTGTCGACCATCATCATCATCGGCATATTGGTGGCTTATGTGTGGCGGCTGGCGCGCTGGAAGCCCAATCCTAAGCCCGTGGATGCGCGTTCTGATATTCATCCAGAAGCATAGCCGTATCGACGGCGGTATAAATCTGCGTTGATGACAGGCTGCTATGGCCCAGCAGTTCCTGAAGACTGCGCAGATCTGCACCCCCCGCGAGCAAATGCGTTGCAAAGCTGTGGCGCAAGGCATGCGGCGTTGTGCGTTCCGATAGGCCAAGCCGCATGCGCGCAGCTTGCACCGCGCGGCGCACCAGTGCGGGTGCCAATGGCCCACCGCGCGCGCCGCGAAACAGCGGCTGGTCTGCGGCCATCGGATAGGGGCACAGCGCAATATATTCCTGAATTGCGGTGCGGACTTGATCGAGCAGCGGCACAATGCGCGTCTTATTACGCTTGCCGGTGACGCGCAATGTCGTGCCAAGCGGCAAGATATCGCCATTTAGCCCGGTCGCTTCGCTCACCCGCAGGCCGCTGCCGTAGAGCAGCAGAAGCACGGCCCAGTCACGCGCGCCGACCCAGCCATCGTTCGCGCTTTCTGCGACGTCATCTGCGAGTGCGAGAACATCGTCGGGGTTTACGGGGCGCGGCAGGCTGCGTTGCACGCGCGGGCCCTTCATTGGGGGCAGGGTTGCGTTTTCGCCCAGTGCAAAGCGCAAAAAATGACGGGCGGCGGACAATTCGCGCGCGGTGGACCGGTTGGTCAGGCCATCGCCACGCCGGTCCGCCAAGAAGGCGCGCATATCCGCGGCGGAAATTTTCATCAGCGTTGTGCGGTCGACTGTCGCCCCCCAGCGCAACTGCAGAAAAGCGGTAAGCCGATCTGCCGTCGCATGATAGGCGCGGACACTATGCGGCGACATCCGGCGATTGTCGGTCAGGAACGTCAGATATTCGGCGAGCAGTGACATTATGCCGTCATGCTATCAGGCGGCAGCATCCGCCTCAACCGCTACTATTTGCGGCAGGATCGCATCCAGCAACGGCATGCCTTGCGGCGTAACCGTAACGCGGTCGCCGGTGCGGGTGATGAGGCCGAGGCGCGCGATTTTGTCGACAGCCGTGAAATCCAGCATCTTGTCCGCAGCGATACCCGTGCGCGATGACAGGCGGTCAAGGCTGATGCCCTCGCTCAGCCGCAGTCCCATGAGCAAGCTTTCGGTTGCACGGCTTGCGGGGTCGAGATGATCTTCGGCGCTGATGCCATGCGCGTTGCGTTCGACTGCGGAAAGAAAATTCTCTGGTTTTTTATGACGTTGCGTCGCATACTTCATACGCCGTCCATGTGCGCCGGGGCCAATGCCGATATAATCATCATAGCGCCAGTAACTCAAATTATGCCGGCTTTCATGCCCCGCCCGCGCATGGTTGCTAATCTCATAAGCTGCCATGCCCGCTGCGCGCGTCATGTCCTGCGTCATGTCATACAGGGTCGCCGCATCGTCATCGTCGGCGGGGGTGAAGTGTCCCGTGCGCACAAGCGTTTCGAACCTTGTGCCCGCCTCAATCGTCAATTGATATAGCGACATATGATCGGTGCCGAAGGACAATGCGCGCCGAAGCTCTGCCTCCCATTGTGTGGCCGTTTGTTCGGGCCGCGCATAAATCAGGTCAATATTGACGCGGCCGAAATGCTGCTGCGCGACTGCGAGCGCATCAAGGCTTTCCGCAACCGAATGCGCACGCCCCAAAAAGGCCAAGGCTGCATCGTCGAGAGACTGAAGGCCAAGCGACACGCGGTTGACGCCAGCTTTGGCCAAATCGGCGAAGCGGGATGCCTCAACCGAGGAGGGGTTCGCCTCAAGCGTAATCTCGATATTGTCGGCAAAGCCCCAATGTTGCGCAGCAGCGTCAATCAACGCGGCGACCGTTGACGGGGGCATGAGCGATGGCGTGCCACCGCCGAAGAAAATGGAACTGAGCTTGCGGTCGGGCGTCAACGCCGCTTCGTGGGCCATGTCCGTCAACAATGCGGTGCACCACGCGTCTTGGTCGACGCTTTCCCGCACATGGCTGTTAAAGTCACAATAAGGGCATTTGGAAACGCAAAAGGGCCAGTGGATATAGAGGGCGAGCGGATTTGACATTTGAGCTTTACCGTAGCCCTGAGCCGGCGGTGCGGAGCACTGCCGAAAAGTCGAAGGGTGCGTTTCCTTTAACCACCGTGCTTGACTGATAACCGCCCTTCGACGGTCGCAGCCACTGCGCGACTGCTGCTCTGGGCTACGGATTGGTCAGATGTGGCGCTTGTCAAAAAACGGCCTCAACCAATTTGCGGAACGCATCTGCCCGATGGCTCATGGCATGTTTCTCCGCTGGGTCCAGTTCCGCAAAAGTTTGCGTCCGGTCGGTTGGCACGAACACCGGATCGTAACCAAAGCCCAACGTGCCACGCGGAGGCCATGTCAGGCTGCCTTGCACGCGGCCTTCGAACAGTTCTTCATGACCATCGGGCCATGCAAGCGCGAGGGTGCAGATAAAATAGGCGCTTCGGTCGGTATCTGGACCAATCTCGGCCAATTTGCCTTCGACTTTACCCATTGCCATATACCAGTCGCGTCCGGGGCCCCCTTCGAAAGGCTGCTTTTCCGCCCAGTCTGCCGTGTACACACCAGGTGCGCCGCCAAGCGCCGCCACGCACAGGCCGCTGTCATCCGCCAAGGCAGGCAGGCCTGATCCTTGGGCAGAGGCATGGGCTTTCAGTAGTGCATTTTCGGCGAAGGTCGTGCCGGTCTCTTCGGGCTCAGGCAAGCCAAGTTCACCCGCCGAAACCGGTTCGATGCCGAAGGGCGCCAGCAAAGCGCGGATTTCACGCACTTTGCCCGCATTGTGGCTGGCGATGACAAGCTTGCCGGGCTGCAATTTGCGATGGGTCATATATTCTTGCCTTGAACCATTGCCGTTTAACTCGCCAAAAGCGGTTACTTCACCGCTTCAGCTTGTACCGCGAATATCCGGTCGGTGCCCATGCGTGCGAGACGGAGCAAGCGCAGCAGGCTTTCCTCATCATAGGTCGCACCTTCGGCGGTCGCTTGTACTTCGGCGATTTGGCCGCCTTCAATAAGGACGAAGTTCGCATCGGCGTCAGCGCTCGAATCTTCGATATAGTCGAGGTCAAGCACGGGCGTGCCGTTGACGATGCCGCAGCTGATGGCCGCGACGCGGCCGCTGATCGGGTCTTCCTTAATCGCACCCGAAGCAAGCAGGCCATCAACCGCAAGCCGCAAGGCGACCCACGCGCCAGAGATAGCCGCAGTGCGTGTTCCGCCGTCGGCTTGCAACACATCGCAATCGATCGTGATTTGATGCTCGCCAAGCTTTTTCATATCTACGACAGCACGTAAAGAACGACCAATAAGCCGTTGAATTTCTTGAGTTCTACCTGACTGCTTGCCCTTCGCCGCTTCGCGCTGGCTACGGGTATGCGTGGCGCGTGGGAGCATCGAATATTCCGCCGTTACCCAGCCTTCACCCTTGCCACGCAACCATGGCGGAAGGCGATCTTCAACGCTTGCGGTGACAAGCACGCGGGTGTCGCCAAAGCAGATGAGGCAGCTTCCCTCTGCATGCTTGGTGAAATGGGTTTCAATCGAAATGGCGCGCATTTCGTCGGGCGCTCGGCCTGATGGACGCATGATAGACTCCTGATAATGGGTTGAAGGATGCAATAGCTTGCCCCGCTTGCTTTGCAAGCGCGCTGCGCTAAACCAGCAACCGTGAGCCAGATTCCAATCAACGAACTGAACGACCGCACGCGCGTCATCTTCCGGATGGTGGTCGAAAGCTATTTGGACAATGGCGCGCCCGTGGGGTCGCGAACGCTTTCCAAATTTGCGGGCCTGAATTTGTCGCCGGCCTCCATTCGCAATGTGATGCAGGATTTGGAGGAGGCAGGATTGTTGGCCTCTCCGCACACCAGCGCCGGCCGTGTGCCCACCGAAAGTGGTCTTCGTCTTTTTGTCGACGGCATGATGCAGTCGGCTGAACCCTCCGTGGAAGAACGCCGTGCGATTGAATCGCAAATCATAAGTGAGGGGCCAATTGAAGAAGCGTTGGCGGCGGCAACGTCAGTGTTGTCGGGGCTATCGGCTTGTGCCGGAATCGTGCTCGTCCCCAAACGCGATGCCGTTTTGAAGGCATTCAACTTTGCGCGCCTGTCGCCGACCCAAGTTTTGGCTATCATGGTAGGGTCCGACAACAGCATCGAAAATCGTCTGGTGGCGATTGACCCTTCTGTTTCCGATTCGGTGTTGGTGGAGGCGTCCAATTATATCTCGGCCCGTTTGTCGGGTTTGACCTTGTCAGAGGCGCTGGAGCATCTTGATCGCGAAATTCGCGAGGAGCAGGCGGAGCTTGATGCGGCAAGCCAGAAGCTCGTGCGCGATGGTCTGGCGATCTGGTCGCTCGATGCCAATGACCGGCCGGTGCTGATTGTGCGCGGTCAATCAAACCTGATTGACGACGCCGCGGCCGCCGACCTTGACCGCGTGCGGCAGTTGCTCGACGAATTGGAAAGCAAGGAAGAAATCGCCCGGTTGGTCGACAGTGCACGCGATGCGCAATCGACGCGGATCTTCATTGGTTCGGAGAATAATCTGTTCTCGCTGTCGGGCTCCTCGGTCATCGCTGCGCCGTATCGCGAGGCGGGTGGCAAGGTGGTCGGTGTCGTGGGCGTTATTGGCCCTACACGGCTCAATTATGCCCGCATTGTGCCGATGGTTGATTTCACGGCACAGGCGCTTAGCCGCTTAATAAAGTGATGCACGGCTTGATGAAACCGAATTGGTTTCTATATGCGCACAGCAACAAGCGGCATAAGTGTCGCAACAATCATGGGTTAATCAGGTTATGACGGACAAGAACACTCAATCCGCAGATGCAGCAGCAGAAAAGGAATTGGAAGGCGTGCCAGAGCATATGAAGGAAGACGCCTCAGAAGCGACCGACTCCGCCGACGCCAAAATTGCCGCGCTTGAAGACGCGCTCGCCACGGCGCAGCAAGAAGTTCTGTATGCCCAGGCCGAAACCCAGAATGTGCGCCGCCGCATGGAAAAGGAAGCGCAAGATGCGCGCGCGTATGCCGCAACCGGCTTTGCCCGCGACGTCTTGTCCGTGTCGGACAATTTGGCCCGTGCATTGGAAGCTATCCCCGCCGAAATGCGCGAGAGTGAATCGATGAAGCCGCTCGTCATTGGCCTTGAAGCCACTGGCCGCGAACTCGACAGCGTCTTTGCCAAAAACGGCATCACCCGCATCGCCGCAATGGGCATGCCGCTTGACCCGAACCAGCATCAGGCGATGGTCGAAATCCCAAGCGCAGATGCTGAACCGGGCACCATCGTGGCCGAGATGCAGGCGGGTTATATGATCAAGGACCGCTTACTGCGCCCTGCTTTGGTCGGGGTGGCGAAGGCGGCGGAGTAAGCGCCGGGGATTAGTCCCTACGCGGGAATGCCGAAGTTCGGGGGTGGTTTCATTGGCCGCTCTCCGCTATCGCCCCGCCCATGACCACAAAGGCACTCCCAACCATAGGCCAATCCCCTTGGCGCGATGAGCTTCGGGCGACGTTGCTGCTCGCGTGGCCGATGATATTGTCCAACCTGACGATGATGCTGATCGGCGTGACCGACGTCATCCTGCTGGGTTGGCTTGGTCCGCGTGCGTTGGCGGCGGGTGCTTTGGGGCACAACCTCGCCATTTTCTGCGCGATTTTCTGCATGGGTTTAATCACGGCCACGGCACCGATGATGGCATCCGAAAAAGGCCGCATGGCGCATTCGGTGCGCGATATTCGGCGGACGTTCCGGCAGGGTCTTTGGGTCTGTTGCGCGGTCATGATGCCGGTGTGGGCGTTTTTATGGAATGCCGAAGCCATATTGATTGCGACGGGTCAGCAAGCGGATCTCGCTGCCGACGCTGCGGTGTTTGTGCGGGCCTATATGTGGTCCATTTTGCCCTTCCTCGGATTTCTCGTTCTGCGCAATTTTGTCGCGGCGCTGGAAAAGCCAGTCTGGGCAACCATCGTCGCGTGTTGCGCAGTGTTGTTAAATGCCGTGGTCAATTATGGCCTCATCCTCGGTAATTTGGGCTTGCCGCAATTGGGGCTGGTCGGAGCGGGCATTGGCAGCACGATTACCAATGTCGCGCAGTTCGGTGTCATGGCTCTGGTCGTCAGTTTCCATCCGAAATTTCGCCGCTACCATTTGTTCGGGCGCTTCTGGCGTGCGGATTGGCGGCGGTTTCGCGAAATCTGGCGTTTGGGTTTGCCCATTGGTTTTACGATGGGTTTCGAAGGCGGCGTGTTTGCAATCGCGATCCTGTTGATGGGGCTAATTAACGAAGCATCGGTTGCGGCACATGCCGTTGCCATCCAGATCGCGTCGCTTACCTTCATGGTGCCCATGGGGCTGGGGCAGGCGGCGACCGTGCGTGTCGGCCTTGCTTATGGCCGGCGCGACGCGGTCGGCATCACACGGGCAGGCTGGACCGCTTTCGTGCTGGGCACCGGTTTTATGGCGGTCATGGCGCTTGCTATTTATTTGTTTCCTGAGGCGCTGATTGGGATATTCGTCACCCCCGTCGATGCCGCGACCAAGCAGGTTTTTGACCTTGCTGTTAGCTTCCTGCTGGTGGCCGCGATATTCCAGATTGTCGATGGCGCGCAGGTTGTCGGCGCGGGCATGTTGCGCGGACTGCATGATACCAAAGTCCCGATGTACTTCGCGGCGTTCGGATATTGGGTGGTCGGCATCGGTGTCGGCGCGTGGCTTGCGTTTCGGGCGGGTTGGGACGGTGTCGGTGTGTGGACTGGCCTTGCGGCCGGACTGGCGCTTGTGGCGGTGTTGATGCTGGTGCGTTGGTCGATGCGCGCGCGGCTCGGACTGCTGCCTGCAGAAGCTTAATAAACCATCATATTGCGACAATATTGGGAAAGGGCATGCCCTAGCCGTCGATTGCCTTTTTCTCGTCCGGGTCAGTGCCGTCGACTTCCTGCACGCGGGCTTTCACCAATATGCGTTCATTGTTGGAGAACAGAAATTCAGTCTCAATCACGCCAAGCCGGCGGGGGATGAGGTTGACGCCCCACATCATCACATGCTTGCCACCTTTTTTGAAGGCGACGGTTTCGCCAGCGGGAATGCGGACGCGCTGCAGCGGCATCATAGACACGGCCCCCGTTTTCGGATCCACCGTCACATCGTGCATTTCAACGCGGATGGCGGACGGCGAACTGACGCGCAGCAAATAGACATCTTCGGGGCCGCCATAGACGTTGAAATGAAATGCCGACGGATTGCTGTCGACCGGCGATAGCGTGAGCACCGCCTCTTTGACCTTTAGCTGCGGTGTCGGGCCGCACGATCCCAGCAATAATGCACTTGCTGCGGCTGCAACTGAGAATATCCGTCGGTTCATATGATCCTCTTTTCGGCATTGGCTTTGTGGTTCAAAGCCAGGACTGTGACTACTTTTTCCCTATCTAGGGTTGCCGAAGTCTTGTGCCAAGAGATTTGGCACCTATATCGCCGCTACAAGGTTGCATTACGGGAAAACACCGGTGCCTGATAGGGCCGGACCGTAAGTGGCCAGTAAGCGTTCAATTTTAAAATTTCGGGGTAAAGTTTTTATGGCTAAAGTTATTGGTATCGACTTGGGCACGACAAACAGCTGCGTTGCGGTAATGGACGGCGGCAAGCCCAAGGTCATCGAAAATGCGGAAGGCGCGCGTACGACGCCATCGATCGTGGCCTTTGCCAAGGACGGTGAGCGTCTGATTGGACAACCGGCAAAGCGTCAGGCCGTCACCAATCCGGAAAGCACGATTTTCGCAGTGAAGCGCCTTATCGGCCGCCGCTTCGACGATCCGATCACCAAAAAAGATACAGAGCTTGTTCCTTACAGCATCGTCAAGGGCAAGAATGGCGACGCATGGGTAAAGGCTGGCGGTGAAGATTATTCGCCATCGCAAATTTCGGCCTTCATCCTTCAGAAAATGAAGGAAACGGCAGAGGCCTATCTGGGTGAAACCGTAACGCAAGCCGTTATCACGGTTCCCGCGTACTTCAACGACGCCCAGCGTCAGGCGACGAAGGATGCTGGCCAGATTGCGGGTCTTGAAGTTCTGCGCATCATCAACGAGCCAACCGCCGCTGCACTTGCATATGGCATGGACAAGGATGAGAACAAAACCATCGCGGTCTATGACCTTGGCGGCGGTACGTTCGACATCTCGATCCTCGAAGTCGGAGACGGCGTGTTCGAAGTGAAATCGACCAATGGCGACACGTTCTTGGGCGGTGAAGACTTTGACAGCAAGCTTGTCGAATTTCTGGCCGCAGACTTCCAAAAAGCCGAAGGCATTGACCTGACGAAGGACAAGCTTGCGCTTCAGCGTTTGAAGGAAGCCGCTGAAAAGGCGAAGATTGAACTGTCCTCGACGCAGACGACGGAAGTCAACTTGCCGTTCATCACCGCTGACCAAAATGGTCCAAAGCATTTGGTGAAGACGATCACCCGCGCCGACCTTGAAAAGCTGGTCGACGACCTCATCAAGCGCACGCTGGAGCCTTGCAAAAAGGCTTTGGCTGACGCTGGTCTGAAGGCGGATGCCATTGACGAAGTTGTCATGGTTGGCGGCATGACCCGCATGCCAAAGGTACGTGACGTTGTTAAGGCGTTCTTCGGCAAGGAACCGCACACTGGCGTGAACCCTGACGAAGTGGTTGCCATGGGCGCCGCCATTCAGGCAGGCGTTTTGCAGGGCGACGTTAAGGACGTGTTGTTGCTGGACGTAACACCGCTGTCGCTTGGTATCGAAACCTTGGGCGGTGTGTTCACCCGCATGATCGACCGTAACACGACGATCCCGACCAAGAAGAGCCAAGTTTACTCGACTGCCGAAGATAACCAGAATGCGGTTACCATCCGCGTGTTCCAGGGCGAGCGGGAAATGGCGGCGGATAACAAGCTGCTCGGCAATTTCGACCTTGTCGGAATTCCACCCGCACCGCGCGGCGTGCCACAGGTTGAAGTGACATTCGACATTGATGCCAACGGCCTCGTCAGCGTAACCGCAAAGGACAAGGGCACCGGCAAGGAACAGCAGATCAAGATCCAAGCCTCGGGCGGTTTGTCCGACGCCGACATCGATCAGATGGTCCGTGATGCCGAAGCATTCGCTGAAGAAGACAAGAAACGTCGTGAAGCTGCCGAAGCCAAGAACAATGCCGAAAGCCTTGTGCACACGACCGAAAAGCAGTTGTCTGAGCATGGCGACAAGATTGACGCTGCGCTGAAGGGCGAAATCGAAGCGGCTGTTGCGGAAACCAAGACCGCCATCGAAGGTGGTGATGCAGAAGCGATGAAGGAAAAGGCAACGGCCTTGGCACAAATCGCGATGAAGCTTGGTGAAGCCATCTACAAGGAAGAGCAAGCTGCGGCATCGCCCGGCGCTGCGACCGAAGAAGCCCCTGCGGACGACAATGTTGTCGATGCAGAATTCTCCGAAGTCGAAGACGACAAGAAAGACTGATGTTGAAAATTCCCGACTGTCGCCAGCGAAATGCAGCGACGGTCGGGAAGCCGGGGGGTAGTCAGTCATGAATCTTGACATCGATTATTACGAATTGTTGGAAGTCGAGCGGACAGCGGATGAAAAGACGCTGAAGTCCGCCTATCGCCGGATCGCGATGGAATGCCATCCCGACCGCAATCCCGGCTGCGACAAATCCGAAGCCAGATTTAAAGCGGTCAGCCAGGCCTATGATGTCTTGAAAGATCCGCAAAAACGTGCGGCTTATGACCGTCTTGGCAAAGCCGCGTTTGAAAATGGCGGCATGGGCGGCGGCGGCCAGGGTGGAGGTGGCTTTGGTGACTTTTCCGACATATTCGAAAGCTTTTTCGGCGATGCCTTTGGCGGACGCCAGCGTGGCCCCGCACGCGGCGCAGACTTGCGCTATGATCTTGAAATTTCACTCGACGAAGCCTTCCATGGCAAGGATGCCGAAATTACCATCGACGTGGCGACGGCTTGCGGCACCTGTGAAGGGACAGGCGCAACGCCGGGTTCGGGCAAGCGCCGTTGCAACCTGTGCGCGGGTCACGGCAAGGTGCGCGCGCAGCAAGGTTTCTTCGTGGTCGAACGGACATGTCCGACCTGTCATGGCCGGGGTGAGGTTATCGAAGACCCATGCCGTGTCTGTGCCGGCGAAGGCCGCAAGGACGAACGCAAAACCATATCCGTAAATATTCCGCCGGGCGTGGATGAAGGCACGCGCATTCGGGTTGCGGGCAAGGGCGAAGCTGGGCCATATGGCGCGGCCGCCGGTGACCTGTACATTTTCATCCATCTGTCGCGGCACAAGGTGTTTGAGCGCGACGGCACGACATTGTTCTGCCGCGTGCCCGTAAGCTTCACCACAGCGGCGCTGGGCGGCGAAATCCGCATTCCGGGCCTCGATGGTGCGGAACACCTCATCATCGTTCCAGAGGGCATCCAGTCGGGCAAGCAGCTGCGCCAGCGCGGGGCAGGGATGCCCGTCCTGCAAGGGCGCGGACGCGGCGACATGGTCATTCAGATCGATGTTGAAACGCCGTCCAAGCTGTCAGCGCGCCAGAAAGAGATCTTGCGCGAGTTCCGTGAAACCGAAACCGGTGAGGAATGCCCGCAGTCGACAGGCTTTTTTGATAAGCTCAAAGGGATTTGGGACGGCATCGGGACGTGATTGCGATGTGGCGAAGTGATCGGTCAGATTTCGATCTGATCAATCTCATTCCGCAATGATGCGATGAGGGGCTGGACATATTTCAGCCTATCCTGCTCCTCATCCAATATCGCATGGAAGGCGAGCCTTTTGTACGCCCGCACCCTGTTTTCGGCGAAGCCATGACCTGCGGGAAGGGACGACACCAAAATGTCGATGAGCCGTTCCGCCCCATGCAGCCGTCCCCACAGATAATCATTCTCGCGATAGGACCGGCTGAAAAACGCCCCGAAATTGTTGAATTCTATGCCCTTCAACGTGGCCGCTGCGCCGCCTTTGCGGATGGAGCTGCAGTCTTCGGGTGAAATGCGATCGACTTTGACGGGGTCAAATTCGTCGAACCCTTCATCCTGCAATAATGGCAAGGTCGCGATGTCATAAAGCGCATAACCCAGATAGCCGAGCAGCATGGCCCGCCGCGCTGCAACTGGCAGTGCGAGGATTGCTGCGCACAATATCGCGTCCACACGCAGGTCCGTTTGGACGAGGTCGCGCTGGGCCGCCAAATGGTCTATGAGCCCGGCCGGATTGGCGACGCCCGCCTTTGCGGCAATGGCAAAATCGACGCCGAGAAATTCGGCCGTTTCCAGATCCAGATACATTGCCAGACAGCGGTAAATGGCATCACGGATCTGCGTGATGTCGCTTTCGGGTACGTCGATGACATTTTCGACCTCCTCCGTCAGATGCCGTGCAAGGAAGCGGAGCCGGCGAATTCTGAACCGTAGATCGTGCGTGCCAAAAAAGGCGATGGACTGTTTGGTCGCTTGCTTGCCGCTGTCATGCGGCATGCGGTCCAACCCCCGTGTCCTGATTTCAGCCCACAAAGCCGCTCTCAAGTCCCGGAAAAACCCGTTGTTGGCATCGGGCAGGCTGCGCCGCGCGGTTGCCACAATATCGTCGACGACGCCCGCAAGCTTGAGATGGCCATAGCCACGATAGCTGAATCCGGCAGCAAGTATCGCCTTTTCCTGCGCAGATTGACGCCATTTTTGCATACGGACGGCGGTCGGCTGGCTCAGGAACCAGGTCTTGCCCAGCAGTGCCTCGACCGTGGTTTCGACTTCGTTCCGCAGGCTGTCGATCACCTGTCGCATCCGTTCGATCCGTTCCGACCGGCCTGAGATTTTTTCCAAGCTATCGCGGATCGGTTGTTCCCGCGGGATGTTCGATGTTGCGCCAAATATCGTTGCGAAAAAGCCGGGTGGTTTGCGCGGGTTGTCGGCGCTGCCATCTGCATTGCGCCGACCGAAGCGGAAACTTGGCCGGCCGGGCTTTGGGTCAATATAGACAAAGCGGCGGTCGACTTCGCGGCGCGCGGGGCGGTTGCGCAGGGCGGCAATCGCCTGATTAAACGGCGCGTTGGCGAGCACGGAACCGTCAATCAGCATCGTGTCTTCCGCTGCATTGGCGGCAAATTGCTGCGGCAATATGCGTTTCAGAAATGCGTTCCGCCCCAGCCACGGCACATTCTCGCGCGCCAGCAATCGGTCAAGTTCACGCACCGAAAAGGGCGGGAAGGCACCCGGGAAGCTGGCGGTCGCGCGCGCCGCAAAGATGAGTTCGGCCATATCGGCAAGGCCCGTCCGCCCGCGTGTCGAAAAGTCGACGGTGATCCTGTGCTCAGACTCCGTCACCTCGGGCGGACTGTTCAGGCGCAAGACCCGATCATGCCCGTTAAAATCGGTGACCGTCACAAACAGGTCGAGCGGTTGGTTGACGGGCAAAAGCGGCGATCCGGCTTTGTTTGCCTCCATGGCCTTCAACGCATCCAGCAACAGCTTGGAAAACACGTTGCCGCCAAAGGGCGGCGCGAACCAGCGGGCACGGACGAAGCGCGATAGCTTGGTTGCGACCTCGTCCTGTGCTTCCTTCGCGACCGTCTGTTCAACCGCGCCGCCGCGCCGCCGCAAGATCAACCACGCTATCGGTGTTGCCCAAAATTTGGAGAAGCGCGACAGCGGGCGGGCGTCGGGGTCAAGCAGGACGTCCACATCAGCCATTTCAAGCCACATATCGGTCAGCGGCTCCAGCGACTGCCCTGTGACAATGGCTTGGGACAGAAATATGCCGTTAATGCCGCCGGCGCTGGACCCGGCGATGATATCGGTCAGCACGCGCAGCTTCGTTCCGCTGACCTGCGACATTTCGGCGAGTAAGTCGTGATAGACAGCCTCGCTGCCACCCGTTGCAGGCACTGCATCATGGAATGCGCGGCTGGCGCGGACCATATGCCAAATCTCGCGCGTGACGCCATGCATGTAGATGGCAAGGCTTACCCCGCCATAACAAATGAGCGCCAGCCGAAGTTCTTTTTCACGCATGCCGATGGTGTGACACCGCCAAAGGGCGTGCGCAAGCACCTATGCGTGCTTTTTACGGCTTGAGTTCTTGATATGTTCTGATAGTTTCCGTCTATGGCAAAGGCAAAGCGCAAATATGTATGTCAGGCATGCGGTTCCGAAGCGAACCGTTGGCAGGGGCAATGTGACGACTGCGGCGAATGGAATACGCTGGCGGAAGAGGCGAGCGCGACGGTCTTTGAGCTGAAGCATCATTTGCATTCGGGCGGACGTTCGGTCGAACTGTCGGGGCTGAACACCGACATCAAGCTTCCTGATCGCGCCTCGACCGGCATTGCCGAGTTCGACCGTGCGCTGGGTGGCGGCCTTGTGCCGGGTTCAGCGACGTTGCTGGGCGGTGATCCGGGCATTGGTAAGTCTACTTTGCTGTTGCAGGCGGCGGCCAATCTGGCGCGGCGTGGACTGAGCGTTGCGTATATTTCGGGCGAAGAGGCTGTCGACCAAGTGCGTTTGCGCGCACGGCGGCTTGGGCTCGGCGATGCGCCCGTGCAATTGGCGGCGGCAACCTCGGTCCGCGACATATTGACGACGATGGGGAAGGGCGCGCCGCCCGCCTTGCTGGTGATTGACTCGATCCAGACGATGCACAGCGATTTGATTGAAGGCGCGCCTGGCACCGTCAGCCAAGTGCGGGCATCGGCGCAAGAGCTGATCCGTTTTGCCAAAGAGCGTGGCTCTGCATTGATGCTGGTAGGCCATGTCACCAAAGACGGAACGATTGCCGGACCACGCGTGCTTGAACATATGGTCGATACGGTGCTGGCGTTTGAAGGTGAGCGAAGCCATCAATATCGGATATTGCGCGCATCGAAGAACCGCTTTGGCGGCACCGATGAAATTGGCGTTTTCGCCATGGCGGAAGAGGGCCTGACCGAGGTTGGCAATCCAAGCGCCTTGTTCCTGACGGATCGCGCAGAGCAAGTGACCGGCGCAACGGTATTTCCGGCGTTGGAAGGCACGCGGCCAGTACTCGTTGAAATTCAGGCGCTGACCGTGCGCCTATCCAGCGGTGCGACGCCGCGCCGCGCCGTGGTCGGATGGGACAGCGGACGGCTGGCCATGATATTGGCGGTGTTGGAGGCGCGCTGTGGTCTTAGCTTTTCGACGGCGGAAGTCTATCTGAACATCGCTGGCGGTTATCGCATTTCGGACCCGGCGGCGGACCTTGCGGTCGCGGCGGCGCTGGTATCGGCCCTTGCCGAGCGGCCCTTGCCGTCGGATGCTGTTCTGTTTGGAGAAGTCGCCTTGTCTGGCGAAATTCGCCCCGTCGCGCATGGCGCATTGCGTTTGAAGGAATCGGCCAAGCTTGGTTTCAGCCGTGCACTTGTTCCGCCGTCGGTGAAGGGACAGGCGGGAATTTCAACGCAAGAGTTCCGCACGCTGGCCAATCTCGTTGACCATATGCTGGGACGTCACTAAATCTGTTTTTAGGCCATGTCATAGGCGACAGACATCAAGCGGTTTTGCGGTTTGAATGGCGATATGAGCGCACTGCGGACGAGGTGCGACGGATTATAGATTGGGCAGCAACTTCACATGACCGCGTTTGATATCATTGTATTTTTCCTAATCGGCAGCGGCGCCGTTTTCGGCCTCTTGCGCGGTTTTGTGCAAGAGACGCTGTCGATGATTGCATGGATATTGGTTATCGCTGCCGTCCGCGTGCTGCACGCCCCTGCGACGTCTGCGCTGGCGGAAACCATTGGGTCGGAAACGAGCGCGGCCATTGTGGCGTTTCTGGCGATTGTTATCGTCATTTATGCGCTGGGCAGATGGATCGCAAAATCGCTTGGCGCGCGATCACGCAAATCGCTGTTGGGCCCATTTGACCGTGTCTTGGGCTTTGGCTTTGGCATGTTGAAGGGGCTGATGATGGCGACGCTGATATTCCTGCTGCTCGTCATGGGTTACAGCATGTTCTTTGGCGCGGATGAGGCGCGGCCCGAATGGATGACGCAATCACGCACCTATCCGCTGCTGAACGCCAGCGGGACAGCCATGTCTGATTTCGTTCGGGAGAACCGCGGGGCCGACGACGAAGCCGCGGGAACAAACGAGTGAGCGATTCCGCTCTCTACAATCGCGACATACTCCGCCTCGCGACCGCGTTGGTCGCGCATGACCGCCTTGAAAATCCCGACGGGTCGGCAGAGGTGCGATCCCCCGTTTGCGGAAGCCGGATGCAGGCGGATGTAAGCACTGACGCAAGCGGGCATATATGCGGGCTGGCCTTGCGCGCAAACGCCTGCGCCTTGGGCCAGGCCTCGGCCGCCATTTTGCGGCAGAATGCCGATGGGTTGAGCCTATCGATGCTGAATGACCTGCGCGACGGCATTGCCCAAGCATTAAAGCGCGAGGGCGCGATGCCCGATATGTGGCCTGAGCTCGATCTGCTTTCGGCGGCAAGCGATTATCCGTCACGGCATGCGGCCATCTTGCTGCCTTATGATGCGGTTCTGGCTGCGGCGCAGAATATTAAAGAAAAAAGCTGATGGAGGATGCGCCGCATAATCTTGTTGCCGACGTGATGCTCGGCGGGGTTGTGTTGCTCGGCGCAGCGTTGATTGCGGTGCTCATTTTCCGCCGTCTCGGCCTTGGCGCAGTGCTGGGGTATCTGGTTGCCGGTATCGCCATCGGTCCGGACGGACTTGGCCTGATTGGCGCGCCAGAGACGATATTGGCCTATTCGGAAATTGGCATCATATTGCTGCTTTTCCTCGTCGGGCTGGAACTATCGCCCAGCCGGTTGTGGCTGTTGCGCAGGGATATTTTGTTATTTGGTCCGCTGCAGGTGACGCTCTGCGGCCTTGGCATGTTTGCCATCATTCACCTCGCCATGCCGACCTTCAGCTGGGAAGCGGCGTTGGTCCTTGGCCTGCCGCTTGCCTTGTCATCCACCGCGCAGGTGCTGCCGCTGCTGCAATCGCGTGGCCGCATGAAAACCGACTATGGCGAAAAAAGCTTCTCCATCCTGTTGTTTCAGGACATTTCGATTGTCCCATTGCTGACGATTGTCGCGGCATTGTCACGTGCGCCGGCAGATGAAGGCGCCATTACGGGCTGGCGGCTGGTTCTATATGCGGTTCTTGCCATATTGGGGCTTGTGCTTGCCGGGCGCTATTTGCTGTCGCCATTGTTGCGGCTTGTCGGCAAGATTTCCGAACGCGAATTGTTCATTGTCACAGGGCTATTCACGGTTTGCGTCAGCGCGGCGGTCATGCAGTCCATTGGCGTATCGCCTGCGTTGGGGGCGTTCGTTGCAGGGGTTATGCTGGCAGAATCGCCGTACCGGCATGAGCTTGAGGCCGATATCGATCCGTTTCGGTCGATCTTGCTGGGCCTGTTTTTCCTTGCGGTTGGCATGTTGCTCGATGTTGACGTCATTATCGCGCAGCCGCTGTTTGTTGCGGGGCTTGCGCTGGCGTTGGTCGCCGTCAAAATTGCCATCATCTTTGCGCTTGGCCGGTTCTTTGGATTGAAGAGCAAACCGTCCATCATCATGGCCATGCTGTTGAGCCAGGGGGGCGAATTCGCATTTGTGTTGTTCACCGCGGCGCAGCAAGCGTTGTTGATTGAGCCGGAGGCGGCGAGCCTGTTTGGCGCAGTTGTGACGCTGTCGATGGCGTCGACGCCTTTCTTAATGATTATTGCGGGCAAGCTTGCGGCACATAAGCCCAAAGGTGCAGCCCAGCTTGATGACCCCGCGTTGGCGTCACAAGCCAATGTCATCATCGTTGGCCATGGCCGGTTCGGGCAACAGGTGTCGCAGATCATGCAGGCCGCTGGGCGTTCGGTGACGCTGATCGATGTTAACCCGCGGACAATCGACATAAGCGGCGAATTTGGTTTCAAAGTCTTCTACGGCGATGGAACACGCGTGGATTTGTTGCAGCGGGCAGGTGGCGAGGATGCGCAGGCGATATTCTTCTGCATCGACGACCGGCATATGACCGCAGAGTCATTGATGCCCGTGCGTGAGACATTTCCGCGCACCAAGCTGTTTGTGCGTGCATATGACCGGCAACAGGCGCTGGCGTTGATGGAAGATGACGGCATCAATATCATCCGCGAGCTATTTGAATCGTCGATCCGCATGTCGGTCGATGCGCTTAAGTTCTTCGGAACCGACCGCGAAGCCATTCATGAGATCATCGCCGAATTCCGTCGCCGCGACCGAAGCCGTCTAAAAGCGCAGTTTACCAGTGGTGATCTGCACGCCGGTAAACGCCACAGCTTTGGGGGTGATGACTCGGATGATTTCCTGATCGCGCAGGATTAAGCTTCGTCGTCGAGGAAGGCCGCGACGTCATCCAGTACGACGTCTTTCGACAGGAAGGTTTGGCCTATGCCTCGCGCGAGCAAGAAGGGCAAAGTGCCGCCGCTCATCTTTTTGTCATGCCGCATATAATCCACCAGCAACGCACCGTTCGCAGTAACGCCAGCCTCTGAAAGTGTGGTGGGTAAGCCCGCGCGTTTTAGCAGCTGCGACACGCGCTGTGCATCCTCTGCGGCGCATAGGCCAAGCCGGACGGAATAGCGAAACGCCAGCGCCATGCCCGCGGCGACGGCTTCGCCATGGAACAGTCGGTCCGAAAAGCCTGTGTCGGCTTCCAACGCATGGCCAAAGGTATGGCCCAGGTTCAACAATGCCCGCGTGCCCGTGCGTTCGGTCTCATCAGCGGCAACGATGCGCGCTTTGGATTGCACCGATGTTATGATGGCCTGTGCGCGAATGGCGGGGTCACCGGCAAAGAAACTGTCCAGATTGTCTTCGCAATATCCGAAGAAATCGGGATCATCGATCAGGCCATATTTGACCACTTCGGCAAAGCCAGCCGCCAATTGGCGTGGCGGTAGAGTCGATAACAATTCAGGGTCGATCAGCACCAATGCAGGTTGATGAAATGCACCGACGAGGTTTTTGCCTGCTGCGCTGTTGATTGCGGTCTTGCCCCCGACGCTGCTGTCCACTTGCGCCAACAAGGTCGTCGGGATTTGCACGAACGAACAGCCGCGCTTCACGATATGCGTTGCAAAACCCGTGATGTCGCCGACAACGCCGCCGCCCAACGCGATGACATGATCGCTGCGTTCCACATGCTGTGCGAGCATCCAGTCGGTCAGCTTTTCCAGTTCAGCCCAGCTTTTGCCAGCTTCGCCCGCAGGCAAAATATATACCGCGGTTTTTACGCCAGCGGCGAAGAGTGCGGCTTCAAACGCGGGCCAGACAGCGCGGGCAACATTTTCATCTGTGACCACCAACAACCGGTTATCGCGCGCATAGGGCAGCAGATATTCCGGCGCCTGTGCCATCAAGCCCGCACGGACATGAATGTCATAAGGTGCGTTGGTCAGGTCGACGGAAATGACGGTCATTGGGCGAGGGCCTTCAGGATATTTTCAACGGTCCGCATATGCGGCGATGTATCGCTGCGAATATGGATATTGGCCGCCGCATATAGCGGGTTTCGAATCTTGCCAAGTTCCGTCAGGACTTCAACAGGGTCCTTATCCTTTAACAACGGCCGGTTGCTGCGCCGCCCAACGCGATCGGCCAGTACTTTTACGTCCGCGTCCAGCCAAATCGATATCGCGCGCTCCAATATCAGTGCGCGGGTGTCCGCATTGACAAATGCGCCGCCGCCTGTGGCAATAATCTTTGGCACACCTTCGACAAGCCGCGCAATAACCCGTCGCTCTCCATCGCGAAAATAGCCTTCGCCGAACTTTTCGAATATTTCGGAAATGGAAAGTCCCGCGGCACGTTCAATTTCATCGTCAGCATCAGCAAAAGGCACATTCAACCGGGCAGCGAGGCGCTTTCCAATGCTGCTTTTGCCCACGCCCATCATCCCGACAAGAACGACCGGCCGGTCAATTACCGGGTCAGTTACTGTTCGGTCCTTGCCGATTTTTTGTTCATCGTTTCCGGGCATTGCGACAATGCCTATATATCGGCTATCCCCAACCCGAAAGTAATTTGCCACTTATCCAGAAAATTGTGGAAAAGCAGTATATTGCACAATGGTTCAACAGCAGCCGACATAAAAACCGGTTTTTGCGCTTTCTAATTGTTGCGGCAGTGGCATTTGGCTTGCTACTCTGTCGTGCATGTTTAGGCGGTGGACAATTCATGCAGATAAGAGAAATTGCAGTGCAGCCCCAAAGATTTGAAACAGGTTCGCGTCATTGACTGATAAAATAACAAAAGGCGGCCTGTTGGCGGCAGCCGCTGTCGTCCTCGCATGTGCGTTGCCCGCATTGGGGCAGCAGGGACCGGAGTCCCTTCTTCCTGAAGGCTTTGGCGACCCCGCGCCGTCAGCGCCGAATAATCCCGCGCGTCCTTCGTCGTCAACACCGTCAACCACCAAGACCGGAACATCACCGGCCAATCCGGCATCGGGTGAAGTTAGCGCGGACGCTGCGGCTGACGACGTAGAAGAGGATGAAGAAGACGCACAGGAAATGGTCGTTCGGTATGACGTTCCACCTGCTGCGCGCCGTTCGCTCAGTGCGATTGGTATCATCTCCGAAACATCGGGTGGATTTCCGGCGGCATCGTTTGGCGCAACCAATGGCGCCTTCCTTAAACAGGTTGTCGAACGCACATCGGGGCCAATCGCGTCGCGTTGGGGCACGATCATGGCACGGCGGTTGCTCGCCAGCCGGACCAATACGCCACAGGGCATAAATGGCGCGGACTGGACCGCCGAACGGGCGTGGCTGTTGTTGCGCATGGGGGATTCGGTTGTCGCACGTGGGCTTGTTCAGCAAGTCGACGCTGGCAACTATACCAAACGGCTTCATGAGGTCGCGATGCAGACCTATCTCGCCAATGGCGATCTGGCGGGCATCTGTCCTTTGACCGAAGGCGGCGTTCGCCTTGTGAACAGCGGGCGTTGGAAAATGTCGCGCGCTATTTGTGCGTCGCTCGCTGGCGAACAAGGCAGCGCAACGGGGTTCATCAATCAGGGACGCTATCAGGGCTGGGTTCGGGGCGTTGATTATCTCTTAACCGAAAAGGCCGTGGGTGCGGGTATAAATGGCCGCCGGTCGGTTAAAATCGAATGGGATGGCGTTGAGGGGATGAACCCATGGCGCTTTGGTTTGTCCGCAGCCGTTGGTCTTGAGCCACCAGAGCGATTGTTCAGCAATAGTGGTCGCCAGATCGACGGATGGCGTGTGCAATTGCCAATGTTTGCACCCGCCATACGCGCCAAATATGCACCCGGTGCCGCGGCGCTTGGTGTATTTTCCAACCGCGATATGGTCGATATTTATGCGCAGGTTCTGGATGATCCCGATGCACCTGATGCGATTAAAACGCAGGCCGAAAATCTGGGCAACGCATATACCGCATCGGACGATTCCGGAAAAGTTTCGGCAATGGCGTCGATTTGGGGCGCAGAGCGGACGGGTGCGGACTATCTGGCGGCGCTTGTCATGACGGCGCGCGCGGCAGCGCTTATCGCCCCAAGTTCAGACCATGCCGGGCAGGCCGATGGGTTGATTGCATCAATGTTGACGGCGGGGCTTGATCGTTCGGCGGCGCGATGGAGCAATATTGTTTCCGGCGGTTCGCTTGGTTGGGCGCTCGTCACCTTGGGCGCACCCGGCCGCATCACTCTGGCGGATTATGGCGATCTCGATGAATTTTACGGCAATGACGACAGCGATGACGGGCATAAGTCCGCGCTTTTGCTGGCCGGACTTGCCGGGCTGGGTCGCGTTGAATCCGGCGCTCGCACGGATTTTGCCGACGATCTGAAGATAAATATTGCCCGGCAAACGGCGTGGTCAAAAGCGATTACGGCTGCAGCAAGTCGCGGTGAACAAGGCACGGTCGCACTGATGGCGGTTGCCGGAATGCAGGCCCCGTCATGGGCTTCGGTGCCGGCGCATCATTTATACTATATCGTGCGTTCGCTGCGTCAGGTGGGTCTTGAGGCGGAAGCGCGGATGATTGCGGCCGAAGCGGTCACCCTTGGGTGATATGCAAGGCAATGGCGCCTGATCGACGGATATGAGCGCGACAGACCGCGATTTGATAGCGCGCTTCATTGAAATGATGGCGGCTGAGCAGGGCGTTGCTGCCAATACCAGCGCGGCTTATGCCAGCGACTTGCTGGCGGCGTCCAGCCTGACCGGCGGAAAGCTGGCACATGCCGATGCCGACATGTTGGTGACGCTTTCAAGCCATTGGCGCGATCTTGCCAACAGTTCAGTCGCGCGCAAATCATCGGTACTCCGGCGCTTTTTTGGGTTTTTGCATGAGGAGGGTTGTCGCGATGATAATCCGTCCGCCGCTTTGCCCAAGCCGTCGCAAGTGCGCGCGCTACCGAAAATCCTTGATACAAAAGAGGTCGATCTTTTGTTCGCGGCAATTGAGGCGAAGCTTACGCAGCCTGCGCCTGCGTCTACGGACTATAGGCTCTCCGCCTTAATTGAGCTGCTTTACGGGTCCGGTTTGCGTGCGACCGAGCTGGTTGCGCTGCCGCGCAGTGCGATCGTGTCGGACAAGCCGTTCATCATCGTCAAGGGCAAGGGCGCGAAGGAACGGATGGTGCCCATTTCCAATCGTGCGCGGCAGGCGGTGGGGGCATGGCTTGCGTTCGTTCCGGAAAAATCACGTTTTTTGTTTCCGTCGCGCGCCGGGCATATCAGCCGCATTCGCCTGTTTCAGATTATCAAGGCGATCGCCGCTGAGGCCGGTTTAGATCCCACCAAGGTCAGTCCGCATGTCCTGCGGCATGCCTTTGCAACGCATCTTTTGGCGGGCGGCGCGAACTTAAGGGCGCTTCAGGCGATGTTGGGCCATGTCGATATCGCCACCACGCAAATTTACACGCATGTGGACAGCAGCCGTCTGGTGGAATTGGTCAACCGCAGGCACCCGCTGGCAATGCGCACGTTGACCCGTGGCGCGACAGGCTCTAACCGGCAATCATGATGGTATATCTTGAATTCGAAAAACCTGTCGCCGCTTTGGAAGCACGTATTATTGAACTGCAGGATGCTGCGCGCGAAAGCGACGTCGATGTCAGCGCCGAAATTGGCAAGCTGCGCGCCAAAGCGGACAAGCAGCTTAGGGACACATACGCAAACCTGACCGCGTGGCAGAAAACCCAGGTCGCGCGCCATCCTGAACGGCCGCATTTCAAAGATTTCATCGCCTCTATTTTTGAAGATTTCATGCCCTTGGCCGGCGACCGCGCCTTTGGCGATGATCAGGCCATTATCGGCGGGCTCGCGCGACTCAACGGCCGGCGCGTCATGGTCATTGGCCATGAAAAGGGCGACGACACGCAAAGCCGCCTTCGCCATAATTTCGGCATGGGCAAGCCAGAAGGCTATCGCAAAGCCATAAGGCTGATGGAACTGGCCGACCGGTTCGGTATTCCGGTGGTGAGCCTTGTCGATACATCGGGTGCATTTCCTGGCATTCAGGCCGAAGAGCGCGGACAGGCCGAAGCCATTGCCCGCTCCACAGAAAAATGCCTCGCGCTTGGCGTGCCGATGATCGCCTGCATCGTGGGTGAGGGCGGTTCGGGCGGCGCGGTCGCGCTTGCGGCTGCGGACCGCGTTTTGATGTTTGAATATGCCGTATACTCCGTCATTTCACCTGAAGGGTGCGCGTCGATCCTATGGCGGACGGGCGACAAAGCCGCGGATGCTGCGCAGGCCATGAAGATGACGGCCGATGATTTGAAAGCACTTCGGATTATTGACCGAATCGTCAAAGAACCGATGGGCGGTGCACATCGCGACCATGCGCTTGCGGCAGCATCGCTTGGGAAGGCGATTGATGAGGAAATTGCGGCGCTCTCTGCCTTTTCGTCGAAAGAGCTTTTACAGCAACGCCGGGCAAAGTTCTTGGCGATGGGGGCGTAAGCCTATTTGGGTGTTGCACGGTTTGCAGCGGCACAAGAATTTACGTCGGTGCACAGCATGATGTGATAGTTTAGGTTTTCCTGACTTTAGGAGGACATGAATGCGCAATTCGAAAATTATCATGGCTACTGGCGCGGCAATCCTTGGATTGACGGCCATGGTTGGCAGTTTTCCGGCGGATGCAAAAACGAAGCAGCCCGCCGCGCCGCGCGCATTCACCGCCCAGGAAAAGGCAGAGGGCGCGAAATATCACACCGAAATTCTGAAAGAATTTGGCGGTCCGATGCAGAGCCCGCAAACGGCCTATGTTGTGCGCGTTGGCAAAAACATTGCGGCGCAATCCGGCCTTGGCAATTCGCAGGATGATTTTAACGTCACCTTGCTGAATTCGTCCGTGAACAATGCGTTCGCGCTTCCCGGCGGCTATGTTTACATCACACGCCAATTGGTTGCCCTGTGCAATAATGAGGCAGAGATGGCGGGCGTATTGGGCCATGAAGTCGGACACACCGCCGCGCGCCACAGCGAAAAGCGCCAAAACAACGCCACATTTGCCAACATATTGGGCATAGGTGGCACGATTTTGGGTTCGGTGCTTGGCGACTCCGCTGGATGGCTTGGCGCTGTCGGTGCTGGGCTTAAGCAATATGCGGGTCCGCTGGCACAAGTTTTCAGTCTGAAATATTCACGGGTGCAGGAAGAAGAGGCTGATGACTTCGGCATCCGCTATCTGAGCAAAGCCGGCTATGACCCAAGCGCATTATCATCGATGCTGAATGCGCTGGCATTGCAGACGAGCCTTGATTCGCGGGTCGCTGGCCTTGGTGAAAATGCGGTGCCCGAATGGGCGAGTACGCACCCCGATCCCGCGCGGCGTGTTGTCCGTGCGGCCACGCGGTCAAAATCCTATCCGGCCAGCAATGTGCGCAACACCGACGCCCACTTTGCTGCCATTGATGGCATGCTCTATGGCGACGATCCGGCGCAGGGTGTCATTGACGGGCAGGCATTCATCCATCCGCAATTAAAAATGCGGTTCACCGCGCCAACCGGTTTTGGCATGCAAAACGGAAATGAAGCCGTCTCTATCAACGGCAACACGGGTAAGGCGATGTTCACCGCAGCGGCGTTCGACGGCAATCGTGACGCATATGTCAGCAAGGCGTTCAAATCTGTTGCCGGCAAGAACATGACCATTCCAGTCCGCGATATCGGCAGGACGACGGTTAATGGCATCCCGGCATTTTACGCCCGCAGCGTCGTCAATACGCAGCAGGGGCAGCGCGCCGTGTCTGTCTTTGCCTATGAATGGTCGCCCGGAACGGCATTTCATTTTGTGACCATTACTGCCGCCAATGCGCGCCCGTTTGACGGCATGTTTGAAAGCATGTCCCGCTTAAGCGATGCGCAAGCAGCAGAAGTGAAGCCGCGCAGATTACGTGTGGTAACGGTGGGCCGCACAGACACTGTGGCGTCGCTGGCAACGCGTATGGCGTACCCTTCGCTGCAAACCGAACGATTTCTTGCGCTGAATGGGCTGACCTTCAATGCAGCGTTGCGTCCGGGGCAGAAAGTGAAGATCGTCACATATTAGCGGCAGGACCTAAATAAAAAGGGCGGGAACCGCGAAGTTCCCGCCCTTGTATAAATGTTCGGGCTTCGCGCCTGAATATTAAGTTTGGTTCAGCTTTTTGCCGACGTTGGTGAATTGGTTGTTCAGGCTGGTACCGAGGCTGGTCATTCCAACCGTTGCAGCAACAGCAACCAAGGCTGCGATCAAGCCATATTCAATTGCAGTCGCGCCGTCTTCATTTTTGAAGATTTTCTTGATCAATTTCATCTTAAGTCTCCTGTTATTCAATTATTCACCCGGGCGGTTTTATAAATATTAACCGTCATCAGTGTGGTATATCATAAATACCTAATAATTAGTTAATTTGTACATTAAATCTAAGACGTCGATAATTCGTTAGACACTTTATTCCAAATATCCTGTATTCCATTTGTAACGTTCTCGAGAGAAGCCATCATTGCGATAATGATTAACGTCACAATCAAACCATATTCCACTGCCGTCGTCCCTTGGTCGCATTTTTGAATGCGTCGAATGAATTCCAACATTTTATTGGTCCTCCTTCGATCCTTGGTTGCGGGCATCCGGAAAATCCCACACAAGCGTTAATAAAAGCTTGCAACATGATGAGACTATGGAAAAAAATCCGACAACATTATTCGTGGTTGCTGCGGCATTAACCAACGAGAGTGGCGCAATTCTTCTGCAAAAACGTCCGGACCATGCCTCTATGGGCGGGTTGTGGGAATTTCCGGGTGGCAAGGTCGAAGTGGGTGAAGCGCCCGAAGCCGCGCTTGCACGGGAGCTGTTTGAAGAGCTTGGCATCTCCGTAAACCCCCAAGACCTTATACCCGAAACCTTTGCAAGCGAGCCGTTGGGCGACCGGCATTTGCTTTTGTTATTGTACAGATGCGTGACATGGGAAGGCACGCCGACGCCACATTTTGCGTCTGAAATTGGATGGGTGCATCCAAAGGCTATGGCTGCGTTGCCAATGCCACCCGCGGATTATCCGCTCGTTGAACGGCTTAAACGCATTTAATAGGTCCTGACCCTAGTCTTCGGGATTTTTGGACAAAATGTCCGCAAGCGAAACTTGCGCGCTTCCCCTTTTGGCGGGGCGGGGTTGGTTTTCAGACGGCGCCCAACCGCTCAGGAACAGATGCATGAAATATTCCGGCACTTTGCCATGGGCGTCTGCGCGCGCGGCGAAAATCCGGTCTAGCCGATTGATCGCGTTCTTGCCAAGATATGCGCGCGGTCCGGCCAAAGCATTGCCTATTCCGGCATCGCGTATGTCGGACACTATGCCGCGCCAGTCGCTATACCGGACCTCAGTCACATCCTGATCCGCAACGGGCAAGGCAAATCCGGCGCGCACAATCAAATCGGCCGCGCTGCGCAAGTCAATTTGCGGGTGCATATGTGGCCGAACCTGATCTGCGTCAGATTCCAGAAACATCGATTTTAATGTGGCCAGCGTCCCTGCGCCAAACATATGGCCCAGAAACAATCCATCCGGTTTGAGTATCCGCCGGATCTGGATGAGCGCGCCAGGCAGATCGTTGACGCTGTCCAATGTGCCAGCGGAGATAATGAGATCAAACGATGCAGGCGGAAATGGCAGGCGGTCCTCTTCACCTCCGTTGTGTGTGTCTGCAGCGCCGCCTAATGATATCAACGGCATATGCGTGCAACGCATGTCCGCAGGCAGAATGTCCTTTTGCCAGTCTGCAATCGGTCCAATGATCAACGCATGTTCGAACACGCGCGTCACAAAGGTTAGTCGCTCGCCAAGATCCTGCGCGATATGGCGCCACAGAAATTGTTCGCCCTGACGCCGTGATGCACGTTCACGCAGCGCGCGGCGGCGCTGGCGGTCAAATATTTCAGGCGGGTTGGTCTCGCTGTTCATTTCGGCCTTGTGCAGACACTGGCTTTATCCGACAAGTCTTCATGGCCATCACCCGCCACATTTTCCGTGCTGCGCTCAATTGGGCGCTGCCCGAACGCTGCCCATGTTGCGGCACGATAACGCCCGCCGGCGGGCCATTTTGCGTCGATTGCTGGCAACAATTGCAATTTCTTGCCCCGCCATGGTGCCATGGCTGCGCAACGCCATTTGAATATGATCGAGGTGCGGATAGCTATTGCGCAGCATGTCTGGCCAAGCCGCCCAAACATGACGGCATTCGCGCTGCGGTGAAATATGACGATCTGTCTGCCAAGGTTGCACTCCGGCTAAAATATAGCGGAAAGATCGGATTGGCGCGCGTGATTGCGCGGCAGCTTGTCCGCCATCTGCCCGAGGATCGCAACAATATAATCATTACGCCCGTTCCTTTGCATTGGACGCGCATGTGGTCGCGCAGCTTCAACCAGTCCGCGTTGATCGGTCGCGCGCTCTCGGCGCAAAGCGGTATCGCTTTTGTCCCCGACATACTCGTCCGCCACAAACGCACGCCGAGCATGCGTGGCCTCAATGCCAAGGGCCGCCGTAAAGCCGTTGGACAGGCGTTTTCCGTGCATCCCAAATGGCAAAGCCGATTAAAGGGCAGCCGCATCATTCTGATCGACGATGTCCTGACCACCGGTGCGACGAGCAATGGCTGCATATCGGTTTTGAAACGAAGCGGTGCGTCGTGGATACAGCTGTTTTGCTGGGCACGTGCGCTGCGCGGAGAGAGCGCAGAGCAAAAGTAACTGCTCTCGATGCTTGACTTGATGGCGGCGGGACACCATTTCACTTTTATGACCGCACATGTTGAAATCTACACCAAATTCGCATGCCCTTATTGCGTCCGTGCCAAGCAATTGCTGGACAGCAAGGGTGTCCCATATACCGAATATGACATCACCATGGGTGGCGCAAAGCGCGACGAAATGCTGGCGCGCGTGCCCGGTGCGCAGACCGTGCCGCAGATCCTGATCAATGATATGCCCGTGGGTGGCTCTGATGATTTGCGCGCATTGGAAAATCAAGGGAAGCTCGACGCCTTGCTAGGACCGCGTGGGGCATAATGATCGCGTTTGACCTGAATTGCAGCAACGGACATCGTTTCGAAGGCTGGTTTGCGTCATCCGAAGATTATTCCAAGCAGCAATCGTCTGGGTTGCTGGCCTGTCCGGTGTGTAATGACATCACCGTGCAAAAGGCGCTGTCCGTGCCGCATGTGCCCAAAAAGGGCAATCAACGCAGCCTGTCTGTTCCTGTCGCGGCTGAGACTGCGAAAGCCGACGCGCTGCCGCCTGTGGTTGTGGAACTCGTTCAAAAACTTGCCGTGGCGCAAACCGAGATGCTGAAACAATCGCAATGGGTCGGCGGCCAGTTTGCCGAAACCGCCCGCGCCATCCATTATGGCGAGGAAGCAGATCGCATCATCCATGGCGAAACAAGCGCCGAAGAAGCCAAGGCACTGATGGAGGAAGGCGTCCCAGTTGCCCCGCTCCTTTTTCCAGTCGTGCCGCCTTCTGCTAAAAATTGACCACCCGATAGCACCCAGCTATGGACTGCGACATAGCACCCATAGCTCAGCAGGATAGAGCATCAGATTCCTAATCTGGGGGCCACTGGTTCGAATCCAGTTGGGTGCACCATATGCGCACCAAGCCGCTAACAGGGATTTGTCCCGTCAATCTGGTACCGACAGTATTCGCTAAGCTGATCTTTGTCCGATAAAGCGGATTTTGTCATTACCCACTTCGATCCGGGATAAAATGTCGCGCAGATAAGCTTTGCGGGCGTGGAATGGCCGCGAGAAGAATGTGCCTCTTACGCGACGTCGGTATTTGGGCAGATAATATAATGTCATTTGCATGCAGTTAATAGCCTCGGCGTGATCGCCGTCGCGGCAGTTGATGAGATGCTAGCAGGCCGGAAATTGGCGCAAATCCGCCACCTATCCACATAAGCCGCGGGCATATGAAACCATATTGGAGATAATGCAAAATGCAAAAAATCCTAAAAAAAAGTTAATAATTCAATGCAAAAATGTAAATTCATGCAAATTTTTGTGTGGACATTGCGGTCTAAATTATGCACTTGGATATATTATAACCATAATGAAGTAATAAAAGGTCGAGGATGCGCGCCAAATCCGTCGAAGCAAAACAGTTCACAGCACCTACGAATCGCAAAAATGGTCAGGTCGGCGGCAAGTTAGCCGGCGGGTATTCATTGGCTGCTTTGGCGGCGGGATTGGTTCTGGGGGGTGGGCTGCTGATGGCTCCGGCCGCATTCGGCTTAACTGGTGGTATTGTTGCGGTCGGTAACGGTCCTGGTGCATTGACGGTTACAGCACCCACCGTTGTAACGGAAACTGCCCGCGACGGCATTAATGCGACCAACACTGCATCCGGTTCCGATTTGACCATTACCGGCACCGATGTTTCAGGCGCTATTAGCGGAATCTATGCCAACAACCTTGGCCGTGGTGCGTTATCAGTGACGTCTACCGGAATTGTCGTGGGATCGGGTCTCATTGGCATTTTTGCCATTAACGGAGCTCAAGGATCAAATTTAACCGTATCTGCTGCAGAGGTTACCGGCAGATATGTTGGCATACGCGCCGCCAATTACGGTTCAGGTGCGCTTTCCGTAACATCGACAGGTCACGTTTCTGCGGAAATTTTTGATGGTATATATGCCACTAACACATCCGGAACGGACCTCACGGTCAGTTCGGCATCGGTCTCTGGTGGCAGATTTGGTATCGCTGCAGTTAATCGTGGCTCCGGTAACTTGTCGGTAACGTCGAACGGCAGTGTTGTTGGCACAGGCTATGGGGGTATTTCGGCCCGTAACTTTGGTGCCAACCTGACCATTGCGGCGGATTCGGCTTCAGGCAACATAGGTATCGATGCGATCAACTATGGCACTGGATCGCTCTCGGTGACCGCGACCGGGGCGGTGACGGGCACCGACGGTTCGGGAATAACCGCCTTAAACCAATTCAGCGGATCGAATATGAGCGTCAATGTCGCCGGCGTGACGGGTACCACAGACGGTATCGTGGCCCGCAACGTTGGCAGTGGCACATTGTCGGTGACCTCCACCGGAGCCGTTACCGGTGCGAGCGGCGTTGGACTCGTTGCCAGAAACTATAGGGGTTCGGGTCTTACGGTCTCCACTGCATCGGTGTCGGGCAGTAGCAACGGCATTTATGCCAGAAACATTGGTACTGGCGTCTTATCTATCGCAACGTCAGGAGCGATTCGTGGTGGAACCGGCGCAGCTATCCAGACGAGTTCAAACGCTGGCAGTGCCGTCTTGATTAACTTGCGTTCGGGATCGAGTGTTAGTTCCATATCCGGTACAGCTATCGTCGATGGCGCGGGTGACGCGGTTGTCACGATTAGCGCTGGTGCCGTTGTAAACGGCAGCATTTCATTGGGCGCTGGCAACGACACCCTTAACATCATGGCTGGCGCGTCACTGGCGGGCGTGACTGCGCTTGACGGTGGTTCCGGTTCCTTCATGGATACGCTCAACATCAATGCTGGTGTGGCTGGCGCGATACGTGATTGGGAAATCATCAATGTGAACGCTAGTGGAGGCAATTTTGCCATCAGCGGCGCGATCTCGGGCACAGCTTTGCTGACCAAGACCGGTAGCGGTGCGGTGACCCTGTCTGGCGTTAACAGCTTCAGTGGCGGGACAACGATCGCGTCGGGCATCCTGATTGGCAACACGCAAAGCTTTGGCACTGGCGCTATTGTCAACAATGC
>DLOZ01000003.1:100650-101099 GCA_002479765.1 Sphingomonadales bacterium UBA7471 | reverse complement strand
CCGCGATTTTCGGCATAGCGCAGGTCGAAGAACGAAATGATGTGAATGACACCGCGGCTTTTCAGCTGAAGCGGGCCAAGCATCGCATATTTCACAATCTGGTCCGCGATGAACACAAGGCTGGCCAGCATAATGCCCTGAAGGCGGAATTTAGGATTGGGGTTCATGCTTAATCCTCCTCGTTTACGGGGAGGGGGACCACGCAAAGCGTGGTGGAGGGGGGTGTAAGTGCACGCATGCCCCCTCGTGTAAACTGCCAGCCCCCTCCGTCAACCCCGTGGGTTGCCACCTCCCCACAAGTGGGGAGGATTTGGGAAGGCTTACCCAGCAAAGCGGCATCGTCACCCTGAATGTGTTTCAGGGACGTAATTTGGCTCCGCCCAAAGGTAGATGCGGAAACAGGTTCGGCATGACGGACGTTAGGCGATCTTTGTGCCTTCGTGCCTTTG
>DLOZ01000003.1:97951-100563 GCA_002479765.1 Sphingomonadales bacterium UBA7471 | reverse complement strand
ACAAAGGCACAAAGGCACGAAGAAGGTTATTACCCACCAACAACATCCGCACAGCGACCGCACAATGTGCCGTCGTCGACAACCTCAGGCAGATGCCGCCAGCACCGACCGCATTTGTGGTTGGTGGTTTTGACTGCGCTTGTCTCGCGACCATGATGCACCGCTGCCACGATAAATATTTCTGCTAGGTCGATTTCGCCCGGATCGCCATCATAGCTATATTCGACTTCCAGACTTGAACCAATTTCCTTGTTCCGGCGCTTTTGCTCAATCACCTCGTTTGCCAGCATACGGCTTCCCCTTATGCTACGCCATTTTTCAGCCAAGGCCCCGTCAAGAACGGCGGGAACCTCCGGCCAATCCGAAAAATGCACGCTGTCGGCATCGGGGAATCGCGTCTGCCACACCTCTTCGCTGGTGAAGACCAGCACCGGCGCGGCATAGCGCACGAGGGCGTGGAACAAGGTGTCGAGCACCGTGCGATACGCCATCCGCTTGGGATCGGTCGGTGCGTCGCAATAGAGGCAATCCTTGCGGATATCGAAGAAGAATGCCGACAGATCTTCGTTGCAAAACTCGGTCAGCAAACGGACATAGGTGTTGAAGTCAAAATCATTGACCGCCGTCTTCAACTTCGCGTCCATATCCGCAAGCAGATGGAGCATATAACGCTCCAGCTCGGGCATATCGGCAACCGCGACCTTTTCCGCGTCCGAAAAGCCGTCGAGCGCGCCGAGCAGATAGCGGAAGGTGTTGCGCAATTTGCGATATTGGTCGGAAACGCCAGCCAAGATTTCCTTGCCGATCCGGTGGTCTTCGGTGAAGTCCACGGTCAACGCCCAAAGCCGCAAAATATCCGCGCCGCTGTCGCGCATCAGGTCGAGTGGGTTGATCGTATTGCCCAGCGACTTGGACATTTTCATGCCCTTTTGATCCATCGTAAAGCCGTGGGTCAGCACCGCCTTGTAGGGCGCATGACCGCGCGTACCGCAGCTTTGCAACAGGCTGGACTGGAACCAGCCACGATGCTGGTCGCTGCCTTCGAGGTATAGATCCGCGCGCGGGCCGGTATAGCCTTCTTCGCGCAACAGATCGGGCCAACGTCCGCTTTCAAGGACGAAAGCATGCGTGCAGCCCGAATCGAACCAGACGTCCAAAATGTCCGTGACGCGTTCATAATCGGCGAGCGCATAGTCGCTGCCCAGATATTCCTGCGCACGTTCGTCGCTCCAACCATCAACGCCATGTGCGCGAATGCCCGCGATGATACGTGCGTTCACGCCCGTGTCGCAGAGATATTGGCCGGACTTGCGATCCACAAACAGCGTAATCGGCACGCCCCATGCGCGCTGGCGGGACAGCACCCAGTCGGGGCGGCCTTCGACCATGGCGGTGATACGGTTCTGGCCCTTTTCCGGAACCCAGCGGGTTTCCGAAATCGCGGTCATTGCGGTTTCTCTCAAAGACCGAAGCCCTGAGCCTGTCGAAGGGCGGCTCTCGTCCGATACGCGTGCTTCGACAAGCTCAGCACTACGGTTTATGTCGAGTGGCTTATCCATCGGCACAAACCATTGCGGGGTGCAGCGATAGATGACCTTCGCCTTTGACCGCCAGCTGTGCGGATAGCTGTGCTTATAATCCGCCGACGCCGCGAGCAATCCGCCCGCGTCGCGCAACGCGGTGCAGATGGGGCCATCAGGCGCGTTGAATTTGGGGTTGATGACGCTGCCTTCACCGCCAAGCCAGAGCCAATCGGCGCGATATTTGCCGTCGCCTTCAACCGCGAACACCGGTTCAATGCCGTTCGCCTTGCACAGGTCGAAATCGTCCTCGCCATGGTCGGGCGCCATATGGACAAGGCCCGTACCGCTGTCGGTGGTGACGAAATCGCCCGCGAGCATGGGACGCGGCTTAGCAAAGAAACCGCCGAGTTCGTGCATCGGGTGACGGACCATGGTGCCTTCAAGATCCCTACCCCAAATAAGATAACGGTCTGTTCCGGGACCGTGAACGGTTGTCACTTCTTGGTTATCGTTCAATTTTCTATCAACGAACTCACTGAGGCGATCCACAAATGCAGTATTCTGTGCAGCCGCAATAAGGTAGCGACGACCCTGAAACTCGAGCAAGTTGTATCCTACTTCCGCCCCGTAAGCCAAAGCTTGGTTCACCGGAATCGTCCAAGGCGTCGTGGTCCAGATCACCGCATGCGCGCCAACCAATTCTGCAATCGGGCTCTCGATAATCTCAAACGCCACATCGATCTGCGTCGACGTGATATCCTCATATTCGACTTCAGCTTCGGCCAACGCAGTCTTTTCCACCGGCGACCACATGACGGGCTTTGCGCCGCGATACAGCTGGCCGCTTTCTGCGAACCTCAACAGCTCCGAAACAATGGTCGCTTCGGCCTGGAAATCCATCGTCAGATAGGGATTGTCCCAATCGGCATTGATACCCAGCCGCTTCAATTGTTCGCGCTGCGTGTCGACCCAATGCTGCGCATAGGCCCGGCATTCGGCGCGGAATTCTTGCGCGGGGACTTCGTCCTTATTCAGCTTTTTCTTGCGATATTGCTCTTCGACCTTCCACTCGATGGGCAGGCCGTGGCA
>DLOZ01000003.1:87962-97901 GCA_002479765.1 Sphingomonadales bacterium UBA7471 | reverse complement strand
ATGGGCAGGCCGTGGCAATCCCAACCGGGCACATAAGGCGCGTCTTTGCCCAACAATGTCTGTGTGCGCACGACCATGTCCTTCAGAATATGGTTCAGCGCATGGCCGATATGCATGTCGCCATTCGCATAAGGCGGGCCATCATGCAGAATGAACTTCTCACGCCCACGGCGGCGATTGCGCAGCTCCGCATAAAAATCCTGCGCCTGCCAACGCGCGAGAATGCCCGGCTCCTTCTGCGGAAGGCCGGCCTTCATAGGGAAATCTGTTTTCGGCAGGAAAACGGTGTCGCGATAGTCGATAGGGTCAGTCATGTTGTGCGGGTGCCTAAAGGATATGGCGCTGCAAATAAAGCCTGTATCCGCGCTGTTGCGCGCGCCACTTCATGTGGAGATGGTTTGGGAAGATGTATCTTACACCGTCATGCTGAACTTGTTTCAGCATCTTACTTTTTCAAGCGGTCCGGAATTAAGACCCTGAAACAAGTTCAGGGTGACGAAGCCGGGGAAGCGATGGTTTATCGCTCCGCCCACTAAGCCCCCAATATCCGGCGGGCTTCGTCGCAGTCCTGCGCCATTTGCGCCATCAGTGCGTCCAGACTGTCAAACTTCGCCTCTCCGCGGATGAAGGCGTGGAATTCGATTCCGATATTCTGCCCATAGAGATCTTCGGCAAAGTCGAAGAAATGCGGCTCAAGCAATTCCTTGGGCGGATCAAATGTGGGACGAATACCAAGGTTTGCGGCGCCATTCAGCACGCGGCCATCGGGCAAGCGGCCCTTCACCGCATAAATGCCGTAACGCGGGCGCAAATAATGGCCCATGTCGATATTGGCGGTCGGGAAACCCAATAGCCGCCCGTTTTTATCGCCATGCTGCACAATGCCTTCGACCGTAAATGGCCGGGTGAGCAAGGCGGTGGCCGTGGCGCAGTCGCCATCCTTCAGCGCATTGCGGATACGGCTCGACGATATCACGCCGCCATCATCGACCACTGGCCCCATGGCGGTCGAGGTCAGGCCGTGCGCACCGCCCAAATCGCGCAGCACATCAATATTGCCCCCGCGCTTATGCCCAAAGGTAAAATCCTCACCCGTGACCACGGCCGAAATGCCCAAACGCTCCATCAGCAATGTGACGATGAAATCTTCGGCGCTGGTCGCCGCAAGCTCTGCATCAAAATCAAACACCAGCATCGCGTCGGCACCGGCTTCTGCAAACAAGCGCTGGCGTTGATCGAGCGTCGTCAGACGGAACCACGGCGATTCCGGCGCAAAAAAGCGCACGGGATGCGGATCAAATGTTGCGATAATCGCTGGCTTACCTGCCGCCTTGGCCTGTTTTATCGCTGCGCCAGCAACGGCCTGATGCCCCAAATGAAAGCCATCAAAATTGCCCAAGGCAACAACACCGCCGCGCAACGCGTCAGGCATTTGGTCTTTGGCAGAAAGGCGGGGAATGGTCATATCAATGTCACCGTAGCCCTGAGCCGACAGTGCAATCGCACTGTCGAAAGTCGAAGGGCGGCTCTCGATCTTGCAACGCCCTTCGACTTTTCGCCGATGCTGCGCATCGACGGCTCAGGGCTACGGTTTTGTGTATAGGTCATTTTGCAACATTCGCCATCGGGACCAAGCCAGCACGGATGACGCGCAATGCGTTTTCGCCCATGACGGCGCGAATTTCGTCTGGCGTGAAACCCTCGTCCATCAACGCTTGGGTGACTTGCGCGAGTTGCGAGGTATCGAAACGCACCGTGGTCGCGCCATCATAGTCCGAACCCAAAGCGACATGTTGAATGCCAACCAGATCGCGCACATGCTTCATCGCCTTGGCCGCAGCCCGCGGATCGGTGGAGCATATCGCACCCTCCCAATAGCCGATGCCAATGATGCCGCCGGTTTTGGCGACGCCACGCACTTCGTCATCGGTCAGGTTGCGGTTCACCTTGCACGTCGCCTGCACGCCGCCATGGCTGGAGACCACGGGACGTTTGGCCATGGCCAAGACCTCGGCAACGCCAGCATGGCTGAGATGCGCGATGTCGACGATCATGCCCTTCGCTTCCATCCGGCGCAATACATCGCGACCAAAGGGCGTCAGTCCGCCTTTTTTCAGGCCGTGCATCGACCCGCCCAATTCATTGTCAAAAAAATGGGTGAACCCCGCCATGCGGAAACCGGCGTCGTACAACCGGTCGAGATTCTCGATTTTGCTTTCAAGATTATGGAGCCCTTCAATGGTCAGCATCGCGCCGACGGTGCTCCGGTCCTTTTGCCGCGCGGCCAGCAAGGCATCGAGCTGCTGCGCCTTGTCCACGGCTTGCAATTTTCCGTCCGATCCCGTGACCGCATGGTCGCGCTTCGACGCGTGATATAGCGACCGCTCGACCAATGAACGCCATGTTTTCACCGGCTGCAGCTGCGCAAAGGTCAGCAAAGTGATATTGTCGGTGTCCGCACCATTGCCATCATAATTCTGGCCTTTGGGCGTTTTGGTGACTGATGAGAAAAGCTGCAGCGCGACATTGCCCTCTTGCAGGCGCGGCAAATCCATATGGCCGCGATCCGCAGGCTTGCCCAAATCGCGGTTCCACATCAACGTGTCGCTGTGCAGGTCGACGATGTTCAATGTCTTGTGCAATGCCTTGGCCTCATCGCTGACCTTGATCAGCGGTTGGCCGTCAATCTGGTTCATTGAACCTTCGACATAGCCGGGTAAAAAGCCGAAAAAGCCAATCGCAGCCGCGCCAATCAGCGTCAGCGGAATCCAGAATTTCTTACGCATTATGTCCCCCAATATACCGCGTGCTAGTTCTTTGGCCGCCGCACGAGCGTGACAAAATCAAACGCGGGTGCGCCGTTCAACGCAGCATGGTGTTCGCGGGACAGTTCTTCCCACTCCGCCATGTCGAAATCCGGAACCGACGTGTCGCCTTCGGGCTGCGCGGCAATCTCCGTCAGTTCAATGCGGTCCGCGAGCGGCAGAAACAGATTATAGATTTCCGCGCCGCCAATCACGCACACATGTGGGCCATTGGCGAGCCTCAACGCGTCGGCCACCGAATGCGCGATTTCGGCGTCGTCTTCTTCCCATGCGGTATCGCGGGTCAAAACAATGTGGCGTCGGCCGTCCAACAAGCCGGGCAGGCTGTCAAAGGTCTTGCGCCCCATAATCATGGGCCGACCTTTGGTTATCTGTTTGAAATGCCGCAGGTCCGCAGGGAGATGCCACGGCATGCCGCCATCTTTCCCGATGACTCCATTGGCGGCGCGGGCGAGGACAAGGATGATTTCGGGATGATTCATAACCCCGCTTTGCCTTGAAAAACTTAGCGATACAAGCGGGTGACGTGGCCTATTTTTCGCCCCGGGCGCGCTTGTGCCTTCCCATAGAGATGCAGATGCGCCGCGGGGTCGGCCAAAATCTGTGCAAAGGCGTCGCCATCATCCCCGATCAGGTTCTGCATTTCGACACGGGCCGCCACCGTTTCGGTGCTGCCAAGCGGCAGTCCGCAAATGGCGCGGATGTGGTTTTCAAACTGGCTCGTGGCCGCGCCTTCAATCGTCCAATGGCCGCTATTGTGCACGCGGGGCGCGATTTCATTGAACAAGGGACCTGCGCTGCTGGCGAAAAATTCGGCGGTAAATACACCGACATAATCAAGCTTGGTCGCAACCGCCGCCGCCATATCGCGCGCTGCTTGCTGCTGGCTTTCCACGAGCGCGCCAGCCGGCAGTGTCGACGTTGCCAAAATGCCGCCGACATGCACATTGTGCGGGCTGTCCCAAAAGCGGATTTCGCCATCTTGGCCGCGCACCAATATCACCGAAAATTCGGCATCGAACTGCACCATGGCTTCCGCGATCAGCGGCTGCGCACCCGTCTGCGCCCATGCATCGGCCAGATCGTCCTGCGACGTGACGCGAAGCTGCCCCTTGCCGTCATATCCCATGCGGATCGTCTTCAGGATGCACGGGATACCCACCGCATCAACCGCCGCCTGCACGTCGCCTTGCACATTTGCGATGGCGAAGTTCGCTGTCTGTCCGCCAAGGCTGCGCACAAAGCGCTTTTCGGCATCGCGGTCCTGCGCAACTTCCAACGCCTTGGCCGGCGGATGGATGGGGACAATCCCGGCAATCGCTTCAAGCGGTGCAACGGGCACATTTTCAAATTCGAAGGTGACGACATCGCATTGCTGCGCAAAATCTTTCAACGCGGCATGGTCGTCATAGGCGCCGATGCTGCTTTGCGCGGCGACGTCAAACGCCACATTATCCCCTGCTGGCGCGTAAATATGGCAGCGATAGCCAAGCTGGGCGGCCGCAACCGCGAGCATCCGGCCCAGCTGGCCGCCACCCAATATTCCAATAGTCGAACCAGGAGGCAACGCAGTCATCGGCTTCGTCTCACTCCGGCGTTTCGGCTACCGACGCGGTCTGGGCCGCGCGCCATGCATCCAGCCGCGCCGCGAGCGCTGCATCATTATTGGCCAGCATCGCCGCCGCCAAAAGCGCGGCGTTCGTAGCCCCCGCCTTGCCAATTGCGAGCGTGCCGACGGGAATGCCCGCGGGCATCTGGACAATCGACAACAGGCTGTCCATGCCATCCAGCGCCTTCGACTGCACCGGCACGCCAAGCACCGGAAGCCGCGTCATCGACGCCGCCATACCCGGCAGATGCGCCGCGCCACCCGCGCCCGCGATAATGCATTGCAGACCCCTGTCGGCCGCGCTTTTTGCATAATCATATAGACGCTCAGGCGTACGGTGCGCCGACACCACTTTGCATTCATGGGGAATGTCGAGCGCGGTCAGCGTGGCGGACGCTTCGCGCATCGTGTCCCAGTCCGAACGGCTGCCCATGATGATGCCAATACGCGGCGCTGAGTCAGTCATGTGTCACTCCCCTGACAACTTTGATGGCATGGCCTTAGCCGCGTGGTGCAAAAGGCGCAATCCAGCAACAATAGGATAATCACAGGCCCGCGCACGCACGCGGAACGACAATGTTACCGCGCGGATAGATAGTGATATGCACCGTTCAAATTGTCGTCGAGTTCATAGACAATCGGCTGGCCGGTCGGGATTTCCAAGCCATTGATATCCGCATCCGAAATGCCAGAAAGATGCTTCACCAGCGCGCGCAAGCTGTTGCCATGCGCAGAGATGAGAACGGTTTTTCCGGCCTTTAGCTCAGGGACAATGGCGCTCTCCCAATATGGCAGAACGCGCAGTATCGTATCCTTCAGGCTTTCCGACGCAGGGATTTTGATACCCGCATAACGCGGATCGGACGACAGGTCATAAGGCGATCCCACCTCCAATGGCGGCGGCGGCACATCAAAACTGCGGCGCCATATTTTGACCTGTTCGTCGCCATGCTTGGCCGCTGTCTCGGCCTTATCAAGGCCCGTCAGGCCGCCATAATGGCGCTCGTTCAATTGCCAGTTTTTGGTCACCGGAACCCAAAGCCGGCCCATCGCCTCAAGCGCGAGGTTCAACGTCTTGATCGCGCGCGTCTGCACGCTGGTAAAGGCGACATCAGGGGCAATGCCCTTGGCCTTCATCAACTCACCCGCGGCCCACGCTTCGGCTGCGCCTTTTTCGGTCACGTCAACATCCCACCAACCGGTGAACCGGTTTTCCAGGTTCCATTGGGATTGTCCGTGGCGAATGAGGATAAGCTGTGGCATGGGAGTTCCTTCGTTGTTTGACCGCGCCCTAACGCAAGTTGGTCAAATCGCCAAGGTCATGAAACGGCTAAACGGGTCTTCGACATAATCGCCAAAGGGTGGACAATATTCAAACCCGTGCGCGGCATACAGCGCCAACGCCGGCGCAAAGTCCGCCGACGATCCGGTCTCAAGGCTTAATCGGTGATAACCACGGTTGCGTGCTTGCGAAATGATATGCTCCAGCATTGTGGCGCCGACACCTTTGCGCAAATGGTCCGCGTGCGTCCGCATCGATTTGACCTCACCATGTTCGGGCGTCAGCTCTTTCAACGCCCCGCACCCCGCAAGCGCGTCCCCGTCCCAAATCGACCAAAAGGTGACATCCGGCGCATTCAGCCCGTCGAAATCCAAAAAATGGCAACTTTCCGGTGGCGAGCTTGCCAGCATCCCGGCAAAATGCGTTTCCAGCAAGGCGCGGATTTCACTGCCGGAAAGATCATCCACGATGATGCGCATGGGTACTGCCTACACCATCTCCGCCAGCGTCGCGAGGCACTCGCGGGCCAGCAGGCGGCACCGTTCGGGCGACCATCCCTGATAGGGATCATTGCCGTGCACCGTGTCTTTGTAAGGCATTTCGAGCGTCATCGACACGCAGTTATGCGACGGGCCAAAACGTTCGGCGAGCTGGTTTGTCGACATGGTCAGATTGGCTTTGCCCGGCCCCGCTTTGGTGTAACCCAGCTCGGTCTGGAAATCGGGGGTGCGTGCGGCGAGGCGATTGATGAAATCATTGTATCGCGCGCCTTGATCATCGGTCCATGACGGAATGCCTTCAAACCCGGCCATGAATGCAGCGGGAATGGCTTCATCCCCATGAACATCCATCGCCCAATGCACGCCGGTTTCATCCATGGCGTTGCGAATAGCCAGAACCTCTGGACTACGCTCCAAGCTTGGCTCGGCCCATTCGCGGTTCAGGTTTACGCCCGCAAAATTGGTACGCAAATGTCCGCGGCAGCTGCCGTCGGGATTGCAGTTGGGCACGATATGCAACCGGCATTTTTCCAGCAACACGCGCGTGTGCGGATCGCTGAGGTCGGTGAGCATATCCAACGCACCTTCCATCCAATATTCGGCCTGCGTTTCGCCCGGATGCTGGCGCGCATACAGCCAGACTTGCGTTTCGCCATCCCCCATCGACAGGCAATCAATGGGCTGCCCTTCAAGGCTATGGCCCAAGCACCGATAGCTAACGCCTTCGCATGATGCGGCGTCAGAAATCAGATCATGGTGACGCTCCATACTGAAGGGTGCGAAATAGGCGAACCAGACAATGTCGCTGGCGGGCGTGTACCGGATGGTCAGGGTGCCGCCGTCTGCGGCTTTGTCATAGCTGGTATCGGCGCGGCCCCAGTAATCGCGGTCTTCGGAAACGCAGGCGCGATAATCTGGCCAACCGCCGGGATAAGCGCTGCCTTCCAAGCCCGTTATGCGCAGTTCAAGTTCCTCACCCGCGGCGCACGCAACGCGGAAGTGGAACCATTGCGCAAACTCCGAATCCTTGTCCTTGCGAATGCCAAGGGTGGCGCTGTTGCCATCGATGGCGTGCACTATGATGTTACCGCTGTCGAAGGCAGCATTGATATCGGTGATCGGCATTTTTGGTTCGTTCTCGCAATGAAGTTTATGGAACGCGGATAGTCTCGCCAGACACGCCGGGGAAGTCCTTAAACAAGGCTTCGGCCAATTTAGATGCAGCAATAGCGGTCTGCGCGGCAGGCGAGCCCGCTTTGGCAGATTGCACTGCGGTCCCTTCCCATATCACCAGACGGTCGCTGCGCCGGATGATGCGCACCGACAAACTGGTCTGCAATTGCGCGGCCGACCCGCCCCCGAGCGTGATGCCAACGCCCAAGCCAATGCCCGACCCATAGCTGCCGGTTGATCCGCCGACGCCCACGGAAACCGGTGACCGGCGTTCCGGACGTATCATCGTCGCGCCAAAACGTATCTCGGCAACAACATCGCTTGTGCCCGTTGGATTGCCATAGCCGACCCGCTGCATTTCGCGCGTCACCGCCGCGACATAAGGCGAAGCTGATAAAGATCGGTCCGCCGCCGATTCGCCGGCAACCTCAACCCCAAAACTGCCATTGCCATAAGGCACGCCTTCAGCCGCGCGGTTAAAACGCGTAACCTCGACAGGGCCAGTGGGCACGACACAGGCCGACAACAGCGAAAGCGCGAGAAGCGGCAAGATTCGTGGAGTTTTCATCATGATCCTATCCTTAAGCGCGTCATATATCATGGCAAGCTATCTATGGGGGCTGAATCGCATAATTGCGCCGAACGCGCTTGACTTTCCGCCGCCCCACCCATAGGAGCGCGCCTTCAATTCAAGCTTTATGCATCAAAAAGACGGGTAAATCCGATGAAAGTCGTTAATTCTCTCAAGTCGCTCAAAGGCCGCCATCGTGACAACCGCGTGATTCGTCGTCGTGGCCGGACCTATGTCATCAACAAGACCCAGCCACGCTTTAAAGCGCGCCAGGGTTAATTGGCCGCTGCCTGCGCAATGCGGGCAGATGGTTTTATCAAAAGACCGCTCCGAATCTGATTCGCGGGCGGTTTTTTTGCGTCTGCAGGTGAGATATTTCCCATGACAAAGATCACCACCGTCGTGTTTGATGTCGGCAAAGTGCTGTTCGAATGGGATTTGCGGCATCTTTTTGCGAAGCTGATCGCCGACAAGGCAGAGCTGGAATATTTCGTCACGCATGTTGTTACGCCCGAATGGCATTTTCAGCATGATGCCGGCCGGCCATTGGCAGAGATGACCGCGGAACGGATCGCGCTATATCCGAAATATGAAAAGGAGATCGACGCGTACCGGACCCGTTTTAACGAGACGATTCCGGGCCCTGTCACAGGATCGCTGGAAATCGTGCACGAACTGGCCGCGCGCGCCGTCCCGCTTTTTGCCATTACCAATTTTGGTGCGGAGTTTTGGGAGATGTTCCGTCCGACCCAGCCCATATTCGACCATTTCGGAGATATTGTCGTCTCGGGCGTCGAGAAAATGATCAAGCCAGACCCCGATATCTATGCGTTGGCGCTGCGGCGCTTTGGGCTGAAGCCCGGCGAGGCGATATTCATCGATGACAATCACGACAATGTCGTCAGCGCCCGCGCCAATGGCTTTGCTGCGCATCATTTTACCGATGCAGAGACGCTGCGCCGCGCATTGGTAGATCTCAATTTGCTGGATTAATTTTTGCACGCAGAGGCGCGGAGGGCGCAGAGAATATATGATTTGCTCCGCGTCCTTGGAGCCTTTGCATCAACCAAAAAACATCAGCGCAAGCCCTTCCATTCAGCGCCCGTCTGTGCTTAAGCGACCGGCGAAACTCTTTATTGTCGAGGATGTAATCTCCCATGAATATCCATGAATATCAGGCCAAAGAACTGCTTGCGAAATTTGGTGTGGCTTGCCCCGCTGGTATCGCGGCGCTCAGCGTTGAAGAAGCGGTTGCGGCTGCGAAGCAATTGCCTGGTCCTCTTTATGTCGTGAAGTCGCAAATCCACGCGGGTGGACGCGGCAAGGGCAAGTTCAAGGAATTGGGTCCTGATGCAAAGGGCGGCGTTCGCTTGGCCTTCAACCTCGACGAAGTTGAATCGCATGCCAAAGAAATGCTGGGCAACACGCTGGTGACCATCCAGACCGGCCCTGAAGGCAAGCAAGTCAACCGTCTGTACATCACCGATGGCGCCGACATTAAGCAGGAATTCTACCTCGCATTGTTGGTGGACCGCGCAACCAGCCGGATAGCCATTGTGGCCTCAACCGAAGGCGGCATGAACATCGAAGACGTGGCACATGACAGCCCCGAGAAGATTCACACCATCGTTGTCGATCCGGCAACCGGACTTCAGCCGCATCATGGCCGCAGCGTTGCAAAGGCGCTTGGCCTGACGGGTGATTTGGCCAAGCAGGCGCAGACTGTGGTTGCCGGTCTCTATGCCGCATTCTTGGGCACCGATGCCGAACAGATTGAAATCAACCCGCTCGCTGTGTGCGAAGGCAAGAATGGCGACGAGCTGTTGGTGCTGGATGCCAAGGTTGCGTTTGATGGCAATGCCATGTTCCGCCACAAGGATCTCGCCGAGCTGCGCGACCTGACCGAAGAAGACCCTGCAGAGGTCGAAGCATCCGAATATGACCTTGCTTATATCAAGCTCGACGGCAACATCGGCTGC
>DLOZ01000003.1:13773-87910 GCA_002479765.1 Sphingomonadales bacterium UBA7471 | reverse complement strand
ATCGGCTGCATGGTCAACGGCGCTGGCCTTGCGATGGCGACCATGGACATCATCAAGCTGAACGGCGAATTCCCCGCCAACTTCCTGGACGTAGGTGGCGGCGCTTCGAAGGAAAAGGTGACCGCGGCATTCAAGATCATTCTGAAGGACCCTGCTGTAAAGGGCATTTTGGTCAATATCTTCGGCGGCATCATGAAATGCGACATCATCGCGGACGGTATCGTTGCTGCGGCAAAGGAAGTGAACCTGTCGGTGCCGCTCGTTGTCCGCCTCGAAGGCACCAATGTGCAGCAGGGCAAGGACATCCTCGCCAATAGCGGCCTGCCTATCGTATCGGCCAACGACCTTGGCGATGCCGCCGAGAAGATTGTCGCGGAAGTGCGCAAAGCAGCTTAGTGTATCGAACGCTTGACGTTCACGTTAACGTCAAGCATAGGCGCACCAGTTTAGGCGGGCATTCACTCGCCATTTGAGTCGGTATGGAAGGATGAGCAGATGAAGATCATCGTCCCCGTTAAGCGGGTCATCGATTATAATGTTAAGCCGCGGGTTAAGCCCGATGGTTCGGGTGTTGATTTGGCGAATGTCAAAATGAGCATGAACCCGTTTGACGAAATCGCGGTGGAAGAAGCACTGCGTTTGCGTGAAAAGGGCGTTGCGACCGAAGTCATCGCGGTGTCGATCGGACCAGATAAGGCGCAAGAAACATTGCGGACTGCGCTCGCCATGGGTGCGGATCGCGCGATCCTCGTCGTCGCTGAAGATGTCGAGCCGCTCGCGGTTGCCAAGATCCTGGCGAAGGTCATGGACGAAGAACAGCCCGGCCTCGTGATTCTTGGCAAGCAAGCCATTGACGATGACTCGAACCAGACGGGCCAAATGCTCGCTGCCTTGACCGGTCGTCCGCAGGGCACATTTGCCAACACGGTCAACGTGTCTGGCGATGAAGTGCATGTCGCGCGCGAAGTCGATGGCGGTTTGCAGACCGTGGCGTTGAAGATGCCTGCCATCATCACCACCGACCTGCGCTTGAACGAGCCACGCTATGCGTCGCTGCCCAACATCATGAAAGCAAAGTCCAAACCACTCGCGCAGAAAACACCTGCCGATTATGGTGTGGACGTTAGCCCACGCCTGAAGACGTTAAAGGTTGTTGAACCGCCTGTGCGCAGCGCCGGTATCAAGGTTGCCGACGTTGATGCGCTGGTTGCAAAGCTCAAGGAAATAGGAGTGGCCGCATGAAGACCCTCGTTTATGCCGAACATGACAATGCATCGCTGAAGGATGCAACGCTTGCGGTCGTCACCGCTGCATCGCAAATTGGCGAAGTGCATGTCCTCGTCGCGGGATCAGGCTGCGGCGCAGTTGCCGAGCAGGCTGCAAAAATCGCTGGCGTGACCACCGTGCACGTTGCCGATGACGCAGCTTATGCCCAGCAGTTGGCAGAAAATGTTGCGCCTTTGGTGGCATCATTGATGGCCACGCACGACGCATTTTTGGCACCAGCCACATCGAACGGCAAGAACATCGCCCCGCGCGTTGCTGCTTTGCTGGATGTCATGCAAATCTCCGACATCCTCAGCGTTGAAAGCGCGGACACGTTCACGCGTCCGATCTACGCGGGTAACGCGATTGCGACTGTGCAATCATCGGATGCCAAGAAGGTCATCACCGTTCGCGGTACCGCCTTCGCAAAGGCTCAAGAAACCGGCGGTTCTGCTGCAATCGAAGCTGTCTCGGGCAGCGGCGATGCGGGCACGTCGAAGTTCATCTCGGCCGAAATCGCGAAGCAAGAACGCCCTGAACTGACATCGGCCAAGATCATCGTATCGGGCGGCCGCGCGCTCAAGGACTCGGCGACGTTCAGCGAAGTCATTTTGCCACTCGCCGACAAGCTTGGCGCAGGCGTCGGCGCAAGCCGCGCTGCTGTGGACGCGGGCTATGTCCCCAATGACTATCAGGTCGGCCAAACCGGCAAGATCGTTGCCCCTGAAGTCTATATCGCGGTCGGCATCTCCGGCGCGATCCAGCATCTTGCGGGCATGAAGGACTCCAAGGTCATCGTCGCCATCAACAAGGATGAAGACGCACCGATCTTCCAAGTTGCAGACATCGGCCTCGTCGGTGACCTTTTTACGGTTGTGCCTGAATTGGTCGGCAAGCTGTAAGCCCATTCACATGTGCGCTTTAAAAGGGGCGGTCAGAAATGGCCGCCCTTTTCTTTTGAGCAACAGAAACGCAGCATCACAACCCGCTTAAAAAGCTGGCGAGATTTTCGCCCAAATTGTCGACGGCATAGCCCGACAATATGCACTTTGCGAGAGCTTGCGCGTTTCCTAGCACCGACATCAGCTTCATGACGACCTTCGGCACGGCCGACATGATTTCGCAATCGGTGAACGCCCATTTCCCAGACTTGCGGCTGTAGCCGTGTTTGTGTTATAACATGCGTATGAACAAAACTGTCAAAATCATAAAAGTCGGAAACAGCGCCGCCATCATTCTGCCCAAACGCGACCTTGACCGTTTGCAGGCAAAGGTTGGAGATGTGTTGACGAAGCTCGATACCGATCGCGGGCTCGAGTTGAAACCATATGACGCTGACTTTGACGCCCAAATGCAAGTTGCCCGTGAAGTTATGGCGCAGCGGAAGCGCGCGCTCCGCGAACTTGCCAAATAAGACAGGCGCGTGAAGCAAGAATGGATTTGGGTTACGCTTGATGTAGCTATCGCCGCGCACGCCGAACAGATTGCCGAACATGGTGGTGGCGAAGGAATCCGCGAGGCTGGATTGCTCGACAGTGCGATGGCGCGTCCCCAAAATTTGGCGCTTTACGGCGATCCAGACGTGAGCGAATTGGCGGCAAGTTATGCGTTTGGAATCGCACGTAACCATCCGTTTGTGGACGGAAACAAACGAACTGCTGCCGTCGTAAGCGAAACTTTTTTGGTTCTGAACGGACATGTTCTGACCGCGACAGATGCCGAACTGGTTATAACCTTTGTCGCCCTCGCGGCGGGTGAATTATCCGAAGACGAACTCACCACCTGGTTCCGCGATCATCTGGCTTAGGGCAGCAAATCGGCGGGCTGCGTGGGTTCGCTGAGTATCTTTTCCATCCGGCGCCAGCGCTCGGCTTGGTCCGGATTGCCGCGCTCGATATAGCCACGCACGAGGTCTTTGCCCCAGCCATAGTTGATAACATAGCTGCGATAATGGTCGGTAAACGCCACCGATTGTTCGGCGCGGGCAGGCGATAGCAATAGATATTTCTGCGTGAACTCAAGGGCCTGTGCGCGGGATATTTCGCCGTCGAGATACATTTTCGCAATCGTCAGCCGCGCGCCCGACAGCATCTCGGTCATTTGCTGCATTTTCCAATAGGCATCGGCCGATTTGGGATCGAGGCCCGCGAGCGGGTACAGAATATCGCGTTCGAACGCCAAGCGCTCCTGCGCCGGAAAGGCCAGATCTATGCCATAATTTGCGCTGCCTTCGGAAAGGACGCTGGTCGGGCTGTAGAGCGGGTTGACCTCATATTCGCGCCACCCTTTTGCACGCGCAAGCCGCTGTTCGACCATCAGGTTCAAAACATGGTGGCCGGGATAGCCTTCATGACAGCCCAGATCGACCGCGCGGCTGACACGGATCGGCAGGTCGGTGTTAATCTGGATCAGGCTTTTGTAATTGCCCTTATAATAATTGTAACCGGACCAGGTTTTCCCCGTCACAAATTCCATATCAAAGCTTTCGCCAACAGGCAGCGCAATGTGCTGCGCGGTGCGGCGTTTGCATTCGGCGATTGCGGCGGCGAACACAGGTTGCAGGCGCTCCTTGGGAATGGTGTACCGCTCGTTAAACGCATCAACCCGCGCGGCAAGCGCCCCCGTACCGGGAATCAGCGTCTCAAGCCGGTTTAATATAGCGTCATAATGTTCGAGCGTCATGAGCACAGGGACGGTCGCAAACTGGCCGTTCGCTTCATCATTAAACGCGAATGTGCGGCCCTGAAGCATCTGCAGCCTTGTGTCTGCGGCCACAAGCATGCCCCGCAACGCTAAGGCGCGGCGGCGGTCGGCATCATCCTTTATGGTCGGCAGGCTTGCATCAATAGCAGCCGTCAGCTTGCGGGCTTCCGCAATCAAGTCGGCGAGCGAACGCGGACGGGCTTTCGCCGCTGTCTGTAACGATTCAGGCCCATAATATGCATCGACATATTCGGCTTCATGCGTTCCAGCCTCAAGCGTGAGGCGGATATAATCTTGCGAGATGCTGGTTAAGGAAGGCGCCGGGGCCGTAGTCGCAGAACTTGCGGCCACGGGAAGCGAGGTGCAGGCCGAAGCCAGCAACGCGGCCGTGAGAATCGGATATAAAAGCTTCATAGTACGTCTCCCGATATGTGCTTTTGCTGCGCCGCAAAGCGCAAAATGAGATAGCCCGAAATTGCAGAAACCAACGACCCCATCAAAACGCCAATTTTGACGGCGTCGGATTGTTCCGGCCCGACAAAAGCAAGACCGCCGATAAACAGGCTCATCGTGAAACCTATCCCGCACAGCAACGCGACGCCATAGACGTGCACCCAGCTGGCGTCCTTTGGGCGGGCAGCAATTCCGAATGTCACGGAGAGCCAGACGCTTGCGAAAATGCCGATTTGCTTGCCCAAAAACAGCCCCATGGCAATGCCCAGCGGAAGCGGCGCCGCCAGTGCAGCGACACTTGTGCCCGCCAGCGAAACGCCCGCATTGGCAAAACCAAATATCGGCACAATGAAAAAGGCGACGGGCTTCACCAAGGCATGTTCAAGCCGGTGCAGCGCGGAATCTTCGGCATCGGGCGCGGCGATTGTCCGGTGAAACGGAATGGCAAATGCAGCCATGACCCCTGCAATCGTGGCATGAACGCCAGACAGCAATGTCGCATACCATAACAACGCGGCGAGGATGAGGTACGGCCAAAGCACATGCACCCGAAAACGGTTGAGCGCCATCATCAACAGCCAGATGGCACCCGCCGCAGCCAATGCCATGATGTTCAGTTCCGCGGAGTAGAACAACGCAATGATGGCGACCGCGCCCAAATCATCGACTATCGCCACCGTCGTTAAAAACAGTTTCAAAGATGCAGGGGCGCGGCGGCCCAATAAAGCCAGCACGCCTATGGCAAATGCAATATCGGTGGCAGCGGGTATCGCCCAGCCGCGATGCAGATCTGGATCGCCGCCCGCCACACCCAGATAGATTAGCGCCGGAACGACCATGCCCGCCGCGGCGGCAATGATGGGAAGACGCCTGTCATTCCATGTTGAAAGATGGCCGTCGACAAATTCGCGCTTAATCTCCAGCCCGACCAACAGGAAAAATATCGCCATCAGCCCGTCATTTATCCAGAGATGGACGGTCATCGGGCCAAGTTTTGGCGTGAGTTCGGGCCCAATCACCGCGTGCACGAAATGGGCATAGCGATCGGCAAAAGGCGAATTGGCGACAAGCAGCGCCAAAGCCGCAGCCACCATCAGCAAAATGCCACCGGCCGCCTCGCTGGAAAGAAACGCGCGCAATGCGGATTGATTGGGTCGCTTTTGGGGCGTTTCAGTCATTGTCCAATTATATGCCTGCCCGTATAATTGATAGCAAGCATGAGCCAAAACATTAAGCAAATCCCTTGCCTTGGCGGTTTCGGTTGGTCTAGAAACTGCCAAAAGGGCATTAAATATGGCCAATATGGCGAGATTGAATCAAACTATTGAGGACACAGATTCGGATCCGATGGCGGATGAATCGATTGAGCTGACCGAAGGTCAAAAAGCGTGCCTGAGGCTAGTCGACGACCACATGACGTCCAAAGAAATCGGCCGTTCTCTGGGAATTTCACACTTCACTGTCGATCAAAGGTTGGACGCCGCGCGGCGCAAGTTGAACGCCGCAACGCGCAAGGATGCCGCGAAAATTTTTGCGGCTATTGAACAACGCACCATATCCGAGCCATTCGTATACGAAACGCAAGACCTTGAGCGAGAGCAATATAGCGCTAGCCAGAACGGGCTACCGAAACGGATGGGACGGGTCGTTGCGAAAATTGCTGCACGCGTTTCTGTTCCGCCCATCGGTGGCGAAAGACATGATCTATCCCCACAGGATATCGTGGTTCAATCGCTGAATATTGCATTTTTCAGCACAGTGGCGTTTGCATTTGTTGTTACTGTTTTGACGGGTACGTTTCGACTGTTTCAATAAACGTCTTTCGCTGGCTGAAGCTGAATTCAGAACTAGAGGGAGACAGTTTATGGTGAATTTCGAACATGAGACCGCCCGCCAATTGGCATCTGACATCCGGTCGACCCACCAATCGATAGATAACGCACTGGCAGACCTGGCCAGCCTGACTTTTTCGGTCATTGATGTCTGCCGAAATTCAGACGCACCGCCTGCGCATACACAGGCTGCGATTGAAGGCGTGGCAAACGGACTGACCATGATGGTCGATGCCCGCAAGGGCTTTGTCAACGCGCACCGCAAAATCGTTGTCGCGCAACGCGACAGCAATCTTCAAGAAATCAACTTCGGCTGCGTGGGCCCCGGTCCACTTACCCGACCAGCCGGTCTTCGGGTCGTAAACAGCTGATGCTGGGCGCCCTTGCCCGGACGCGGGCTATATTCTGAGGACGGGCAAGGGATGGATATTCTCCAGTCAGCTTTCATTTTCGCGCTTGTGCTGTGCACGCTTTATGCGGGCATCAATGGCGGACGTACCGGCAGGGCTGGCGCTGCCATTTTCATCGTTGCGACAATATTAAGCGCGGTCGCCGCAACGATGAACCCCAGTTGGGCAACGACATCTTATGGACTGTTTGCCGTGGATGGGGGCTGCTTGCTTGCACTCATTGTTCTGGCGCTGAACAGTAACCGTTATTGGCCGATATGGGCGATGGGATTCCAAACCGTGGCCGTCGCAACGCACATGGCTACGCTTTGGATTCCCGACTTCCTGCCGAAATCCTATCAGGCCTTATTATCCTTCTGGGCGATACCGATCCTGTGGGTGATGGTCATGGGAACGCGCAAAGACCGCCAATATGAACGGGGCAAAGTCCAAATCGCCTGAGACCCAGATCGCCTGACACAACGTCTTTTCGGAACACTGCATATCAAAACGGCGCGACATCGATCGCCGTTGGTTGAGGGGTCGCACCTGTGCCTAACTGGATTTTCCCGATCGCCGAAACAGCACAGCGCGAACTGTTACTGTTCAGCGCGATCTGGCTGTTGATTGGCGCAATTGACGATCTGTGCGTCGATGCCATCTGGGCGGTACGGCGGCTGTACCGAAAAATTGCCTTTTATTGGCACAGGCCACCGATGACGGTGGATGAATTGCCGGCAAAGTCGGGGCCCGGGCTGATTGCGGTTTTGATACCGGCATGGGGCGAGGCAGCCGTTATCGGCGCGATGCTGGGCAACTGCACACGCAGCTGGGCCAACAGCGGATGCGCGTACCGGATATATGTTGGCTGTTACCCAAATGACCCGCACACATCGGCCGCAGTCATTCTTGCCGCAAAGCGCAACCCGGTTATCAGGCTCGTGCTGGTCGACCATATGGGCCCCACCACCAAAGCCGATTGCCTCAACCGGCTTTGGAGGGCGTTACGCGCCGATGAAATCGCGGGCGATTACACAGCCAAGGCCATTGTCCTGCATGACGCCGAAGATGCCGTCCACGCGGATGAGCTTCGGGTGTTCGACAGGCTGCTCGCCATTGGCGGCGCGGTGCAATTGCCGGTCATTCCGGTGCGGACAAAAAGTTCGCGATGGATCAGCGGACATTATTGCGACGAATTTGCCGAAGCCCATGGCAAGAATATGGTCGTGCGCGAGGCGATTGGCGCGTCGCTGCCGCTGGCTGGCGTCGCCTGCGCGATTGAACGCAATCTGATGGGCCGCTTGGCCATTATGAACGGCGGCGATCCGTTCGATCCGAACAGCCTGACCGAGGATTATGAGCTGGGCATGCGTATTGGGGCTGCTGGTGGACGCACCATCATGGCGCGGATTTTGGACAATAATGGCAGGCTGGTAGGGACCAGATCCTGCTTTCCCGATACGCTCGCAAGCTCGGTCCGCCAAAAAACCCGTTGGCTGACGGGCATTGCGCTTGCCGGTTGGGACAGGCTGGGGTGGAACGGCAATCTCGCGCAGATATGGATGTTGCTGCAGGATCGCCGGTCGATACTCGCCGCGATCGTGTTGAGTGCAGCCTATGCCTGCATCTTTCTCACGGCGATGTTGACGGTGACTGAAGCACAAGGCGCGTACCAGCCAAAACCCTTGCCGCCGACGCTCATTGTCCTTTTATGGTGTAACGCGGCCTTTCTTTTCTGGCGGCTGTGTGTTCGGGCGGGCTTTGTCGCTGCGCTGTACGGTCCAAAAGAGGCACTGCTGTCGATCCCGCGCAGCGTCATGACGAACATTATCGCGATCATGGCCGCGCGGCGGGCCTGCATAAACTATGCACGGCATTGTTTCGGGACACCGCTGCGCTGGGACAAAACCAGCCACCATATTGTCCCTGCGTCATGGGTCCGGCCCGAATGATGCGCGGGCGCGCCTTGGCATCGATAGCGTTGCTATGTGGAACGTGGGTCACGGCCCGGATCGCCGTCACAACGATGGATATCAGGGCCGTAAGCCAGACCGGTCATGAAATATATCCAAATCCAGTCCGCATGCGGCCCGTCCCGAAGCTGGCGAAAACCCCAGCATTCACCGGCTACAGTGCGCAGCACCGCGTTGCGCGCCCCGCGGTACGGCACGCCCAAAACAGCCAGGCAAAGATCGTCCTCCAACCGGAAGGAGCCGCCCCATTTTTCGTCAGCGCAGACACGCCTGTGCGGATCTCCCCCGCCGCATTCCTTCCGACGGACCCCGATGTCGTCACCCCTATCGGAGCGCCGCCTCCATCCGCCACCACGCCGCAAGGATTTGAGGTCTATGCCTATAGCTTTTGGCGGCGGGGCAGTTCCCCCGCGGGAACATTGGGCAACGGGCAATATGGCGGCAGCCAAAGCGCCGTGATTGCCGCATTCCCCGTTCTGCGTTTCTCCGGTAATCCTGGCCTATCGCGTCTTTCCCTTAATGGCCGTGCTTCGGTCGCACATGGCAGCGCGCGCGAAAGGGAGTTGGCAGCAGGGATACGTTGGTGACCCGTTGCGCGCATTCCGGTACAGGTCATTGCCGAGCGTAGGTTTAGGCACGACCGGCCCGACGCATTTGCGGCCTTGGTCGCAGGGGGGCAATCTGGCGTAAAATTGCCGCTTGGTTTCCGGTTGGATGGCTATGGGCAGGCCGGCTTTGTTTCGGGGCAAGGCGGCGGCCCCTTTGCCGATGTGGCGGCACAGGCACATCGGCCAATCGCACAATCGCAAAACGCATCTTTTGCCCTTGGCGCAGGGACTTGGGGCGGCGGGCAAGACAATGTCATGCGCATCGATGTCGGCCCAAATATCCGCGCAAATGTCAACGCGGGCAGCGCGGTTGTCCAATTTGACGCAAGCTGGCGTTGGCGCGTTGCGGGCCACGCACAGCCCGGCAATGGGCCAGCGATGACATTGTCCACCAGTTTCTAAGCACCAGCCTTTATCCTGCCGCGAAATGCCGTTAGGGTCCGTTGGTCAAACATGGATATCTATCTTCCTATCGCCAATGTGTCGGTCAATGCGCTGGTCATCATCCTGCTGGGTGGCGGCGTTGGCGTGTTGTCTGGAATGTTTGGCGTAGGCGGCGGTTTCCTGACCACGCCATTGCTGATTTTCTACGGCATCCCACCAGCCGTTGCCGCAGCATCGGCATCGACACAGGTAACCGGCGCAAGCGTATCGGGCGTTTTTGCGCATATGAAACGCGGCGGTGTGGATTTCCAAATGGGCGCTGTTCTCGTGTTCGGCGGCATTTTCGGCACAGCTGCGGGCGCTGCGATTTTTGAAATATTGGAATCGCTTGGTCAGATCGATACCGTCATCAACATTCTGTACGTCATCATGTTGGGCAGCATCGGCGGGATGATGGCGAAAGAAAGCTTGGCGAGCGTCCGTGCGACCCGTGCCGGTACACCCGTGCCCGCGGCCAAAAGGCGGCACCATCCCTTGGTCGCCAATTTGCCGATGCGTTGGCGTTTCTACCGGTCGGGGCTGTATATTTCGCCACTCGCACCGCTGATATTGGGTTTCATCACGGGCATTATGACCATGCTGCTGGGCGTCGGCGGCGGTTTCATCATGGTGCCTGCCATGCTCTATTTGCTTGGCATGGGCGCGCAGGTTGTGGTGGGCACATCTTTGTTCCAGATATTGTTCGTCACCATGGCATCCACCATGATGCACAGCCTGACGACCAAGGCCGTCGATATTGTGCTGGCGGTATTCTTGCTGATCGGAAGTGTCACGGGCGCGCAAATTGGCGCACGATTGGCGCAGCGGATGCGCCCCGAATATCTCCGCCTGTTTTTGGCCGTGATTGTCCTGCTCGTTGCCATCCGGATGGCGCTTGGCCTTGGCTGGCGTCCGGACGAAATCTACACGTTGCAAGCCCTGTGATACGCTGGCTCGCCTTGTTCCTGTTTTTGCTGCCGGTGGCGGCGGGCGCCCAAAATGTGCCCAAGCTGGTGCCCGATGTGTCGCAGCGCGAAATCAACATTCAATCGGGATTCACCGGCGCCGAAATGCTGTTGTTTGGCGCGATCATTTACCCGCGCGGCGTTGCGCCGGAGGGTCAGGTGGACGTCGCCGTGGTCCTGCGCGGGCCAACGCGCGCGGTGACGCTGCGCGAAAAGCAGAAGATTGCGGGCATCTGGATTAACGCCGACAGCACCGATTTCCGGTCTGTCCCTGCTTATTATGCGATCGCATCATCCCGCCCGCTGCGCGACATCGTCGATAGCAAGACCGCCGCCATTTACGAACTTGGTCTGGAAAGATTGCAATTGTCGCCCAGCGGTGAAGTCGATGCCGCAGAGCAAAAACGCTTTGTCGATGGCTTGGTCGATCTCAACCGCCGCAACGGTCTTTTCCGGCAAGAGGCTGGCACCGTCGAAATCACCGATCAGGTATTGTACCGCGCGCGGCTCAATATTCCATCGAGCGTTCCGGTCGGCACCTATACCGCCGAAACATTACTGATCCGCAATGGCCGCGTCATTGTCGCGGACGATAATGTGCAAGTGCGGATACGCAAAACCGGGTTTGAACAAGTGGTGACCGTCATGGCGCAAGATTATGCCTTATTCTATGGCGCGATGGCGGTGCTTGTATCATTGCTGCTGGGCTGGTTCGCCGGATATGTTTTCCAGCGTTTATAAACGGGGCTAACGGGGCCATTTCCATCCCCATGGTAAATATATCTTTACCTTCTGTCCCTATCGCTGGTCGCTTCCTTACATCAAAGGCAGTTGAACGATGGATATGACAGGGCATCGGCAGTTTACGTCCGCAGAACCCGGTGCGCAGGGACAAGCCGCAGCGACAGCTGCGCTGCACCATATCGGCTTTGTTATGGACATTGCCGGATCCAGTTCTCAAATCACCCTTGATGCCAGCATATTGACCCAGCTGATGTCACATGCCGATCCCAGCATTGCGATGGCCGGACAAGTGGGCAGCCAAATCAAGATTCGCATTGGCCATGGTTGGCTGCTCGCCAGTATCCGCACACAGCGCATGCATGACCGCGACCATGGAGTCATTATGGCGCAGGTCGACTTTCTGGGCGAAGGCGACGAAGACCGCCTGACTGGCAAAATCTCCAATTTCCGACGCGGGGTCACGCGTTATCCAATCCCCGGAAGCGAGGTCTATGCGGTGTCGAGCGCGGACATGACGCAAGTCTATGCCACCGATGCACGCGCACATGTTGAAATTGGCACCGTTGTCCCAACCAAGGATATTCGCGGCGCGCTATATGTCGACGCGCTGCTCGGCAAGCATTTCGCGCTCGTGGGTTCAACGGGTACCGGCAAATCCACCTGCGCGGCTCTCATCGTGCATAAAATGTGCGATATCGCCCCTGACGGCCATATTGTCATGATTGACCCCCATGGCGAATATAGTGCGGCGTTCAAACAAAATGGCGCGTTGTTCGACGTGAACAATCTGGCCATGCCCTATTGGATGATGAACTTTGCCGAACATTGCGAAGTGTTCGTCACCTCCACCGGCGACGACCGGCAAATTGACTCAGACATTCTCGCCCGCTGCCTGCTGCAGGCGCGGGCCAAAAACCGGATTGCCGAAACGATTGGCAAGCTGACGGTTGATGCGCCAATCCCTTATTTATTGTCTGACCTGACCAACATCATCCAGAATGAAATGGGCAAGCTCGACAAGGCAACGTCATCCGCGCCGTTCATGCGGTTGAAGAGCAAAATTGACGAGCTGAAAGCCGACCCGCGCTATAATTTCATGTTTTCGGGCCTGCTGGTGGGCGACACCATGGCCGATTTTGTCGGCAAGATTTTCCGTCTGCCATCCCATGGCAAACCGATTTCGATTATCGATGTGTCGGGCGTCCCTTCCGACATCACGTCGACCGTTGTCGCGGTGCTGTCGCGTCTGGTGTTTGACTATGCCATCTGGTCGCGCAACGAAGCGCAGCGCCCCATCCTGCTCATCTGCGAAGAGGCCCATCGCTATATTCCGTCGGATCGCGTTTCCAAAGACAGCGCGGTGCGCTCCATCCTTGAACGCATTGCCAAGGAGGGGCGTAAATATGGCGTGTCGCTTGGCCTGATTACGCAGCGTCCGTCCGATTTGGCCGAAGGCGTGCTGTCGCAATGCGGCACGATCATTTCGATGCGATTGAACAATGAACGCGATCAGGCATTTGTCCGCGCCGCCATGCCCGAAGGGGCGCGCGGCTTCCTGGATGCCGTCCCTGCCTTGCGCAACCGCGAATGCATTGTCTGCGGCGAAGGTGTCAGCATTCCCATCCGCGTGTCGCTCGATCATTTGGAAGCGGAAAAACGCCCCGCATCCGAAGACCCGCTGTTCAGCCAGCTTTGGCTGGAAACAGGCGGCGAAGCCGAAATATTGGACCGCGTCGTGCGCAGGTGGCGTGCGCAGGGACGGTAATGGCCACGGCACGGGCTGGACACATCTCCACGCTTGCAATGTAGGATTGGCTTTGAGAATATCGCTGCGCGCCCGCAAAAGCGCGCGCACGGCTCTTTCTCAATGTTGAGACCAGCAGAAATAAGTCAGAACCGCGTTCACCCTTAAAGCGACAAAGCAGACAGTAAAAACGTTGCCCCACGTTGCTTTTGTCGCCTTAGGGTCAGGACGAAGAGCGCAGTTTTCTTCATGGGCATTCGTCCGTAAAATCTGGCCTAGCCCAGATCATTCGTTAAGGTTCGGCCGCAGATACTGCCGCGCCCGATCCAAATCGAGTGCGCGCCGTGCGGCATAGTCCGCAACCTGATCTTCGCCAATGCGCGCAACACCAAAATATTCGGCTTGGGGGTGCCCGAAATAAAAGCCGCTGACCGCGGCGGTGGGCAACATCGCAAAGCTTTCGGTCAAGGTGATACCCGTTTTCTGGGTGGCATCCAGCAGGTCGAATAATATCGGCTTCAGGCTGTGGTCCGGACATGCGGGGTAACCCGGCGCGGGCCGGATGCCGCGATATTCTTCACGGTTCAGCGCCTCTATCGTGAATTGCTCGTCGGGCGCATAACCCCATAATGTTGTGCGGACATGCTCGTGCATCCGCTCGGCAAAAGCTTCGGCCAGACGGTCGGCCAGCGCTTTCAACATGATGTCGGAATAATCATCGATATTGGCTTTGAACTGCGCCAAATGCGTGCCGATGCCATGGCCAGTGGTGACAGCAAAGCCGCCAATCCAGTCGCCATCGCGGCTGATGAAATCGGCCAGACACATGTTCGCTTTGCCTTCGCGCTTGGCGATTTGCTGCCGCAGGAACGGCAGGCGGATATGGGCTTCGGTCTGTTCGCAATAGACCACCACATCATCGCCATCGCGCCAGCATGGCCATAGGCCCGCAACGCCCTTGGCGCGGAGCCATTTTTCGCTGATGATTTTATCGAGCATCGCATTGGCATCGGCAAACAGGCTGGTGGCGCTTTCGCCAACGACTTCGTCGGTCAGAATATCGGGGTAATTGCCGTGCAATTCCCATGCGCGGAAAAACGGCGTCCAATCGATATAATTGCGCAGATCGGCAAGGTCCCAGTCATCATAGACATGCACGCCAGGCTGTAATGGCGGCGCGGGCTTTAACGCCTCGTCCATCTCGAACGCATTGGCGCGGGCTTCGTCGAGCGAAGCCAATGGCTTTGCGGTCTTGCCCGCACGGGCATCGCGGATGTGGCTATATTCGGCGCGGGTGTCCGCGACGAACTTTTCGGCCATAGTATCGCTGACCAATGTGCCCGCAACACCGACAGCGCGCGAAGCATCGAGCACATGAATAACGGGACCCGAATAGACAGGCTCAATCCGCAACGCCGTATGCGTTTTGGACGTGGTCGCGCCGCCGATCATCAACGGCATCGTCATGCCGGCCTTCTGCATTTCTTCAGCGACGGTGACCATCTCGTCCAACGAAGGTGTGATCAGGCCCGATAGCCCGATCATGTCGGCATCATGCTCGACCGCCGCTTTCAATATGTCTTGCCACGGGACCATCACGCCCAGATCGACAATCTCGAAGCCATTACATTGCAGCACAACGCCAACGATATTCTTGCCTATATCATGCACGTCGCCCTTGACGGTCGCCATGATGATTTTGCCCTTACCCTTCGCGCCGACTTCTTTCTCGGCCTCGATATAAGGGAACAGATGCGCGACGGCTTTTTTCATAACGCGCGCCGATTTCACGACCTGCGGCAGGAACATTTTCCCCGACCCGAACAGGTCGCCAACGACATTCATGCCGTCCATCAACGGGCCTTCGATTACCTCAATTGGCCTGCCACCAGCCGCCTTGATCGCCAACCGCGCCTCTTCTGTGTCATCGACGATATGCACATCAATGCCCTTGACCAAGGCATGCTCAAGCCGCTTTTCAACGTCCCAGCCGCGCCATTCGGCCTCGGCCTTTTCCTGCGCCACATCCGTTCCGCGATATTTCTCGGCCAAGGTGATGAGGCGCTCGGTGGCATCGGGGTCGCGGTTGAGGATCACATCTTCGCACGCCACCCGCAGTTCCGGATCAATATCGTCATAGATATCCAACTGCCCTGCGTTAACGATCGCCATATCGAGGCCGGCAGGGATCGCATGATATAAGAAGATCGAGTGCATTGCGCGGCGCACAGGCTCGTTGCCGCGGAAGGAAAAGGACAGGTTGGAAAGGCCGCCCGAATAATGCGCATGCGGGCACAGAACGCGCAGCTCTTTCAGCGCCTCGATAAAGTCGACGCCGTAATTATTATGTTCTTCAATCCCCGTTGCCACCGCAAAAATATTGGGATCGAAAATGATGTCTTCGGGCGGAAAACCAATGCCGACCAATAAGTCATAAGCGCGTTTGCAGATTTCGACCTTGCGCTCTTTGGTGTCGGCCTGGCCAGTCTCGTCGAACGCCATCACCACGACAGCAGCGCCATAGGCCATGCACAGCCGCGCGTGATGCAAAAACGCCTCTTCGCCTTCTTTCATCGAAATCGAATTTACGATAGGCTTACCCGAAACGCATTTCAGCCCCGCCTCAATGACGCTCCATTTGGAACTGTCGATCATCAACGGTACGCGCGCAATATCTGGCTCGGCCGCGATCCGTTTGATGAATGTGGTCATCGCCTCATGCGCGTCGAGCAGACCTTCATCCATATTGATGTCGATAATCTGCGCGCCATTTTCGACCTGATCACGCGCGATTTCGACAGCGGCTTCATAATCGCCGGACAGAATGAGCTTCTTGAACTTAGCACTGCCGGTGACGTTCGTACGTTCACCGATGTTGACGAAACGGGAGGAGGAGGATGTCATATTTTTATGTTCAGCTTTAAGGAGTTCAGGCGGCCATAATAAAGGGTTCGAGGCCAGCAAGCCGCGTGACCAGTGGTGGCTGCGGGATGCTGCGCGGGGCGCGGCCCTCAACGGCCTTGGCTATCGCGGCAATATGCGCAGGCGTGGTGCCGCAACAACCGCCGACGATGTTGACCAGCCCATCATCCAGCCATTGGCCAATCAGCTGCGCCGTCGTTTCTGGCAGTTCGTCATATTCGGCAAGGTCATTGGGCAAGCCCGCATTGGGATAGGCCATCACAAGCGTATCGGCTTGCTTTGACAAAGCGGCCAAATGCGGGCGCAGCAGATCGGCGCCGAACGAACAATTCAACCCGATGGTAAGCGGCTTGACGTGCCGGATCGCGGCCCAAAATGCCTCAACCGTATGTCCCGACAGATTGCGTCCAGCCATATCGGTGATCGTCATGGATATCATCAAGGGCACATCCCGGCCCGATGCCAATGCCGCTTCCTGCGCCGCCATCGCTGCGCATTTGGCGTTTAGCGTGTCGAAAATCGTTTCAATCAGCAGGAAATCGACGCCGCCTTCGATAAGCGCGTCGCATTGTTCGCGATAGACGCCTTTGAGATAATCAAAGTCGATTTCTCGATAGCCGGGGTCGTTGACGTCTGGCGACAATGACAATGTCTTGTTCGTGGGCCCAATTGAGCCCGCAACAAAGCGCCGCTTGCCATCTTCTGCTTCTGCGGCGTCACAACAGGCGCGCGCGAGCTTTGCCGAATCGATGTTCAATTGCTGGACCAAATGTTCGCAGCCATAATCAGCCATGCTGATCTTCGTGGCGCTGAAGGTGTTGGTTTCAATCATGTCCGCCCCAGCGCCCAGATAAGCGCTGTGGATGGCGCCAACCACGTCAGGCCGTGTGATGGACAGCAGATCGTTATTACCCTTTTGATCGTGGGTCAGTTCCAATGACCCACGATAGTCCGCCTCGGATAATTTATACCCCTGAATGGCTGTCCCATAGCCGCCGTCGAAGACCAAGATCTGCTTGGCCGCTCTTGCAACAAATGCCGCACGCGGGGTCATGCCGCTTGCTCCTGCGCAGCGCCAGCGGGTCGCTTTCCAAGCAAATGGCAAATGGCATAAGACAGCTCGGCCCGGTTGAGCGTGTAGAAATGGAAATCACGCACTCCGCCCGCATATAATCTGCGGCACATTTCAGCCGCGACAGTGGCTGCGACAAGTTGCCGGGCAGATGGATGGTCATCCAACCCTTCAAACAAATGCGCCATCCACACGGGAATTGCAGTGCCGGTCATTGCGGACATATGGGTGATTGCCGCGAAATTTGAAACCGGCATGATACCCGGGACGATTTCGGCATCGACACCTGCGGCAGCGACAGCGTCACGGAACCGAAAGAATGTTTCGGGTTCAAAGAAAAATTGCGTGATTGCCCGGCTCGCGCCCGAATCCAGCTTGCGCTTCAGAAAGTCGATATCGCTTGCCGCGGACAGGGCTTCGGGGTGCGTTTCGGGATAGGCACTGACCGATATCTCGAATGGGTGGAGCTTACGCAGTCCTTCGACCAACTCAGCGGCACTGGCATATCCATCGGGATGCTGAACAAATTTACCGTCCGAGCTTGGTGGATCTCCGCGCAGTGCAACGATGTGCCGGACGCCTGCTTCCCAATAGGCATTTGCCACGTCGGCAATTTCGCCCTTCGATGCTTCGACGCAGGTTAAATGTGCGGCAGCCGGAATATTGGTCTCGCGCACAATGCGCGCCACGGTGTTGTGCGTCCGCTCACGCGTTGTGCCGCCGGCACCATATGTGACCGAGACAAAGCGTGGGGCAAGCGGCGCGAGCGTGACAACCGAATCCCAAAGCTGCTCTTCCATCTTTTCGGTTTTGGGCGGGAAGAATTCAAAACTGATTTCGCAATCACCGGCAAGGCCGGCAAAAAGAGGCGCGGCCAACGCCCGGCTCGCTTCCTGCATCTGGTCGAACGGGAGAATCATACAACAATCCTTAAGTTGTTTTTTGGATGCGGGGTGGCGAACGACAGCTTTTGCCCCATCCACACTTTTACAATGAGCTCACCGGACTCAAGTGCGGCCTGATGCACCATCTGCAGGCCATGCGCCGAGAACGCATTGCGCATAAATTCATCGGTAAAGCCAAGCCGGGCATGGGCATGAACGGTGCGGAGTTCTTCATGGTCATGGGCGGCGAAGTCGACGATCACGAGCCGTCCATCATCCGCCACTGTCCGGATGGCTTCGGCAATGACGGCCTCGGGGTCTTGGGCGTAATGCAGCACTTGATGGAAAATGACGGTGTCAAACGCACCATCGCCCACGGGGAGCATGTTAAAGTCGCCCAGCTTGATCTCGACCTTGCTTGCGATATCGGCACTTAAGTTCGCTATTTTTGCCCGGGCAAGCCGCAACATTTCGGGGCTATTGTCCAAAGCCACAAACCGGCTTGCGCTCTCCGCGAACAATTCCACAATGCGGCCAGTTCCTGTACCGACGTCCAATACGCGGCCCAAAGGCGCACTGTGTAAAATCTGCGCAATCTTCGCCTCAACTTCCGAATCGGCTACATGGAGCGATCTGAGGAAATCCCACTCTTCTGCATGGGCCGCGAAATAGGCTGCCGCCATATTGGTACGCGCGTTGCGAACCTCGTCCAGGCGCGCCAGATCCTTTTGAAATGCCTTCGCCTGGGTAACATCGGCTTGTTTCAGCAGTGAGGTGAGACGTCCGTCCTCCAAAACAGGGCCCGGCCGCAGGAAAACCCAGCTCCCTTCTTTGCGGCGCTCCAGTAATCCGGCTTCGTCCAATATACGGATATGCCGCGAAACGCGCGGCTGGCTCTGATCCAATATCTGCACCAGCTCGCCCACCGACAATTCAAGCCGAAGCGCAAGAAATACGATTCGAAGCCGGGTCGGGTCGGCTAACGCCCGCATAATGTTCAACAGATTGATCATGATAGTGACATATAAAGAAATCTTTATATGAAGTCAATCGGCTCAAATTCCCCGTATTTTCTACCGTTCTGGTAGAGTTAGCCGAAATTTTGAAGCCGATAAGCTTAATGGAATAAAAAAGCGCATTGCCACCGAATTGTGAACGGGCTACAGGGCTGTCCGCAGACATTACTGCATTCGTTGTGGTGTGCCTGTCAGGTTTTCATAAGTTTTGCTAGGGGGTTTCCCATATGAAGAAAATTGCTGTATCTCTCGTTCTTGCCGCTTCGCTCGGTTTGGCTGCTTGCTCAGGTGCTGAAGAAGCAACCACAGAAGCAACTGAAGCGACCACAGAAGCTGCTCCTGCTGCTGACGCTGCCGTAGAAGGCGCTGATGCTGCTGCAACTGAAGCTGCTCCTGCTGCTGACGCTGCTGCTGCTCCTGCTGCAGACGCTGCTGCTGCTGCTGCTGCACCTGCTGCAGACGCTGCGAAAGAAGCTGCGAAGTAATATTCGCGTTTTTTAGCGAAAGTTTTTGATAAGGGCTGTTCTGCTTGCAGGACGGCCCTTTTCTTTGTCGGCCGCAGACACGTTGGATGCCGCGCGCGGCGCTCCAACCGAAACATCGCAATAAGGCGTTAGTTCTGGTGGTATGAAGCGACGGTGCGCGACACAAATTGCATGAACGTCATCCGTTGCGGAATAGACGCCGTCGTGCTGCCCATCATCACCGCGATAGCGTAACGCGTGCCATCTGGCGCGGTCATAATGCCGATATCATTATATCCCGTGGAAAACGGTGGCAAAATCTGTCCGGTTCCTGTCTTATGCAAAAAGCTCCAGCCCGAAGGCACGCCCGCCTTCAACCGGTTGGGGCCGCTTGATGTCCGGGACATGATATCGAGCATGATCCGTGTTGACGATGCCGACAACAGCTCACCCTTTGCAAGCCTTGCCAAAGCGCGGACAATGGCTTGCGGGCTTGCACCGTCAATGGGATCATTCAGATAGCGGTCAAGCGCCGCCTTGCGCGTTGCCAACGGCACGGCATCGCGCGCAGCATAAAAGCGCCGGCCAATTGAATATTCCTGTTTCCAGTCGAGACCGGCAATGCTGCTTTGCAGCGCGCGTTCGCCCGGCCCAAAACGGATCGCGCCCAAATTTTTGCGCGCGATAAAGCTGGTTACCGCTTGCGGGCCGCCTACGGTGCGGAGCAACGAGTCATTGGCGGTATTGTCACTGGCGCGAATGGATGTCTCCAGCAGATCGAGGATCGAAACCTCAATGCTGCCATTGGCGATCACCTGATCACGGATGGGCTGATGAAAAACCGCCAAATCATCGCGCGTGATGCGTACTTTCTGGTCCAGGCGAAGTTTCCCTTGATCGACCATGTCCAGCACGGTGAGCGCAACCCAGGTTTTGGATACGCTTTGTTGGGGAAACAATTCATCCATCCTGCGGCCTAAAACCCATTCACCGCCATCCACACGCATAATGGCAACACCAGTCCGCCCCGGAAACACACGCCATTGATCTTGGATCAGATTTTCAAGACCGGCGGGCGGCCGCCCAATTGCGGGACGGGTGGGCGCGACAACAGCTGGTACGGCGCGGCTTGGCGCTGGGGCCTGTGCCGTCAGCAGAGCAGGCCCCCTATGCACTGGCGCGGATACACAACCCGATAAAACGGACAACAGCGCCAAAGACGCAAGGCCTGTTTGGCCAGCTTTATGCACACGCTTCTCGGTCTTCGAAAACATTTCAGCCATGAAGCTGCAATAGAGGCCTCGCGGTCGTTCTGTCACCGACAAAGGTCATTTTTGCGACCAATGATTCGATGGCGTCGACGAGAAGAGTGCCAGGTCAACAGGCAGGATCGTTCGGCAAGTCCGTTATGCCGGGAAACTTGGGCAACCTGTTTAAATAGGCTCAGCCGCGACCCCGGTACGGAGCAACGCCCTGATCAGGCAGCCACAGCCCCTTGGGCGGCTCCCCCGATTGCCAGAACACATCGATAGGAATTCCGCCACGCGGATACCAATAGCCACCGATCCGGAGCCAATGCGGCTTCATTTCGGTGAAAAGCCGCTGCCCGATGCCCACGGTGCAATCTTCGTGAAAGGCGGCATGGTTGCGGAACGAGCCCAAGAAAAGCTTCAGCGACTTCGATTCAACAATGCTTTTGTCCGGCGCATAATCGATGACCAGATGCGCAAAATCGGGTTGCGCCGTGACCGGACATAAAGACGTAAACTCAGGCACGGCAAAGCGGGCGAGATACAGTGTATCAGGGCGTGGATTGGGGACATAATCCAACTCAGCCTCTTCAGGCGTTTGGGGAAGTGCGCTTTGCGCACCCAGATACATCGGTTTTAGTTCGTCAGTCATAGCTGCGCATTTAGCGGTTTCACCACGGGAAGCAAACGGCTCATCGCGATTGCGCGAGATATGCACGTCGCGTGCACGCAAAAACGCATTGGGCTTGGGCAAAGCGCGCTGGTTTCCTGAAAACCTGTATCGTGCCCCGGACATGGCCTCGCTAACGATCAGATCATGACGACCCTTATTCCTGTACTCGGCGACCAACTGAGCTATGCGCTTTCGTCATTGGCGGGACAGGACAAAGGCGCATGCGTCATTTTGATGGCCGAACTCGATCAAGAGACGACCTATGTGCCGCACCACAAATCCAAAATGGCGTTCATATTATCGGCGATGCGTCACCATGCCGAAGATCTGCGTTCAGCCGGATGGACCGTCGACTATGTGAAGCTGACCGACCCTGAAAACAGCGGCAGTTTTACCGGCGAACTCGCCCGCGCGATGGAACGGCATAGCGCATCCGCCATCTGCGTCACCGAAGCTGGCGAGTGGCGGGTGAAGGCCATGCTGGATAGCTGGGCCGACCGCTTTGATGTACCCGTAGAGATACGCAGCGACGACCGCTTCTTGTGTGACCATGCCGAATTTGAAAGCTGGGCCAAGGACCGCAAGCAGCTGCGCATGGAATATTTCTATCGCGACATGCGGCGTAAATCGAAATTGCTGATGGATGGCGATGCACCCGTCGGCGGGCAGTGGAATTTTGATGCGGAAAACCGGAAACCGGCCAAGCGTGATCTCGCGATGCCGCAACCGCTGCATTTCGCGCCAGATGATATCACGCAGGATGTGATTGAAATGGTCGAGGAAAAATTCGCGACCAATATGGGCCAGACCGCGAAATTCGGTTTTGCGGTGACACGCACCGACGCGCTGAAACAGCAAGCACATTTCCTGAAACATGCTTTGCCGTCCTTTGGGGATTATCAGGACGCAATGCTCACCGGCGAGCCATTTTTATGGCATTCAATTTTGTCGCCCTACATCAATACCGGGTTGCTTGATCCGCTGGAATTATGCCGCGCCGTCGAAGAACAATATCACGCCGGAAAAGTGCCCATTAACGCGGCCGAGGGCTTCATTCGTCAGGTCATTGGTTGGCGCGAATATGTGCGCGGCATTTACTGGCATGCTGGGCCTGAATATGTGGAAAGCAACGCGCTTGCCGCTGAACGGCCGCTACCGGAATTTTATTGGACCGGCAAAACCGACATGCATTGCCTGTCGCAAACCGTCGATCAGACAATCGCATATTCCTACGCGCATCATATCCAACGGCTGATGATTACAGGCAATTTCGCCCTGCTGGCGGGCATCAACCCCGCCGAAGTGCATATATGGTATCTGGCCGTTTATGCTGACGCGTATGAATGGGTCGAATTGCCGAACAGCCTTGGCATGAGCCAGTTTGCAGACGGCGGCATGCTCGCGTCAAAACCCTATGCGGCCAGCGGTGCCTATATCAACCGCATGTCGGATTATTGCTCGGGCTGCCGTTATGATGTGAAACAAAAAACGGGGCCCAAAGCATGTCCGTTCAATGCGCTTTATTGGGAATTTATTGCGCGGAACGAAGATAGGCTGCGCAAGAACCCGCGTATGGCGATGCCGTATAAAAACTGGGACCGGATGGCGCAGGCCGATAAAGTCGCGCTTCGTCGTCAGGCACAGCAATTTCTCGAAACGCTTGGCTAGTTTGGAAAAGCGGCTTATCTTGCACCGCACAAGAATCAAAAAGTAGCGGGCAAGGACAAAATATGGAATTGTTAGTAAGCACCGAATGGTTGGCGAACGAAATCGGCGCATCTGATTTGCGCGTGGTCGATGCCACCTGGTTCATGCCCGATGCTGGCCGCAATGCGCAGGCCGAATATGAAGGTGGCCATATTCCCGGCGCTGTTTTCATGGACTTGCAAGAACTCGCCGACGCAAACAGCAGCCTGCCCAATACATTGCCGCCGCCGGAGAAATTTGCCAGCCGCATGCAATCGTTGGGCCTAGGCGACGGCAGCCGTATCGTGGTCTATGACGACAGCCCGTTCAAATCGGCAACGCGCGCCTGGTGGATGCTGACCTTGTTTGGCGCGCATGATGTTGCGATCCTCGATGGCGGCATTGCAAAATGGAAAGCCGAAGGCCGCGCGCTCGAAACCGGCAAGCCTACGTTGCGCCACCGCCACTTCACTGTCTGGAAAGACGAAAAGGCCGTGCGCAACAAAGGAGACATGCTCGCCAATCTGCACAGCAAGGAAGCCGATGTCGTGGATGCCCGCGGCGCAGGACGATTTACCGGCGAAGAAGCGGAACCCCGGCCTGACATGGCTTCGGGTCACATCCCCGGCAGCCGCAACTTACCCTTTGGCAATCTGTTTAACGCAGACGGCACTTGGAAGCGCGGCGATGCGTTGACCCAAGCCTTTACCGATGCGGGCGTTGATTTGAACAAACCCATGATTACAACCTGCGGCTCTGGAATGACCGCAGCTGTTGTTCTGTTCGGCGCACGCCTGACCGGTAAATCCGACGTTGCCTTATATGATGGCAGCTGGTCAGAATGGGGCTTGGACAAGGACACCCCCAAGGCGCAGGGTGCGGCTTGAGTTCCCAAAAACCTCAAAAGCCAGCCACCAAAACAGTCACTGCAGGGCGCAAGGCTTCGCTCACGGGTCCCGTCGTGAATGTGCCTGTTTGGCGCGCCAGCACACATTTATATGAAAATGTGGCTGAGCTGGAGGCGGGCAAAGGGCGCAACGAAGACGGCCGCTTTTTCTACGGCCGTCGTGGCTCGCCAACGCAATGGTCCCTTGCCGACGCGCTGACCGCAATGGAGCCTGGTGCGCATGGGACCATGCTGTATCCGTCGGGTGTCGCCGCGATTGCCTGTGCGCTGCTGTCGGTGCTGAAGGCGGGTGACATCTTGCTGATGACCGACAACGCCTATGACCCAAGCCGGTCTTTGGCTGACGGGTTTCTGAAGCGTTTCGGGGTTGAAACTCGATATTTTGACTCACGCACCACCGATTATGACGCGCTATTTTGTGACCGCACGCGCGCCATATTGCTCGAATCACCCGGCAGCCTGACATTTGAAATGCAGGACATTCCGGCAATCTGCGCCGCTGCGAAAAAACGCAATGTCGTCACCCTTCTCGATAACACATGGGCAACATCCTATTTCCATACCGCGCTCGACAAGGGCATCGATATGGCGATCTTGTCGTGCACCAAATATATTGTCGGCCATAGCGATGTGATGATGGGCAGCGTGACTACGCACGATAAATTATGGACCAAATTGCGCCACACCGCGCAGCAACTTGGCCAGACCGTTTCACCCGACGATGCCTATCTTGCGAGCCGCGGTTTACGTACCTTGTCGGTGCGGATGCAAGCACATGAGACGTCTGCGCTCCATATTGCGCAATGGCTGCAGACACAGGCGGATGTCGCGGCCGTTTTCCATCCCGCTTTGCCCGATTGCCCCGGGCACGACATTTGGAAACGCGACTTTACCGGATCATCGGGATTGTTTTCATTCATCCACACCGGCGACGCCGCAACCGCAGCCGCCTTCGTCGACGCGCTGCAACTGTTTGGCATTGGCTATAGCTGGGGCGGGTTTGAGAGCCTTGCGTTGCCCGTGCAGCCCGAAAAATACCGGTCAGTCGTTGCGTGGGATAAACCCGGAACACTGATCCGCCTGCAAATCGGGCTTGAGGACACAGATGATCTTATCGCCGACCTTGGCCAAGCCTTTGAAGTGGCCCGCACCCCACGATAAATATCAGCGTGTCGGCTGCGGCACTTCGCCCGAATAATCGTAAAAGCCACGCTTCGTTTTGCGTCCGAACCAGCCGGCCTCAACATATTTTTGCAGCAATGGCGCTGGCCGGAATTTCGGATCGCCTGTCGATTGAAACAGCACATTTGTGATTTCAAGGCAGGTGTCGAGGCCAATGAAATCCGCCAATGTCAGTGGCCCCATCGGATGATTAAGGCCCAATTGGCACGCGGTATCGATATCACGCATGGTGGCAACGCCTTCACCCAGTGCGAAACATGCTTCGTTGATCATCGGCATCAGCACGCGATTAACGATGAAGCCGGGGGCATCATTTGCAAACACCAAGTGCTTGCCCAATGTTTCGCCATATTGGCGGACGACATCGACAGTGGCATCGGTCGTCGCCAATCCGCGGATGATTTCAATCAGGCCCATGACAGGAACGGGGTTGAAGAAATGCACGCCGATGAAACGCTGTGGGTCGGGTGATGATTGCGCCAGCCGCGTGATGGGGATGGATGACGTATTGGACGCCAATACCGCCTGATCGCCAAGGACCGCGCCCACCGATTCAAATATCTTGCGCTTGATGTCTTCCCGCTCGGTCGCAGCTTCGATGATCAGCCCGGCGTCGGCCATCGGTTCATAGCTGGCAACCGGTTCTATGCGCGACAACAGCGTCTCTGCATCGCCCGCCGACATTTTCTCTTTGGCGACCAGACGGCTGAGTGCCTTGGCGATGCCAGCCTTGCCTTCTTCGGCCTTCGCCAGATCAAGGTCCGACAAATACACATGATAGCCAGCGCCCGCGCTGACCTGTGCGATGCCCGCACCCATTTGACCTGCTCCGATAACGCCGACTGCACGCATTTGCTGCTCCCTGTGAAACCAATTAGTGGCCCCTAGCGAATGATGGGTCACAGGGCTAGCTTACTCCCACCAAAAAGACGTTGGCACGCATCGCAATGCTGTTTTCGCATGGGCGATAAGCTCTGTGCAGTTTGTCAGGCCGTCACTTTGCAGCAAGCCGGGGCTGGCAATTCAACGCAAATCCGCTTAAGCGCGGCGCAAATACGCATTCTTTCGGCAGGAAATTAGAAGCTATGTCCACCCCCTCTCGTATCGCCCCGCTTAAGGTGGGTCTGGCTGGTCTTGGGACAGTAGGAACCGGCGTCATCCGCCTTCTGGAAGAAAACAGCGCCTTGATCGCGCGCCGGGCAGGCCGCGAAATCCAGATTGTTGCTATCACCGCGCGCGACCGTACCAAAGAAAGGGGCGTTGACCTGTCCGGCTATCGCTGGGTCGACGACATGGGCGAACTGGCCACCGCAGACGATGTCGATGTCGTCGTTGAACTTGTCGGCGGGGCTGATGGTCCAGCGCTCACATTGGCGCGCGAAACGCTGATAAACGGGCGCGCTCTGGTCACGGCCAACAAAGCCATGGTCGCCCATCACGGCGCTGAGCTGGCGGCTCTGGCCGAAAGCAAGCAGGCCGCGCTCAAATTTGAAGCTGCCGTCGCTGGCGGTATTCCCGTGATTCAGGGCTTGCGCGACGGTGCCGCCGCCAACCGGATCGATCGCGTATATGGCATCCTGAACGGGACCTGCAATTTCATCTTGTCGACGATGGAGCGTGACGGCCTCGATTTTGCGCAGGTGCTGTCCGACGCACAGGCAAAGGGCTTTGCCGAATCCGATCCTTCGTTCGATATTGACGGCATTGACGCTGCGCATAAGCTTTCGATCCTGGCCTCGCTCAGCTTTGGATCGGTTATTGATTTTGGCGGCGTGGAAGCGCGCGGCGTTCGTAAAATACTCGCCGCCGACATCGCCCAGGCAAAGACGCTGGGTTATCGCATCCGCCTGATCGGGCTTGCCGAGATCGACGGCGACAATGGCGCGGCGAATATTTTCCAGCGCGTTGAACCGTGCCTTGTCCCGCTCAGCCATCCGCTGGCGCATGTCATCGGCGCCACCAACGCTGTCGTGGCTGAAGGCAACTTCTCCGGACGGCTTTTATTCCAAGGCGCGGGCGCAGGGGACAAGCCGACGGCGTCCGCCGTTGTGTCCGACCTTGTCGACATTGCGCGCAAGGAAACTGGCCCCGCATTCTCCATGCCGTCGGCCGAGCTTGAAAAGCTGCCACGTGCAGCATCGGCACACCGGGTGAGCAAATCCTATTTGCGTATGGTGGTCGCAGACCGCGTCGGCGTGCTCGCGGAAATTACCGCAGCGATGCGCGATGCGGGGCTTTCGATTGAAAGCCTGATCCAGACCGAAGCAGGTGACGATGGAACGGCCTTGGTAGCGATGGTCACCCATGCTGGGCCAGAGCAAGCGATCAATGATACGCTTCAGGCACTCAAGCATTCGGACAGTCTGCTGGGCGAGCCAATGGTCATGCACATTTTGGGCGGATAAGCTTATGGGCGCGGCGCGCGTTCGATGCTTGCCGCAACGCCGTCTTCAGTCATGAAGGGTTGTGCCGTAGTGGACGACATCACCAGGTGCACAACAAAAACGGCGACAACTAATCTCGACATTTGGCGCGGCCTTCCCTATCGAAACCTAACTCCCAAAATGCCGTTCCATTTAGGGTGCAGCCTTCGCACCCTGACGTTCAAATAGCTAGGAAAATACGATGACTGCAGCAAGCCAAATCCTCGACCGCGTGCTTGTCTTGGAAATGGTCCGCGTGACGGAAGCCGCGGCGATTGCTGCCGCGAAGCTCATTGGACGTGGCGATGAAAAGGCAGCAGATGCCGCAGCCGTCGAAGCCATGCGCGCGGCGCTCAACGAATTATATATGGATGGCACGGTTGTCATCGGCGAAGGCGAACGCGACGAAGCGCCCATGCTGTTTATCGGCGAAAAAGTTGGCTCCGCCATCGGCACTGGCCCACGCATCGACATTGCGCTCGACCCGCTTGAGGGCACAACGATCACGGCAAAGGCCGGACCCAATGCGCTGGCCGTGCTGGCCGTTGCCGAAGAGGGAAATCTGTTGAACGCGCCTGATGTTTATATGGACAAGATTGCGGTCGGCCCGGGTTACTCGCCCAACATCGTCAACCTCGACAAAACGGTTGCTGAAAATGTGAACGCAGTTGCCAAGGAAAAGGGTGTCGCTCCAGGCGACCTCATCGTTTGCGTGCTCGACCGCCCACGTCATGAAAAGCTGATCGCCGAGCTGCGGGCGCTTGGTTGTGGCGTGATGCTGATCCCCGATGGCGACGTTGCGGGTGTCATCGCAACAACCAATCCCGATACCACGGTCGACATCTATATGGGCAGTGGCGGTGCGCCAGAGGGCGTGCTGGCGGCTGCGGCGCTGCGCTGTGTCGGCGGCCAGTTCAAAGGCCGCTTGTTGTTCCGCAACGACGATGAACGGTCGCGCGCGCGCAAATGGGGCATCGAAGATCTCGACAAGATTTACGATCTGGAAGAGCTGGCAAAAGGTGACTGCATCTTTGCAGCGACAGGTGTCACCGACGGTTCGTTGCTCGCTGGTGTCAAAACATTACGCGATGGCCGGGTCACCACAGAAACCGTCGTGATGCGCGCCTCATCAGGCACCGTGCGCTGGGTCAAGAGCGAGCATCGCAAGGCTGATCAGTAAATACCCATCAGCAGTCCCGTCGCGATTTGTTCGCCGAAATCCCCCGCCGCCCGTTGATCGGCCTCATTGATGGTCTTCGGCGCTAGAATCGCCTCCGACGTCTGTGCATGGGTGCAGACGATCCTGCTCTCCGCAATCTGCCGCAAGCGCCATCCTGTCGCTATGCGCTCCGCCTGCGCCACAGCATTACGTCCATCCGATCCGGCGCACACGATCATCGCATAAGGCCGCCCGTTCAGCGCGCCAAGGCATGGGTAATAACAACGGTCGAAAAAGCTTTTCATGCCGCCGCTGATGGCCGCGAGATTTTCGGGGAACGCGAACAGATATCCGTCCGCCGCCATAACCTGCACCGCACCTGCATCTGCTGCATTGACCAATCGGACATCGACACCCTGCGCACGGCAGGCACCGTCATAGGCAGCGCGAGCCAACGCCTCGGACCCGCCGGTCATACTGTGCCAGATTATCAACAATTGCCGCATCGATGCTTGCTAGCACCGCTGGTGCACCATAGGGAAGCAGTATGAAGCCCGTACTCGACATTAACAGTTCCGTTCTTGAACAAGCCTGGCATTGGCGCGGCGGCGGCACCGATGGCCGTGATCCCGATTTCAAACCTGACGATCTGGTGACCCAGTTGCTGATGGCGCGCGGCGTCGACCGCGACGATATTGAACGGCACCGCAACCCGACCATTCGCAACTTCATGCCCGACCCATCGATATTCCAGGATATGGAGAATGCGGCGCTGCGTTTGGCGCAAGCGGTCGAAGCGGGCGAACAGATTACCGTCTATGGGGATTATGACGTCGATGGTGCGACCAGTGCGGCGTTGCTTATCCGCCTATTGCGTATGCTGGGCCTTGATGCAGGCTATTACATCCCCGACCGGTTGATGGAGGGCTATGGCCCGTCTGGTGAGGCCCTTGTCCGCATTGGCGAAAGCGGCAGCCGCCTGATCGTGACTGTCGATTGCGGCGCGATGGCTTATGACGCGCTTGCGCAAGCCAAGGCCGCTGGACTTGAGGTTATCGTCGTCGACCATCACAAATGCGCCAGTGAGCTTCCTCAGGCCTTTGCGCTCGTCAACCCCAACCGTTTGGACGAAACCGACGACGCGGCCGCCCACGGGCATCTGGCGGCGGTTGGCGTGGCATTCCTGTTGGGCGCGGCGCTTATCCGCACGCTGCGCACGCGCGGCCATTTTGCAACCCGCGCAGAACCCAAAATCATGGACTTGCTCGATTTGGTCGCGCTGGGCACCGTGGCGGACGTGGCGCAGCTCAGGGGGCTGAACCGCGCGTTTGTTGCGCAAGGGTTAAAGGTGATGGCCGCGCGCCGCAATATTGGCCTGTCCGCGCTCATTCAGGCGAGCCGCCTAACGCGTGCACCTATTTGCTCCGACCTTGGCTTTGCCTTAGGCCCGCGCATCAACGCCGGCGGCCGTGTGGGCAAGTCAGACCTTGGCGTGCGCCTACTCACCACCGAGGACGCAGCGGAGGCACAAGAGATCGCGCTGGAGCTCGATCGGCTCAACGAAGAGCGGCGCGCGATTGAATCAGTGGTTCAGGAACAGGCCGAGGCTATGTTGGCTGGGCAGCACAACCGCGCAGTGGCATTGCTGTCGGGCGAAGGCTGGCATCCCGGCGTCATTGGCATCGTCGCGGGCCGGATTAAGGAAAAAACCGGAAAGCCCTCTATCGTGATTGCCGTCGACGAACATGGCGTCGGAAAAGGCTCGGGCCGCTCGATTGCCGGCGTCGATTTGGGCGCCGCGATTATATCTGCGCGTGAGGCTGGATTGCTTGAGGCCGGCGGCGGCCATGCCATGGCGGCGGGACTGACCGTGGCGCATGATAAAATTGATGCGCTGGCCGATTGGTTGGACGCGCGGCTGTCCACCGATGTCAGCAACGCATCGGGATCCAAGGCGCTTTTGATCGACGCCATCGTCGCGCCGCGCGGCCTAAACCCTATTTTTGTCGACGCGATGGAATCCGCTGGCCCCTATGGCATGGGTTGGCCGGGGCCACGCGTCGTCACGGGACCGCTGCGCATCATCAAGTGCGATATTGTCGGCAAAGACCATGTCCGCGCGATCGTGGCGGGCGACGACGGTCAGTCGTTCAAAGCTATGGCCTTCCGTCAGGGCGAGACCGTTTTGGGCCAGACAATGCTGCACGCAGATCGGGGGCGACGCTTCTGGTTTGCGGGCCGCGCGAAGATCGACGATTGGGGCGCAACACCAAAAGCGGAGCTCCACGTCGACGACATCGCATTCGCCGACTGAAATAGCGCGAACTTGGCCTTGACGAGTGCATAACGAATCCGTAAAGGCGCGGCTCGCCAAGCGATTGGCCCCTTCGTCTAGCGGTTAGGACGCGGCCCTTTCACGGCTGAAACACGGGTTCGATTCCCGTAGGGGTCACCAACTTTTTTGTACGCTATGCGCGGTGCAGGCTTGGTTTTCCGAACATAGTCAAAGTTTGCGTGACGCCGTTATTTGTGCGTGCGCGTCCCCGCGTTATCGGTATTTTTCTAGCCAATGCGCCGCGAAAATGCGCAGACGGTTGTGGGCGCGTTAGACGCCAAAAGGCCTTTAACATTACGCAGTCAGTTAATGCAGTGCGCCCATGTCCCACTTGCGCCATACTGACATCCATGGCAGTAATCATTAACCGCGCAATTAAACAGGAATGAAGCCCATGGCCCTTGCCCATAGCGAAGCTGCGAACCCGCATTGGGTGCCGCGCACAAAGGTTGACGAGCTTGCACATATTCCTGGTGAAAATGGTCTGCCTATTGTCGGCACGACATTCCGCGTGCTGCGCGATCCGCCAGCTTATGGCGCGCATATGGTCAAGACCTATGGCAAGGTGTTCCGCACCAACGCCTTTGGCAATCCGACGATTTCCTTAGTCGGTGCAGAGGCGAATGAATTGATGCTGTTCGACCGGGAAAAGCTTTTCTCGTCGGAGCAAGGCTGGGGCCCAGTGCTTAATCTGCTCTTCCCCCGCGGCCTGATGCTGATGGATTTTGACCATCACCGCATGGACCGCCGTGCGCTGGGCATCGCCTTTAAGCCAGGGCCGATGCGTGCCTACACCCAAGACATGAACCGCATCTTTGCCGAGCAATTGAAGGATTGGCGCGGTGATATGCTGTTCTATCCTGCGATCAAGCAACTCACGCTTGATGTCGCGGCGAACAGCTTCTTAGGCATTCCATTGGGTCCAGAGGCCGACAAGATTAACAAGGCCTTTGTCGACATGGTTCAGGCCTCGGTCGCGCCGATCCGCGCGCCCATTCCCTTTACCGCGATGGGCAAAGGCGTCGCCGGCCGTAAATATCTCATCGACTATTTCGGACCGCAAATTGCCGAGCGCCGCCGCAACGAAAACCGGCAAGATATGTTCAGCCAGTTTTGCCGGTCAAAGCGCGAAGACGGCGAATATATGTCGGACGGCGAATTGATCGACCACATGAACTTCCTGATGATGGCCGCACATGACACCATCACGTCGTCGGTCACATCGATGATCTGGTATCTCGCCAAACATCCCGAATGGCAGCAGAAATTGCGCGAGGAGTGCCTCGCCATCGCGCCCGCCGGTGCAGACATCGCCTTTGCTGACCTCGATAAGTTCGAGCTCACCGAATATGCGTTTAAAGAAGCACTGCGGATGATTTCGCCGGTGCCGTCGATCCCGCGCCGCGCGCTCAAAGACTTCGAATTTATGGGCTATCACATTCCGAAGGGTACGTCGGTCAGCATCAGCCCATCTTATGTGCACATGATGCCCGAATATTGGGAGAACCCCGAAACCTTCGACCCGATGCGCTTTACGCCCGATAAGGTGAAGGCGCGGCACAAATATGCGTGGGTGCCCTTTGGCGGCGGCGCGCATATGTGCCTCGGTCTGCATTTCGCCTATATGCAGATGAAGCTGTTTACGCATCACCTGCTGACCTCGGTTCGCGTGGAGATTGCAGACGGCTATGCACCCGATTGGCAGGCGTGGCCAATTCCCAAGCCAAAGGATGGATTGAAGGTCCGCTTCGTTTCGCTGTAGTCTGCCACAGGCCACGCAGCGTTCAATTCACGCATTGCAAGCTCTGCCTGATACCGTAAAGGTCGCGGTGCGCGCATGGCCTATTCAGAACAGACAGATTGGACCACTGAACCGCGGTGGGATTTGGTCCGGCGACGGGGCCTTGGTGTGGTCATCGCACTCTTGCTCGAAGCCATCATCATTCTTGGCATACTCAGCCTCAGCATGCGGTCGGGTGGGCCAGCGGCGGGGACACGCGGCCTGAATACATTCTCGTTGGAGGCTGAATCGGACGCGGCCTCATCGGCAAAAAAGAACGAAACCAAGACGCCGGTGACCAAAGAGCAACAACAGACCATCACGCCGCCACTCCCGATACCATTATTGCCGCCGGTAAATCCGGTGAAGGCCCCGCCGCCGAGCCCTGAATTTATCAAAGTGAGCAAGTCTGAATTGGACGCCATGGACCTGTCCAAATTTCCGGCCAACGGCGGCAGCGGATCGGGTGAGGGCAAAGGAAACGGACAGGGCGCCAAGGGCATGATGGGCCCGGGCCTTGGGCCCGGCGGCGCGCAGCTGTACCCCGTGGCGTGGCTACGCGAACCTTATGACAGCGAACTCGCGCCCTATCTCGCTGCCGTTAAGCGGATCCCCCCCGGCGCATCGGCAGACATCGCCTGCCGCATGGCGGAGCATAACCGCGTCGAAAACTGTCAGATTATCGCTGAAACACCGCGCGGCACCGGCCTCGCCAAAGCCCTCCGCCTCGCCGCGTGGCAGTTCCTCGTCAAACCCCCGCGCATCGACAATAAACCGCAACTGGGCGTCTGGGTGCGGATCCATTTTGATTTCGGCGTGCGGGCAATTGACGAAGGGACAGCGCCGTCAGACTAGGCGCTGCCCGTTCGTTTCTTCACTTGCGCGACGCGACCCAAGCGTCGACTTGCTCTTCAAGCACATCCAACGGAACGGGCCCTGATTTCAGCACGGTGTCGTGGAAACCGCGCACATCGAATTTCTTGCCGAGTGCCTTTTGCGCCTTGTCGCGCAGTTCGCTGATTTTCAGCCGGCCGACCATATATGCCGTCGCCTGACCGGGGTAGATGATATAGCGCTCAATAGCCTTCACGATGCCGCCGGGGGCGTCTGCGGAGTTATCCTCCACATATTTGATCGCCTGCTCGCGCGTCCAGCGTTTGTGGTGCAAGCCGCTGTCGACCACGAGCCGGATGGCGCGGTGCAGTTCCAATTGCAGCCGGCCAAAATCACGCGCCGGATCGGTGTAGAGCCCCATGTCCTTGGCGAGTTTCTCCGAATAGAGGCCCCAGCCTTCGGAATAAGCCGTCACCCCGCCAAATTGGCGGAAAGCTGGCACGTCTTTGAGTTCCGTCTGGATCGCCAGCTGCAAATGGTGGCCGGGGATACCTTCGTGGTAGAACAATGCCTCTACTTCGGTCAGCGGCATGTCTGCCATTTTATAGAGGTTGGCGTAATAAGTGCCCGGGCGCGAACCATCGGGCGCGGGGCGCTGGTAAAACGCCTTGCCTGCAGACTTTTCGCGGAATGCTTCCACGGGCTTCACAACCAACGGAGCCTTGGGCAGTGTCCCAAACCATTTGGGCAATAATGGTGTGACAGCGTCCTGCGCCTTTTGCGTTTCGGATAAATAGAGCGCGCGGCCATCTTCGGTTTCGGGCGCGTAGAATTTGGGCTCCGTGCGCATATATTTGAAGAAGGCCTGAAGGTCCCCCTTCACGCCCATCTTCTTTTGGACGACGCCCATTTCCTTGTGGATGCGGGCAACCTGCGCGAGACCCAATTCATGGATCTGGTCAGGCGTCATGTTGGTCGTGGTGTAGTTGGCCAGCCGCTCGGCATAATAGCCCGCGCCATCGGGGAAGCGCCAGACGCCGTCGTCGGTACCAGCAACTTTCTCCTGCGCCGTCATTTCGGCGATCAAAGCCTCATAAGCGGGCTTCACCGCGCTGGTGAGCGCCTGCGCCGCGTCAGCAATCAAGATATTCTTTTCGATCTGCGTGATCTTCAGCTTGCCGACCTTCGCCTTGAAATCGGCGAATAATGGCGCGTCAGGGCCGCCATCAAAGGGCGCTCCGGTGATGACGTTGCGCGAATCGGCGATGACATAAGGATAGACCCATTTGGGTGGCATGATGCCTTTTGCGGCGCGCGTTTTGGCTTGGCCGACAGCCTCCGTCATTGCGGGGCCAATGCCATAAAGCCGGTCCACATAAGCGCGCGCGTCGGACTTTGTATCGATGCGGTGGATGTTGATGAGAAAGGCGGGGATTTGGCTCTGTGCGCCGTTCATCTGATCGAAGATATAGCCATAGTCGTTATATTTATATGCGGCCTCACTGCGCGCAGCGCGCTTTTCAAACAGGCGGTAGGAGAGTTGATTTTCCGGTGATAGCTTGGCGGGATCAAAACGCGCGCGCATTTCTTTCAACGCCGATCGTTCGGCTTCATAATTGCGGGCTTCGGCTGCGTCAGAACCATCGTCCCATTTCCCATAATCGCTGTCCTTGATGCCGCGATAGGATTTGGAGAGCGGCGATCGCGCCAGCTGCTGCGCGTCATGTTCCTCGAAAAAGGCCTTGATGGCAGCGTTCTGGTCAACCTCGGCAGCAGCAACCGGCGCTACACCGGCAGTCTGCGCAATGGCCGGTGTGGCCATATAGACCAGCGCTACAGCAACGGCAGAAAGGGCGGTTTGGGTTATGCGCATCTGAACTCTCCTGATTTATCTATGACAACGTCATATCAGGCAGATGCAGCAGGGGAAGCGGCGATTTTACAGCTTGTCGAACGGTCAGTGGTTTTAGTCGAAGCGATCTACCGCGTGCCTAGCCGCTATTGCGCAACGCTGTCGCGATGGCGTTGATCGTCAACTGAATGCCCTCGCCAATCCGTTCGTCCGCCTCACCGGCGCGGTGGCGTTTCATCAGTTCGATTTGGAGCAGGTTGAGCGGCTCAATATAAGGTAGACGCAGGCGAATGGAATTGTTCAGCGCCGGGTTGGCCTCAAGCAGGTGATTTTGGCCGGTTGCCGCTAGCAGGCTGTCGCGCGAGGCGTGCCAGCCGCCCTTGATGCGGCCGAACAGATCCTGCGCCAGCGCCTGATCCTCGACCAAGCCAGCATAATGCGCCGCAATACCCATGTCGGACTTGGCCAAGACCATTTCCATATTGGCGAGGATGGTCTGGAAGTAGGACCACTCACCCGCCATCGCCCGCAACAAGCCCTTGTCCGCAAAATCGGCCAATGCCTGCCCGGTGCCGTACCAGCCGGGCAGCATGACCCGCGCCTGCGCCCATGAGAACACCCACGGGATGGCGCGCAAATCTTCAATCGCATCGGATGCCGTGCGGCTTGAGGGCCGCGACCCGATTTTGAGCGTCGCGATTTCGTTAATGGGCGTCATCTGACGAAAAAATGTGCGGAAGCCTGCAGTGTCGTACACCAAGCCGCGATAATGCCGGAAGGCGCTTGCCGAGAGTTCAGCCATCGCTGCCTTGAAACGGGCAACGTCGGCGCCGGCAATCGGGTCGCTCGACAGCGTGGCGAGCATGGTCGCCGATGCGATGGTTTCGAGACTGGTGACGGCGTTGTCGACTGTGCCATATTTGGCGGCGATGACTTCACCCTGTTCGGTAATGCGGATGCGGCCCTGCACGGTGCCCTGCGGCTGCGCGAGGATTGCCCCGAAGGCGGAACCGCCGCCACGGCCCACTGCGCCGCCGCGCCCGTGGAACAGCTGCATCGCGACACCCGCCTCGGCAAAAACGTCCGCCAAGGCGCTCGATGCCTCATATAATTCCCATGTGGATGTGAGGTACCCGCCATCCTTGTTCGAATCCGAATAGCCAATCATCACTTCCTGATGCCCGCGCGCCTTGGCCAGCGCCTGCATCATGGGAATTTGGAAAAAGGCGCGCATGGTTTCGGGCGCGGCCTGAAGGTCGGCGATGGTTTCAAACAAGGGCACCGACATGATGGTGGCGCTTGGCTTTCCATCGTCATCAATGCGATACAGCCCCGCCTGCTTGAGCATCACATAGACTTCGAGCATGTCGGAGACGCTGGTCGTCTTGCTGATATTATAGGTCGTGATGGCGGCGTCACCGAAATCAGCCTGCGCCTTGGCCGCCGCGCGGACAATCGCGAGTTCCTTTGCCGTCTCCGCGCTATAATGTGTCCATTCACCCGCCAGCGGACGATTGTGCGACAGTTCGGCGACAAGCAGTGCGACCCGTGCGCCTTCATCCAGCGCAAGATAATCCGGCGTCACGCGGGCAACGCGAAACAGTTCGGCGACAACACGTTCGTGCACATCGCTATTCTGCCGCAAATCCAGCGTCGCCAGATGGAAGCCAAATATCTCCACCGAGCGGATGAGCCGCGCCAATGCACCCCCGCTCGACAGCGCGCCATCCCCGTCGCTGGCGAGGCCTGACGCGACAATGACAAGATCCCGGCGCAGTTCGTCAGGGCCGTCATAGGGCTGCCCAGAGAGGCTTGAAGGGCGCGGCGGTTGATCGCCAACCAATTTGATATGCGTCGCCGCCAGACGCGCGTATATACCCGACAGCGCCCTCCTATAGGGCTCGTCCGCGCGGCTTGGGGCGGTGTCGCCGCTTTTCTCGGCCAATGCCTGCACGGGCTCGGGCGTATCGCTCATCAGTGATGAGATCGAAATTTCCGCGCCCAGTTTATGGATCAGCTCAAGATAATGCCGAATGGCGGTGCCGCCATTGCGCGCGGTGGCGTAGCGCAGCGTTTCGGCATCCACGAAGGGATTGCCATCGCGGTCGCCACCAATCCAGGTACCAAGACGCACAAAACCGGGCGGACGACCGCCGAGCGCCTTTTCCCAGCCAGCGTAAAGTTTTGGCAGCGCCGCCAGAAAGACATCCTGCATCGTCGCGCGGGCATTCTCGATCTCGTCCGCCACAAACAGCTTTTCGCGGCGCAGTGGCCGCGTCTGCCACAGAAGCGCAATCTGGCGGTAGATAGCCGCGTCTAGGTCATCGCCGTCTTCCGTCACCGTCTGCCCCTGATCGCGCAGCTCCATCAACTTTGCGATCCGGTTTTTATGGTCGATGATGCTCTTGCGCCGCACTTCGGTGGGATGTGCGGTCAGCACGGGCACGATCAGGCTGTGGCCAAGCATCTCGCGGATGTCGGTTAGGGCGACGCCTTCCGCCATAAGCCGCGCGCAAGCTTCGGCAACCGTCGCGCCGTCCTCATGCGCAAGGCCTTGCCGATCCTCCGCCAGATTGGCCAGAAGCGAAAACAGCATGAACCCGCGGACGAAGTTCAGGGTGTCATCAAGGCTGAGCGCCCCGAGGCCGCTGTCGCTCGCCTCGGCACCTTCAACTTTGCGAAAACGATCAACGCTCGTCGAACGAATATATTCGGTCTGCCGGAATAACTTTTCCCCGCCATAGGCGCGGATGACGTCCCCCAGCATCTTGCCAAGGAACCGGATATCGGGATTTTGCGAAATGGTGTGTGTGTGCTGACCGTCCATAGCCCAAGTTGTGCACATGGGCCGCGCATAGGCAAGCAAATGCGCCTATGCCGGGCAGGGAATAGCTATTCCCCGATCAGGCGGGAAAGTCGGCGGATTTCATCATTTTGCGCAGCGACATCATCTAGCACCGGTTTTTGCGCATCGGTCAGCAACGCGACCAGCCCCGAATCATCCGCATTGGCATCCGCGATCAAACCATCAAACGCGCGAACCGCCCCGACCGAATCATCACGCATTTTATCGAGCCGCGACAATATAACATGCGCATTGACCCATGCTTCGCTGCCGGGGGCGCTTCCCGCTGCCCGTGCGGCGACGGCGCGGACAGCGTCAAGGCGCTCCAGATAGGCCGCGTGCGCGATCTTGTGCCGCGACAGCAACGCATCGACCTGCGCCCTGAGCTCCACGGGCAAGGAAACCGGCGCTGCTGGCGGTGTTATGGGCGCGGTTATGGGGTCATTATTTTCATAGGCGCGCCGTTCAAGCGAGGGAAACTGCCCGTCGATAGTGCCGCATGATGCGAGCAGAATGAGGGGCATCAGGCGAAGCATTGGCTTGATAATCGACATATGGGGTGTCTAAACCTGCGGCTACGCCCATGCAAGGGCCGCGCAATCACGCTTACTGGCGGGCAAAAGGCGTTGACAGGATGAAATCCTTGGACTAGCTGCGCCCCTTCTTGCGTGACCTCCCAAGATTCGTCTTTTGGAGTAACGCGTTTGAGCAACCGCGCTTCAAAAGGGCGCTAAGCTGTAGAAACGGATGAGTTATAGCCATGTTCGCAATCGTGCGCACAGGCGGCAAGCAGTATCGCGTAGCCGCCGGAGACAAAATCGCAGTTGAAAAACTGTCTGGTGAAGCGGGTGACAAGATCTCGCTTGGAGACGTTCTGTTGGCCGGTGACGGCGACAAGGTACAGGACGTAAACGGCCTGACCGTTTCTGCCGAAATCATTGCGCAAGAGCGCGGCGAAAAGGTGATCGTTTTCAAAAAGCGTCGTCGCCACAATTATCGTCGTAAGCAGGGCCATCGTCAGTCACTGACGCTGCTGCGCATCCTCGCCGTCGGCAAGGAAGAGAAGAAGGCTGCTGCGCCGAAAGCCGAAAAGGCCGAAGCCGCGCCAAAGAAAGCCGCTGCGCCCAAAAAGGCTGCAGCCTCAAAGGAAGCTTGAGCGGCAACGCTCTGAGTTAGGAGTTTAGACCATGGCACATAAAAAAGCAGGTGGTTCGTCACGCAACGGTCGCGATTCAGCGGGCCGCCGCCTTGGCGTTAAGAAATTCGGTGGCGAAAGCGTCATCGGTGGCAACATTATCGTCCGTCAGCGCGGCACCAAGGTGTATCCGGGTGCGGGCGTTGGCCTTGGCAAGGACCACACTTTGTTCGCGCTCGTCGCGGGCCGTGTGCGTTTCCACGCCGGCAAACTTGGCCGCAAATATGTGTCGGTCGACATGGCAGCCGCGGCGGCCGAATAAACAGGACAATCAATACCGGGTTGTCCAGACGGATGACCCGGAAATCGCATCAGGTGGTTTCCACCTTTGAACAGGGAGACGGGTCAACCGGTCTCCCTTTCTTTTTGTCTCATTCTCCCTGTTCTCAGCCTCCTGCGGAGGAACTGTAACATGGCTGTCGCTTTGTCATGCAAAAGGCGGCGCAGAACCGGAGAGAAATGATGTTCGCGAGAACCGAAAGATTGTTATTGCGGCCCAGCTGGCCCGAAGATGCGGCCGAACTTCATCGGGCAATTGCCGATGAAGGCATTGTCCGCAATCTCGCCCGCGCGCCGTGGCCCTATACGGCGGAGGACGCCGTGCATTCCGCAACGCAAGAGCATGACGCGCACTTCCCTTCCTTTTTGATGATGCTGCGCACCAATGGCGCGCCGCGTCTGATCGGCGCATGCGGCATTGGCAAGTTCAACAATGACGCTGAACTCGGCTACTGGATCGGCAGGCCATATTGGGGATTGGGCTTCGCCACCGAGGCCAGCCGTGCCGTCGTTGAAATAGCCAAGGCCATCGGCCACAAGAAATTGATCGCGAGCCACTTCACCGACAACCCGGCGTCGGGCAATGTTTTGCGCAAACTTGGCTTTCAAAACACCGGCAAGACAGCAGTTCGCCACAGCAATGGTCGCGGCATCGCGACAACATGCGCGCTGTACGAACGGTCGCTCGATGCCACGACCAATGACGAGGGAGATATGCGAAGCACACGCCCCCTCGACATGCGCGAATATATGGAGCGCCTACAGGCGGCGTGAAAGGCATTCAACGCTATTGGACAAGCCATGCAATTGGCCTAACGTGTAAAATGATAAATACACACAGGCATCCATGACCACACAGGCTTCAAAAATTGTACAACTGAATGATCCCGGAATGCCGCGCCGGTTAAGCCCCGAGGCGAGCCGCTTGGCGGCGCTTGAGGCCGCGCGTGACCTGCTGCTTGAATCGGGTCCACAGGCCGTTACCCTTAAGGCAGTCGCGGGACGCATTGGTCGCACGCACGCCAATTTGCTGCATCATTTCGGTTCCGCCTCTGGGCTTCAGCGCGAACTGGCCGGCTATATGGGCGATAAAATCTGCAGCAAAATCGGTGCAGCGGTTGCGCAAATGCGCGGCGGAGCGGTGACACCGCACGAGCTGGCGGACCTGATTTTTGACCAGTTCGATCGCGAGGGTGCGGGCGCGCTTGCGTCGTGGATGCTATTGTCGGGCAATGAAGATGCGCTCGACCCGATTATCGAGGCGATCCATAGACTGGTCGATGAGATCAGTGAGGATGGACAGGACGACACGTCACTGCATGAACTCACGCTGGAGATGGTACTGATGGCACTGGGTGACGCATTATTGGGCGGCCCAATGTCGGCCTCACTTGGCCTGCCGCGCGAGACGGGACGGCAAATTGCCGGCCGCAAATTGGCGGCTTCTTTCGATGAATGGCAGTCCCAGATTAATGGCTAGGGCGTGACGCGGTAATATTCGCGGTACCATGCGGCAAATTTTTCGAGACCCTCGGCCAGCATCACCTTGGGTTGATAGCCCGTCAGCGCATGCAGCTTTGACACATCGGCATAGGTGGCGGTCACATCGCCCGGCTGCATGGGCCGCATGATTTTGATGGCATTATGCCCAATGGCTTTCTCAAGCGTTTCGATCATGTCCATCAGGCCAACCGGATGGCTGTCACCAATGTTGAGCACGCGGTGTTCGCCGCGCGCGGGCGGGTTGTCGAGCGCGCCGATGACCCCGTCGACGATATCATCAATATAGGTGAAATCACGCGCCATTTTCCCGTCGCCATAGACTTCAATAGCCTCGCCTTTGAGGATTTTCTGCGTGAAGCTGAAATAGGCCATGTCGGGGCGTCCCCAAGGGCCATAGACCGTAAAGAAGCGTAGGCCCGTTTGCGGGAAGCCGTATAGGCTGGCGTAGGACTGGCTCATCAACTCACACGCGCGTTTGGTCGCGGCGTAAAGTGACACGGGATCATTGGCGGGCTCATCTTCCTTGAAGCCCTCTCCGCCCATCGGCTTGTCGCCATAGACTGAACTTGAAGAGGCATAGACCAGATGCGCAAAACCCTCCGCATAGCGGCACGCTTCCATTACCGAGAGGTGGCCCGCCAGATTTGAACGTTCGTAAGCGAAGGGATTTTCGATACTGTAACGCACGCCCGCCTGCGCCGCCAAGTGGACCACACGCACGATGTTGTTGTCGCAGACAAGCGCTGCCATTTTTGCGGCGTCGGCAATGTCGATGCGTTCAAATGCGAAGCTATTGATGCCAGCAAAGGTCGCGAGACGCGCTTCCTTCAGTGTGGGGTCGTAATAGTCATTGACGATGTCGACGCCAATGACGCGCTCACCGCGCGCCAGCAACCGATGCGCCACGGCATGGCCGATGAAGCCCGCTGCGCCTGTTACGAGTATCGGTGCAGGCATTTAAGTCGATCCTTGTGCATGAAAGCAAATGAGCGGGCGTAAAAACACCTAGCTTTTCGCCCCATGCCGAGCGCCTTACCACCGAATTGTGTTGAAGCAACATAGGTGATGTCACCTTAATCGCGTCGAATGTAGTGCTTTGAAAAATGCGTCTTGTCGGTAACGCACGTCAGGCGGCGCGGCGTTGGTCCGTTGCCTGCAGCCATGCCCGTGCCTGGCGCTGTGCCTCTGCGATTTCGCGCGCACTCATCTCGTCTGAGATATCCGCGCGGCACATCATCGCGGCCTCACTGCCATTCAATGCCGCCAAGTTAAACCACTTATGCGCCTCAATCAGGTCGACTTCGACCCCGCCGCTTCCGGTCGAATAGGCCATACCCAACTCATATAATGCGTCCGCATCGCCGCGCGCCGCATCGGCCCAGCGGCTTTTCATCAAGAAATGCGCGCTCTTGAAACTGTTACCCATGATTACTGTTCCCACATCCAATGTGCGCGGTCAATTTCATCAAACATGGATAACAAATGGTTAACGCAAAACGCGAAAACCGCATTCGGATTGGAAGGTGAAATGCGCGCCTATAGCGGGCAGTTATCCAGCAGGCGGGTTTTGCCGATCTTTGCCGCCACCAACAACCGCGCCTCTCGGCCGTCAACGGCATATAGCTCCTCAAGCGTCACCGCGTCGGCGAGCGCGAAATAGTCCACCGCATCAAAGCCGCCCGCCAATATGTTTGCAGTCGCGGCGGCAAGCGTGTCGGCCACGGCTTTGCCGCCACGAATATCGCGCGCGGCGTCTTCCAGGGCCCTTGGCAAAGCCAATGCCGCCGCCCTTTGTGCTGGCGTCAAATAGGCATTGCGTGAGGACAGCGCGAGGCCGTCTGTGTCACGCACGATCGGGACACCCAATATCTCCAGATCGAAATCGAGATCACGGACCATTTGGCGAATGACCGCGAGTTGCTGAAAATCCTTTTCGCCAAAGAGCGCGACATCGGGCTGAACCTGATTGAACAATTTGGCGACGACAAGCGCGACACCGTCAAAATGCCCGGGGCGTGCACCGCCGCAATATCCCCGGCTTGGGCCATCGACATGCACCTTTGTCACAAAGCCCTGCGGATAGACAGTCGCTGCGGTGGGTGCCCACAACATGTCGACACCCGCCGCCCGCAACAGTTCTGAATCGCGCTCGAACGTGCGTGGATAGGCGTCGAGATCTTCATTCGGGCCGAATTGGATCGGGTTTACAAATATAGACACCACCACCGCGTCGGCATGTCGACGCGCATTGTCGACCAATGCCATATGCCCGTCATGTAATGCCCCCATGGTCGGGACGAGCGCAATGCGCGCGCCCTCTTTTCGCAAGAGGGACACATTGTGCCGTAATGAAGCAAGTTGATTGATGGTTTGCACGTGTCGGCGGCCTTGTTTAATGGCTTTAAGTGAACCCGCCTATGCGGGACGGCGTGGCGACATTTCAAGGCAAATGTCGGGCGCAAGATATTTAGGACAGATCCGGGGGAATATGGCCAAGGCACATCACATTGTTTTCGCTAATGAAAAGGGCGGAACGGGTAAGTCGACGACGGCGGTGCATGTCGCCATTGCCCTGGCATCGCGCGGCGCACGAGTTGCCTGTATTGACCTTGATTCACGCCAGCGGACATTGTTTCGTTACCTTGAGAACCGACGCGACACGATTGCGCGGCGTCGCATCAGCCTGCCCATGCCCGCGTTTGAAGTGTTTGAGCATGATTCGCAGGCGACACTTGACCGGCAAGTCGAACGACTGGGTGCCGAAAATGATTTCCTGATCTTTGACACGCCCGGCCGCGATGACAAATATGCCCGCCTCGTCGCCACACGCGCACATACGCTCGTGACGCCGATCAACGACAGCTTTGTAGACTTTGACCTTATCGGCCAAGTCGATGCCGAAAATTTCAAAGTGCGCAAATTGAGCTTCTATGCCGAGCTCATCTGGGAGGCGCGCAAGGAGCGGGCCAAGACCGATGGTGTGACGATCGACTGGATCGTGGTGCGCAACCGGCTGCACAATATGGAGGCGCGCAACCAGCAGCGCATGACCAATGCCATTGCCGAATTGTCGAAGCGTGTGGGTTTCCGGTCGGTGCCGGGTTTGAACGAACGCGTCATCTATCGCGAGCTTTTCCCGTCGGGACTGACGCTGATCGACAAGGGTCATTTGGGGCAGTTGGCGACTGCGCATATTGCGGCGCGTCAGGAATTGCGCGAACTTGTCACAGGCCTCGCACTTCCCGATCTGCAGGGTTCCCTGCTCGTTTAATGGCTTTTCTCGGGCTCCTGATTATCGCCGCGCTGGGTTGGGCGGTGTGGACGAAAAAGCTGCAACCGCAGCAGCTACCGCCAATATTGCTGGGGATTGGCGGCGCCTTTCTGGCAGCGCGCGGGAGCCTTCTGCTTGGGCTCGGCGCAATCGCAATTGCCGCGGCGTGGTATCGCGGGATGACGTGGCGGCTGCTGCGCAAAGGCGGGAAAGACAATGACGTGGCAGCCCTTGATGCGGCCCGTGCTCTGCTGGGCGTTTCCCGTTTTGATACTGCCGAACGCATTCGCGAGCGGCATCGCACCTTGATTGCGCAAAACCATCCTGATGCAGGCGGCAGCGATGCGCATGCCGCCGCGTTGAATAAAGCCCGCGATCTTTTGTTAGATGATTTGAATGATAAACGACTGTAATTGCCGGGCCATCTCCCAGAAACAGGAATCCTATGACACATAATTTCCACCCAACATCGCTGCGTGAATATGACATTCGCGGGATCATTGGTGAAACGCTTGGCGAGTCGGATGCCTACGCCATTGGCCGTGGCTTCGGTACCTGCCTGGTCCGCACCGGTGGTAAAAAGGCCGCCGTGGGTTATGACGGCCGCGTCAGCTCGCCCATGCTCGAAGAAGCGCTGGTGAAGGGATTGAACGACAGCGGTGTGGACGTTGTGCGTATCGGCATGGGGCCGACGCCCATGCTATATTATGCCGAAGCCGTTCTGGACGATGTAGACGGCGGCATTGAAATAACCGGCAGCCATAATCCAGCCAATTATAATGGCTTCAAAATGGTCCTCATGGGGAAACCGTTTTTCGGCGCGGATATCCAAAAGCTGGGCAGCATGGCGGCGGCAGGGGACTGGTCCGACGGTGAGGGTACGTCCGAGCATCTGGATATCCTTGACCAATATGTCGCCCGCGTTGCCGAGGCGGCGCCGCAAAAGGCATTCCGCGTCGGTTGGGACGCAGGCAACGGGGCGGCGGGACCGGCAATTGAAAAGCTGGTCAAGATGTTACCCGGAGAGCACCATCTTTTGTTTGTGGATGTGGATGGCCATTTTCCCAATCATCATCCCGACCCCACCGACCCTGTAAATCTGGTCGATCTGCAAAAGCTTGTCGCGGAAAAGCAGCTCGATTTCGGAGTGGCTTTTGACGGCGATGGCGACCGCATTGGCGCAATCGACGGCGAGGGACGCGTTATCTGGGGCGACCAATTGCTTCAGATCTACGCCGAAGACGTGCTGGGCGATGTCCCGGGCGCTACGATTATCGCCGATGTGAAGGCATCGCAGGCGCTGTTTGACTGCGTGGAGCAACTGGGCGGGCAGCCGCTGATGTGGAAGACCGGCCACAGCCTCATTAAGTCCAAAATGAAGGAAACTGGGTCGCCTTTGGCGGGCGAAATGTCTGGTCACATCTTCTTTAAGCATGAATATTATGGCTTTGACGACGCGATTTACGCGGCGGTGCGTTTAATGGCGGCGTCGGCCAAGCTCGGCAAAAGCGTCACTGAACTGCGCGGCGATATGCCCGTCATGATCAACACCCCCGAAATGCGTTTTCAAGTCGATGAGACCCGCAAGTTCGCGGTGATTGACGAAGTTCTCGCGCGCCTTTCGGCAGACGGCGCCGACGTCAACAACACCGACGGCGCGCGCGTGAATACGCCAGATGGCTGGTGGTTGCTCCGTGCATCCAACACGCAGGACGTGTTGGTCGCACGTGCCGAAGCGTCCTCCGAAGAGGGGCTAGAGCGTTTAATGGCGCAGATTGATGCGCAATTGGCGGCATCGGGACTGGAACGCGGAGAAACTGTCGGGCATTAAACTCTGGTGACGCTTCCTTCCATCATCCTCGACTGGTTCGCCGCGCGCGAATGGACCCCGCGGCGGCATCAGTTGGAGATGCTGGAGGCGGCGCGTGAAGGGCGGCATGCGCTGCTGGTGGCCGCGACCGGTGCGGGCAAGACGCTCGCTGGCTTTTTGCCCACATTGGCCGAATTAGTTGAAGACATGCGTTCCCCGGCGCAGGCCGGGGTCCAGACATTGCCAAATGACTCTTCTGTGGAGACTGGATCCCAGCCTGCGCTGGGACACACATTAACCCACGCGAGCGGCCTGCACACGCTCTACATCTCCCCGCTCAAGGCGCTTGCGGTCGACGTCCGGCGCAATCTGTTAATGCCCATCGAAGAAATGGGCCTGCCCATCCGCGTCGAGGCGCGCACGGGCGATACGCCGTCCGACCGCAAGGCGCGGCAGCGGGTGAAGCCGCCGCATATATTGCTGACGACGCCCGAATCATTGTCGCTGCTGCTCAGCCACGAAGACAGCGTGCATATGTTTTCCACGCTCAAGCGGGTCATCATCGATGAAGTGCATGCCTTCGCCAATGGCAAGCGCGGCGACTTGCTCAGCCTGTCGCTTGCGCGTCTGCAGACGCTCGCCCCCAATCTGCAGCGCGTTGCCCTCTCCGCCACCGTTGCCGATCCCGATGACTATCGCGCGTGGCTCGCGCCTTATGGCGACATTGACCAAGTGCATTTGGTCGAAGGTGCGGCAGCGGCAGAGCCTGACCTAAACATCCTCCTTCCCGAAGGCCGCGTGCCGTGGGCGGGGCACAGCGGGCATCATGCGATACCGCAGCTGATCGACGAAATTGGCCGCAACAAAATAACGCTGATATTCTGCAACACGCGCTTCCTCGCCGAGTTCATCTTCCAGAAATTATGGGACGCGAATGAGCCCAAATATGCCATCGGCATTCACCATGGCTCGCTGTCGATTGAGGCACGGCGCAAGGTCGAAGGCGCAATGGCCGACGGCAAGCTGCGCGCTTTGGTGTGCACGGCCTCGCTCGATCTGGGTGTCGACTGGGGCGATGTCGATTGCGTCATTCAAATGGGCGCGCCCAAGGGAAGCTCGCGGCTGCTGCAACGGATTGGCCGGTCCAATCACCGGATGGACGAGCCATCAAAGGCCATCCTCGTCCCCGGTAACCGCTTTGAATATCTGGAGGCGCAGGCCGCCTATGATGCGGTGGCCGAGGGCGTGCGCGATGGCGAAACCTTCCGCCCGGGAAGCTATGACGTCTTGGCGCAGCATGTCATGGGCATCGCCTGCGCGGGTCCGTTTGACGAGGATCGGTTACTGGCGGAGGTGCAATCTGCCCTGCCCTATTCCGCGATGGATGCCGCGACCTTTGCCCGCGTGATCGCCTTTGTTGCGACGGGTGGCTATGCGTTGCGTGCCTATGACCGGTTCAAGAAACTGGTCAAAGACCCCGACGGTAGGTGGCGGCTGTCGCACCCGCAATTTGCCGCGCAGCACCGGTTTAATGCCGGTATCATTGTCGATGCGCCGATGCTCGAAATCCGTTTCCGCAATGGCCGCAAGTTGGGCAAGGTCGAGGAATCCTTCGCCTCGACGCTCAGCCCGGGGAACACCTTTACCTTTGCCGGCATGGCGCTTGAAGTGGAATCCATCAAGGACCTCGACCTCATTGTCCGCGCGGCGACGAAGCCTGCGACCAATATCCCAAGCTATATGGGTGCGCGCCTGCCGCTCACCACACATTTGGCGGGCAGGGTACGGCAGATGTTGACCGACAGGGCGGGCTGGGCGCGCTTTCCCGACGAAGTGCGCGAGTGGTTGGAGATGCAGGCCTATCGCAGTCAGATGCCAAAGCCCGGCCAGCTTCTCGTCGAGACATTCCCGCACGACAAGCGTCATTATATGGTGACCTATCCGTTTGAAGGTTGGAACGCACACCAGTCGCTTGGCATGCTCATCACCCGCCGCATGGAAAGCCGTGGCCTTATGCCCATGGGCTTTGTCGCGAGCGATTATGCCTTGGGGGTTTGGAGCCTGAAGCCCATCACTGACCCGCGCCCGCTTTTCTCTTCCGACATTTTGGCGGATGAATTCACCGAATGGGTGGAATCGAGCTATTTATTGAAGCGCGCCTTTCGCGAAGTGGCCGTCATCAGCGGCCTTGTCGAACGGCAGCATCCCGGCAAGCGCAAGACGGGCAAGCAGGTGACCTTTTCCACTGACCTCATCTACGATGTGCTGCGCAAATATGAACCCGACCATCTGCTGCTTGAGGCGGCATGGGCCGATGCGCGCGTGCGGTTGACCGACGTTGGACGGCTTGGTGATTTGTTGGACCGCGCCGCCGATACGATGCTGCATGTCGACCTTGAACGCGTGAGCCCGCTCGCTGTCCCGTTGCTCGTTATGATTGGCCGTGAGAGTGTGGCGCAGGGGTCAGTTGATGACGCTTTGTTGATGGAGGCCGAAAGCCTCGCCGGTATTGCGATGACGCCGTAAGAAGCAACCATAGCCCTGAGCTGCGTCGAAGGGTGACCAGCAGACAGGCGCCCTTCGACAAAAGGCAGATTCGGTTCGACGGGCCATGCCTTGTCGCTGTGTGCAAAGAGGCGTATTGTCGCGGCATTGGAGATTTGAAATGCAACGCAGCGCGCTTGGATTCATCGGCCTATTTTTAAGCACATCGGCGATGGCGCAGGAGCTGCCTCCGGTGACGCCTGATGCTGCATCGGATGTTGCCGCCATCACCGAACAGTTCGGCATTGACCGTAGCAACCGGATGACGGTGCAGGTGCGTGTGAACGGCAGCGACGCCGTCCCCTTCATCGTCGATACCGGCGCAGAACGGACCGTCATTGCCAATGACCTCGCGCGCAAACTGGCGTTGGAGGCAGGCCCCACGCTCACGCTCGCGACGATATCGGGACGATATCAGGTCAACAGCTTCTTCATCGACAGCATTTCCACCGCGTCGGTTAACCTGCAGGGCGTGGAAGCTCCCGGTCTGGAACGCGCGAACCTTGGCGCCTATGGACTGTTGGGTATCGACAGTCTGGAGGATAATCGGGTGCATCTCGATTTCGTACAGCAGACAATGGATGTGCTGCCGTCGCGTAAGACGCGCGGCAAGACAAAGCTCGAAAATGGCATGATTGTCGTGCAGGCGCGGCGCAAGGCGGGCCGGATGATATTATCGAGCGCGCGGATTGATGGCATTAAAGTCGACATCATTCTGGATACCGGCGCGCAAAGCAGCATGGCCAATGTCGCCCTGCGCGATAAGCTGCGCAGGCGACATCGCGTCTTTGACTTCATTCCGGTAAAAATGCGCAGTGTAACAGGGACGATCCTGAACGGTGACTATACCCAAATTCGCGAAATTGAGGTTGGTGGGCTGATCATTAAGGATATGCCGATGACCTTCGCCGACAATTACGCGTTCACGGCGCTTAACCTTCAGGATCGGCCAGCGATTCTGCTCGGCATGGACGCGCTGAAGCTGTTTGACCGCGTGCTGATTGATTTCAGCAACCGGCGCGTGGGTTTCGATCCGCCGAAGGGCGTTTCGCTTGAGCCACGAACGCGGGTGGCACTCGCTTTATAGGATCGTGGCCCACAACGGCTTGCGCCACAGATGGACAATCCGCATAGCCGCAGACGATGTCATATGCTTTTGAATTTGGGGGTCAGTCATTTGAGGTTGCCGGAGAGGCCGCCTTATATTGGCCTGCCCAAAATGCACTGCTCGTATCCGACCTGCATTTGGAAAAAGCCAGCGCTTATGCCTTAAATGGCCAGATGCTACCGCCCTACGACAGCATCGCAACGCTTGAGGACATCGCGGCGCTCTGCACCAAATATAGGCCCGCCAAAATCATATCCTTAGGCGATAATTTCCACGACGATGATGGGGAGGCACGTCTGGCGGAATCCGCGGCGGCATTGTTGGTCGACTTGACCTGCGATACCGAATGGCTCTGGATCACAGGGAACCACGACAGCGCGGTTTCGGGTATCTGGGGCGGTAAAACGCACGACGAGATATGCCTGTCGGGCATCACATTTCGGCACGAGGCGCAACGGGGTGATCCCAATCCTGAAATATCGGGGCATTTCCACCCGAAGTTCCGTCAAGTCTTGCGTGGCCGGATGGTGGCGCGGCGGTGCTTTGTCAAAACTGCGCGTAAAATCATCATGCCAGCATTTGGCGCGCTCACCGGCGGACTGGATGTGCAGGACAGCGCAATTATGCGCGCCTGCGACGTGGCGGGTGACGAGACGGTTGAAGCCTTCGTCTCGACCAAGGCGGGCTATGCGCGCTTTGCCTTAAACGGGGCTGCTGCGCGCGCCAAATAAGGCTGTGCCAACGCGCACATAGGTCGCGCCCAGCATAATCGCAGAGTCGAAATCTTCCGACATGCCCATGCTCAGCTCTGGCAAATCATGACGCGCCGCGAGCTCGGCCAGCAATGCAAAAAATGGCGCGGCCTCAATCGACGCTGGCGGTATGCACATCAACCCTGCCAATGGAACGCCGCATTCCTTTGCCGCCGCAATCAATGCGGGCAATTCCGAAACTGCGCAGCCACCCTTTTGCTCTTCAGCGCCGATGTTCACTTGAATGAAGCAGGGAATATAGCGCGCCTGCTTTTCCATCGCCTTGCCAAGCGCCGTCACCAGCGAAAGCCGGTCAACCGAATGGATCATATCGAACAAGGCGACCGCTTCGTCGGCCTTGTTGGATTGAAGCTGCCCGATCAGATGCAATTGCACGCCGGGGTGACGCTGCTTCAACGCGGGCCATTTCGTCGCCGCTTCCTGAACGCGGTTTTCACCGAAGCGCATTTGGCCTTCATGAATCAGCGGCTCAATATCTTCGGCTGCGCGGGTTTTCGACACCGCAATCAGATGAATGTCTTCGGGCGCACGCCGCGCCATCTTGGCGGCGGCCGCCATGCGTTCACGGATTGCGGTCAAAGGACCGGCGGTTGTTTCTGGTGTCGCTTCCTGCATAGCGCGACGCTATAGGCAGAACTATGCCGCGAAGCCACCCCCTGCCGAAGATCTGGCTGATGACCGACGAACGTCTGGGGGATGACCTGTTGCCCGCCATTCAACGGCTGCCCGCACGATCGGGTGTCATCTTCCGGCATTATCATTTGGACGCGGCAGCACGAAAATTGCTGTTCGGGCAGGTCATGCGCATGTGTCGGCGGCGCGGGCATATCGTGCTGCTTGCGGGGGACGAGCGGTCGGCAATGCGTTGGCACGCCGATGGGTTTCACCAAAGACGCCAGCGCGCGTCGCGATTGCTGCACAGTGCGCCAGTCCATGATGCGCGTGAAATTGCAGGCGTAAAGGCGGCAAGCCCAGACCTGTTGTTCCTATCGCCTATTTTCGCCACCAACAGTCACCCCGGCGCACGACCGCTTGGGCCATTGGCCTTTAACCGGCTCGCAAAGCTGGTATCATCGAGCCGCATCATCGCCCTTGGAGGCATGAACCGCCGAAACGCAAAGATGCTTTCGCCGCGGTTGATCCACGGTTGGGCGGCGATTGATGCTTTTAAGAAAAATACCGCTTAGAAGCGGATTTTGGTTCCAACATAGACAGCTTCGCTGTCCTTGCGGTTGTCAGCCAATGGAATGACGCGATCATTTTCGCTGGCGTAACGAACACCGGCGGTCACATCGATTTTACGGCTGATGGAGAAGCTTCCGCCCACATCAAGCTTGTAATCGCCCGACGCTGCGCTGCCGCGCGCGGGGGGTGCCATTTCGCGGCTCTGGTCTAATTTGATATTTGTGCTGAACTTGCTCGGTTTGCGTGCAGTTTCGTCCAGCGAGAAGCTGCTTTTTCCAAGTTCGCTCAAAGGTGCCTTGACTGCGCGACGCTGTGCGGCAGGCAATGCAAAACCTTGCCAGCCCTTTGATGCTGTCAAACGATAGTCCACCGCCGCAAGGCGAAGGCCCTTGCCCGCACCAACTTCGCTGGTTGCCAGCGCATTGCGGATAGAAACGGCACCAGCGGTCAAACGCGAATTTGCGCGCGCAGCGACGGTGATTGTGCGGCTGGCACCCGCGTTTGCGGGCGTAAATGGGAAACGCGCATTGGGTTCGATGCGTGCGGCCGAGAATTTCTGCGCCAAAACGCTGTCACCACCCGCAGGCGTGAACATCGAAATCCAGCTTGATCCAGCCGATGGCGCTTGCGAAAAAGACTTTGCAGCAAAAGCAGGAACAACAAGGGGCGACACCGCGAGCGAACCCGTTGCTAGCAATGCTGCCGCAATCGTCGCGTATTTCCGCTTATATGCCCGCTTTACGTCCATGATATTCGCTTACCGACTCTCCTGTCTCTAGTTGGTATACGCATGCTTTTGGCGATTCAAAAGGGGCTTAACCAATTTATCGTTCGAATGACGTGATTTTTGATAAAATGTTGCATGATGTCCACGATCACTTAGCGGCACGAAGCTGAGCGCCACATTAATTGCACGCCGTTCAGCAGCCAGAAAGCTTGCTCCGGACAGCAAGCCGCTATAGAGGTTTCAGATATTCATAGTTCAAGGACATTTTATGCGCACCAACCGCTTGGCACTCATTATTGCGACCGGCAGCCTGTTAAGCTTGGGGCTGCTGTCCGGCTGTGGCGGGAGGGAGCGTCCAAAGGCGGATCTCGCGGCTAGCCAAGTCACCACAATCGGCGTAAACAGCTATCTGTGGCGCGCATCGCTTGATGCCTTGTCCTTCATGCCGTTGCTGCAAACCGACTCGTCGGGCGGCGTCATTGTCACCGACTGGTATGTGAATCCGCAAAGCCCCGGTGAGCGCGTTAAGCTGACCATTTCGATCCTTGATCAGGATTTGCGCGCCGACGCCTTGCGCGTCGCCGGCAGCCGCGAAGTTTTGCAAAATGGCCAGTGGGTCGCAGCGCCGCTGCGTGCCGCAACCGTTCAAAAGCTTGAGGCGGTCATCCTTACCAAGGCGCGTGACCTTCGCCGGTCTTCCATCACCGGATAATTGTTATGACGAATGTTGAGCGTTTTAACCCGCACGTCGCCGACGCGCGGTGGCAAAAGATTTGGGAAGAACGCAGCAGCTTTGTTGCGGACGATAACTCGCCAAAGCCACGTGCCTATGTCCTGGAAATGTTTCCCTATCCATCGGGCCGCATCCATATTGGCCATGTGCGCAACTACACCATGGGTGACGTGTTAGCGCGGTATAAGCGCATGACTGGGCATGAAGTGCTGCACCCCATGGGCTGGGACGCCTTCGGTCTTCCCGCCGAGAACGCCGCCATCGAACGGGGTGTCCATCCCGGCGACTGGACCTGGTCCAATATCGCGGCCATGCGGGACCAGCTGAAACTGCTCGGGCTGTCGCTGGACTGGTCGCGCGAGTTCGCGACCTGCGATCCGGCCTACTATGGCCGGCAGCAGGCCTGGTTCCTCGAGCTGCTCAAGCGGGAACTGGTCTATCGCAAGGATTCGGTGGTCAACTGGGATCCCGTCGACAACACCGTCCTGGCCAATGAACAGGTGGTCGACGGTCGGGGCTGGCGCTCCGGGGCTTTGGTCGAGAAGCGCAAGCTGACCCAGTGGTTCCTGCGCATCACCGACTATGCCGACGATCTGATCGAGGGCCTGAAGACCCTGGAGGGCCGTTGGCCGGACAAGGTCCGGCTGATGCAGGAAAACTGGATNNCACCCCATGGGCTGGGACGCCTTTGGCATGCCAGCGGAAAATGCGGCGATGGAGAAAAAGGTCCACCCCGGCAGTTGGACGCGCGACAATATTGCGAACATGAAGGCGCAGCTGAAACGGCTTGGCTTTGCGATTGACTGGACCCGCGAACTCGCGACCTGTGAGCCCGAATATTATGGCCATGAACAGGCATTGTTCCTGAAGCTGTATGCCGCGGGGCTCGTGTATCGCAAAGAATCGGCCGTGAACTGGGACCCTGTCGACATGACGGTGCTCGCCAATGAGCAAGTGATCGACGGCAAGGGTTGGCGATCGGGTGCGCCTGTTGAGCGCCGCAAGCTGAGCCAGTGGTTTTTGAAAATTACCGACTTTGCCGAAGAATTGCTTGTTGGCCTTGGGTCGCTTGACCAATGGCCCGACAAGGTGCGGTTGATGCAGGAAAACTGGATTGGCAAATCACAAGGTTTGAAATGCCGGTTCCGCTTTCCGGGCGGTGACGATGGCATTGATGTGTTTACAACGCGCCCCGATACCATGTTCGGCGCGAGCTTTATTGCCATTGCCGCCGACCATCCGGTCGCGCAAAAGCTGGCGGCCAACGCGCCTGATTTGCAGGATTTTATAGCGGAATGCCGCAAAGGTGGAACGACAGCGGCCGATATTGAAACCGCTGAAAAGCTTGGCTTCAATACAGGGCTGACCGTCGAGCACCCGCTGGACCCAAGCTGGCACTTGCCCGTTTATGTCGCCAATTTCGTCTTGATGGATTACGGCACGGGCGCGGTCTTTGGCTGCCCGGCACATGACCAACGCGACCTTGATTTCGCGCGCAAATATCATTTGCCCGTTACCCGCGTCGTGGCCGATGGCGATGTGACCGACAGCCATTTTGAAGGAAATGTCGCCTACACCAACCCCGGCCTCATCGTGAATTCGCACTGGATGAACGGCATGACCGTCGATCAGGCGAAGGCGGATGTGATCGCAAAGGCCGAGAAAGAAGGCTGGGGCCAAGGCCAAACGCAATATCGCCTGCGCGACTGGGGCGTTTCTCGCCAGCGTTATTGGGGCACGCCAATCCCGATCATCCATTGTCAGGCATGTGGCGCAGTCCCCGTGCCGTATGACCAGTTGCCGGTAAAATTGCCCGAAGACGTAAGCTTTGACATCCCCGGTAACCCGCTCGATCGTCACCCGACCTGGAGCAAGGTCGACTGCCCCAAATGTCATCAAGAGGCGCGCCGCGAAACCGACACGCTTGATACTTTTGTCGACTCAAGTTGGTACTTCATCCGCTTTGCAAGCCAACCGCATGACAAGCCCTTTGACCGTGCGGCGGCGGAAAAATGGCTGCCGGTTGACCAATATATTGGCGGTGTCGAGCACGCGATTTTGCATTTGCTCTACGCCCGTTTCTGGACGCGTGCGCTCAGCCATATCGGCATGATCGACGTTAAAGAGCCGTTCGCGTCTTTGTTTACGCAAGGCATGGTGACGCACCAAACCTATCAGGATGCCAATGGAACATGGCTGAGCCCTGATCAGGTGCGTCGTGAAGGTGACATTTGGACCATCATCGACAGCGGTGCCCCTGCGGTCGCTGGCCGCATCGAAAAGATGTCCAAATCCAAAAAGAATGTCGTCGATCCCGACGATATTGTCGACCAATATGGCGCTGATGCCGTGCGCTGGTTCATGCTGTCCGACAGCCCGCCCGAACGCGATCTAGAATGGTCCGAAGCGGGGATTGAGGGTTGCTGGCGCTTTGTGCAGCGCCTTTGGCGTCTTACAAGTCAGGTCAGCGGCGCCGAAGGTGCCGACAAGGCGCTAGACCGCAAAACGCACCAGATCATTGCCGGCGTCGGCACAGACATCGAAGCGCTCGCGTTCAACAAGGCGGTCGCAAAAATCTACGACCTTACCAATGCCATTGAAAAGGCAGCGCCTTCGGCAAGCCGCGATACAGCCATCCGAACAATCGTCACATTGTCCGCGCCGATGGTTCCGCATTTGGCCGAAGAAGCATGGACGCAGCTTGGCGCAGCATCAGGCGGCGGCCTTATCGCCGACGCACCTTGGCCGCAGGTCAACCCCGACCTGCTGGTCGAAGACGAAGTGACCATCGCTATTCAGGTGAAGGGCAAGCTGCGTGATACGCTGACCGTTGCAAAGGGACTACCCCAAGCCGAAGTGGAGGCGCTTGCGCTTGCCAGCCAAAAGGTTCAGCATGCCATTGACGGTGCCGATATCCGGAAAATCATCGTCGTGCCCGATAGGTTGGTCAATATCGTCCTATGAACCGTTTCATCGTCCCCATCTTACTCGCTTTGATGCTGTCCGCATGCGGATTGCAGCCTTTGTACAGCGGTGGATCAAGGGGCGCGGTGGCAACCACGCTGGGTTCGGTATCGGTCGCGCCGATCGAAGGAAAAAATGGTTGGTTGATGCGCAATGCATTAACAGACCGATTGGGCGCCCAAGACAGCAACGCCGCCCAGTTCCGCCTGGTCGTCACACTTGATGACCGGATTGAAGGCTTTGGCGTGCGTGCCGACGATACGGTCACGCGTGAACGGCGCACATTGCGCGCACGCTATCAGCTGATCTCGATCGCTACTGGTGAAACCGTGCTTGATGCAACCGCGGGGTCAGACGCAGGTATCGACGTCGCCGGTTCGGAATATGCCACCATCGCTGGCGAAAACAGCGCGCTGGAAAATCTGACGCAGAAGGTTGCGGATCAGATTGTCACCCGGCTTTCGATCTACGCTCGCGGCGAATGAGCAACGCCAAAGAACGCAGCTTTATAAGTGCCATTGGCACACGTCCCGAAATCCGGCTGTTTTTCATTTTCGGACAGGATGAATCGGCGGCCGCCGACATCGCATCGCAAATGTCCGCCGCGCTGACGGGTTCGGAACGGATCGATATCGACAGCGACCGTATTCGCAATGACCCCGCACTTCTGGCGGACGAGGCGTCCGCGCTTTCGCTATTTGGTGATAAGCGGCACATCCGGCTGAACTTCCGCCGGGAAGAAGGCGTTGCTGCCGTCGAAAATCTGCTCGCCCTTGAAGGCGACGCCAATCCGGTGATCGCGACCGCAGGCAATCTGACCAAGGCCAGCAAGTTACGCAAGCTTGTCGAGGCCCACCCCCGCGCGATGGTGCATATTTGTTACATGCCAGAGGAAGGCGATGCCGCAGCCGCCGTGATGGCGTACGCAGCCACGATGGGGCTGAAGATTGACCGGCCGCTGGCAGCGCGGATTGCGCGCTACACGGGTCAGGACCGGAAACTGGGGCAGGCTGAAATCGAAAAGCTGTCCTTATATTATGATTCATCGCCGCAACGTCCCGCGACCGTGGAAGTCCCCATATTCGAAGCCTTGTCCGCGGAAACGGGCGAGGAAAATATCAATGGCCTGATCCATCAGGTCATGGGCGGCGATTTGCGCGGGACGGGGCGTGAACTTGTCGCCGCGCGCGATATGGGGGTGGATGCCATCCGCATCATCCGCGCGATGCAGCGGCGGGTGACATTGCTCGCGGCTATGCGCGCAAAGGTCGACAATGGTTCGAACCCCGGCGCCGTTGTAAAGGCGACCCGGTCAATATTCTGGAAAGACGCAGACAGCTACGCACAACAACTTGCGCGATGGCCATCGGTGCGGCTTGCGGGGTTGAACAGCCATCTGCTTGAGGTGGAGTCCAAGCTTATGCATGTCCGCGATGGACTGGCTGATACGATCTTGGAAGAAGAGCTTGTCCGCATTGCGCGTGCCGCATCGCGCCGCGGCTGATTACTGATATTGCGCAGTAATGGGAATGCGCGTGCGGAATGTGCCCGACACATTCCCCCGCACAACCAACGTGCCCCCGAAGGAAAATTCCAGCCGCCCTGTGGAATCAAGCCTTGGCGCGCCTATCAGGCTGGTGCGTAAGCCAATGATTTCGACAACGCCGCCTGCGGCCGATGTCATACGCGCGCTGGTGGGCATATCGATACGAACAATGCGGCCGGGCTCACCGGTGACGATAGCGGTTCCTGCCAATGCTGCTCCGCCCAAGTCGATCATTCCGCCGACAACGCGTTTGTTGCCGCTTTGCGGATCCAGTTCGATTTGGCCGCCCCCCGAAGCGGGCAAGGCTGCACGGCTAAAGTCCAGTTTCGTTATGATTTCGATGGAAAGCGGAACGCTGCGTTCGGTTTCGGTTAATGCAGTTGGCGCATCGCCGCCTGCGCACAGCAGACAGCTTCCCTCTCCCGCCGCAAGCAGCAACGGCAATAGCCCCAACGCCCCAAACGCGCGTAGCTTACGACCCGGTCTTGTCATAGCCTGCACGGCATATGTCAAACATGGTAAAATATCTGTTAAACTGGCCTCTTGAACCCGATGGCAAACAGGCCCACATCCGCAGCAACGAAAGGCCGTTTCATGGAAAAAATTATCAAGTCCGACGCCCAATGGCGCGCAGAATTGGACCCCATTCAATATCATGTTCTGCGTGAGGCTGGAACAGAACGCGCCTTTGCGGGCAAATTGACCGATGAAAAGCGCGTAGGCGAATTCCGCTGCGCCGGATGCGGCACGACTCTCTTTGCATCTGACACAAAATTTGACAGCGGTTCGGGTTGGCCAAGCTTTACCGCGCCTGCCGACGATGAAGCCATTGATGAGCATATAGATGTTTCGCACGGCATGGTCCGTACCGAGGTGCGTTGTGCGGCCTGTGAAGGGCATTTGGGCCATGTATTTCCCGACGGTCCGGGGCCAACAGGGCTGCGCTACTGCATCAACAGCGCAGCGCTGACATTCGACCCCGAATAAGAACACGCTTGTCGGCGAGTCCGCGACCGATTAACACCCTGCACAATGGCACGCGCGCGCAAGATTTCGAAAGAACGTCGCCCAATGGAAACGTGGATTTTACGTATCATCAAAGCCGGGGCTATCGCGGCGCTGCTTGGCGTCATGGTGTTGGGTATTTTTGTCGCCATCGCCCGCGGCGAAATCGACAGTTTTGAAGATTTAAAGGCATCGCCCAATGGCCAGATGATCCGCGTCCGTGCTGCCGATGGCACCGTTATCCAATCACTTGGGCCAAGTTTCGGCCGATGGCTGGACATTGATCAGCTGCCGTCTGAAATGAAGGACGCGATGGTCGCGGTTGAAGACCGGCGCTTTTATATCCATCCGGGTGTAGACCCTATTGGAATCACGCGGTCGCTTTACGTGCGTGCAATTGACGGACGCTGGACCCAAGGTGGCTCAACAATCACGCAGCAGCTGGCCCGCAACATTTACCTGAACAGCAACAAGGAATTCGGGCGCAAAATCCGCGAGGTCATCCTTGCGCTGGCGATGGAAACGAAATTTTCGAAGGACCAAATACTCGAATTATATCTGAACAAGGTCTATTTCGGCGGCGGTGCTTATGGTGTTGATGCGGCGAGCCGGAAATTCTTCGATCATGGCGCGGAAGATCTGAGCCTCGCCGAAGCCGCAATCATTGCGGGCCTTGTAAAGGCGCCATCGCATTATTCACCAACAGCAGATGCACAGGCTGCGATTGACCGCGCCACGGTGGTGGTCGGAGTCATGCAAGATGCCGGAATGATTTCCGCTGCCGAAGCCGCACAAGTAAAGCCGGCAGACGTGAAAATGGCGAAACAGCAACCGCAAGACAGCGTGCGCTATTTCACCGATTGGGTTTTGCCACTATTGGATGGCCTGATTGACGAAACCGAAAAACCCATTGATGTGTGGACCACGCTTGACCTGAAAATGCAGCGCGCGGCAACGGCCGCGATAGCGGCCAACGCACCGCGCGGCGCGCAAGGTGCGCTGGTGTCGATTGACCGCGATGGCGCAGTTAAAGCGATGGTTGGCGGCACCGATTATGTCACCAGCAATTATAACCGTGCGGTCACCGCAGTCCGGCAACCAGGCTCAGCTTGGAAATTGTTCGTCTACTTGGCCGCGTTGGAGGCCGGGTTCCGTCCCGAAGACATGGTGGAAGATAAGCCCGTTGAAATCGAAGGCTGGCAACCCAAAAACAGCAACGACCAGTACGCAGGTGAAATTTCACTGCGGACGGCATTTGCATATTCGAAAAACACTGTCGCGGCACAATTGGGGCAAGAGGTTGGCACCAGCAGCATTGCCAACATGGCGCGCCGTTTTGGCATAACGACCCCCATCAACACGCAGCCGTCGATGGTGCTTGGGACATCGGAAACCCGCGTTATCGACATGACGCAGGCATTTGCATCCGTCGGTTCCAATGGCCGCAGCATTACGCCTTATGGCATCTCCAAAGTCACCACCATTGATGGCGAGATTTTATATACGGCAAAGCCCGCCAGATCCGTGCAATTGGTCGAAGACTGGGTCGCTGCTGCCATGACGGACCTCATGCAGACCGCGGTTGCAACGGGCACAGGGCGCGCAGCAAATATCGGCCGTCCCGTCGCAGGAAAAACAGGTACCACGAGCAGCAACAAGGACGGCTGGTTCCTTGGCTTTTCGAGTGGTTTGACAACCGGCGTCTGGATGGGCCGCGATGATGCGCGTGCGATCGGCGGATTAGAAGGCGGCCGTGCGCCAGCGCAAGCATGGGCAGCCTATATGCGGGTTGCAGTATCGGGCCGACCGGTGGAAAATTTTGCGACCGAAGTAACCTTCCCCGAACAGTTAGAAGGCGAAGATTTTTTGCTTGGCGAAGGGGAAGAGGGATTGCTGCTCGACGAAAATGGCATGCCGATTGAGGGCGACCCCGAGCTTGGCGATCCCGGTGCAATGCCAGCGACCGAGCCCGAACCTTTGGATGACACATTTATCGAGCGCGCTATCGGGCGCCGCGAACCCAGATCGTCACGCGACGAAGAGGGCGTTCGCGAACCGCAATAAGGTTCAAATAGCAAGGTCGTCGAGCGTCCGGGCATCGAAAACTGCCTGCAATTTGCGGCAAGCAGCTAAAGCGCGTGACCCGTGCGGCTCTTTTTCGTTTCGAGATAATGCGCATTATGCGGGTTGGCCGCGATTTTTAGCGGCAGTCGCTCTTCGACAGATATGCCTGCAGACTTAAGGCCTTCAACCTTTTCAGGATTGTTCGTCAGCAACCGAACGTTGGATATGCAAAGCAGTTCCAGCATACGGGCCGCGACCGAAAAATCGCGGGCGTCAATGGCAAAGCCCAATCGGGTATTTGCATCGACGGTATCAAATCCCTGATCCTGCAGCGCATAGGCACGCAATTTGTTGATCAGGCCAATACCCCGGCCTTCCTGACGCAAATATAAAAGTATGCCCCAATTGGCGTCGGAGATTTGCTGTAACGCTTCGTGCAATTGAGGGCCGCAATCGCACTTCAGACTGCCAAGGACATCACCCGTCAGGCACTCGCTATGCAACCGGACAACAGGCGGCGTGCCATCGCGTTTGCCGATGAGCAACGCGACATGGTCTGACGCGTCCACATCCGTTCGAAATGCGACGATTTCAGCATCGACATTTGCAGCAACCGGCAGCCGTGCACGCGCCGCAATGTGCAGCGCGCCGCTATCGTCAAACGCAGCGACATCCTGCGGGGATACGGTCGCTGACGCACTTCCCGAATCCAGCAACACCAAAAAGGCGGGAAGCAGTCCGGCAAGCCGCGCAAGCTCAATAGCCGCAGCAGCAGATGGTCCATCGACGAGGGCCAATGCTTCAAACGGCCCCTTCATCGGGTAACGCAAATCGAGCGTTGGATCGGCCACCGCCGATGCCAGGTTGAAATCAAGGTCAGCTGGCGCCTTTATCATAACCGGCAAAGCGGTATCGGCGGCGGCGCGCTGGTTCATGAGTTTCAATGTGGCCGCGCGGCTGGCAGACAGCAGGATCGCGTGCGCACCCGCAACGTCACGTGCGGTTTCTATCGGCAAAAGACAAAGGGCTTGGCCCAGATGTTCGACATTGATGGCCCAGCCACGACGCAGCGCGTCAATGGCCAGCGCCGCACGGCGGGCATCGCCCTCAATTGCGGGCGTACCGTTCAAAAGGCAAATTCCGTGACGATGGGCGCATGGTCAGATGGCTTGCCCCATCCGCGCACATGCTTATGCACCACATGCGACTTGGCCTTTTCCTTCAAGTCAGGCGTCACCCACATATGGTCAAGCCGGCGGCCACGGTCCGATGTCTCCCAATCCTGTGCGCGGTAGCTCCACCATGTGTAAAGCTTCTTCGACGGTTCGACAAAGTGCCGCGCGAGATCAACCCAGTCCGCGGCTTCCTTAATCGCGGCAAGATGTTCACATTCAATCTTGGTGTGGCTGACAACATTGACGAGTTGTTTATGGCTCCAAACATCATGCTCAAGCGGGGCAACATTAAAATCACCCGTCAATATGGTCGGGCTGGTGACCGCACGCGACCACTCGGTCATGCGCGAGAGGAACCCAAGCTTTTGTCCGAATTTGGAGTTCACTTCGCTGTCGGGAACTTCGCCGCCAGCCGGAATATAGACATTGTCGATTCGCACGCCCTTCGCGGCGTCGACATTCAGCTCCGCACCCACATGCCGCGCTTCGCCATTCGCCTGCCAATCTTCAACGCGGCGGTTGATTAAAGGCAGCTTGCTGACAATCGCGACACCGTGATGCATCGGCTGGCCATTCAAAACCATATGGCGATAACCAAGTTGCCGAAACAATCCCTCCGGAAAAAGGCTGTCGATGACTTTGGTTTCCTGCAGGCACAGGACGTCGGGCGCTTCTTCTTTCAGATAGCGTTCGACAATGTCGATGCGGGCGCGAACCGAATTGATATTCCACGAGGCGATACGGATGGTCTGGGACATAAGAATATGGCCCTATATGCCAGAAGCGGCAGGGGCAAGTCGGTGAAGTGAAATCCATGCCAAAAAAGCAAAGCCCTCATCCCGGGGGCATTTGGGATGAGGGCTAAGCTTGCGTTCGTCACGCGGGTTTCAGCGACGATTTAACGTCGTGGGCAACAGGGGGAAAACCACACGAACTCTCAATCGCTGACGATTGATGTATAGGATGACTTTCCTGTCGTTCAGATGAACGAAACCGTTCAGCTCGGCAGCTTGTCCGTCATCAGCATCGGTTCGTCGACCGATTTTAAGATTTCCGTCGGACGGGCCGTGGGTCTTTCCATGAAAATGCGCTGTCGGCGATGGCGCCATTATAGGTAACGTTGCTGAGCCGGATGCTTGTACGATTGTTTTTGGAATCAAGTGCAACCCATCCGTTCAGCGTCAATCCACCCGGCGCGCCGGGCTTGTTGACGAATATCATTGTGATGGTGCCATATTCAGGGCGCTTCGGGTCGCGAACTTCGACACTGATGACATCATCGGTCGATGTGGGAACCAGCTTGCCAAAGCGCGCCAAATCCTTTCCCGGGTCAAGCAACGCGGCGAGCGGGCTATTACGGATTGGCCAGCGCTGCACTTGTTTCACTTCATAATCGATCATGGTCAGCGCGCGCCCATCGGCAACGATCAACAACGGCACATCTTTTTGATATTCAAAACGCACATGGCCGGGGCGCTTGAGCAAAAGCTTGCCCGTTACCGCCCCGCCGTTGCGATCCGTCTGGGTGAAGTTGGCCGTCATTGTGCCCACCATCTGCATATGCTGGGTTACGCGCGCCATGCGATCCGCCTGCGATTGCGCAGTTGAGGGCGCGGCTGCAATTAAGGCAACGGGCGTGAGCATTACGACGTAATTTCGAAAGGTCATTCTGGTTTCCTTGGGAGGGGCTCAATTGCTGCTAGGGCAACCCCCTTGAACCCCGTCTTAACGTCTACAGCGGCTCACCGGTCCGATCACGCAGCACTTCGCGGCGGCCAATATGGTTCGGCGCGGTGATGAAGCCATCTTCTTCCATACGATCAATCAACCGGGCTGCGCTGTTATAACCAATCCGCAGCTGACGCTGAATCCAGCTCGTCGATGCCTTTTGGCTTTCAAACACGATCTGGCACGCCTTGCGATATTGCGCGTCTTCCTCGTTGTCGTCGCCGCCCATTCCGCCAAAGTCGAAACCGCCATCTTCGGGTTCTTCGGTCACCGCCTGGATATATTCGGGCTGCCCTTGGCCGCGCCAATGGTCTGCCACGCGGCGGACCTCATCATCGGAGACAAACGGACCATGGATACGCGTTAGCCCGCGTCCGCCCGCCATATACAGCATGTCGCCCTTTCCCAACAGCTGCTCGGCACCCTGTTCGCCCAATATGGTGCGGCTATCAATTTTCGAGGTCACATGGAACGAAATACGCGTGGGCAAATTCGCCTTGATGACGCCGGTGATAACATCAACCGATGGCCGCTGCGTCGCCATGATAAGGTGAATGCCTGCGGCACGCGCCTTTTGCGCGAGGCGTTGGATAAGGAATTCGACCTCCTTGCCCGCGGTCATCATAAGGTCCGCCAGCTCGTCCACGATGATGACGATCTGCGGCATTGGCTCATAGGCCAAGCTTTCTTCCTCATATTGCGGCTGGCCCGTCATCGGGTCATAGCCAATTTGCACCTTACGGCCCAAAGGCGCGCCCTTTGCCTTTGCCCCGCGCACTTTTTCGTTGAAGTTTGCAAGGTTGCGCACGCCCAGCGATGACATCATCCGGTAGCGTTCTTCCATCTGCTCAACCGCCCATTTGAGCGCGCGAATGGCTTTGGCAGGCTCCGTTACAACAGGCGACAACAGATGCGGAATATCGTCATAGCTGCTCAACTCGAGCATCTTGGGATCGATCATGATCATCCGGCACTGGTCCGGCGTCAGACGATAGAGCAGCGACAATATCATGCAATTGAGGCCAACCGACTTACCTGAGCCGGTTGTTCCTGCGACCAACAAATGCGGCATCGGCGCGAGATCGGCGATGACGGGATCGCCGGAGATATTCTTACCCAAAATTATCGGCAAAGCGCCCTTTTGATCGGCAAAGGCGTCGGATCCGACCATTTCCTGAAACACCACAGCCTCGCGATGGGCGTTGGGCAGTTCAATACCCATGACGGTGCGGCCCGGTATCGTCGAAACACGCGCAGACAAAGCCGACATGTTACGCGCAATATCTTCTGCGAGCTGGATAACGCGGCTGGATTTGATGCCGGCTGCAGGCTCCAACTCGTACATCGTAACCACCGGTCCTGGACGCACCGCAACAATCTGTCCTTTGACGTGAAAGTCATCCAGCACCGATTCCAGCAAGCGTGCATTTGCTTCCAGCGCAGTTTTATCAAGCTTTGGCACTGAAATGGTGGGCGGCGGATCCAGCAGGTCAAGCGACGGTAAAACAAAGCTGCCAAAGAAATCGCCCTGCCGCGCACCGGTTGAGAACGCGGCTTTTTTCGGCGCCAACGTGCGGTCTTCAATCACGGGGGGCTTACGGAGTTCGGGCTCGACAGCCTTTCGCGGCGGCTTTGGCTCGATAATTTGGGCAACATCCAAATCGTCTGCGTCAAAGGCACCCAGATCGTTTTTGATGCCTGAAAATTTAGGCATGGCCAGCGTAGGAATACGGAACAGCGGACGCTCAAGCTCAAGCGCGCGAATAGCCAAAGCCACACCGCCACTTAAGCTGCCCACAATCAGAAGAACCCGCAATATAGTGCCAAATACGCCGTGGATTTGACCAACAAGTGCGACGGCGGCATTTGCCAACAGCAAATTAATCGCGCCGCCCCATCCAGCGGGCAAGCCGATGTCGCTGCCGTGCTGCCAATAGGCCATGCCAAACCCGATCAGCAGCATGCCGCACAGGCATAATGTCAGCTGGCGTTTCCACTGCGGCTGCGGGACGGCCCGCCACAAGCGTCGTGCAAACACCAGCATCAACGGGAACAGGAAAATGGCCGGAACGCCAAAGAGAAACAGGACGATGTCGGACACATAAGCGCCGCTTTGGCCCATCCAATTGTGCTGCACATCTGCAGCAGCGCTATTGAATGCCGCATCGCCAGCCGAATAGCTCAGCACCGCAAAGCCATAAAACACCGCAAACAGGCCAAGCACAGCGGCACCAAACAAGGTGCTGCTACGGATCAGCGACGCGCGCATCATATTCCGCCAATTGGCCATGTTCGTTTTTGACGTAAATTTAGAAATGCGCGAGGCCATGATTATATTGCCATATATGGGTAGCCGCCAACGGCCGAACGCCCCCTTTTCGCCGTCGCTGGACTCGCCGTCAAGTATTACAGGTTGAAGATTGCTGCCAACACGGAAGGGCTACGGTCAAAATCCTCCTTTGAGTCCGCCTATTTGTTGCGGCATAGGGGCAATATGAATCACAAAGCAGACGTCATCATTATCGGCGGCGGGCTCATCGGGCTTACGCAAGCACTGGCATTGGCTGCACATGGCATCACCAGCCATGTCATTGACCGCGCCGATCAGGCCAGCATGCTGCAAGCCGGCTTTGACGGCCGCACTTTTGCCATATCGAGCTCGAGCTATAAACTGTTCGAAGCCATTGGATTGGGCGACGCATTGGCGGGAAAAGGCTGCCCGATTGAAAAAATTTGGGTGAGCGATAGCCTGAAGCCCGGATCGCTGGATTTCGCACCAGCCGAAGACGACGGCTTCTTGGGCCAAATGTTTGAAAGCCGCTTCTTGCGCGGCGTGTTGTACAATGCGGCGCTGGAAAGCGACGCGATCCAATTGCACATGCCCGCCAACATCACCCACAAATCACAGGATTCAGGGCGGTCCTCCGTGCATTTGGATGATGGCAAAGTTTTGACCGCTGATCTGATGATTGTCGCCGAAGGGCGGCAGAGCCAGACGCGCGAGGAAATGGGGATCCATATTGCGCACTGGCAATATGACCATAGCGCCATGGTCGGTGCGATCTTCCACGAACATTCGCATAACAACATCGCTTACGAGATTTTTTATCCGTCAGGCCCATTTGCCGTCTTGCCGATGTTGGATGCGGACGACGGGCGGCACCGTTCAGCCATCGTTTGGTCGGTCGATGCCGCAGATGCGCCGGGATATATGAAATTATCGCCGCGTGGATATGCCGCGGAGCTGGAAAAGGCGATGGGCGGCATATTGGGTGCAGTTGAGATCGCCGCGCCTTTGTCTTCTTACAAGCTTGGGTTCCACCATGCGGCCAACATCACGGCGGAACGGCTGGTGCTGATTGGCGACAGCGCGCATGGCATTCACCCCATCGCGGGTCAGGGGTTGAACCTTGGCCTGCGCGACGTTGCAGCGCTGACCGAAGTATTGGTCGACGGAATGCGGCTGGGTCTGGATTTTGGCGATGCGCAATTGCTGGATCGCTATAGCCGGTGGCGCAGCATTGATACGTTGCTGATCGCGGTATCGACCGATGGCTTGAACCGCCTTTTTTCCATTCCCGGCAAAACCGCGTCGGCGGTCCGGCGTTTCGGAATGGCCATGGTGCAACGCGCTGCCCCGGCAAAGGCATTTTTCATGGCCGAGGCGCGGGGCGAAAGTGGCGCGCTGCCCAAATTGCTTCAGGGTGTTGCCGTTTAAATCCGCATTATCCCTGAGTAACAGGTACCAGTCGGATTTCGACACGGCGGTTCGCCGCGCGACCGGCTTCGTCCAGATTGCTCGCCTTTGGCTGGCTCTCACCATAACCACGCGTTGCAAGACGCGCTGGCTGCACGCCACGCGAGGTTAGATAGCTTGCAACCGCCGACGCACGGCGTTCCGATAGCGACTGGTTATAGGCATCCGACCCGGTGGAATCGGTGTGGCCCATGACGTCGACATAGGTTTTTTCATATTGCGTCAGCGTCGATGCAACCTGATCCAGCGTATTGCGGAAACCCGCATCAATGTTCGCGCTATCGAGGCCAAAGGTCACTTCGGAAGGCATATCGAGGACGAGATTGTCGCCATCGCGAATAACGTTGATACCCGTACCCGCGGTTTGCTGACGCAGCTTTCTTTCCTGTTCGTCCATATAATAGCCAACACCCGCACCGGCCAAAGCGCCAATACCTGCGCCAACAATCTTTTCCGTGCGATCACGACGGCCGCCAATAAGGTCACCAAGCAAATATCCACCCAGTGCGCCGCCAACGCCACCAAGTGCCGCCTTCGAAATCGTGCGCTGGCCGGTTTCCGGATCCGTCACACATGCCGATAATGGCAGCATGGCGGCCATGAGCGACAGCGTTATCAATTGATTTTTCTTCATCATTTTCCCTTTCAGCTAAGATGTCCCATAAGCGACACCCATGATGAACCTGCGATTATTATTGGCCGGGTTGCATCCTTTAATGATAACAGATTTTGCGGCATTTTGTTGCCAAAGCGCTGGCGTTGGCACTATGGGAATCTGGTCCCTATGGAACCTCTTCATCCTTTCCCGTGGTTTGATGCCGCAACGATATTGGCTCTCATTGCCCTGAACGGTGTGTTTGCCATGTCTGAACTTGCCATCGTTTCGGCGCGCACAGCAAAACTAAAGGCCATGGCGGAAGACGGAAAGCGCGGCGCAGCGGCCGCCCTTCGGTTGGGACGAGACCCCGGCAAGTTTCTGTCCACCGTACAGATCGGCATCACACTCATTGGTATTATCGCCGGTGCGTATTCCGGGTCTACGCTGGGCGGGCCAGTGGCCGAGCGCATCGCTCTTTTGGGCATAGGCAAGGAATGGGCTGAAACTTTGGGTTTCGGGCTTGTCATCAGCATCACGACTTACGCATCCTTGGTGGTCGGCGAACTGGTCCCGAAGCAATTTGCGCTCATTGCGCCCGAAAGAATCGCCATCACCATGGCGCGGCCAATGGAGATGCTGGCACGCGTGACCGCCCCGATTGTCTGGACCCTTGATACATCCAGCGCGACCATATTCCGTGCACTTGGGCTGCGCCGCGATACCCGTGACGCACTGAGTGCCGAGGAATTGCGTATGGTGTTCGCCGAGGCGACCCATGCAGGCATCATTGAAGAGCATGAACATAAGGTCATCGCCGGCGTTGTGCGGCTGGCCGACCGTCCGGTGCGTGAGGTCATGACGCCACGGACCGACGTCGACCGTATTGCGGCGGATGCGTCTGAAGATGATGTCCGCGATTCGCTGTTAAATTCGCTGCACACGCGGCTGCCCGTCACCGGCGAAGATGGTGACGATATCATTGGCGTTGTCCAATCACGCGATATCGTTGCTGCGCAGATTCGCGGGGAAAGTCTGGATATCCGCAGCTTGATGCGTCGCGCGGAAATCATCCCCGATCAACTTGACGCCATGGACGCACTCGAAATTCTGCGTTCGTCTGATGTGCCGATGCTGCTGGTTCATGATGAATATGGGCATTTTGAAGGAATCGTCACGCCCAACGACCTTTTGGCGGCGATTGCGGGCGAATTTGCGTCGGATCAGGCGCAAGGTAGCGCGCCGAACATCATCACATTGGACGATGGCTCCATGCTCGTGTCGGGCGCAATGTCCGCCGACGCAATGGCCGACGCGCTGTCGATTGATCTGCCCGAAGACCGCGATTACGCGACCGCTGCCGGCCATGTCCTACACATCTTGCGGCACTTGCCCGAAGAGGGCGAATCCTTCCGCGACCAAGGTTGGCATTTTGAAGTTGTGGATATGGATGGCCGCAAAATCGACAAGCTGCGCGTCCGACTTGCAGAAAAAGCAACTCGAACGGACGCAGTTGAGGGCTTGTGATTGCACAAACGCTTGGTTAGGGCGTTTGGCAGATATGGAATTACACGTCACGACGACAGCAGGATATTGATATGGCCGATTTCTTCCTCCCAAAGAACAGCAAGGTCCAAAAGGGCACTGTTCACGCCGCGAAAACCGACGGGAAAGTCAAGAAATTCAGGGTATATCGTTACGATCCCGACAGTGGCGAAAACCCGCGTTACGACACCTTTGAAGTCGACACCGAATCCTGCGGCCCAATGGTCCTCGACGCGCTAATCAAGATGAAGGGCGAGCAGGATTCGTCGCTGACATTCCGCCGTTCATGCCGCGAAGGCATTTGTGGTTCATGCTCGATGAACATCGACGGCAAAAATGGCCTCGCGTGCACCACGGCAATCGAAGATTGCAAAAGCGAAGTCACACTGACTCCGCTGCCGCATATGGAAGTTATCAAGGACCTCGTTCCTGATTTTACACATTTTTATGCGCAATATGCGTCGATCAAGCCATGGCTGCAGACGGTTACGCCTGAACCATCGGGCAAGGAGCGCCTTCAGTCGCCGGAAGACCGTGCAAAGCTGGATGGCCTGTATGAGTGCATCTTGTGCGCATGCTGTTCGACAAGCTGCCCGTCTTATTGGTGGAACAGCGACAAGTTTTTGGGCCCAGCCATCTTGCTTCAGGCCTATCGCTGGTTGGCCGATAGCCGTGACGAAATGACCGGTGAGCGTTTGGATGAGTTGGAAGATCCCTTCCGTCTGTATCGCTGCCACACGATCATGAACTGCGCGAACGCATGCCCCAAGGGTCTGAACCCGGCAAAGGCCATTGCTGAAACCAAAAAGATGGTTGCCGAACGCCACCTTTAAGAGAAGGGATGGCAGTTGGACACACCCGCTTTTGATAGCAGTCCGGATCCGGACAATCCCGGTTGGCTAAACTGGCAGATGACCGATGCCACGCGCTATAATGGCACGGTGCTTGGTAAAATGCTGGTGCGCAGTGAAGGGCATCATAAAGCACGCCTGCGCATGTTTCCCGAACACCGCCACAGCAACTTGCGCGACGCTGTGCATGGCGGCGTCACGCTTGGCTTTATTGACGTGGCCATGTTTGGCGCATCGCGGATGTTTGGCCTGATTGAGGCAGGCGCTGCCGTTACGCTCGACCTATCGGTGCAGTTCATTGGTGCCGGCGTAATCGGCGAGCCACTTGAAGCAGAGGTCGAACTTTTGAAAGAAACGGGGCGCCTGCTGTTCATGCGCGGCATTGTCTCGCAAGGCGAGTCCCGCGTCGCCGCGTTTTCAGGGACAATCCGAAAACCCAGTCAGAAATGATGGCAGTCTCGGTCACGGATCGGCACGCAGCCCTTGTCAGTGCAGGCGAACTGAAGCCCGATGTTGATCAAGCCAAAGCCGTTTTGGCGCTGGCTAAAGTGCAAGCAGAGCTTGAGGCTGTGCCGCCCCGCGGAAGCACAATGTGGCGTTTCTTGGGACGCAAGCCTGACCCGGCGCGCGGATTATATTTATGGGGTGGCGTTGGGCGCGGGAAATCCATGCTCATGGACCTGTTTTTTGACAGCGTGCAGATCAAGCGGAAACGTCGTGCCCATTTCCACGAGTTTATGCTGGATATTCACGCGCGGCTAAAGGTTGAGCGCGCAAAAGAGAAAGGCGATCCTATTCCGCCCGTGGTCGCGGCACTGGCGGATGAAGCGCGGTTGCTGTGCTTTGACGAAATGGTCGTCAACAACATGGCCGACGCAGCGATTATGTCGCGGCTTTTTGCGGGATTGATTGCGGCAGGCGTCACGGTGGTCACAACGTCGAACCGGCACCCCGATGACCTGTATAAGGATGGCCTCAACCGCCAACTGTTTTTGCCGTTCATCGCGTTGATCAAAGACAGGCTGGATATTTTTGCGCTCGATGGCCCGACAGATTATCGGCGCGACCGTTTGGGCAATGCCAAAACCTGGCTGGTACCCAATGGCGCCGAAGCGACGGCCGCGCTTTCGGAAACATTCTTCCGCATGACGGATTACCCGCCCGAGGACCGCGCACATGTCCCCTCGTTAGAACTCGACGTGGGCGGCGGTCGGATGCTGCATGTGCCAAAGGCGCTGAAGGGTGTCGCCGTTTTCTCGTTCAAGCGTCTGTGCGCGGAGGCCCGTGGTGCCTCCGATTATCTTGCGATTGCGCGGCGGTTCCACACCGTTTTGATGGTGGGCATTCCCGTGCTTGGGCCGCACAACCGCAATGAAGCCGCGCGATTTGTGACGCTGATCGATGCCTTGTACGAATATCGCGTGAAGTTTTTGGCGAGCGCAGATGCCGTTCCTGACCAGCTTTACCCGATAGGCGACGGGCGTTTTGAATTTGACCGTACCGTATCGCGGCTGATGGAAATGCAGTCGGAAGATTATCTGGCGGAAGGCCACGGCGCGCGCTAGCATTGCATAAAGGAGAGAAAAGATGATCGGACGGAGCACGTTTTTGTTGGCAGGCATGTTGGCCCTGACAACCGCTGCACATGCGCAAACAGCTGCATCGAAAATAGCATCGGAACGTGCGCTCTTTGCAAAGATCGTCGAAATTCCTACCGTTGAGGGACAGCCTGCCGAATTTAAGAAGCTGACCGCATTATTGACGGCGGAGTTCCGCAAGGCTGGCATCACGAACGTGATCGTCAAGGATCATGACAATACCCAGACAATGATTGTCCGTTGGCCCGCAGCCAAGCCGTCGGGCAAAAAGCCTATTTTGCTGATGGCGCACATGGATGTCGTCGCCGCCAAAGCAAGCGATTGGAAATATCCGCCATTTAAGTTTCGCGAAGAGGGCGGCTATTATCTGGGTCGCGGGTCAAACGACAATAAGGCGGCGTTGACCGGTATCGTCCTTGCCCTGCAATATTTGCGCGCAGAAAAGTTTGAACCGACGCGCGATATCATTGTGCTGTTTACCGGCGATGAAGAGACGATCGGCAACGGTGCACGGCGCGCGGCAAACGAATGGCGCGACCTTATTGACGCTGAATATGCCCTAAATGGCGATGCAGGCGGCGGTTCGGTTTTCCCTGATGGCCGCGTTGAAGGCTTCGGCATTCAGATTGCGGAGAAAACCTACGCCGATTTCCGGCTGACTGCTGTGAACCGTGGCGGGCACAGCAGCGTGCCGCGTCCGGACAACGCGATTTATGCGCTGGCCAATGCACTTACCGCAGTGGAGCGTCATCGCTTTCCAGCCATGATTAACGATGCCACACGCGCCAGTTTCGAGATGCTGGCAAAAGGCGATAGTGGCCAATTTGGAGAGCTGTTGCGCAGATATCTTGCCGATCCCCAAGATCGCGAAACCGCCGATCTGTTAGAAACGATGGACCCCGGAAGCACGCGCACGCGCTGTGTTGCAACGATGTTGTCGGGCGGTCACGCACCAAATGCCTTGCCCCAAAAGGCGGAAGCCAATGTGAACTGCCGCATTTTTCCAAGCGTCAAAACAGAGGATGTCCGGCAGCAATTGCAAGCGCTTTCAGGGCCGGATGTCACGGTATCCGCCGTTGAAGGATCGCAAACACCCGAAACCGCACCATCACCGATGCGCGATGACATAGTCCAAGCCTATCGGGCCGCTGTCGCAACCCGCTTTCCCAACGCGCCCGTTCTGCCATTCCAATCGGCGGGCGCTACCGACGGCGCGTTTTTACGGTCCGCCGGCATTCCCGTTTATGGATTTGGTGGGCTTTGGAGCATCGTCGGACAGAAAGAGGGCGCGCATGGTCTAGATGAACGCGTCTGGGCCGAGGGATTCCATGGCCAAGTCCCCATCTGGATGGAAATGTTGCGGCGGGTCGCGGGTAACTGACAGGGTGCACTTCACCCGCTATCGCTATTGCGAACTGTTATCAGAAAAAGCCTTAACTTTGGGCCTTTATTGGGTTGTTATCCACAGCGATTCGGCGTAACGACGCCGCAATTCCGCTAAAAAGCCCTAAGGGAAGGACAGTTTTGTATGGCTCGCAAAAAAATTGCGCTTATTGGCGCCGGTAATATCGGCGGCACGCTTGCTCACCTCGCAGCATTGAAAGGCCTCGGCGACATCGTCTTGTTCGACGTTGTTGAAGGTATTCCCCAGGGCAAGGCGCTTGACCTGTCGCAATGCGGTCCGGTCGAAGGCTTTGATGCCAAGATTACGGGCACCAATGATTATGCCGACATCGCTGGCGCCGACGTTATCATCGTCACCGCTGGTGTCGCGCGCAAGCCCGGCATGAGCCGCGA